>SVPP01000008.1 GCA_015065765.1 Oscillospiraceae bacterium | reverse complement strand
TCTTTCGTTGTTTAATTTTCAAGGTTCGTATAGCTCCGAAATCCTGTTCAATTTCGTCTCCAGCGTTTCTCTCTCGAGAACGCTCATATATAATACCAAATCAAACTCACTTTGTCAACACTTTTTTTAAAACTTTTTCTCCTTTTTCAACCCTTCCGCGCGTTTACCACTATACCTACACTTTTATTCCCCCTCCACACTTTATTTTGTGGTTTTTTACTATATGCTTCTTCCTCTTTTGTTTATTTTATGCAAAAAGGACGCCCAATGGGCGCCCCTGTGATAGCATATGCGTTGAAGATTTTTCATTGCAATTTTTTATAACCAATCGTCTCCATTACTTTCAACATCGGAAGATTATTTTTCTGTGTTCTGCAAGTAGCCGTTTTACCTTGCTTCAGAATCTTCTTAGTAACATAAGCTACAATTTCTTTTGAATAACCACTATTTCTGTATTCGGGTGCAGTTTTCACATCAGCAGCTTCCCATGCATCTCTGCTGTATTTTTCTATTGCACACCTTGAAACTGGTTTGTCGTCAACAAACAACAGATAATACTCAGTGCCCTCATTATACCACTTTTTCCAATCAGATTGCGATGCACCTCTGAAAAACAATCTTTTATTTTTAGGTTTACAAAGTCTCAGATGTTTGTTGAAAACTCTTCTTTCATTTATTCCTATACATCTTATTTCATGCGTCTGCGGTATCTCATTCAATTCAGAAATATCATTCATTCCGAAGAGTATTTCTTTTTCATAAATGTAATATAAAGCATCTCCGTCTTCATGGGCATGATCGAAATTAAAGCCTGCTTTTTCAAAGGCTTTTCGGGAAGCGATATTGCTTGGAAATATAACTGCTTCTGCCTTTTCTATATCAAAGCCGATTATGCTTTTGCTGTTCTGAAGAAGTTCTTTAATTACTCCAGAGCCTAAGCCTTTCCCACGCTTTCCGGGAGCAACAATTGTTTCCATAATCGTGACAACACCTTCATACAAGCCAAGCTGTACCAGGGCGAAGGGATTTTCATTTTCATAAACTACCTTGCTCCAGAAGTTTTCGCCGACTATATGCTCCTCTTCACCTGCCCAATATTCATATTCACTACGATAACCCTCTTCCATACCCGTCATTCTGACCGCATGTTTATCAAGCCACGCTTCGACAAAGTCCATTTTTTCAGGCTCATAATCTTTCCAGATGTATCTCATTATATCACCCTGTTTTCTTCTGACATTCTTCAAGCCTTCTGCGAGGCGCTTCCGCCTCAATTTCATAACCCTTTTCCTCGTACCATTTTACAAGCTCTTCCCACACTGTACAGGCTTTCTTATATTCGCCCATTTCTTCAAAACAATCAGCTTTTGACCAGAAAGCAGCAGTAAAACTGACATCAATTGATATCGATTTATCCCAACACGCCATCGCTTCATCATACATCTTAAGCCTTTTATAAACATCTCCGCCGAAAATATAGAGAATTGATGAATTTTCAAACTTCTTTTCAGCCTCTGTAAAAATACCCAGTGCCTTTTCGTTATTTCCTGCAAAAAAATAAGCAGCTAAAAGGTTTATATAATCATATACATTATCTGAATTTTTGTCAAACTTTTCCGTGTACTCCCGGATGTTTGTTTCGTCTTCACCTACGCTTGAAAGCAAACACATTTTCTGCCTTTCTATCCAATGATAAGTATTCTCATCATTCTCGCATCCCATTCTGAGACCTTTGTCAAAAAGCTCCTGTGATTTCTTCTTGCAATCCTGCATAAAGAACTGATAAAGTATAGCATAGTGGCACAAGTCTTTCATTGTGCATTTGCCGTCTTTAAGCAGTTTTGCGAATTCATTTTCAGCATTCCAAAAATCCTCTTTTCTACCTGTCTGTTCATAAACAGACATAAGCCTTTGAGCGTAATTATCGTAGGCTATGCACTTTTCCTTATACAAATCATCAACCGTCACACAATAAAGTTTTGCAATCCGAGGCAAAAGCATTACATCAGGCATTGTTGTACCGCATTCCCAACGTGAAACGGCTTTTGCAGAAACATTCAGCATTTGCGAAACTTGTTCCTGTGTCAGATTCTTTGAAATCCTTAACCTTTTCAAGTTCTTTCCGAATGTTGTGTTCATAAACATCACCTTTTCTGTTTTTTTATCAGCTGATGGTTTCATTATAATCTTTGAACGTTCTTTTGTCCACCTCTTATTTTAAGGGTATATTCTCGAAAAACGAGAGTTAGTCATTTTATACAAGTAAATACCCATTTTTTTGGTTATTGGACACACTTGAAAACATATAGCAATTCTGTCATAATTAAGAAAAATAATCCTTTCAAAAAGGAGAGATAAAACATGAAAAAAACTTATCATCTTATCGGCAACGCGCACCTTGACCCCGTATGGCAATGGAGAGTTCCCGAGGGACTGGCACTTGTTAAATCAACTTACAGAGCGGCACTCGACAGAATGAAGGAATACCCTGATTACATATTCACTTCAGCATGTGCTTCCTACTACAAATGGATAGAGCTCAGCGAGCCCGAAATGTTTGAGGAAATAAAACAGAGATACGAAGAAGGCCGCTGGTGTATTACAGGCGGAATGTGGGTACAGCCGGACTGCAACATTCCTTCCGGCGAATCTTTTGCGAGACACTTCCTTTATTCGCAGAAATATTTCAAAGAAAAATTCGGCTCAATTGTAAAAACAGGTTACAACGTTGACTCCTTCGGTCACAACGGAATGCTGCCTCAGCTTATGAAAAAATCGGGCATTGACAACTACATTTATCAGCGTCCCAACGACAACGATGAAAAGCCCAATCTTCCCAAGAAGAATCTGCATCATTGGTCAAGCCCGGACGGTTCTGATGTACTCGCATTCAGAATTCCTATGGGATACTGCGGTGACATTCAGGACGGCAGATGGGAATATATGAAGTCACTTGAACAGCCACAGATGATTTTTTACGGCGTGGGCAACCACGGCGGTGGCCCCTCAATCGAGCATCTTGAAGAAGCTGAAAAGCTGAGAAAAGAAGAGGGCAAGGACGTTTTCATTTATGCCAAGACGGATGACTACTTCGACTATGTAAATGAGCATTTAAATGAGATTGATATTCCAACTGTTGATGAAGATTTACAACATCACGCAAGCGGTTGCTACAGTGCAAACAGCAAGGTTAAAGAACTGAACAGACGTGCTGAAAACGATCTTGTCTATGCTGAAAAAATTGATCTTATGTCCACTCTCCTTACAGGTTCTCAGCCAAAAACAAAATCAATTGAACGTGCATGGGAAAGTGTAATGTTCAATCAATTCCATGACATCCTCGCAGGTTGTTCTATCAAGCCCGCATACATTGACGCATACAATGCTTTCGGATATGCAAGCGAAACGGCACTTCAGGTAGGAACTTTCGGTGCTGAAAGAATTTCATGGAGAGTAAACACAACAAAGTTCCTCGACTACAGGCCGTCAATCAAGCGTGACAGACTGTGGATCCGTGAGGGCGAAGGATGTCCCATGGTTGTTTTCAACCCTCACTCTTTCCCTGTAAAGGCAAAGGTATGCTTCGGCATAGGTTGGGTTTCAGGCGTTCTTGATTCAGAGGACAATGAAGTTCCCTTCCAGCTTATCCGTGCACCCTACACAGACGGTGGTCACTTCCTGCAGTGTATGTTTGAGGTTGAACTTGAGTCTTACGGTTACGGCACATATTTTATTTACAAGGAAGAACAGAACTATCAGCCAAAGCCTGTGGAAAACGAATTCACGGTGACTGAAAACACAATCGAAAACAGCAAGGTTAAAATTGTAATCAACAAGCACACCGGTGTTATTGACAGCTACATCGACAAAGAAACAGGTAAAGAAATGGCATCTGCACCAATTGCAAAAGCTGTTATTGAGGATGATTTCCACACAGACACATGGGCACACGGAATTTTTGATTTTAACAGAGATATCGGCCAATTCAGCGATGCAAAGCTTGAAGTTATTGAAACAGGATATCTTCGTGCTACAATAAAAGTTACTACAACCTACAACAAATCAACGCTTATCCAATATTTCTCACTCTGCAGAGGAAGTAAAAACATTGAAGTCAGATGCAAGCTTGATTTCGGTGAGCATTATAAAATTGCAAAACTCTCATTCCCCATGAATATAGAAGATCCTGAGGCTGTTTATTCGATGCCTTTCGGATTTATCAGAAAAGAAGCAAACGGTGAGGAAGAGCCTGCACAAGGCTGGATTGCGGTTTGCGAAAAAGGTACAAATGACGGTATTGCACTTGTCAACAATTCAAAATACAGTTTCTGTGTGAAGAATAACGAAATGAGAATGGTTATGGCAAGAGGATGTGCTTATCTTGACCATTACGGCCAGAGAAGCCGCGATAATGAAATTGATTTCATCGACCAGGGCGAGCAGGAATTTGAATATATCATCGCACCCTGTAAAGACGACTTCACTTGCGTTGTGAAAGAGAGTGAGGTTCTCAATATGCCGCTTAAGCTCTATCAGGAAACTCATCACAAAGGCGAGCTTCCCATGACTTACAGCGGACTTTCCGTCAGTGCTGACAATGTACTTGTGCAAGCGATGAAGTATTCAGAGGACGGAAAAGCAATTGTTCTGAGAACCTTTGAATGTTCAGGCAAGGAAACAGAAGCTGACATTGATTTGAAGATTTTAAATGTCAAGTGTAAATTCACATGGAAACCGCAGGAAATTAAAACCATTGCAGTTGACCTTGAAACAAAAGAGGTTAAGGAAATTTTAATTATTGAAGGATAACAAAACGCCCCGTGTATCGTGAGATACACGGGGTTGAGTTTATTCCGTTTTCTCTTTAAAAATCACGATAGGCTTTTCGCCATTTTCAATGCATTCCTTTGTGATCTGAACGCTCTGCACATTTCCCTCTGAGGGGATGTCGTACATTATAGGAAGAAGTATACCTTCCGTAATTGAGCGCAGACCTCTTGCGCCTGTTTCTTTTTCAAGAGTTTTCTTTGCAATCGCGTGAAGAGCTTCGTCATCGAATGTAAGCTCAACCTCATCCATACCGAAGAGCTTTTTATACTGCTTGACAAGAGCATTTTTCGGTTCTGACATGATTCTTACAAGTGCATCCTCGTCAAGCTCCTGAAGAACCGTGACAATAGGAAGTCTGCCCACAATTTCGGGAATAAGACCGAATTTCACAAGGTCCTGGTGGATAACCTTGTTTCTTACATTGTCAGCTTTCTTCTCTTTTTTGCCCTTTACGTCTGCACCGAAGCCGAGAACTCCGTTGTTACCAACACGTTTTTCGATAATCTTTTCGATTCCGTCAAATGCACCACCGCAGATAAAGAGAATGTTTGTTGTGTCAATCTGAATAAATTCCTGCTGAGGATGCTTTCTTCCGCCCTGAGGAGGAACATTTGCAACCGTACCTTCAAGAATTTTAAGAAGTGCCTGCTGAACGCCTTCACCGCTGACATCGCGTGTGATTGAGGGGTTTTCAGACTTTCTTGCAATCTTGTCAATTTCGTCAACGTAGATAATGCCTCTTTCAGCCTTCTCGATATCAAAATCTGCAGCCTGAATAAGTCTGAGAAGAATGTTTTCAACGTCCTCACCTACATAACCTGCCTCAGTGAGAGTTGTGGCGTCGGCAATTGCGAAGGGAACATCGAGAATCTTAGCAAGTGTCTGAGCAAGCATAGTTTTACCAACACCTGTTGAGCCCAGCATAATCACGTTACTCTTCTGAATATCCACATCACCGTCATCAAGGGAATTTATTCTCTTATAATGGTTATAAACGGCAACGCTCAGAACAATTTTTGCATCTTCCTGACCGATAACATATTCATCAAGCTTTTCTTTGATTTCACGAGGCTTGGGAAGAGCGGGCTTTACCTTGACTTCACTTCTGTGAGGTCTTTTTTTGTTAAGCCCCATTTCCTCCTCGATAATTGAACGGCAAAGGTCAACACATTCGTTACAGATGTATACACCGTGGCCGGCAATCATCTTTTTCACCTGGGCCTGACTTTTACCGCAGAAAGAGCAAAATACAGAGCTTTTTGTGCCTTCATTTTTAGACATAATATTTTACTCCAATTATCTCTTATAAATAACCTTATCAATAAGACCGTATTCCATAGCTTCCTGTGCACTCATGAAATTGTCACGGTCTGTATCCTTTGCGATAACGTCGATAGGTTTACCTGTGTTTTCAGAAAGGATTCTGTTAAGGTTTTCCTTAGTTTTAAGGATATGCTTTGCGGCAATTTCGATTTCAGTTGCCTGACCTTTTGCACCACCAAGAGGCTGATGAATCATGATCTCACTGTTGGGAAGAGCAAAACGCTTACCCTTTGCACCTGATGAGAGAAGGAATGCACCCATTGATGCTGCCATACCCATGCAGATTGTTGAAACATCGCACTTGATATACTGCATTGTGTCATAAATTGCAAGACCTGCAGTTACTGAACCGCCGGGGCTGTTGATGTAAAGGCTGATGTCCTTATCGGCATCCTGACCTTCAAGAAAAAGAAGCTGAGCTACAACAATGCTCGCTGTTGCATCGTTGACTTCATCTGAAAGAACGATAATTCTGTCGCTCAGAAGACGAGAGAAAATGTCGTATGAACGCTCGCCTCTGTTTGTCTGTTCTACTACGTATGGTACTAAACTCATAAGTACGCCTCCTTTATAGTTGGCTACAGACACTTATCTCTGCCTTATACGGAGAAAATAAAGTGTCTGTTCCATTAAATAATTACTTTTAAATTTTAGGAAGAAATTGCCTTAATTATTCAGCGTCTTCCTCTTTTTTCTTTGTAGTTTTCTTTGCAGCGGGTTTCTTTGCGGGTTTTTCTTCGCTGTCTGCTGCTTTCTTAGTTGTAGTTTTCTTAGTTGTTGTCTTCTTTGCAGGCTTTTCTTCGCCGTCAGCAGCTGCTTTCTTTGTAGCTTTCTTTGCTGCAGGCTTGCCTACTTTTGCATTTTCAACAACGAAATCTACTGCCTTACCGATTGCAAGGTCTTTCTTAAGTTCTTCGGGATTAATGAACTTCTTGAGAGTTTCAACATCCATCTTGTACATTTCAGCATATTTTGCAAATTCTGCATCAACATCTGCATCTGTAGCTTCGATTGCTTCAACTTCCACAATCTTTTCAAGAGCAAGACGAGTCTTAACCTGAATCTCAGCCTGAGTCTTAAGGTCTTCCATGTATTTTTCCATAGGAAGTCCCATGTACTGAAGGTAGATATCAAGAGCAAGTCCCTGCTGAGCCATCTGCTGTTCTGTCTGCTGCTTCAGCTCGTTTGCCTTGTCGTCGATCATAACCTGAGGAATTTCAACCTTTACGCCTTCGCAGATCTGCTTAAGGAGTGCTGATTCAAAAGCATCCTTTGCTCTCTGTTCTTTGCTTTCTCCGATTTTAGCCTTGATATCTGCTTTGAGCTCATCAAGTGTGTCGAATTCGCTTACGTCTTTTGCAAACTCGTCATCAAGCTCGGGATATTCCTTTGACTTGATTTCGTTAACCTTAACTTTGAATGTTGCATCCTTGCCTGCAAGCTCAGGAGCATATTCTGTGGGGAATGTTACGTTAACGTCAAATTCTTCACCTGCACCCTTACCGATGATCTGATCTTCGAAGCCGGGAATGAACTGACCTGAACCGATTTCAAGGTCAAAGTCTTCGCCTTTACCGCCATCGAATGCAACACCGTCTGTGAAGCCTTCAAAGTTGATGTTTGCGATGTCGCCCTTCTCTACTGCTCTGTCTTCGATTGTTACGAGACGTGAGTTTCTTTCAAGAAGGTTTTTGATTTCTGCGTCAACTTCTTCATCTGTTACGTCTGTTGATTCTTTTTCAGCCTTAAGGCCTTTGTATGTGCCGAGCTCAACTTCGGGTTTAACAATAACCTTGAGAGTAAGAGCTGCGCCTTCTTCGTCAAGCTTTGTGATTTCAACATCATAGGGAGCTGCAACAATTTCAAGCTTTGCTTCTTCAATAGCTGCGCCAACAACCTCGGGATAGAGAATGTCAAGAGCATCTTCATAGAAGAAGTTTTTGCCGTACAGCTTCTCGATCATTGCTTTAGGAGCTTTACCTTTACGGAAACCGGGAATTGCAATTTTCTTTTTGTTCTGGTTGTAAGCTTTTACAGTAGCTTCGCGAAGCTGTTCTGCAGAAATTTCAACCTCAACTGAATAAACGTTTGTTTCAACTTTGTTAGCTGTCTTCAAGCTCATTTTTAAGTCCTCCATATCCTTATTTACATAGTAAATATTAACTGATTTATTTTATCAAATTTTTTCCAGAATTTCAACCTTTTATTAACATATCGTCATTTAGTCACAAATTCTTAATTTTTTTCAATGAGTTTTGGGCAAAAGTTAAGGAAATCGCCCGAAATTAAGGAAAATTTTATACCGTCACGCTCACCTGTGAAAGCAAAATTATGGGAAGGTCCGTGAAGATGGGCATAATAGCATCGCTTTATTCCCTCTTCAACAAGGACACTGTAAATCTCTTCACACACCTTTTCCTGATTAAGAGGAGGATAGTGAAGAAACACAACTATCTCACCACCGAGCTTCTTTGCCTCGGCAATTGACATTCTCAGTCTGCCTGCTTCACGAAGGAGAATTTTGTTATCCTTTTCTCCGTCATAAAACCAACCTCTTGTACCGCAAACAGTAACATCACCGATTCTGTAAGCATTGTTGAAAAGAATTTCAAGTGAAGAAAATCCGTTTTCTGCAAAGAAGGTGTCAGCTTTCTTTTTTGTACTCCACCAATAATCGTGATTCCCTTTCATGATAAGCTTTTTGCCATTCAGTTTATCAATAAATCTGAAATCCTCTTTTGCACCTTCAATATTCATTGCCCAGGAAATGTCGCCCGCAATAACAACAGTGTCATTTTCTGACACAACACTGTTCCAGTTTTTCTCAAGTCTTTCTTCAAAATTCTGCCAGCCACGGAAAATATCCATTGGCTTATCAGAGCCGAAGGACAGATGAGTGTCACCAATTGCAAACAGAGACATAAGTATTTCCTTTCTGCATAAAATGTGAGAATATGCAAATAATAACGTTGCTTTGAAAAAAGCAATTTCAAAAACGGAGGCGAAAGAAAAAATGGAAAAAGAGCTTATCAAAGAAATTTCATGTAACGCTAAAAACTGCGTTTACAATGAAGGCGGTATGAAATGCGTTGCAGGTCACATCGATGTAGGTTCAAGCACAGCTTGTAAATCAAGCGAGACTTACTGCTCAACCTTCAAATCAAACGGTACTTGCGGCTAAGCATTTAAATTCCTAACATTTTAAAGACGACCTCAGTCATCTCGGGTTTCTTGCAGATGTCTGTGAATCTGGGTTCTTTACCCTTAAGAGATTCCAGCTGTTCAGGACATTTAACGCCTGAAACCCGACCGAGTTCACTTACTGTTTCAAATTCATCTTCGCATACATAATCCTTCTCAATTGAAGAAAGAACTGCCTTTGAGAATTTATAGGGGTTTGCAGTTGCTGCGATAACCGTTACTGTATCGTCACCTGTTCTCTCCACATAATCCTCATAGACCTTGATAGCAACTGATGTATGAGTGTCGGGAAGATATTTTTTCTCTTTAAAGCTCTTTTCGATTGTTGCACTTACTTCTTCATCTGAGCAACAACCTGCTTCAAAATCTTCCTTAAGAGCTGAGAGAACTTCTGCACTTACTGTATATTTTCCGTCTTCTGCAAGCTTATTCATCATATCAGCCACAGCCTTATCGTCACAGCCTGTAAGATGATAGAGAAGTCTCTCAAGGTTAGATGAAATAAGAATATCCATTGACGGTGAAGTTGTTGTGAAGAATTCACGATTTTTATTATATTCACCTGTCTTGATGAAATCTGTAAGAACATTATTAGAGTTTGATGCGCAGATAAATTTATTTACGGGAAGTCCCATCTGCTTTGCATAATATGCTGCAAGGATGTTACCAAAGTTACCTGTGGGAACAACGATATTGATTTTTTCACCTGCTACAATGCTTCCGTCTGCTACCAAATCGCAGTAAGCTGAAACGTAGTAAACAACCTGAGGAACAAGTCTGCCCCAGTTAATTGAGTTTGCTGAAGAGAACTGCATGTTGTTTTCAGCAAGGCGTGCACCGATTTCCTTGTCAGTGAAAATCTTTTTAACACCGCTCTGTGCATCGTCGAAGTTACCTTCAATTGCACAAACGCTGACGTTGCTTCCTTCCTGCGTTGTCATCTGCAATTTCTGCATGGGGCTGACGCCGTCTGACGGATAAAAAACAAGTATTGATGTGTTTTCAACATCCTTGAAACCTTCAAGTGCAGCTTTACCTGTGTCACCTGATGTTGCAACGAGAATTACAATCTTTTTGCCGTCAGCAGTTTTCTTTGCAGAAACTGTGAGAAGATAAGGCAAAAGCTGAAGAGCCATATCCTTGAAGGCACATGTAGGACCTTTGAAAAGTTCAAGAATATAGGAAACATCTGTAAAAGGAACAACAGGTGCTACCTTAACACTGTCAAATTTACCTTCAGCATAAGCACCGCTTACGCAGTAGTCAATTTCTTCTGCTGAAAAATCGGTAAGGTAAAGTGACAGAATTTCCTTAGCTCTGTCAATGTAAGACATGCCTGACATTTTTTTAATGTCATCAAGTGAAATCTGTGGGAAAGACATCGGGACAAAAAGTCCGCCGTCCTCAGAAATTCCCTGAGAAATCGCTTTTGCAGCGTCAACAGACACTGCTTTGTTTCTTGTGCTTGTGTACTTCATTAAACATCCCTCTTTTTGGATATATTCGTTTAATTATATCATAATTTATTTGTTTAGTAAATATGTGTTTGCATTTTCATAGAAGATTTTATCAGTTAATTTTTCACCGAAATGGTTCCCGAAGACCGCATAAAGGTTTTCCATTTTTTCGATGCCTTTAAGTTCTTCGTTTATGCTACAACCGTCAAAATCACTACCAAGGGAAAGAACATCTTCACCGCCGAGAGAAAGAATGTGTTCAGCGTGTTTTATGAGCATCTGAATTGAGTCCCCTGAACCTAAAAATTTGTTGTAGAAATTAAGACCGATAAGCCCCTTTCTGTCACATATTATTTTTATCTGCTCATCTTTGAGATTTCTTACATGAGGATTAATCGCGTAAGAGTCTGAGTGGCTTGCGATAAAAGGGAAATCCGTAATTTCACATAAATCGTAAAATGATTTCTCGCTCAGGTGTGAAACATCGGGAATAATTTTTCTTTTAATCATTTCCTTTACTGCTTCTCTGCCGAAAGGTGTAAAGCCTTTATCGTTTTCAGAAAAGCATCCGCTTGCAAGCTCATTGTCAGTGTTCCACGTAAGAGTTATAATCTTCACTCCGTCATGATAAAGCTTTTTTATATTTTCAATTTTTCCGTTTAACGCAGATGCTCCTTCAACTGCAAGAACAGGTTTTACTGTCTTAACGCTTTCAAGCTCTTCTTTATACTTTGAATAAACTTTTCTGTAATATTCTTCGGCTTCAATTTCTCTTATTTCATCGGGCATCCATATTGCAAAAACCTGAGTCCATTCATCAAGGTATTTTCCTTTTTCAAGAGAAATATCAAGATCATTATTTCTGAGAGATTTATTCTGTGCGTAGCACTCGGTGATTGTATCGCAGTGCAGATCAAAAAACTTCATTATTCCACCTCAAATGCATTGACGATGTGATTCAGATTAGTTTTCCCTTTTTCTCTTTTAACTTCCACCACATCAAAGCGAGGTTGTTTTTCAGTGGGATTTTCAGAAAGATAAATTTCTGCAGTTTTTATGATTTTCCTCTGCTTGCTTAAATCCACAAACTCTCTGGGTTCAGCGATACTTTTTTCACTTCTCGCCTTAACCTCGACAAAAACAATATATTCTTTATTCTCTGCAATAATATCAATTTCACCGAAGCGTGTCTGGAAATTTTTCGCAATTATATTGTAGCCTTGCTTTTTAAGATGTTTTGCCGCTCTTTCTTCACCCTCAAGACCGAAAAGACCTAAGTTCATTATTTTTCACCTGTAATTTTCTTGAGGAAGCTTCTTCTATGAACAGGAGAAATGCCGTGTTCCATAATTTTTTCATAATGGAGCTTTGTGCCGTAGCCCTTATGTTTGGGAAATTCATACTGAGGATACTGTTCAGCAATTTCTGTCATCAATCTGTCACGGGTTACTTTAGCAAGAATTGATGCTGCAGCAATTGACGGGCTTTTCGCATCACCTTTCACAAGTGTTCTTGCCTGAATTTCAAGAGGCGGCTTTTGATTTCCATCAACAAGAGCAAGGTCGGGTTTTACACTCAAACTTTCAACTGCTCTTTTCATCGCAAGGAAAGTTGCCTGAAGAATATTCATTTCTTCAATTTCTTCAACACTTGCAAAAGCGATACCGTAAGCAATTGCTTCTTCGCAGATAACATCGTAAAGTGCATCCCGCTTCTTTTCTGTAAGCTTTTTGCTATCGTCAAGTTCATCAATCACAAGTCCGTCAGGCAGAATTACTGCCGCCGCACAAACAGGACCTGCTAAAGGTCCTCTGCCTGCTTCATCAACTCCACAGACAACATTGAAGCCTTGTTCTTGTGCCTGATGTTCAAATGTATAATCCATAATATTCTTCCTCTCTACGAAAAGAGGGCGATATACAATCGCCCATGAAATTATTCTTATTCAGGTATACTGTCAAGTGTGATTTTACCAAGCTTACCTGCACGGTATTCGTCAAGGATTGTCGTTGCGGCACGCTCGGTATTGATTTCTCCGCCTGAAATGAGCATACCTCTTTTTCTGCCAATCATTTCAAGAATTTCGTAAGGCTCTGCATCTTCAAAACCAGTGATTTTATAACGCTCCGTCAGTCTTTCAGGATAGTCTTTTTTCATAACCTCAAGGAATCTGACCGCAAGACTTTCAACATCAAGAATATCTTCCTTGACTGAGCCGATAAATGCAAGCTTATCACCAACTGCAGGGTCTTCAAACTTAGGCCACAAAACACCGGGAGTGTCAAGAAGCTCAATTCCGTCACCGATAACAAACCACTGATTATGTCTTGTAACACCGGGTCTGTCAGCAACCTCTGCTCGCTTCTTACCTGCCATACGGTTGATAAAGGAGCTTTTGCCTGTATTGGGAATTCCCACAACCATAACACGAAGTGCTCTGCCCTGCATGTTTTTTTCTTCGTATGATTTAATTTTATCTGCCAGCACCTCTTTAATCAAAGGTCGGTAAAGGTTAAGTCCCTTTCCGCTTTTACAGTCTGCCGCAATTGCAGACACACCCTGACTTTTGAAATACTGAATCCATTTTTTTGTTGCGTTCTCATCTGCCACATCGCATTTATTGAGAATCACTATTCGCGGTTTGCCTGAAATTATATCTGAAATTTCAGGATTGTGACTGCTCACAGGCACACGGGCATCAACAATTTCCGTAACTGCATCAACGAGAGGAAGACTCTCCTTGATTTTGCGACGCGTTTTTGCCATGTGGCCGGGAAACCACTGCACAACCTGATTCTGAAAATCACTTGCCATTTTACACTACTTCCCAACTACCAAAAGGTGAAATTCTTCCGAGAACTGTTCCGTAAACATATCTTTCATCAATAAGTCCTACAGCGTTTGAACGGCTATCTGTGGAATCATTTCTGTTATCGCCCATTACAAAAAGGTATCCCTCGGGAACTGTAATGGGACCATCAAAATCTTCTTTCTCATAAGTAGGTGCGGCAAGAGTATAATTTCCGTTCTCTGCAACACCGTCAACATATACAATTCCCTGTTTGAAATCGATATCAACTGTCTGTCCGCCAACGGCAATAATTCTTTTTATAATAGGCTCATTGAAGGCATTGGGCTGAGTGATAACCACAATGTCCCCTCTTTCATGAGTGTTGTCAAAAGCAGTTACCATAAGCATGTCTCCGCCATTCAAGGTAGGTTGCATGGAACGTCCGCTTACAGTTGCAGTTCTGAAAAAGAATGTAAAAACAACTGCGATTGCAACAATACCTGTCATTACTATTGAAGCAAAATCAAAAAGTGAAGAGCCTTTTTGCTTTTCTTTTACATCAAACTCTTTGTTTTCTTCCATGATTTCTGCCTCCTTATCTCAAGTTTATGTACTCTATTTTTTTCATTGGGAACACTCTGGTAATAACTCTGCCGAGAACATATTCCTCGTCCACAATTCCGATTTCCGTTGAACGGCTGTCAAGAGAGCCGTTTCTGTTGTCACCCATAAGGAAAACGCATCCCTCAGGTACCCGAACAGGAAACTCAACATCATATCTGACATTTGTAGGAGTGTTTATGTAAGGCTCGTCCAGAACAACGCCGTTGACAAGAACTTCTCCGCGGTCAAAATCTATGTAAATCTCGTCACCGCCTACGCCGATAACACGTTTAATAACAGGACCACCCTTATATGTGGGAGGAGTTGCTACAACAATATCTCCGAATTCAATATTACCCACACTGCTTATCAGCAACCAGTCTTTATGCTGAAGAGTCTGAAGCATGGATTCTCCGCTGACCTGTACCACTCTGAAAAAGAAACAGAAAATTATAAAAATCACAACAAAGGAAGCCATAACCGATGAACACCAATCAAAAACAGACTTCTGCTTCTGAGTGGCTTCGGTTTCGGAGTTGTATATTTCTGCGGGATTTCCCTCAGAATCAAAAACATATATAGTTTTTTCCTCTGCGTGCTTGTTCATAATGTGATTTCCTTTGAAAAATTGAAATATAAAAGGAAAAGGGCAAGCCTGCTTTATGTAGGCTGCCCCAATAAATCCATATCGAGTTTATAGGGCTAAACCCTATATTGAGAGAGATTAGCCGATCTGCTCTTTAACTTTAGCAGCCTTACCAACTCTGTCACGAAGGTAGTAGAGTTTGCTTCTGCGAACTTTACCTGTTCTGATTGTTTCAACCTTTGCAACGTTGGGTGAGTTAACAGGGAATACTCTTTCAACACCTGTACCGTAAGAAATACGGCGAACTGTGAATGTTTCAGAAACACCGCTGCCGCGTTTTGCGATAACTGTGCCTTCGAAAACCTGAATTCTTTCTCTTTCACCTTCACGGATTTTAACGTGAACTCTTACTGTGTTACCTACTTCAACAGCAGGTTTTTCAGCCTTAATGCTGTCCTGTGCAATCAATTTGAGTGCGTCCATTTTGTTTTTCCTCCTTAAATAGTTTGCGGCAATTCCGCTTTTTTACAGTCGTTCATAACACATTTACAATGGCAGAGGACCGACAGCTTCGTTGTCTTTCGGCAATGAATACGGTCTGTTAAGTCAGACCTATACAAATGCTTTGATAGTATATCACAAGCAAACATAAAAATCAAGTGTTTTTTTAAATTTATCTGAAAATTTCAAAATTTTCTGTAAGAAGGCATTTTTTCTCAAATTTCTTATATACAGGAATGACATCCGACTGCTTTTCAATGGCACCAATCAAAAGATTGGGAGCAATATTCACAGGGTTTCCTGCTGATAAATCAACATTTATCACAAGAACGCTATCCTCTGCTTCTGCTTTGAAATTGAAAATATGTTCACCGAGAGGTACTTCTTTCATAATTTTCTTGTGTCCCTTTTTGCCCTTCTTCTCGCAGACAAGACTTTTCTCGGAAACAAGTTTTTCTGAAAGAGAAGCAAACTTTTCAGCATCAGCCTTGTTTTCAAAATCAAGAGTTATAACATATCTGCCATATCTGATTTCCTTTGCATTACAGAAAGGCTCTTCAACGCTGATAATATCAAGTCCTTCAGGCATCTGAGGATACAGTCTTTCCTTCACTTCCCATGCAGAAACGCCATCCTCTACGCGGATATCAACACATTCACTTTCACTCTCAATACCGAGTGAAAGAGGAAGAGGAAATGTAATATAAGCATGGGGATTAAAGCCTTCAGTGTACCAGACTTTCACACCTGAGCGTTTTATGGCTTTTGTCATTGAACGCATTAAGTCAAGGTGAGAAATATATTTTGCTCTCCCTACTTTTTTGAACCAGATTCTAAGCGAGTTCATGACATTCACCTCCGCAAAGCTTATTTGCAGAACAACCGTTACATTTTTCTCTGCAGTTAGGTGTTGTCACACCCTCATGTGCCTTTTTGTTTTCTTTTTCAAAGAACTTCTTAGGAATACCGTAATCCATGTGGTCCCACGGGAAAACTTCATCAAAGGAACGTTTTCTGTTTGCATAGAATTTCGGATCAAGTCCTGCCGTTTCAAAGGCTTTCATCCACTTATCAAAATCAAACTGATCATCCCAGCTGTCAAACTTACAGCCAAGCTTATAAGCGTTGTAAATAACCTGAGAAAGTCTTCTGTCACCACGTGCAAAAACACCTTCAAGCATACTCATTTTTGAATCGTTCCAGCCGATGTTGATTTTTTTTGTATTAACGGAAGCTTCAAGAAGCTCCTGCTTACGTTCAATTGTTTCCATATCATCCTGAGCTTCCCACTGGAAAGGAGTAAAGGGTTTAGGAACAAAGGATGCGACACTGATGTTCACATTCACCCCTCTGCCCTTTGGCTTGTCAGGATTTTTATAATACTCATTCACAACATTCTGTGAAAGCTCTGCAATTGCCTTAACATCTTCATCGGTTTCCGTAGGCAGACCGATCATGAAATAAAGCTTCACTCCTGTCCAGCCTTTTTGGAAAGCCTTTCTTGACGATGACAGAATTTCTTCTTCCGTTACGTTTTTATTAATAACGTCACGAAGTCTCTGCGTACCCGCTTCTGCAGCAAAGGTAAGACCGCTTTTTCTGATTTTCGCAAGTTTTTCTGCGATTGATGAACTGAAGTTATCTGCTCTCAATGACGGAAGCGAAATGTTTATCTTTTCATCAAGTGTCCAGTCAAAAAGTTTGTCAAGCAAATCTTCAAGACCTGTATAGTCGCTTGTACTCAGTGAGCAGAGAGAAATTTCTTCATAACCTGTATTTTCACAGATTGACTTACACTGCTCATTTACAACAGCAGGACTTTTTTCTCTTATTGGTCTATAGAGAAATCCTGCCTGACAGAAACGACAACCGCGTATACAGCCTCTGAAAATTTCAACAACCGTTCTGTCGTGAACAGGCTCAATAAAAGGCACAATAAAGTCCTTCGGTGCAAACATCGTATCAAGATTTTTTACAACTCTCTTTTTAACCTTTTCAGGTGCACCGTTTGTAGCCTTAACCTCTTTAACCGTTCCGTCATCGTTATAACTTACGTCATAAAAAGAGGGAACATAAACACCTTCGATTTTTGCTGCTTCTCTGAGGAACTCTTCCTTTGTACTCCCCTTCTGTTTATGAATTTTAAGAAGGTCAATCAGCTCGTTGGTAACCTCTTCGCCTTCACCGGGAAGAGTGATATCAACAAAGTCTGCAATAGGCTCTGCATTACAAACACATGAGCCGCCTGCAATAACAATAGGAGCCAGTTCCTTTCTGTCCTTTGCATAAATGGGAAGTCCTGCAAGGTCAAGCATGTTAAGCACATTTGTGTAGCTTAATTCATACTGCATTGTAAAACCGATAAGGTCAAAATCCTTTATAGGATCTCCGCTTTCAAGGGCATAGAGAGGAATATCATTCTTACGCATTTCCTCTTCCATATCTGTCCAGGGAGCAAAAACTCTCTCGCACCATGCATCCTTTCTCTCGTTGACGAGAGAATAAAGGATTTTCATGCCAAGGTGCGACATTCCTATCTCGTATGTATCGGGAAAGCAGAAAGCATACCTTATATCAACTTTATTTTTATCCTTAATAACACTGTTAAATTCTCCGCCCGTATACCTACCGGGCTTCTGAACATATTGCAATACATTTTCTACTTTTTTTGAAAGCACTTTATCACTTCACTTTCACAATTCTGAATTCAGCAATTTCTATACCGTCAACAGTTTCACCAATTTCAAGTTCAAGACAACCATTTTCAAAAACATCTTTCGGAAGAATATAACTTGCCGAGAAGTAACCGGGTGCAAGGAACATCCTGTCAAATTCTTCATCTCTTTCTCCACCGTAAGTGTTACCTGAGAAAATTGTTTTTCCGTTTGCAAGAACTGTCTGAATACCTTTTCTTTGCTCATCTCTTGCATGGTAAGTCACGATAAGCTTATAATCACAATCGCCTGTGAAACCACCGAGATTTGCATTGAGTGTATAGTGGTCATAGCATTTGAGAAGTTCTGTAGGAATATCGCCGTTTTTATTCTCATTTCTGTCAGACATTACATTCATGTAGGGTTCACCGTGCTGCTGGGTGCAGTCAAGAGGAGCATAGCCGTGTTCCGCAAATGAGAAATACATTTCGTCTGACTCAACTTTGTTTCTCATCATGATTTTCTTCATATATTCAATTGCATTGTCTGTCTCTTTTGCTTCTGCAATTTTTTTGAGATACCAAAGTCTGTTTGTAACAGGCTGGTCAATATGGTCAAGAACTGCACCGCGTTCCCAATTAAGTGCATCGTGTCTTTCAACGCTTGTCTGCATTCCGATAAGGTCAAAAAGTTTATCACCGATCAAGAAAATTTCACTATGAAGTGCATAGTACTCTTCATCAAAATCAACCGAGAGAATTTCTTCTGCCTTTTCAAGGTTATTTCTGAAAATATAATCTTTTGCTTCTTCAATAAGGTCTGTTTCGGCACGTCTTCTCATTTTAACAATCATGTCGAACTCTGCTCTGTAAAGATGCATAAGGAAACGCCAATTATCGTGAAGCTCGGGATTTTCAGCAACAATACTTCTGAACAAAGCAAGCGTATTTTCGATATTCGGATTATCAAGAGGATCGCCTATCCAGTTATATTCAAGACCTGAAATTGCCTGAGCACATTTAATATAATCTGCACCGGGGAAGAAAAGCCTTGCATAATCTTCAAGAATCGCTCTTACTGACTGTTCCTTTTTCCATTCAAGTCTTCCCCATACAAATTTATTCACATCATCGGTTACACCTTCTGAATATGAAACACTGCCTATTGTATACGGTGACTTTATTGAATGAATTCTCTTGTATTCCTGAGGTCTGGGGTTAACACTTTCACGGCTGTTGACTGCCTGAAGTGAATAGTGCCACGCCTCTGTAGGATACTGAACAGAATATTCACATCTTAAATTGTGAGTAATATCGGGATAGAAACGAAGGGGGAAGCGTGAATCAATACGTCTTCTTAATTCATAAACCTCCATTGCCCTGTTGGGACCCTGAATGACACCTGTGATAATACCGTCTTCGGTTTCGTTTATTTTTTCAACAAACATATCACCCCAACCGGGAATACCACGGGGCATCTGAGCTGAGGGCCACATCTGAATTTCGGGTTTGATTTTTCTCAGTTCTTTTGTGATTTTAACACAGCGTGACACAAACTGGTCAGCAGGATAATCACCCGGGTCTCCTCCCGGTGGGAAAATGATGTCAATTCGTTCTGCATCTTTAAGTGTTTCGCGACGCAATTGAGCAGATTCGTCTTCGGGAAGCTCATCATTCGGATACCATACGGAAACATCCAGGTCAAGCTCATTTGCGTAATGAGAGCATTTATTCATGTGCTCTCTCATATCCCATTTCATGTGACGGTTATAAGTTTTTTCTGTCACAGGATATTCAGGCGGAAGAATTTCATTTGTATTTGTACCGAAAAGCATCAGATTTTTAAAGTGGTCTGCGAACTGTTCGGGACTCCACGCGTCATATGTATTGGGCATTGTCCGGTAAGCATTCTGATGACCTCTGAGTCTCTTTTCAGGAAAATCTTTTCCGTCAATATCGGAAATAAGAGTAATTTTTCCGTCTTTATAAACTGTTTTCATCAGGAATTTGCCCATACCGAAAATGAGACCTCTGACAGTGTGGGCAAAAATTTTCATTTCGCCCTCTTTGAGTTCAATTTCAAAACAGTCTTTATGGGGAAGTCTTTCCTCACCGCACTGGCAAAAAACCACTGCAGGTTTCCCGTCTTTCATTTCAGGCTTTTTGCCTGTTCTTTTTTCAATTTCACAAGCAAAAATTTCTGCAGCCTTCTTTTCTTCCGCAGATTCTGCCTGAATACTTAAATTTGTAAAATCAAACTTCATTTATAACACCTCATCATTTCAGATCAAAAAGCTTCTCAAAGAAGTTCTCAATGTTATACCAGAGATATCTCAAAAACTCTCCGACTTTGTAAAAGAAATCTCCGACTGTTCCGCCTTCACCCTTAATACGGATTGAGTTTCCCGTATCCTCAAGCTCAAGAAAAACGGCATGTGTCATATGCTCTTCTGTACTTGAATTAGGCGAATGAATTGAAAGCATCAGTTTACCTTCAAGACTTTCAAAAATCATACCGTGACCGCCGTCAAGCTCATGATACATTCCTTTTACATAAAGGGGGAACATATCGTGTGTCCACTGGCCGTCGATTTCACCGTCTGAGCTTCGTGCGATTCCTACGCTGTAGCCTGATTTTGTAATATTATTCGACCATATCATAATCAGACTGCCATCACTTGTTCTGTAAGGGCAGGGTCCGTCCGTTACTCTGTGAGCGGTCCAGAAGGGATCATCCGCCTTGAACATTCTGACAGGTTCTGTCGTAAAACGTGTTAAGTCCTCGCTGAGCTTTGCATAAGACATATCGCCGATTTCATCAGGCATGCTTGTCCATTCATGGACAAAAATCATCCACGGTTCACCCTTTTTATCAATATAAAGAGTGCCGTCAATTGCATCCCAGTCATGCGGTGTTATATGACCGTCAGTAATTTCTTCAAAAGGACCTAAGGGGCTTTCACTTCTCATTATACTGACGCCACGGTGAGATGTTGTCCCTGATTTATATGTTGCAAAAAGGTAGAAATAACCATTATAGTAATAACATTCAGGAGCCCAGTAGTCAGCAATTCCGTCAAAACCAATCTCATTATCTGCCTCAAAAACATTCACAGGACCTGCCCAGTTTTCAAGGTCTTCGCTGACATAACAGCCATAGCCCGCTTTTGTTGCAGCGCCTGTACCGTACATGAAATATTTCTGACCATAAACCAGAATACATGGATCACGGATGAAAATATCCCCAGTCTTTTTTGTTTTTGTCATATCAACTCTGTCTGCAGGCACTTCAAAAACAAATTCATCCGCACTTACAGCAAACACGCTTACAGAAAGACATGAAAAGGCCATGAGAAACACCATAAAAATCGATAAAATCTTTTTCATAAAATTATCCTTCGGAAATTAGTCCATAAAGTCTCTGAGTTTCTTACTTCTGCTGGGGTGACGAAGCTTTCTGAGTGCTTTTGCCTCAATCTGACGGATTCTTTCACGTGTAACGTCAAATTCCTGACCAACTTCTTCAAGTGTTCTAGGATGACCGTCATCAAGGCCGAAACGAAGTCGAAGAACCTTTGCTTCTCTCGGAGTAAGAGTTTTTAGAACTGCTTCAAGCTGTTCTTTGAGAAGAAGACGTGAAGCTGCATCCTGAGGTTCAAGAGCATCTTCGTCGGGAATGAAATCACCAAGGTGGCTGTCCTCTTCCTCACCGATAGGTGTTTCAAGAGAAACAGGCTCCTGAGCAACTCTCATAATTTCACGAACCTTATCAGCAGGAAGATTCAGCTTTTCAGCAACTTCTTCTGCTGATGCCTCTCTGCCGTTTTCGTGGAGAAGCTGGCTTGATGTCTTTTTAACTTTATTGATAGTTTCAACCATATGAACGGGAATTCTGATTGTTCTTGCCTGATCAGCAATAGCTCTTGTAATAGCCTGACGAATCCACCATGTAGCATAAGTTGAGAACTTGAAGCCCTTTGTGTAGTCAAACTTATCAACTGCCTTGATAAGACCTAAGTTACCCTCCTGGATAAGGTCAAGGAACTGCATACCTCTGCCCACATATCTTTTTGCAATACTTACAACAAGACGAAGGTTTGCCTCTGCAAGTCTTTTCTTTGCTTTGGGGTCGTCCTCAGCAATTCTGATTGCAAGGTCAATTTCCTCTTCGGGAGTGAGAAGAGGAACACGTCCGATCTCTTTAAGATAAACTTTGACATGGTCTTCCATTGCTGCGTTTTTAGGATCTCCGCCCGGTACTGCATCAATTTCAAGACCTTTTGTAAGCTCGTCCTCAAAATCAAGAGAATCAAGGTTAATTTCTTCAAGGTCATCAATAACCTCAATATTCTGATTTTCAATAGTTTCATAGAAGCTTTCAAGCTCTTCAATGCTCATATCAAGCTCCATCAGAGCCTGATCGATTTCCTGTGTAGAAAGTTTTCCTGATGCTTTACCTTTTTCAAGAAGAACTTTAAGTGGTGATTTCTTTTCTGCGCCGTTTGTGTTGTTTTCCATAATTTTTCTCCTCCACATTATGTATGCATGTTTTTGAACATGTTTGCAAAATCCTCATCGGACATATCCGATATTTCTGCCGAGGACTTTTTATTTTTTGCTTTTTTCAGCATTTCTATACACTCAAGACATTCCTCAAGAGTATCGCTGACTTCGTTGCAGATGTCTGAAAGAAATGTAATTCTGCCCATCTCGTCTGCACTGAAGTTGTCTCTGAATGAAGAAACATCAAGCTCCCTGCCATTTTCAAGAAGCGAGAGCAACACCGTCAGCACTCTTCTGTTGAAAGAAGTGAAGAACAGTTCAGGTGTCAGCTCATCTTTCACTCTCCTGTAAAAATCAGGATTTCTGAAAAGGGTGGTAATTATAATTTCTTCAGCCATCGCCTCTTTACGGAATTTTCTCTTTTCGGGATTTATCTTATCCTCTGCACCGCTTGAGAGATTTTTCGCATGGGAGTAAAGCTCCTTCTTTTCTCTCTTTCTCACAGTGGAAAGATTCCTTTTGATTTCCTGGCGTATAGCATCTGCTGAAACCTCTGTCATAGAGGCAAGCTTGAGACAATAAGTTTCTCTTTCAACAGGACTTGAAAGAGTGGCTAAAAACTGAGAGGCTTCCTTGAGAAAGCCTGACTTTCCGTCCGAGGTGGAAAGGTCGTATTTTTCGCCGATTTTTATAAGATTGAATTCAGTATCATTTTCCGCTCCGTCAAGGAGAGACTGAAATCTTTCTCTGCCATGTTTTTTTATAATTTCATCAGGGTCTTTTCCGCCTTTAAGCTGAAGCACTCTCACTTTCAGACCTGATGAAGCAAATATCTGCATTGCTCTTTTTGTTGCCTTTTGTCCCGCTTCATCCGAGTCATAGGCAAGAACGACTTCATCTGTGTACCTCTTCATAAGCCTTGCCTGTTCAGTTGTCAATGCCGTTCCGAGACACGCAACAGCATTTGTAAAACCTGCCTGATGAAGAGCAATAACATCCATATAACCTTCAGCCACTATAAAAAAGTCTTCCTTTGCATTTTTCGCATAATTCATAGCGAAAACCTCATGACTTTTTTTGTAAACCAGCGTATCGGCGGTATTGACATATTTCGGTTTTGAATCATCAAGAACTCTTCCGCCGAAGCCGATAACATTTCCCCTTATGTCAATAATCGGTGTTATCATACGGTTTCTGAAGTTATCGTAAAATCTTTCACCATTCTTAGTGCTTTTCTTTACAAGGTCAGCTTCATAAAGCTCCTGAACAGAAAAGCCTTTTGCACGCATATGCTTTATAAGCGAATCCCATGAATCGGGAGCATATCCAAGACCGAACTTTTTGATTGTCTGAGGTGTCAGACCTCTGTTCAGAAAATAGTTTAAAGCGTGTGAATTTTTCTCATCCACAAGGCAGGAATAGAAAAATCTTGCCGCCTCCCTGTTCGCTGCCAGAATTCTGTTTTTCTTCTGTGTCAGGCTGTCATCATAGCCTGTTTCGGGCATTGAAAGTCCTGCACGCTCTGCAAGAAGTTTTACAGCCTCAATGTAGTCTAAGTTTTCAATCTTCATGGTAAAGGTTATTGCATCTCCCCCTGCTCCGCAACCGAAGCAATAGAAGGATTGAGTGTCCTCATAAACCATGAAAGATGGTGTTTTCTCATTATGGAAGGGACACAGGCCCTTGTGTGTCCGTCCCTGTCGTCTTGAATCAAGAGAAACATATGACGATACAAGGTCCATAATATCAGTACGCGCCTTTAAATCAGACAGAAAAGCATCATTTATCGCCATATGTTCACTCTCCTTTTATAAATTTAACCATGATTTCGGCACAAACAAATCGTCAAAGACTGTAACAGCATATCGGTCTGTCATGCCCGCTATATAATCTGTAACAGCTCTTTCCATACCTTCGTTTTCAATTATTTTTCCCATTTCGTCAGTAAGCTTGTCCGGATTTTTAAGGTAATATCCGTAAAGTCGCTGAAGCATATCTACTGCCTTATGCTCCTCGCCCTTGCAAATGGGATTTGTATAAACATTTTTAAACATAAAATCATGAAGCTCGTCAAAGGCTTCCTTTATGTTACTGTCAAGCACAATATCATCTGTACTGCAATTTATGGCAGACATAACAAGAGTATTGATTCTCTTTGACTTACTGTAGCCGAGAACATCCCTTATATCCTTCGGGATATCATTTTCGCTCATAACGCCTGCACGCTCAGCATCGTCAATATCGTGGTTGAGATATGCAATTCTGTCAGCAAGTCGCACCAGTCTGCCTTCAAGAGTAAATGCCTGTTCTCCCTTTGTGTGACACAGGATTCCGTTAAGCACTTCCTCCGTGAGGTTGAGTCCCATACCGTCCTTTTCGATAACGTCTGCAACTCTGACGCTCTGTATGTAATGTTTGAATCCGAAAGGAGAAACTGCATCAAGGGCTCTTTCTCCTGCGTGGCCAAAGGGTGTATGACCTAAGTCATGACCAAGAGCAATTGCCTCTGTCAGATCTTCGTTAAGACGAAGTGCTCTTGCCATTGTTCTTGCAATCTGTGCAACTTCAAGAGTGTGAGTCAGACGGGTTCTGTAATAATCTCCCTCAGGAGAAAGGAAAACCTGTGTTTTATGCTTCAGCCGTCTGAAGGAAGAAGAATGAATTATCCTGTCTCTGTCACGCTGATAGTCTGTACGGACCGGACACTGCTCTTCTTCTCTTTTTCTGCCTCTTGTTTCATCTGAAAAAGAAGCAAACTGAGATAAAGTCTGGTGCTCAATTTCTTCAGTGCGTTCTCTGATGGTTTTTTCCACTTTCAACACCCCTTTTAACTGCCTTTACCTATATATACAACTGATTTTTTCTTTTTCCCCTAAAAAAATCAAAAAATTTTATATTGCGCAGAAAATTTCTCCCGTTTTTTCAGTATGAAATTTTCCGTTGCTTACATCAATAAGCATTTCGTTGAAAGAGGCAAGCTTATCGTCAGCAATTCTGAACACTACTTTCACATCATCTGCAAAGATTGTATCGTCTATCTTACCGCCCGCCTCTGTAATAAGAGTGGGTAATTTCCCGTAAAATGAATAGTCACATTTTGCCTCAGCCACAGCACAAAGCTGCATTGTCACAATTCCCCCTGCATCAAGAGCAATTTTTGCAGTATGGGAATATGCTCTAACCAGACCGCCTGCACCGAGGAGAGTTCCGCCGAAATATCTTGTAGCAACAACCGCAACATCCACTACCTCAGCCTTGAGAAGAACATCAAGAACAGGAATACCCGCTGTACCCTGTGGCTCACCGTCATCACTGTAGCGTCTTGTCATCATGTCCCTGAGCACATAGGCATAAACATTGTGCGTTGCATCCCAATGCTTCTGCTTTATTTCATTGACAAAAGCCATGGCCTCGTCCACTGTCTGAACAGGCTTTACATAACCGATAAAGCGTGATTTCTTTTCCACAAATTCGTCAGACGAACACTTTGACACTGTTTTATAACTCTGCAATAAAAACACCTCCCGGTGGATTTTATAGAAACACAGAAAAGGCAGACAACTTACTAATTGTCTGCCGTAATCTTCTGTTATGCCCAAAAGCAATTATTTGTCAAGATTGAAACGCTTCTTAAATCTGTCTACACGTCCGCCTGTATCAACAAGCTTCTGCTTTCCGGTGAAGAACGGATGACAGCTTGAACAAATATCTACACGCATGTCAGCCTTAGTTGAACATGTTTTGTAAACTGCGCCACAAGCACATTTGATTTCAGTTTCCTGATAATTGGGGTGGAGTCCTTCCTTCATTTTTGTCACCTCTTTCGTATCTAAACGTATTACAACAATGGTTATATTAACACAAATCAAAATAAAATGCAACTGTTTTTTTAAATTTTTTTAGATTTTGACAGTTGTTTCAAGTGAGAAGGAATAAAGAAGGGTTTCTTTAACGTTTTTGCCCAAACATTCCTTTACAGCCTGTTCATAAATTTCAAGCTGACCGCTGTATCTCTCGCGCAGAACCTCAGGCGAAGACACCTTGTCAGTCTTGTAGTCAACAATAACAATTTCGCCGTCCTCCTCGAAAGCACAGTCAAGAATACCCTGAACGATTACTCTTTCCTCATCATGGATGCCCTCAAGGCTTTCATCAAAAACAGACGGTGCCATTCCGATAATGAACTTTTTCTCTCTGTAAACCTTTTCAGAAGCAGCAATTCTCTCATAAAGCGGTGAAGAGAAAAAGTTTGTCAGCTTCTTCCTGTCAAGACTTTCTGCCTGAATGTCAGTAAGAAAACCGGCATCAAGAAGTCTTGAAATTTCTTTTTCAATGTCATTCTTTCCACTTTCGTAATCTGAGAACTGCATAAACAGATGCATCGCCGTTCCTCTGCCTGCAGCGGTAAGTGACGTTTTATTCATGAACGCAGGTCTGTCCGAGGCAAAAAACTCTCTGTCAACAGTTTCCTTAAAAGCAGTTGATGCACCTCGCTTTGCAAGAACACCTGACAAATGTGAATAAGGATAAACAAAGGCTGTTTTTCCCTTTACCTCTTCATAATATTCCTCATCAATTTCCTGAGAAGGATTTTCAGCTTCTTCCGCCTCCTGTATCACAGGAAGTTCTTTGATAACACGCACATCAAGGTTAAAATCAGTTTTCAGTTTTTCGTGGCAAAGAGCACCTGCGCGCACACGCATCCATACATTATCAGGATGTCTGATTGCTGCTGCAGTTATCCATTCAAGATAGCTTGTAGCCATTTTCACAGCCACAGGATTTATCTTTTCACCGAAAGCCATAACTGCTGCTTTCTTCATCAGTTTATCATAATCTGACGGTGCACCTACAATTATCAGTTTTTCCATAGCTCTTGTCATGGCAACATAGAGCACTCGCATGTTTTCTGACAGTTCGGTGAAAATCTTATCGAGCTTTATGGCAGTACGGCTGAGAGTTTCGTATTTTATCATTCTGTCGGTGTCAATACCCACAATACCTACACCACTCTGAGGGTGTGCCAGCAAATCGTTAAAAAGAGACCTTGTGCTGAATCTCTGCTCTGTCTCCGCTATAAAACACACAGGAAATTCAAGTCCCTTACTTCTGTGAATAGTCATAACTGCAACTGAGTTTTCGTTACCCGAGGACACAGATGCACCTTTGATTGAAGAAGATGCTTCCATTTTCTCAACCTGTCTGACAAAGCCTGAAAGACCTACATCATTTTCAGCAGAAAATTCATCTGCAAAGGATTTCAGAATATCAAGATTTTCCTGTCTTCTCTGTCCTCTGTCCATAGAAAGAACAATAGACTTGTAACCTGTTTCGGAAAGAATATGTCTTATAAGCTCTCCGGGAGTAACTGTCTGCGAAACAAGCCTGAAAGAATTGAGGCTTTCAAGAAATGTTTTGCATCTTTCATTTCCGTTTTCTGCTGACGTTTTGACAGCATGGTAGAAGCTTCCGCTTTTTGTTTCGATTCTGATTTGTGACAGTTCATCTGCACTGAAGGCAAATATGGGAGACATCATAACTGCAAGAAGGGGAATGTCACGGACGGGATTGTCTATCACTTTTACAAGGGACATTACTGTTCTGACTTCCTCAGTTTCAAAAAGATTTGTACTCTCGTCTGCATGGGCATTGATTCCCATATCGTTGAGTGTCTGAACAAACAGCGGGATATTCTTATTAGTTCGCACAAGTATTGCAATATCCCGGAAATCATAAAGGCCTTTTTCTTTCAGACGTTTTATTTCACCGCCGATATGCAGAGCCTCGGCAAGTGGCACTTCCGTTTCTTCAAGAACACTTTTATCAATAACATGAACAGAACAGGAAACCTCATCTCCTGTGCTGTATCCTTTGTTAGCTTTAAGAGACTCCCTCTCATTATATTCAATTTCTCCTGCGCCTTCACTCATAAGCTGAGTAAAAACAAAGTTTACAAATTCAGTAACATCTCTGTCACTTCTGAAATTCATATCAAGAGAAATCGTAGCGGGATAAACAGGATTTTTCCCATCAAACTCAGCAAACTCCTTACGCTTTTTCAGAAAAATTGCAGGCATTGCCTTTCTGAAACCATAAATACTCTGTTTTACGTCGCCTACAAAGAAAAGATTATTCCCGTCCTTTGAAATAGCATTAAAGAGAATATCCTGAGCCTCGTTTGTATCCTGATACTCATCAATAAGAATCTGTCTGAATTCCTCTGAATAATTTTCTGCAAGCTCAGTCTTTCTGATTTCTCCATTTTCCTCATAAATCAGAAGTTCAAGAGCCATATGCAGAACATCATTGAAATCTGCACAGTTCCTCTCAATTTTCAGAGCCTTGAACCTATCAAAGAAAGCAAGAGTGAATTCAGAAAGCTTCTGCATAACAGGAGAGAGAATTTCCACATCTCTTTTATTATCCTTTGAGGATACCTGCATTGTGTCTACAGATTTCGCGTAGCAATCTTTATATTCACTTCGGATAATTTTTACAGCATCTGCTTCCTCTGATGTATAACCTCTTTTTAAGTTTCCAAGCCTGACAAAAGGAGTTGAAACAATAAATTCTATAGCTTCGTCCCAGTTTTCTTCCGTGAAATCTTCAGGAATTTTTTCGAGAAGAGAATCAAACAGACGGATATCAGAAAGGATTGTTTCCTTATACGAATTGAAGGTTATTTCATCCTCAGACGCAATCTCATATGCCTTATCTGCAAGTGTTCTGCAATAAAAAATATCATTTCTGAGATTTTTTACAAGCGTTACGGCATAGGGGTTTGTCATATCAGTTTTATCATTTCTGAATTTTTTATCAATATCTTCAATCCATTTTTTAGGATTTTTATATGAGCTGGCAAAATCATAAAGACTGAAAACAAGTTCTTTCAGAAGCTTATCATCATTTGATTTTGTAAACATATCCGCAAGAAGAAGAAAAGTTTTGTCCCCTGTTGAATAAAACTCTTCTGCGACCTCTTCATATGCCTCATCTTTAATTATGTTCATTGCGTTTTCATCAAGAAGTCTGTAATTACTGTCAAGAGGCACTGCCTGAATATTCTGTTTTACAATCTCACTGCAAAAACTGTCAATTGTTGAAACTCTTGCACATTTGAGAAGCATCTGCTGTCTGATAAGATAGCTTTTTCTTTTAATAGTTGTTTCTTCTTTTATAAGTTCAGTCAGAGCCTTGTTTATTTTATCCTTCATCTGAGCTGCTGCAGCCTTCGTGAAAGTTACGATAAGCAGTTCATCAACAGAACAAGGATTTTTGTCATCAGTTATCATCTCGATAACACGGTTGACAAGAACAGCAGTTTTGCCTGAGCCTGCTGCCGCAGAAACGAGAACGGTGCCATCTCTTGCGTCTATGGCATTTTTCTGTGCAGGTGTCCATTCAATTTTCGCCATTTTCCCCGTCCTCACTTTCTAAAATTTCGTATATTTCTTCATTTTTCAGAGGTAACGGCTGACGGCATGCGTCTCCGTCCTGTCTCATGCACACATCCTTGTAATCACAGAATGTACATGCCTTGTCTGAGCCATGCTCAAACGGAAGAACTTCAACTTCTCCCCTGTGCAGAGCATTACCCATCTCTGCAATAATTCTGTCAACACGCTCTTTCAGCTTACCCATCTGAGAAAGAGTGGCAACAGAGCCCTTGAAAGTAACGGTGTTATCTTTGTTTTCAACGATTTTCACACCGATAACATCTCCGCTCATTTCTTTATCCATGCCGTAAACAACATCTTCGTTGGCAAGAACAAGTCCTGAATATTTGCCGTCTTTTTTTCTTTCCTTTTCTATTTCAGCATCGCTTGCATAACGCTTTGTTCTGATCTGTCCGAACTTGGCAGGCTTATACAGAACTCCCGCCGGCAAACCGTTTTCATAAATATTTTTACCGTTTTCCTGAATCGCAAAAAGATAAATGAGCATCTGCATATTGATGCCCTCGAGCACCTCGTAAAGTTTAAATTCCTTACCGCCTGTTTTATAGTCTACAACGCGGATATATTTCTCCCCGTTTTTCTCCATAATGTCAACGCGGTCAACGGAGCCTCTGACAAAAATCCTTCCCTCATCAAGTTCAATTTCATACAAAGGAACATCGTCGGAATCCTTATCAATGCCAAGCTCAAATCCGCAAGGTACAAAGTCACTGACAGAAAACTCCTCAATAATCTGACAGGTAAGTTCATACACCGTTTTCTCAAATCGGCTGTAAAGGAAATCAAAACGCATGGATTTACCTTCAGTGCCGCCCATTGATTTTTCAGCATACTGAGCAAGAGTTTTTGAAATTACTTTTTTAAGTTCTTCCTCTTCCATCTCTTTTAGAGTATCAAGTCCATATTCTTTTATAAGGATTTCAAGACAATGGTGAACAACAGTACCTCGCTGTCTCGGACTTATCTCCGCCTTTTCTTCAGGCTTCGCACGAAGTCCGAATTTGCAAAAATATTCAAAAGGACATTTATAATAAGTTTCAATCCTGGAGGCAGAAAGGAACATCTTTTCACCAAAAAGTTTTTTTGCAGTCTCAGGATTTTTTATTGAAATCTTTTCTCTGCTGAGATATTTACTGAGAGCTTCTGTTTTTCCGGCAAACTCTTCCTTCTCTGAAAAATATTTTTTCAGAGCGTTGGTCTTTTCATCGTCACTCTTCCACGTCTCAGCCACTGCATCAAAGGCAGTTGCTGTGCTGAAAACATAACCATATACATCTGTTTTTTCTGCCTTAGTAACTGTGCACTGCGGAAAAACAGATGTGATTTCACTTATAATTTCCGATGGGAACAAATCCTCTGAAACGCTTCTCGCAGGGTAAGATACATAAACCTTTTCAGTTGCACTGCAAAGGGTATGGTATGCAATAAATCTTTCTTCAAGAATTCTGTCAATTACAGGTACATTGAGTGTCAGACCGCCTGCAAGGAGAACGTTTCTTTCTCTGTCGCTGAATATACCTGATGTTTTCGGGGTTCTCGGGAAAACTCCTTCATTGGCACCAACCACAAACACAATTTTCGGAGATGACACACGGGTTCTTTCAGCATTACCCACAAGCACCTCATCAAGTCCCTGAGGCAAATTTCCGATTTCGACCTTTGAGATTATCGCATCAAACAAATCATAAATTTCTGCGGCATCTTTTTTATCCTCAGCCACCACTTCTGCAAAAGAATCAAGAATACATATAACTTTTTCCCAGATTCTTTCCTGCTCAAGAGCCAACTCTTCTTCGCCTCTGTCTTCAAGCGATATTGCAAGTTCTTTCAGGTTTTCATCTGCGTGTACACGCATTAAAAGCCCATAAATTTCTTCTGCCGCTTCCCTTCCTGAAATCTTATCTGAAAAGGTTTTTCTGAATCTTACAAACGGTTCTGCCGCAATTTTTCTCAATCGGTTAAGCTCTGCTAAGTCTTCTTCATCTTTTTTCAGGATTTCTTCGCCAAAGCCTCTGGGATTTTCTTTCCAATCCTGATCAAATTTGGCACTCACGCCCCACATGAGAGCATAGTTTTCAAGACGTGATACCTCATCACAGGACAAATCCGTCAATCCCGTTTTCAACGCTTTCATTACGCGTTGAGTGCTCAGACCATATGCTGCAATTTCCAGAGATGCAAGAATATATGTGCACAACGGTTGAATTTTCACACTCTGAAGCTTATCCGAGAAAACTTCAACTCCGTATTTTTTCAGTGCATCTTTGACCTCTGTATCATAATTTTCACCATCTCTCGAAACTACGGCAATATCACGGCATCTTGCTTTACCTTCGTAAAGAAGTTTTTTAATTGTGAGAGCCACAAAGCGACATTCATTCTCAATATTTTTCGCACTGATGATTTCAATGTTTTCAACAGCACCTTCATATTTTTCCTTTTCAGTACGGAAAATGTTTCTTTCCAGAAATTCAAGTTCACCTGAAAACTTTCCGTCAGCACGTTCCGTTTTTGTTTTCCTTACTTCTTTATTATATCTCTTTGCGATTTCAATAAGAGTCCTTGCGGTTTTTCTGGGATAAGCAAAAATATCATATTCTTCCTCAGCAGAAATATTGATTTCATCTGCACAGACAGTCACATAAAGAGCCTTTGCCTGAGAAATAATTCTTTCGATGATTTTCATTTCCTGCCTTGAAAAACTGTGAAAGCCGTCGATAACAACGGTTTTATTTTCAAAAAAGCTGTATTCACCCAGAACCTCATAAAGTCTTGTGAGCGTATCAAACGGATCACTGAACCTATTTTTCAGCAGAGCATCATAGCTTTCCAGAATCAGCGATACTTCAGACAGTTTTCTGCTGAGTGTCCTGCTTTCAATCTCTCTTGAAAACTCCAGTGCACTCTCAGGAGAAAGTGCATTCTGCTTGAACTCGTCACAAAGGGAAATCATCTCTTCCACAAAGCCCTTTGAGGTTGTTCTGCGTGAGAAAAATTCTATTTTATCCTTCACCTGATTTATTGCCATACTCATAAGAAGAGTTTTTTCTGCATCGCCGATTTCTCTCAGCTTTGAAGAACCGTATTCCTTTCTCACCGTTTCCGCAATATGGCTGAAGCTCATAACAACTTCAACTCTGTTACAATCAACGGGACCGAGCAACTGAAGCATTGCTCTTTCTGCAGTAAAAGAAAATTGCTCAGGCACAATCAGCAACAAATCCTCACATCCCTCTTTGGCGAGAGATGCGAGGATATCGTTTACATAGCTTGTTTTTCCTGAGCCTGCTTTGCCGTATACTATGTTAAGCATAAAATTCCATCCTTAATAATTCCAAGAATAAATATTTTCAAATCTGTCTGTTACCGTACCCTGTTTTTCTACGTTAAGTTCATTTGTATACATTTCGATTCCGCTTCTGAAGCAGATCGGTACAAACGGCACAGCAACATCAAAATAGTCTACAAACCTCTGAAGAGTTACTTTTCCGCTGAGGTAATCGTTATAAACAGAAACAATTTTTCCGTTTGTATCAACACCGTAGGAAGCACCTGCGCCATAAGAGAAGAAAGGCGAAAGACTCATGTTCTTGCTGAGCTTTGTTTCACCGATATAAAGCTCATATTCACCTCTCTGCAGTCTGCCCACAAAAGAATCAAAGGGGATTTTTTCAACCACAGCGTCAATACCTGCAGTTTTAAGAACACCTGCAATGTTTTCCGCGGCTGAAATTTTAAATGGGTTATCGTCATTTACGATAATTCTCAACCTCATAAATTTTGCAAGAACATCGTCCTCGCTCTTTTTATAACCTGCACTACTGAGAAGCTCTGCAGCTTCCGTTAAGCCTTCGCTTTTTTCGGCAGGACGTACATTCTCGAGTTCTTTCCATCCCGGGAAGAAAGGCGTATCGGCAATCTGACCGTAACCAAGATATGATTCCTCAACAATTGTATTCTTCGGAACAAGCAGAGAAATTGCCTGACGCACCTCGGCTTTTTTCAGATGCTCATTGTTTGAATTCATGCCGAGAAAAACAAGGTTCGTCATCATGGTTTCATACACATGAACATTCTTTCTCACATAGCTTCCGTTGCTCATATCCTGGAAATAATAAGAAATGTTTCCTGTTTCAACGCTTTCAGGACCACTTGCAGTGTCAAGCATATTAATAAGTCTGATTCGTCTTACCTTGGGTAAATCCTTACTGTGCCAACGCTCGTTCATAACAAGTGACTGGGTGTTTTCAATTTTATATTTACCGCTTCCGATTACAGACCTGTCCTCTTCATCCTTCGGCTCTTTCACGATGGGAAAGTCAAGACAAAGAGATGCATGCTTATCAGGATTTTTCAGCGTAAATGAAACATTGTTGCCGACTGCTGCAATTTCGTCAAAATTTTCAAGCTGTTTTGAGAAGTTGTCACTTTCCTTTGCCATGTTGAAAGAATATTCAATATCAGATGCCGTAATCTGACTACCGTCACTGAAAACATACGCAGCATTCATATTCACATTTACAGTGTTGCTCACAACTGATATGCTCTTTGCAATAACATTAGTTACAGTGAAATCTTCCTCAACCTTGACAAGGCCTTCAAAAAGAAGAGAAGAGAGGGCAAGATTATACTGAGTTGTTGCAAGGTAAGGATTCAGGGAATCTGTGTTGCATACGGGAAGTTTGAGCTGAGATGAATCATCAATCCCTGCAGAAGCAGGCATAAGCTCCCCAAGACCTTTTGAGCATGAAGAAAAAATTGTCAGTGAAACAATTACACACAGAATAAGTGCGACAATACGTAATGTTTTCTTCATCCTTACCCCTCCTTTTGTTTAGAAATTCACTCTTTCAATACTTATAGCTTTACCTGACGAAACATCCACATCAACAATAATTCCGTTTATCATGCATTCGCCCTTAGCTGCATTGAAAAACGCAGGCATACCGTTATAAAATTTGTTTACAATGATATCCTTATCAACACCGAGAACAGAATCCTTCACTCCGCACATACCCACATCAGTAATATACGCTGTTCCGTGGGGCAAAATCTGCTCATCTGCGGTCTGTACATGAGTGTGAGTTCCGAAAACGCACGTAACTTTTCCGTCAAGGAAAAATCCCATAGCTCTTTTTTCACTTGTGGTTTCTGCATGGAAATCAATAATTTTTATCTTACAGTCACGGATTTTGTCAAGAACCTTTTCGCACACTCTGAAAGGATTATCCACAGCATCCATAGAAAAAGAGCCTGCAAGATTTATAACACCTATTTTCACCCTGCCAAGGTCTGCAATCGCATAACCTCTGCCGGGATTATATTCATAATAATTCGCAGGTCTTACAATGTCAAGTCTTTCATCAAGAAAGTCATAAATTTCCTTTCTTCTGTAGACATGATTGCCTGTGGTAATAATATCAATACCGCTGTCAAAAAGATATTCAGCGGAAGAAGGAGTAATTCCGTTACCTGCAGCGGAATTTTCTCCGTTTGCAATACAGAAATTAATGCCCTTTTCCCTTTTGAAAGAGGGCAGAACACGCCTTACATGCTCCGAACCTATGTTACTTACAATGTCACCAAGAATAAGAATTTTCATAGTATACTCCTGACTGTTCTGAAAAAATCGACCGCCGAAAATTCGGCGGTCTTTGTAATTATCTAATTACTTTGCATAATCGACAGCACGGTTTTCTCTGATAATATTAACCTTGATCTGTCCCGGATATTCGAGTTCACTCTCGATTTTCTTAACAATTTCTCTTGCAACGATAGCCATACCGTCATCTGAAATAATCTCAGGCTTAACCATAATTCTGACTTCGCGACCTGCCTGAATTGCAAATGAGCGTTCAACACCCTCAAATGAATTTGAAATTTCTTCAAGCTTTTCAAGACGTTTGATGTAGTTCTGAACGTTTTCACGTCTTGCACCGGGTCTTGCAGCAGAAATTGCGTCTGCAGCCTGCACAAGAGAAGCAACAATTGTTTTTGTTTCGATCTCACCATGGTGAGCAGCGATAGCATGAACAACAGCGTCGTTCTCTTTGTATTTTTTAGCATATTCAACACCAAGCTGAATATGTGAGCCTTCCATTTCGTGGTCAAGAGCTTTACCGATATCGTGAAGAAGACCTGCACGTTTTGCCTGCTTTACATCTGCACCGATTTCAGAAGCCATAAGACCTGCAAGGTAAGAAACCTCAAGAGAATGGTTAAGTACATTCTGACCATAGCTTGTGCGGTATCTGAGTTTACCGAGAAGCTTGACAATCTCAGGATGAACATTGTTCACACCTGCATCAATGAGAGCACGCTCACCTGTCTGTTTGATTGTTTGTTCAACTTCTCTTTTTGATTTTTCAAACATTTCCTCAATACGTGCGGGGTGAATACGACCGTCAGTAATGAGTTTTTCAAGAGTAAGTCTTGCAACCTCTCTTCTTACAGGGTCAAAGCTTGAAACAGTAATTGCTTCAGGTGTATCGTCAATAATAAGATCAACGCCTGTAATTGTTTCAAGAGTTCTGATGTTTCTGCCTTCACGGCCGATGATACGGCCTTTCATTTCATCGCTGGGAAGAGCAACAACGCTTACTGTTGCCTCTGCGGCATGGTCTGCTGCACAGCGCTGAATGGCTGTTGCAACAACTTCTCTTGCCATTGTATCCTGCTCATCCCTGAGCTTCTGCTCATAGTCCATTATCTTAAGGGATTTTTCTCTTGTAAGTTCTTCGTCAAGAGCTTTAAGCAAATGATCCTTTGCCTGTTCCTTAGTATAACCTGAAACCTTCTCGAGCATTTCAAACTGACTTCTCTTGATGCTATCTATTTCGATTAATCTGTCTTCTGCTTCTTTCAGCTTCTGGCTGAGTGTTTCGTCTTTCTTTTCGAGAGAATCTGTCTTTTTATCGATAGCTTCCTCTTTCTGAATAAGTCTTCTTTCCTGACGCTGTACTTCAGAGCGTCTTTCGCGGAGTTCTTTTTCAGTTTCAGTTCTCTGCTTGTGTATTTCGTCCTTAGCCTCTAAGATAGCTTCTTTCTTTTTAGTTTCGGCTTCTGTGAGAGCTTCGTTCACAATACGGGCAGCTTCTTTGTTTGCAGAACCGATTGTAGCTTCTGCAACCTTTTTTCTATGTAAACCGCCGATGATATAACCCACCACACCAAACACAACTGCAGCGGCAACGGCAATAATTACCCAAACGATTGTATCCAAAATAGATTAGCACCTCCTTCTTGTTAAACTTGTAAATCTATTCATCAAAAGAATCAGAATAAAAACACTACATGATGTACCTACACTTTTAGGTATACACCATCTATGATATTTTATACCCATATACGTTTCTTGTCAAGTGAAATTGGAAAAATAATGAATTCTTTATGAATATTTATGAAGAAAAATGAATCTGAATAAAAAAAGAAGCATCCTGAAAAATGCTTCTCATAAATCTTTTGAAATTTTGGTTACTCTGGCGATTGTCTTTTTAAGGTTGTTGACCGCATCCAGAGCAAGTGATTTATACTGTTCAGGAAGGTCATTTACCGCCGAAATTATTTCCTCGTCAATACTGACCTCTTTTTCCTTTCCGAGCAAAAGGTAATCGGCTGAAACATTAAGAATTGTACACATGTTCTGAAGTGTTGTCAGAGACATTCCCCTCTGACCACATTCGATGTAACCGAGAAACAACGTTGAAATATTCAGCATTTCCGCAAGTTCATCACGGGACAAACCTCTCGAGACTCTCGTAAGCCTTACCCTTTCACCGATTTCAAGGTTAATATTCTTCTTCATCCAACCACCTCCGTACAATTATTATAATACTAAGAGTAATAATCAAAAACTTACTTTTAGTATTGACAAAATATTACTGATAGTTTATTATTGTGATACAGAAATATCTGTATAAAACAGGAGGAGAAAGAAATGAAGCAATTGACATGCGAAATGTGTGGCGGTGTTGATTTAGTTAAAAACGAGGGCTTATTCGTTTGCCAAAACTGCGGTACGAAGTACACTGTAGAAGAAGCAAAAAAGATGATGATTGAAGGAACTGTTGATGTGCAGGGCACTGTTAAAGTAGATAACTCTGCTTTTGTTGAAAAATATCTCGCCAATGCACGCAGAGCAAAACAAAAAGAGGATTGGGATGAGGTTGAAAAATACTACAACATGGTTGAACAAAATGAACCGACCAATATTGAAGCTATTTTCTACAGTGCTTACGGCAAAGCTAAAATTTCTTTAACAGATAGTGATATTTATAAACGCCAAGCGACCTTTAAAGTTCTTCAAAATTGTATTTCCATTATTGATGATAATTTTAATTTTGAAAAAGAAGAAGAAAATAAAGCCATTATTCAGCAAATCAGCGATGATATTATCGGAATGGCATCAAGCAGTTATGTTTACAACCAGAAAAAGAACGGAAACGGTGTTGTTATTTCAGACGACAAAGCACAAACCATTACTCTGTTCAACAACTTACATTCTGAATTTGGTCAGTCATTAAATAATATTATCGACAAATATCCCGCAGAAAGAAAAAAAGAAACAGACTATCTGTATTTTCTCATTCTCAGACATTATAACTTCATGATCAACAATGGTTCATTATTAAATCCCGACATTTGGTATGACAGAATTGAAGAAGTGCATAAAAAATGGCACAGCGATAATCCGGCACATATTATTCCGCAAATCGAAAGAACTGTAAAAAAGAAAGGCTGCTATGTTGCAACAGCAGTTTACGGCTCTTACGACTGTCCCGAGGTATGGACACTGCGCAGATTCCGTGATTTCACTCTCGCTGAAACATGGTATGGTAGAGCATTTATCAGAACATATTATGCAATCAGTCCTACACTCGTTGCATGGTTCGGTCACACCGAATGGTTTAAGAAAATGTGGAAAGGCAAGCTTGACCGCATGGTTAAAAATCTTCAGGAAAACGGTGTTGAAGATACGCCCTACGAAGATAAAAACTGGTAATTAAACAGTTGAACAGAGTGTCGCCTCCATCTGATGAGGGAGGTGGCTTTTGCGAAGCAAAAGACGGAGGGAGAGATAATCGCAATATATAACTACCCCTCAGTCATTTTCTTGAGAAAACGACAGCTCCCCTGACAAGGGGAGCCACTTGTTGTAGCTAATTTCTGAACGGCAAATTATAATTTAACATCCAACTAAAAAATCGGGTATCTACTGATACCCGATTTTTATATTGCATTTTCTTATTCAGCCTTCAAGAGAGTAATGCCTGATATTTACTGAAACAAGCTTATCATAGTCTGCGATATGGATGAATGAGCCGTCTTCCATGGGATAAACAGTCAGACCTTCTGCTTCATGGTCACGTCCGCTGACTGTTCTCTCGAAAAGATTTTCAACTTTACCGGTTTTCACGTCAACGGTCTGAACAATTTCTGTTGCAGAATCACTTACATCATAGGACATGTACATAATTCCGTCATAAACCTCTGCACCCTGGATTCTGTAAATAGTTTCAGAGAGCATGATTTTGTGTGAGAAAGACATATCCTTAAGGTTGTAAGCAAGAATGTAGTCAGTCTCGTCAAAGGGCGATGTGTAAAGATATCCGTTATCCGCATCTACTGCGCAGTAAGGAATACCATCAGGGAGAAACTCTGTGCCAAGGTCATAGTATTCACCTGTATATTCAAGAGTTTCCGCATCATAAATCAGAATAAGATTATATGTATCTGTTTCATCCTCTGTAGCAGCATAAATTTTGCCGTCATAATAGCTGATGCCACCGATATGGTCGCTGTTATACTTTTCTTTGATTTCTTTCGGAATTGCCGAGTGATCATAAATAACCTTGTCAAACTCATCAACTGTCCATTTTGCCATACCTACAAGGTCAATAGCTGCAATTGAACCTGCTGTGTAATAATATTCTCCGTCTGTTGTAATACCCTGACTCATAAGCAGTGCTTCATCGAGCGTGAATTTATCAGTTCTTATAAGTTCAGCATTAGGTGAACAGGTAATGTCACCGCCGTTGATGAGTCCTGAAAGAAGAATAATAAGTGCACTGAAAAGTGCCCAACCGGGATAAAGAATTGATTTTAAAATTTTCACGATAAACATTGCCATACCTCCGATTTGTATAAGATTATTTTCAGTATAGCATTAAAATTTAAATATTGCAATATTTTCAACAAAAAATCTCCCCTTGAAAATACAAGGGGAGGTGGTAAAAACGAAGTTTTTGACGGTGGGGATTTTTCGTTTAAATCATTCGTCTTTTTTATCATCAACTACAAGCTCTTTAAGACTTGTTGCAAGACCTGCAAGAGACTGAATTTCTGATGGAATAATAATCTTTGTAGCTTTACCGTCAGCAGCCTTTTCAAAAGCTTCAAGGCTCTTGATTGCAATATATCCTTCTCCGGGATTTGACTTGTTGATAAGGTCGATTGCCTGAGCGTAAGCTGTCTGCACCTTAAGAATAGCCTCAGCTTCACCTTCAGCTTCACGGATTTTCGCTTCCTTGACAGCCTCTGCCTTAAGAATAGCAGCTTCCTTCTTAGCCTCAGCTTCAAGAATTTCAGAATCCTTAAGACCTTCTGCCACAAGGACGCGGCTAGCCTTTTCGCCTTCTGCACGGAGAATCGCTTCACGTCTTTCACGCTCAGCCTTCATCTGCTTTTCCATCGCATCCTGAATTTCTCTTGGAGGAAGGATGTTTTTCAGCTCAACGCGGTTTACCTTGATACCCCAGGGGTCTGTTGCTTCATCAAGAATACCTCTGATTTTTGCATTGATCGTATCGCGTGACGTGAGAGTATGGTCAAGTTCAAGCTCACCGATAATGTTACGAAGTGTTGTAGCTGTCAGGTTTTCAATTGCTGAAATGGGACTCTCAACACCGTATGTGTAAAGTTTCGGGTCTGTAATCTGATAGAACACAACTGTGTCAATCTGCATTGTTACGTTATCCTTTGTAATAACAGGCTGAGGCGGGAAATCAACAACCTGCTCTTTGAGAGAAACGATTTTTGCAACTCTCTCAAAGAAAGGAATTTTCATATGCGGTCCGGTCTGCCATGTGTTGCGATAGGTACCAAGCCTTTCAATAACGTAAGCCTTTGACTGAGGAACAATTTTGATGTTCAGAACAACAATAACAAGAAGAATCACTACTAAACCGATAAAAAACCAAATCATAAATTTCATCCTTTCTTAAACTTTTGCTTCTGTTTTTATTTTTTCTACAATTACTTTTACGCCTTCGATTTTTTTGACGAGCACTACTTCGTCACATTCAATAACACTGTCATCCTCACTTCGTGCTGTCCATATGATGCCTCCGATTTTCACCTGACCGCATCCTGCACGATTGTCAATTGTTTCTGTAACAATTGCTTCCTTGCCGATACATCTGTCCGCATTCGTAGGAACCGCCTTCTTCAGGATAGCCTTCTTCACATAGGGTCTTGTAAGGATCAGAGCCAGAAGTGACACTGCAACAAAAATTACACACTGCCACACTGTATTTGCCCCTGCAAGAGAAGCAATCACCGCCGCTAAGGAGCCCACGGCAAACCAGACAGTAACCAGCTGAACCGTAAGAGCTTCAACTATCACGAGAATAACAGTAAGTGCTGCCCAAAAATAAACCATTTGCATCACTCCTTTTCTCACAGGCTGATTATTCATCAGCTCAGTTTCATTTTATCACAGCTTTACTGTATTTTCAACAACATAAACTGTCAGAAATAGAAATTTTCGCATATTTTTAAAAATTTTTCCTATACTTTTATTTAGAAAGTAAGAAAGGAAGATAAATCATGTGCGGAATCATCGGATATAACGGCATGAGCAATGCTGAAAATATACTTATTAAAGGTCTTAAAAATTTAGAATACAGAGGATATGACTCGTCAGGAGTAGCTTTAATGAACGAGGATAAAATACACATTGTGAAAAGTGAAGGCAGGCTTGCCTTTCTTGAACAGAAGCTTAAAAGCAAAAATATTTTATCAGACATGGGAATCGGTCACACAAGATGGGCAACACATGGTAAACCAAACGAAGCAAACGCACATCCCCATACATCACAGGACAGAAAATTTACTGTTGTACACAACGGAATAATTGAAAATTTTCCAATTATCAGAAAAGAGCTTGAAAAAAAAGGATATAAGTTCTGCTCAGAAACCGATACTGAGGTTATTCCTCAGCTTCTCTCTTATCATTACCATGGCGACATAAAAGATGCTATGCAAAAAACCTTTGTTTCTCTCGAAGGCTCTTTTGCTGCGGCGATTCTTTGTAAAGATGACAAGGATACAATATATGTGGCAAAAAAAGCAAGTCCTCTTGCTGTAGGCAGAGGAAACCGTGAGAATTTTATTTCTTCCGATGTAGGGGCAATTGCAGAATATGCAGAAGAAGCGGTTTTCCTTGATGACGGAGAATTTGCAGAAATCAGAAAAGACCGCATCAGCTTTTTCGATTTCAACCTTAAGGAAAAAGAAAAAGAGTTCCTAAAAATAGCTATCACTCCCGAAGACCTGACAAAAGGAAAATATGAGCATTTCATGCTGAAAGAAATTTATGAGCAACCCGAAAAAATAAAAAATCTTCTTAAAAGCAAAATTAAAAACAATAAAATTTTCCTTGACGAAATCGCTGAATTGTCTCTTGAAATTATGAAAGCCGAAAAAATATATATTGTCGCCTGCGGCTCAGCATATCACGCAGGACTGGCAGGAAAAATTGCAATTGAGGAAATGTGCAGAATCCCCGTGGAGGTTGATATTGCCTCGGAGTTCCGATACAGAAATCCTCCTGTCAACGAAAAAACTCCTGTAATTATTATTTCACAAAGCGGCGAAACAGCAGACTCAATCGCTGCTCTTCGTCTTGCAAACAGTAAGGGATCTTTTGTTATCGGAATCGTGAATGTTCTTCCTTCAACAATTGCCAACGAAAGCGACTATGTCATCCCCACTAAAGCCGGCAGAGAAATTGCAGTCGCCACGACAAAAGGGTATCTGACGCAGGTATGTGCTCTTTATATGCTGGCACTTCACATTGCTGACATAAGGAAAACTCTCACTGACGAATCAATCCGATTTTACACGGAGGAGCTTTTGCAAATACCCGATAAAATTTCTGAGATTTTGTCAGACACTTCCGAAATCAAGACACTTTCACAAAAATATTCGTGCAAAAATGATTTCTTCTTTATCGGCAGAAACACTGATTTTGCCGTCGCATCAGAAGCATCACTGAAGCTTAAAGAAATAAGCTATATAAACTCTTCTGCATATCCCGCAGGCGAATTGAAGCACGGCACTATCGCACTCATTGAAAAAGACACCCCTGTTTTTGCACTCTGTGCAAACGAGAGACTTTTCAAAAAAACTTTGTCAAACATTGAAGAAGTAATTTCCCGTGGTGCAGATGTTCTTTGTATCAGTCAGAAAGGACAAATAGACAAAGAAAAATACAATGCTCTTGAAATTCCTCACTGTACAGATATTTTTCTCCCTCTTCTTGAAATTATCCCCATGCAGTTATTTGCATATTTTGTGGCGGAAAACAAAGGTTGTAACATCGATATGCCGAAAAATCTTGCCAAATCTGTTACTGTTGAATGAAAAGAATCCGAAGTTCTTTCTGAACTTCGGATTCCGTTTTACCCTCTGTAATACACTCCGCCTGCAACTATTTCACCTTTCTTCATCATAAGTAACTGAGAAACAGTCACGAGCTGATATCCCTTTTCAATCAAATCGGGAATAACCCTTTCCATAGCATCAACTGTTGTTCCATGCAAATCATGACAAAGAATTATTGCACCATCCGAAACCGAGCCCATAATCGAACGATACACTGCGTTTGCATTTCGCGTTTTCCAGTCAAGAGTATCAACAGACCATGTTACAATTGCCTCATTACATGTATACGCAGAATATCTTACCGTGTCATTATACGCACCATAAGGCGGACGAACAATTTTCGGATGCACACCCGTAATTTCATAAATTTTGTCGTGAGTTTTCTGAATCTCTTTCTGACTCTTTTCAAGAGAAAGCCTGCTCAGGTCAGAATGTGACCAAGCATGAGATGCAATTTCATGACCTTCATTTACCATTCTCTTTACAACAAGTTTATTATCATCAAGCATGTTTCCCACCACAAAAAAAGTACCCTTGCCACCGTACTTTTTAAAAATATTCAGAAGCCTCGGTGTGTGAACACTTGGACCGTCATCAAATGTAAGAGCAACCATAGGCTTTTCGGGGTCAATTTCATCACAGATTACATCAGACAAATCAACAGGCATACGCTGGGTAGACGGCAGTGTTGTAGTAGGTTTTCTTGTAGTTGTGATTTTCTTTGTAGTTGTAATCTTCTTTGTGGTTGTATTATTTTTAGTTGTGATTTCTTTTTCTGTAGTTGTTTCTTCTGTTGTTTCTTCCTCAGTTGTTGTTTCCTTAGTTGTTGTTTCCTTTTCCGTCTCAGGCTCTGTAGAAGTTGCGGTAGTAGTTTCCGTCTGAGATGTTGTTTCCTCAACGCCTGAAAAACATCCTGCAAAGCATGTGGTTACAATTGCAAACAAAAGAAGTATACTGATAGTTTTTTTCATCGGTTTCCGCCAGCTTTTTACAATTTTCTTAAGAATTAAATGATAGCACTAATTACTCAGAAATTCAATATCATTTTGTAAACATTTCCTTTACAAATTATGTAAAAATGAGCATTGCAAATTTCAATCTGTTTTGCTATACTATTTTCAGAGGTGACAGATATGAAATACAACTTCGGAAACATTAAACCCGACTATGAAAACAAGCGTTATTGGGAACACTACACAGCAGAAATTATGAACGAGTTTACCCAGTGTACTGATGAAGGCCTTGATGTTGCCGGATACAAAGAACTTTTCGAGGCAGTAGACAAAATACCTGCGGGAGATATAAAAAAGAAAATGGGAGATGTTATATTTGAAGCAGTTATGAACAGCAAGATTCTTCCTGATTACAAATATAACGAACCGTCAGATCTTGAAGGAATCAGAGCACTGAGAAAGAAACATGATTTCAAAAAAAAGACACCTGACGCTGAAACTCTCAGAAAGAAAATCCACGGTGCATGGACCGGAAGAGTCTGCGGATGTCTTCTCGGAAAGCCTGTTGAGGGAATCCGCTCTCATGACATGAAACCGCTTCTCGAAAAAACAGGCAATTCACCTATGTACAGATACATAAATGAATCAGATATCACCGAGAAGCTTTATGAAGAAATCAGTTTCGGTTTAAAAGGCAAATGCTTTGCAGATATCACTCACGGAATGCCTGTTGATGATGACACAAACTACGTTGTCCTTTATCAACAGATAATCGAAAAATACGGAAGAGATTTCACTCCTGAAAATGTAGCTGAAGCCTGGCTCAAATATCAGTCAATAAATTCATATTTTACCGCTGAAAGAATTGCTTTTGAAAACTTTGTAAACGGATATCGTCCGCCTTATTCTGCAATTTACAAAAACCCCTGCCGTGAATGGATAGGAGCACAGATACGAGGTGACTATTTCGGCTACATAAATCCCGGAAAACCTGAAGAAGCTGCTGAAATGGCATTCAAAGACGCATGTATTTCCCATGTGAAAAACGGAATTTACGGCGAAATGTGGGTTTCTGCCATGATTGCAGCTGCAGCTGTAACAGACAGCATTGAAGACATTATCCTTGCAGGTCTCGGTGAAATTCCTGAAAGTTCAAGACTTTATTCATCAATTATATCCGTACTTGATGAATATAAAAAAGGAGTGAAATCCGAAGACGTTTTCAAGAGAATCCACAAAGAATATGATGAATACACGGGTTACGGCTGGTGCCACACAATTTCCAATGCAATGATAGTGGCTGCTTCTCTTCTTTACGGAAAAGGAGATTTCGGAAAATCAATCTGCATGGCGGTAGAGGCATGTTTTGACACAGACTGCAACGGAGCAACAATAGGCTCAATTCTCGGCATGAGAAATGGTATTGACGGAATTTCTGAGGAATGGACAAAACCCCTTGAGGATACCATTCATACTTCCATTTTCGGTTTTGAAAAGGTTAAAATTTCGGAATGTGCCGAAAATACTCTTAAACACATGTAAGCTAAAACTCCTCGGTTTTCCGAGGAGTTTTTCGTTACAGAAAGCTATATTATTTTTGACCTTTTCAGGTAAAAAAAGCTATGATGCTTTTTCTCTCAACATCAATCTTTCTGCTTTATCTGCAGCTGACAACATGTTTTCTGCGAAAATTGCGTATCCTTCCTTTGGAGTACCAATAAATACATGGGTTATGGCTCCTGCAAGCATACCGTTTTGTATAAGCGGCGTTCCGCTCATCCCCTGAACAATTCCTCCGGTGATTTCAAGCAGTCTTTCATCGGTAATTTTCACTGTCATATTTTTCTGTTCTGATTTTTCATCAATTATTTTTGTGATTTCCACATCATAATATTGACTGCCTGTTTCATCAACAGTGCACAGAATCTGTGCTTTGCCTGTTTTTACCTCACCTGTGGTTGCAACAGGAATCAAAGGCGCATCACAATCAAAACTGTCAAGTCTGCCGTAAACACCGCAAACCGAATTCATATACAGCTTTCCGATTTCACCCGCTGTGAACGCACCGGTTAATTCACCGGCATCGGTATCTGTTCCACGGGAAATACCGAGGATTTTTGCACCGACTGCCACGCCCTCATGAATGGGCAAGGTTATGCCTGTGTCGATGTCGCATATAGCGTGTCCGAGAGATGCAAAAATTCCCGTTTCTCTGTCAAAAAAGGTCATCGTTCCTATACCTGCCGTACTGTCCCGCACCCATAACCCTGCTTTAAAATCTCCGCTCTGTTTTTCTTTCACCGTCTGAAGACGAAGTGTTAAGGTTTTTCCGTTTCTCTCAATCGTAAAATCCATTGCTTTACCATTGCTTTTCTTACAAATTTCCGAAACTTCTCTGTTAGAATTAACTTCCTTCTTACCTATCTTTTTAATAATATCGCCTGATCTGATACCGGCTTTTCTTCCGGGGTTCTCTGTCCCCTTTTCTGTCTCGATATCCTCAACCGAAATTACCAACACTCCGCTTGAAAAAATTTTAACTCCGAAAACATTACCACCAAGGCTTACATACCGTCTGTTACCTACTGTAACACGGGTTTTTCTCAGCGGTATAATTTTAAAGAGGCTGACGTTTAACTCATAGTTGTCTTCAGCATTTTTTGCCGTATCGGTTCCTGTCGTCTTCACATTTTCCGCGACTGAAAACTGAAACACTTTCGAGTTTTTCAGTTCTCTTTCTCTGACAGTTGTTATTTCATCAGGTATTGCAATATGGGTATAGCCTGCAACAGAAAAAACAACCGTTGAAAACATCAGAAGACACAATGACAGAAGCCGTATAAATTTCTGCATCCCGACCAGAACCTTTCGCTTTCATTTTCAGAAAACCTGTCTGCCGCTGCTCTATTAATTTGTGTAAAGTTACAAAAAATATTAATGCAAAATTTTCTCAAAACATCTTCATCTTTTTTATAATATGTGATACAATTTATTGAAAATTAAAAGTGAGGTGTTTTTATGCCCGATATAAAATGGTTAAAAGGCGACGATGATTTATCACTCTGCCTTGAAATGAGAAAAAATGTTTTCTGCACAGAACAGAAAATAAAAGAAGAAACCGAGTTTGATTGTCTTGACGAAAAATCTCTTCATCTTTTAATTCTGGAAAGCTCTTCACCTGTAGGAACAGGAAGAATCACAGAAAAAGACAACAAAACTATACATTTCGGTCATATTGCAATTGACAAAGCTTTCCGCAAAAAAGGCTTGGGAAAAATTTTAATTGACGAAATGATAAAAAAATCCAAAGAACTTGGTGCTGAAAAAATCACAATAAATGCACAGTCTCACGCCGTACCTTTCTATGAAAAACAAGGTTTTGCCGTTGACGGTTGCGAAAGAACAAACGGCGAATTTACCTTTGTCCCCATGACATATGATCTGATTTTTGACAATGCAGGTTGGTACGGCTTTGAAGATAAAACAGAAGCTGCGATTATGAGAAAAAGCTTTACATGCGAAAATATAAAAAGTGCAAAAGTGCAGTTTGTGACACTTGGCTTCTGTGAACCTTTTTTCAATGGCAAAAAGCTTACAGAATACAAATTCATCCCTGCATGGACAAACTATGAAAAAAGAGATTTGTCCGGTGCATCTTATCCCATAAAAGATGTGATGACACACAGATGCTATTTCCTCGAATATGACATTTCAGATTTGATTGAAAACGGTAAAAATGTTTTCTCTCTTCACATCGGTAACGGCTGGTACGGTCAGTTTGAACAAAAAGCTGAAAACATGCCCCCTTACGGACAGATTAAATATTGCATAAAAATTACACTGACAGATGAAAACGGAAACGAAAAATTCATTTTCTCTGACGGCAGTGAAAAATATCAGAAAAGCTATATTCAGAGATCAAGTCTTTACCTTAACGAAACTGTAGACGGCAGACTTTTTAATGAGAAAATTCATGAAATCGCTTTTGACGATTCATCGTGGTTTTCACCCATAAAAAAAGAAAAACCTCTCACAGTTCTTGAAAAACAGTATTTCCCGGGCGACAGTATAAAATACTCACTCACTCCTGTTCTTACTTCTGAAAAAGACGGCAAAAAAATGTATAATATAGGAAAGAATGTTTCAGGTCTGGGAATAATAAAATTCAGCGATGATGCAAAAGAAGGCGACGAAGCCACTGTAAAATACTGTGAAATTCTTGACGAAAACGGTGAAATGTATCTTCGCACAACAGGCGGAGACTGGCGTCTTCAGTGCGATAAATTCATAAACGGAAAAAACAATTGTCCCATGACAACAACCTTCACATGGCGAGCCGGCAGAATTGCAGTAGTCGAAGGAAACGCAGAGCTTATCCGTTTCGATGTTGTAAATTCAGATGTACCTTTGACCGCTGAATTTTCATCAGACAACGAAACTCTGAACTGGCTCTTCGAAGCATATGCTTCAACCCAGAGCAACAACGTCCATTCCTTTGTACCTTCCGACTGTCCTCACAGAGAAAGACTGGGCTACACAGGTGACGGTCAGCTTTGCTCAGCAGCGGTTATGACAATGTATGATGCTGAAAACCTGTACAGAAAATGGATTCAGGATATTTCAGACAGTCAGGACATATATAACGGCCACGTTCAGCACACCGCGCCCTTCTACGGCGGTGGCGGCGGTCCCGGAGGTTGGGGCGGAGCTATGGCGATTGTGCCATATCATTTCTATAAGTTCTACAAAGATAAAGCTCTCATAGAAAAATATTATCCGTCAATCCTTTCCTACATCGACTACATGGAAAAACATTCCGATAACGGCATTGTGGTACGCGAGGAAGAAGGCGGATGGTGTCTTGGCGACTGGTGTGCACCTGACAACAAAAACCTTATTCCCGAACCATTCGTCAACACATATTACATGATAAAATCCATCCTCATGGCAATTGAAATTGCAGAAGAGCTTGGAAAGATTAACGATATTCCTGTTCTTGAAGAAAAGCTCATTTTCGTACAGAATGCATTTATGAACGAGTTCTTTGACGAAAAAACAGGATCATTCCTTGACGGTGTTCAGGGAACCGATGCTTACGCAGTTGACATCGGAATGGGTGACGAAAGAACACTTGAAAATCTTGTTCAAAAATACGAGAAAATCAAAACTTACGACACAGGTATTTTCGGCACAGATCTTGTAACAAGAGTTCTCTTTGAAAATGGATACGGCACACTCGCTTTTGAACTTATGACCAACGAAAGTGAAATTTCTTTCTACAATATGAAAAAGCAGGGTGCTACAACTCTGTGGGAAAACTGGGACGGCTGCGATTCACACTCCCATCCCATGTTCGGTGCAGTATGCGAATATCTTTTCAAATATATTCTCGGCATAAAACAGCCTGAAAATTCTTACGGCTATGAGAAGGTAATTATTTCCCCTGCTAAAATTCCCGGTCTTAATGTCAAAGGAAGCATTACCACAAAAAGAGGTAAAATTTCAGTTGAAGTAAAATACACAGACAGTGTGCAATCTGTCAAATACAATGTTCCCGAAGGAATTGAGGTTGTATGAGAGACATAAAAAATGTTACCAAAGAAAGAGAATCGGGTATTGAGCTTCTCAGAATCATACTGATGCTGCAGGTAATTTATCTTCATGTCAGTAACTTCGGAGAATTCGGCTCAATCAACCATAATTGGGGCGGATGGCACGAACTCATTTATTGGATAAATCAAACCATCTGCCGTTGTCCCGTCTATGTTTTCATGATTATCAGCGGATATTTCTCCGTAACCTCCAAAGCCAACATGGCAACTGTTTGGAAAAAAGCTGGAAATGTTTATCTGCCCATGATTTTCTACTCAGTTGTTCTGACACTTGTCTTATGCGTTTCCGGATTGGCTGATTTCAGCGGATATAACATTGTGAAATCTTTTTTCCCCGTGACATCGAGAACATGGTATTTCATGACTGTGTATCTGCTTGTTCTTATTCTCAGTCCCGCAGTAAACGCTGCACTGAACAAACTTTCAAAAAGAGATTTTCAGATTCTTCTCTGTGTCCTTTTCTTCCTGTTCAGCATCTGGCAGGTACTGGCAAATTTCGAACCATTCAGTAAAATCATCAGCATAGACAGTGTCATGGAAACTAAAAAAGGCCGAGGGCTTTACGGCTTTCTGTTTATGTATATCATCGGTGCATACATCCGTCTGCATACAAAACGTGAAGAAAAAATTGCATGGAAATATTTGCTGTTTTTCGTAGGCTTTGCAGTGCTTGACATCATTTTAGTCTATGCATTTGATGATGTTCCCGTGCTTGAAAATTACGTAAAAATTGTCAACTACAATAACGCACCTGTTGCAATTCTTCAGGGCATTATGCTTTTCATGTTTTTCAGGACATTACGTTTTAAATCGAAAGTCATCAACCGCATTTCAAACCATAATCTCGGTGTTTACATGATTCATGAACACTGGCTCATGCGTACTGTCATATGGGACAAAATTTTTGTAGCAACTCAGAATCCTGTTTTCTATACTTCACCGTTTTATCTTTTCAAGGTTTACGGAATAATTCTTGTGATTTACGTTTCCTGCTGGACTATTGATTTGCTCCGCGGATATATTTTTGAAGGTATTAAAAAAGTTTTCAAAAAGAAATAAAAAAAGACTACCCGAAAAAGAATTCATCATTCTTCTTCGGGTAGTTCATTTTATTTGTTTATATTGTAGATACAGAAAGCATTATCACACTCTGCAGGAATTATCATTTTCTTTGAAGGAGTGGGAGCAATGATGCTTGTAAACTCACTATGAGGCATAGCTGAAACTGCTTTGAAGCTTTCGCCAAGCTTTACTCTTTCCTCTGCCGTTACATTGGTTTCAAATTTGTCAGCATCAATTGAAAATTCCTTTTCCGTTCTGATTTCAGGGTATTTATTTACCGCCTTTTTTATTTCAACCTTGGGAATTTCTTCTCCACTGTAGGCAGGGACACCGAAACCTATAATAATCATGTCTCCTACATAAGAATATCTGGGACGTACATTTTTACCAACACCGCGTGTACCATTTACTGTAACGTTACCCTCGATTGTTGTAACTGTGTTTTCATCTGCAGAAAGGACAAAACCGATGTGAGTTGATCCTGATGTACTGCGTGATGAATTATAGAAAACAAGGTCACCCTTTTTGGGAGTATATGAGCCGTCATTGACGAAGAATCTGCCCTGATTTCTGAGAGCTGACATATAAAGATAACAGTTTCCGTCATATCCGGGAGTACCTGTAATTGCCTCTGCAGAAACACCTGCACGCTTTGCACACCATACTACAAAATAATTGCACCACGCTGTGTAGCCGTTGCCGAATTCAGCGGAGAATTTGTTATATCCGTTTTTCTGAGTGTACCCTACTTCACTTAAAGCAATATCGATAATTTTATCTCTTTCTGTGTAAGTCGCACCTGCGAAGGGAAAAATTACTACGCACATCACAAGCGCAAGAACAAAAGATACAACTGCAATTTTTGCCTTTTTTAACTTATTCAAATAATCACCTTTTCTGAAAATACTGGTTCCTTATATTCACACACTTCGGTAGTATACCATACCTGGAAAATGTATTTGTTACAAATTTGTAAACTTCTGTAATTATTATGCAATATGTTACCAATGATATTCCTATAAATATTTTTTTGGTGATTTGAAACAAAAAAACACCCTGAGTTTCCTCAGGGTGCATTTTATCTGGTTGAGTTAAATTATGCAAGTTCAGCGAAGTACTTGATTGTTCTAACCATCTGGCTTGTGTATGAGTTTTCGTTGTCATACCATGAAACAACCTGTACCTGATATGTGTCATCATCAATCTTAGCAACCATTGTCTGTGTTGCATCGAAGAGTGAACCGTAACGCATACCGATAACGTCTGAAGAAACGATGGGTTCTTCGTTGTAACCGAATGAATCGTTAGCAGCAGCCTTCATAGCAGCGTTGATGCCTTCAACTGTGATGTCGCTACCCTTAACAACAGCAACAAGGATTGTTGTTGAGCCTGTGGGTGTGGGAACTCTCTGTGCAGAACCGATAAGTTTGCCGTTGAGTTCGGGGATAACAAGACCGATAGCTTTAGCAGCACCTGTTGAGTTGGGAACGATATTAGCAGCACCTGCACGTGCACGGCGGAAGTCGCCTTTTCTGTGAGGACCGTCAAGGATCATCTGGTCACCTGTGTAAGCATGAACTGTTGTCATGATACCGCTCTGGATAGCTGCATAGTCGTTAAGAGCTTTAGCCATGGGAGCAAGGCAGTTTGTTGTGCAAGAAGCAGCAGAGATAATCTGATCATCTGTTGTAAGGATGCCTTCGTTTACACTGTAAACAACTGTCTTTGTTTCTTTATCAGCGGGAGCAGAAATAACAACTTTCTTAGCACCAGCGTTGATGTGAGCCATTGATTTTTCCTTTGTGCAGTAGAAACCTGTGCATTCAAGAACTACGTCTACACCGATTTCGCCCCAAGGAAGGTTGTTAGCATCTGCTTCTTTGTAGATTGTAAGAGTTTTGCCGTCAACAGTGATTGTACCTGCTTCATCATCAGCAACAACTGAGTGAAGGTTTTCACCGATTGCGCCACAGTAGCCGCCCTGTGCTGTGTCATACTTAAGAAGAGTAGCAAGCATTGAGGGTTTTGTAAGGTCGTTGATAGCAACGACTTCGTAGCCTTCTGCGCCGAACATCTGACGGAATGCGAGACGGCCGATTCTGCCGAATCCGTTAATTGCAACTTTAACTGACATTTTGATTACCTCCAAAAAAGTAATTTATAATTTTTTTACTCTCTTATTTTAGCCCTTTTTTCTGAAATATGCAACTGTTTTGTTATAAATTTAACTAATTTTGTCAGTGTGTACAAATTTAGAAAAATTTGGTTGAATTGATAGGTAAATCTGCACTTAATAATATCTTAAGAGTGCCACAACCTTACCAAGAATAATAACCTCAGTGCAGATAATAGGCTCAAAAGCATCATTTTCAGGTTGAAGACGGAAGTGACCGTTTTCCTTGAAAAATCTTTTGACGGTTGCTTCATCTTCAATCATTGCAACAACAATTTCGCCGTCACGGGCTGTTGGAGTCCTTTCAACAAAGATAATGTCCCCGTCAAGGATACCTGCATTAATCATACTTTCACCCTTGACATGAAGAGCAAAGAGAGGCTTATCCTTTGAAACATAGCCTGAATAAGGCACATAGCTTTCAATCTGCTCAACTGCTAAAATAGGCATACCTGCTGTGACTGTACCGAGAAGAGGAACATGTGTCACATTCTCTGCCTGACCGCAGATTCTGATTGAACGTTTGAGCAGCGGGTCGCGTTCTATGTAACCGCTTTCCTCGAGAATATCAAGGTTAGTCTGCACAGAGGATGTTGATTTAAGTCCTACTGCCGCACAGATTTCACGGACTGACGGCGGTGCAGTACCCTGCTGAGAACGCTCAACAAGAAATTCATAAATCTTCTTTTGTGTTGAATTTATTGGTTTCATGGGCTTTTTCCTTTCATAGATTTACATTTACACATGTAGTATAACACATTCAAACGAAAAAAGCAAACATTTGTTCACATTTTTTGAAAAAATTTTTTCATTGTATAAAAAATACATAATCAACCCACACTATTTCTGATATAAAAATCGGAAAGGACAAAATAAAATGAGTATGGATAAAGAAAGCAAAAACAAAGTCAAAGAATACTTTACATCAAAGAAGTTTATTGTCATGGCGGCAATTTTTCTCCTTGCCATAGGAACAGCGGCAGCTACAGCCATAAGTGTTAACAGACAGCTTCGCGAAAGCCTCACAAATCTTGTGACTGAAGAAGAGACAGTAACAGAAAAAACAACAGAAAACGCTGCAAACGATGTTACCGGAGTTACAGTAGGCGAAACTGAAAAAACAACTGTAGAAGAAGTATCTGTAATAAAGGAAGGAGATTTTGTTTACCCTGCTGGCAAAAAAATTGTCAAGGATTACAGCGGCTCTGTTGCAGTAAAATCAAAAACCATGAATGACTGGCGAGTGCACAGCGGTATAGATTTTGAAGCAAAAGAAGGCCAGGAAATAAAAGCCGTTCAGTCAGGCGCTGTGCTTGCAATTTATAACAGCAGTCTCTGGGGCACTATAGTTGAAATTGATCACGGTGCAGGAATCGTTGCAAGGTATTGCGGTCTTGGTGAAAAATTGAAAGTCAGCACAAATGACGTGGTCGAAGCAGGACAGACAATCGGTTTTATATCTTCAATACCCGTTGAAGCTGCAGACGGAACACATCTTCACCTTGAAGTTACTAAAGATGGTGCATTGGCAGACCCTCTCAGTTTATTTGAATAAAATCACTGAAACAATTACAAGGATGTTATACTATTGTAACCTTAGTGTTTCTTGACACTATGACGCATTTTTGATAAAATGAAATGTAATATATAATGGAGTTATGGTAACAATCTTTGTAAAAGGTGATGTTTATGATTAACACAGATGAATTATGTATGAGTTGTATGCGTGAAATCGGCGATGAAAAACAGTGTCCTTACTGTGGTTTTCATGCAGATTCACCTCAGATTGCTCCTTACCTTCCTATAAGAAGCACAATCTCAAACAGATACCTTGTAGGTAAACTGATTGATTATAACGGAGACGGTGCTTCCTACATGGGTTGGGATTTAAGCACGAAATCAGCAGTAGTAATCCGCGAATTCATGCCTGATGCAATTGCAACAAGAGAAATGGGTAAAACAGAAGTTGTTCCCATGCAGGGCAAAGAAGAGGTTTATTATGATTGCCTGCAGAGCTTTACGGAGCTCTGGAGAAAGCTTATGCGTCTGACAGGACTTTCAGCTCTTGTTGAAGTTTTCGGAATTATCGAAGAAAACAACACAGCATATGCTATTGAAGAATATGTAGGTGGCATTACACTGAGAGAATACCTTCTCAGAACTCCCACAGGCTACATTTCATGGGAAAAAGCAAGACCTCTGTTTATGCCTGTTCTCTCAACTCTCGGCAATCTTCATACTTCCGGAATTATCCACAGAGGCATTTCCCCCACTACTCTTATGATAGCTCCTGACGGCAAGCTCCGTATCACAGGATTCAGTATCAACAGAGTGAGAAGTGCAAAGAGTGAGCTTAACCCTCAGCTTTTTTCAGGATATGCAGCTGTTGAGCAGTATGGCTTTGACGGTCAGCAGGGACCATGGACAGATATCTATGCTTTTGCGGCAGTTCTCTACAGAGCTCTTATCGGCTCAGATCCCATTGATGCCACATCAAGAGTTACCAATGACAGGCTTATGATCCCCGGTAAGTTTGCAGAACAGCTTCCTGCATACGTTATAAACGGTCTTATCAATGCCCTTCAGATTTATCCCGAGGACAGAACAAGAAACGTCGAGCAGTGCAGAGCAGAGCTTACTGCAGCTCCCAGTGCAGCAGTACAGTGGGATGATAACCCCACTCAGATGATGCCGAGAGAGAGCAGCAAAGTTCCCAATGATTTCCTTGATGGCACAGATAAAGAAGATGACTATTCTTCAAACGATAACAATAAAAAGAAAGAAAACAAGAAAACAATTGCAATAGTAATTGTAAGCATTCTTGTTATAATCGCCGCTCTCGTTATAGGAATTTTCGCGATGAATTCAGACGGTGGTGAGGAAGAAACAACAAACCCTGCAGTTTCCGCTGATGATGAAGGTTACATTGTAGTTCCCGAGCTTAAAGGCTGGCTCTATACTGACAGACAGGCTCAGCTTGGTGCCATCTTCAATTTCAGCCTTAAATATGAATTCAGCGAGGAATATGAAGAAGGTCAGATTATCAGCCAGTATCCGGAAAGCGGAGAGAAAGTTCTCAAAGGCTCAACAATCAGCGTTGTTGTAAGTAAGGGGCCGAAATCAATTCAGCTTATAAACGTTGTAGGTCTCCAATATGAAGAGGCTAAACAGAAGCTTGAAGAGATAGGCTTCAAGGTTGTAAAGGCAAGTAAGCCTGTAGATAATGACGGCTCACACGCAGAAAACTCAGTTTTCAGAATGAGCCCAAGCAACTTTGAAGGCGAATATGATAAGGGCGATGAGGTTATGCTTGAGGTATGGGGTGAAATCTCCACTACAACAGAACCGCCTGTTACAGATACACCCACAGATGAGCCTACAGAAGATGACACCGATGATAGCGGAATCATTGATGACTTCTTCGGATTTTAATTTTAAAAATCAACAAACAAAAATTAACGCCGACTGTGTACACAGTCGGCGTTTTCTGCCCTTTGAGAGTTTGTGGGATATAATCAAAGGACTGACGGAAGAAGTGAGGCACTTCCGTCACTACAAAATGAGTGGGAACTCATACTCCGTTTTTCGGAGTGGTGTGATTATATCATTATTTTTCTAAAAAGTAAATACTTTTCAGAATATTTTTTCTCTTTTATAATTATTTTCTTTTGAAAGCTTATATATTCCTCTTTCAGGAACTCCAAGCACTCCGCTCATTTCACCATCAACAAAAACCACTGCAGCATCGTTATCAACCGCTATGCCGTCAAGGTCCTGTTCTGACACAGCCTCGTCAAATCTCTGCCAGTACTCACTGTTGTAATGAGGACAGTTGCACCCCGGGATAATACCCAGGCAATCAATAAACATGAACTCATTATTCTCGCCGCAATCGTCATAGCCACGCTCAAACCAGCACATACCGCCTGAAGATGAACCGGAAAGAACTATACCTTTTTCGTAAGCTTTTCTGAGAATTTCTGTAGCTCCTGTTTTATTCCACACATCCATAAGAAACTTAAGATTACCGCCACCGACAAAAATAACATCCGCCCACATGATTGTTTTTTCAATATCCGCATATGTAAGGTTCTCGTCTGTAAGAAGGAGCACATCGTACTCCTTACATCCAAGGTCTGAAAACTGTCTTTTAAGTTCGTCAAAATCATCATAATTATCATGTCCCGCAGTAGGGATATAAAGCACCTTTGCATTTTCAGCAGGACAGAGTTCTACAATCTTCTCAAAAACCTTAAGTCCTTCCTCGTCATTGAAACTGATACCGCCCGAAGCCACAATTCTACCCATTATCTTAATCTCCAATCTTTTCAAAATCCGATGCGGGATGCTTGCAGAGAGGACAGATGAAATCCTCGGGAAGCTCACCCTCATGAATATATCCGCATATTTTACATCTGTATGCCACTTTGCCCTGCGGTTTTGCATTATTCTGAGGCTTGATATTTTTATGATAATACGCATAAGTTACCGATTCCTTATCATTTAAAACTTCAGCATCAGTCACATCTGCAATAAACATCGTGTGTGTTCCAAGGTCGATTGAATGAAAAACACTGCCTGAAATATATGCATTTGCATACTCAGGAGCTATAAGAAGTCCGTTTTCAGTTCTTCTGTATTTTTCACTTTCAGCAAATTTATTTACATCCTTACCGCTCTGAAAACCAAAATGTTTAAACTCATCAAAAGGAACATCTTCTGACAGCACGGTAACATTGAATTTTGCCGTCGCCATAAGCATATCGTGAGTTTTATTCTGTTTGTTCACAGTTACAGCAATCCTGTTAGGTGTATTTGTAACCTGTGTTACAGTATTGATTATACATCCGTTATCAAAGCCATCCTCATTTGCACTGAGAATAAAAAGACCGTATCCTATTTTATAAAGAGCTGCCTCGTTCATAATTTTTCCTCCTTGTTTTCTTACATGAAGTGTACCACAATAAAAGAGACCTGTCAAACAAAAAATATTTTGAAAAACAGTATATTTTTCCACAATTTTATGATATTATTATTTTAATTACTGATTAGGAGTAAATTTAATGAAAATCGGCAATCTTGAAATAAATAAAAAAGCATCTTTAGCTCCTATGGCAGGAGCTGCAGACAGGGCTTTCAGAGAGCTTTGTTCTTCATATGGTGCAGCTTTTGTTGTAGGTGAGCTTACATCTTCAAAGGGTGTGAGCATGGGTGACAGAAAATCAGGTCAGCTTCTTTCAATTTCTGACGAAGAAAGACCGGCCGCATCACAGCTTTTCGGCGATAATCCCCTTGTTATGGCAAAGGCAGCAGAAGAGGCACTATCCTATAAACCTGATTTTATCGATATCAACATGGGCTGTCCCGCTCCTAAAGTTTCATCAAACGGCTGCGGAAGTGCTCTGATGAAAAATCCTGAACTTGCAGGTGAAATTGTAAAGGCGGTAGTTAAAGCATCTACAGTACCCGTAACGGTAAAAATGCGAACAGGCTGGGATGAAAATTCACTGAACGCTCCTGAACTTGCAAAAATCTGCGAGCAGAACGGTGCTTCCATGATTACCGTTCACGGCAGAACAAAGGTGCAGATGTATTCACCCGGTATTAACTACGATATTATAAAGCAGGTAAAAGAATCAGTCTCAATTCCTGTTATCGGAAACGGAGATGTGACAGATGCACGCTCTGCACTGAGCATGATTGAAAAAACAGGCTGTGACGGCGTTATGGTAGGCAGAGGAGCTTTAGGAAAGCCTTGGGTTTTCAGAGAAATTAACCACTTTTTTGAAACCGGAGAAACACTTTCCGAACCATCAATTGATGAGAGAATGAACGTGCTTAAAAAGCACATTTCAAAACTTATCGAATACAAAGGCGAATATATCGCTATGCGTGAAGCGAGAAAACACGCTGCATGGTATGTAAAAGGCATACGCGGTGCAGCAAAATACAGAGCAGAAATCGGGAAAATAAACACCTTCTCCGATTTAGAAGAGCTCATTGACAAAATCACAGGGAGCTTTTCCGGCTTCGGTGACACAGATGAGTTCGATAAATTTTGCTTTAACAATCTTAACAGATAAGGGTGATGAAATTGGAATTTAAAAGTTATCACAAGGACCATGATTTTCTGCATGTAGGCTGTGAAGAGCCGAGAGCATATTTCATTCCTTACGAATCAAAAGAAAAAGCACTTAAAAACGAAAGGAACGAGTCAAAGTATCTTCTCAATCTCTGCGGAAACTGGAATTTCAGATTCTATGAGAGCTTTGAAGATTTAGAGGACGATTTTCTGTCTCTCCCCTTCAAGGAGAAAATGCTTGTTCCCTCAAGCTGGCAGAACTGTGTGGAAAAAGGCTATGATGCACCTCAATATCTTAACTCAAACTACCCCTATCCTCTTGACATGCCTCATGTCCCCGATGAAAATCCCTGTGCACTTTATTCAAGAGATGTAATCGTGCCCGAAAATTTTGCAGGTAAAAAAGTTTACATAAACTTTGAGGGCGTGGACTCATGCTTCTACCTTTTTGTAAACGATAAATTTGTCGCTTACAGTCAGGTAAGCCACTGCACAAGCGAAATCGATGTTACAGAATATCTCAAAGCGGGCAAAAACAAATTTGACGTTCTTGTTGTAAAATGGTGTGACGGAAGTTATCTTGAAGACCAGGACTACTTCCGCCTTTCAGGTATTTTCAGAGAAGTTTATCTCCTTGCAAGACAGGAAAACCACATTAAAGATGTATACCTGAGAAGTGACGTTTCAGAAGACCTTAAAAAGGCTGAAATCAGAATCGAAACTGATAAAAAAGTTGATTTTGTGCTTCTTTCACCCGAAGGCGAAGAAATTCTTACAGGCAGTTCAGATGAAGTAATCACACTTGAAAATCCCGTTTTATGGAATGCTGAAAAACCTGAGCTTTACAAGCTTCTCATTCTTGACGGTGACGAGGTTATCCCCTTCTCAATTGGTCTTAAGAGACTTGAAATCAAAAATGCAATAATGTATCTCAACAACGAGAAAATCAAGCTCTACGGAATCAACCGTCACGACAGTCATCCTGTTCTCGGTCACGCAACACCTGTAGAACACATGAAAGAGGATCTTTACATTCTCAAGCGTGCAAGCTGTAACTGCATCAGAACATCACACTATCCCAATGACCCCAGATTCCTTGAATACTGCGATGAAATGGGCTTTATGGTAATTGACGAAGCTGATATTGAAACCCACGGTATGGGCTTTGAGTACCGCAACGACTGGGACTGGATGAGATGGTCAATGCTCTCTACAGTTGACGAATGGGAAGAAGCATATGTGGACCGTGCAAAACGTCTTTTTGAAAGAGACAAAAACCACGGATGCGTTGTTATGTGGTCTCTCGGTAACGAATCAGGCTGCGGTAAGAATCACAGAGCAATGAACAAATATATCAAATCAAGAGAGCCCAGAGCAATCATCCACTACGAGAATGCTCACCTTGAATTCAAGGCTGTTCCCGAAGGTGAAGATTTCAGAGATATTTCTGATGTTGAAAGCCGCATGTATGCTCCTCTTGAATATACAAAGAATTATCTTGAACAGGAAAATATTCCGAAGCCCTTCTATTTCTGCGAATATGTCTGCTCGATGACTACAGGTGACATTCATGCTCACGTTGACCTTATGGAGCAGTATGACGAGCTTTGCGGTATGTGCATCTGGGAAATGACTGACCATGCAGTTGCAGTCAAAGGTAAAAACAAGGAAATCGGCTACCGTTACGGCAGTGACTTCGGCAACATTCCTAACGATAACATCTGCTGCATCGACGGTCTTGTGTTCCCGGACAGAAGCCTTCGTCCCGGCTACTTTGAAATGAAAAAGGCTTACGAGCCTTTCAGAATCACGTATGAAAACGGCAAAATCAAGATTTTCAACAAGAGATTTTTCACAACTCTCGGTGATGTTTACTTCACATGGAACATCGAAAAAGACGGCAAAGTAATTCTCAGCGGCGAAATTTCCGATACGGATATTGCACCCAGAGGAGAAAAAGAATTCACTCTCTTCGAGGAAAAGGACTTTGACGGAATTTCAATGCTCAACATTTTCTGCAACATGAAAGAAAAAACTTATTGGTGCGAAAAAGATTACGAAATCGGTTTCTGTCAGGTTGAACTTTCATTTGAAAGAAAGATAAAGACAAATGCATCTTCTGCACCTGAAGTTGAAGAAGGCAGACGCTTTGTGAAAATTTCTACCGACAAAGCAGTTTACACCTTTGATAAATCATACGGCAGACTTGCATCTATAGTTGCAAATGGCAAGGAATTGCTTGCAAGTCCTGAAAAAATCCAGATATGGAAAGCTCACGGCTACAACCAAGGCGGTCTTGCTGACGAAAGAAAGTCAGCATCAATGGAAATAGCAAGACAGAAGACTTATTCTTCAGTTGTCAGCACAAATGATAACAGCGTCACAATTGATGTCTGCTTCTCACTTGGCGGCGCAAGCGTTGTTCCCGTAATCAGAGGCGATATGAAATTCACTTTCACTGGTGACGGTGCAGTTAAAATTTCTGTAGATGCAAAGAAACGCGAATCCGCTCCCCAGCTTGCTCGCTTCGGCTTGGAATTCATGCTGACCGACGGTATGGAAAACATGGAATACTTCGGCTTTGGTCCTACAGAATCATATCCTGACAGACACAAGGCTTGCAGAAAAGCTCACTTTTCATCAACTGTCAGCGAAAACTTTGTTCCTTACATCAGACCTATTGAAAACTCAGCTCACTATGAATCAATTTTCGGTGCAGTAACTGATTCTGACGGCAAGGGCCTTATCTTCACTACTGAAGACAACTTCTCATTTAATGCAATGCACTTTACAAGTGAAATGCTTGAGAAAACTCTTCACGATGACGAGCTTGAGCCTCTGAGCGAAACGGTTGTGAATATTGACCTTCGTCATGACATTCTCGGCAGTAAATCAGATTACTATAAAACATATGAGCCTGAGCGTTTCTGGGACGATAATGAACTTAAACTCTCATTTAAAATTTCACCCTTTGATAAATCACAGGATAATCCATTTGAAATGTAAACGGGAGAAAAAACATGAAGGTTTTCAGTTATAAAGATTATCCGATAAAAATTTTCGGTCTGCCTCTTTTTGAAAAAAACCAAAAGCTTGAAAGGCTTCCTGATGAGGTTATCGAGAAAGTTCCATCACTTGAATTTTTCGGCAAACGTTGTCCCGGTGCGAGACTCTGTTTCAGAACAGATTCTGAAAAATTCACTGTGAAAGCAAAATTCAAAACATTAGGACCTGACGCGGGAATGTCAGTTTTCAGTTGTCAGTCCTTTGATGTGCTCGTAGGAAACAGACAATGTCCCGAATTTTTAGGACTAGTAACACCGTACAATTTGCAGACTTTCTCCTTTGAGGCTACTTTCACAAAGAAAAAAGAAATGGAAGATGTTACCATCTTCCTTGCACGAAACGAAAAAATCGAGGATATTCAGATTGAAATTGAGGACGATGCGTTAATCGAAGAGCCAACGCCCTACAGATATAAGCCTATTGTTTACTATGGCTCATCAATCACCGAGGGTGGCTGCTGCAGTAACGTGAAGAATTCTTACACTTCGATTCTTTCAAACAGACTTGATGCAGACTTCTACTGTCTCGGTTTCTCAGGCAGTGCCAAGGGCGAACTTCCTATGGCAGATTTCATAAATACTCTTGACATGAGTATCTTTGTTTTCGACTACGACCATAACGCACCCGATGCTGAGCATTTAAGAAAGACTCATGAGCCTTTCTTCAGGAGAATCAGAGAAATTCATCCATATCTTCCCATCGTAATTATGACGATGCCGAAAGAAGTTTACACCGAAGAAAACGATGAACGTACTGCAGTTATAAAACAGACTTATCTGAATGCGGTAGAAAACGGTGACAGAAATGTATATTTCATCGACGGCGAAGAATTCTACGGTCCTGAAGAGAGATACCTCTGTTCAATTGACGGAGTTCATCCCAATAGTCTCGGCTTCCTCAGAATGGCGAATATTATCGAGCCTACACTGAGAAAAATTTTAGAAATCCAATAACTTAAAAGACCATCTGATTATGAGCGGGGTTGCTAAGGACAGAAATAAATATTTATGCAGTTGTGAGACACTTTTTATAAGGTGTCTCACAATTTTTTTATAAAAAAACAGACACTTTCAAGCTGAAAGTGTCATAGTGGGTTATATACGTCAAAGCAACCATGCAGAAAAACAAATTCTTTTTTCGGTATGTATGAGTGATATTGCAAATTAAAATTTGCAGTGATATTTTTGATAAATCAAAAGTGATATTGAAGCCTTACGGCTTCAGTGTTATTTTATTCGCATAAAACTGTCCGAAGGACAATAACACTGTTCAAAGCACAATAAAACTGCGAAGCAATATCACTCGCCGTATGGCGAATAAAACTGCCGAGTGTCCTTATGAACGCTCGGCATACTCAGATGGTCTTTTTATTATCATTCTGCTGAGAAGAACTCTTCAGCAGTTTTTTTATCTTGTGATAATTGTTTTACAAGTTCTTCCGGTGAAGAAAATTTTATTTCTTCGCGGATAAATTTATGGAGGCTGACTCTGATTTCTTTTCCGTATAAATCTCCGTCAAAGTCGAAAATATGAGTTTCGCTTCTCACATCATCTTCCGGGAATGTGGGGCGAGATCCGATGTTAGTAAAAGATTTATATATTTTTCCGTCTATCTCAGTGCTTGAAACATATACTCCGAATTTCGGTAGAACAAGTTCAGGAGGAAAATACTGATTAGCAGTAGGGAAACCCATTGACCTTCCTCTCTTCTGTCCATGAACAACCTCAAAGAAATATGAAAAATTCTGTGTCATCAGCTTGTTAGCCTTTTCCACATCACCTTTACTGAGAAGCTCCCTGAGTCTGCTTGAATTTACTTTTTCACCGTCAACAAAGGTTTCTTCATTAACATAAACCTCAATGCCATTCTCAGAACAAAGTCTTTCAAGCTCCTTTGCATCAGCCGTTCCACCTTTGCCGAAGTGATAATTAAATCCGCAGAAAACTGCTTTTGCATGAAATTTTTCTTTTAATATTTTTACGACAAAATCCTCAGCGGAAAAGTCACGAACTTCTTCAAAAGAAATTGTTTCAGTCCTGAGCCCCAGCTTCTCAATCTGATATTTTTTATCTTTTTCTGTCATGAGAAGCCCTATCCTTTTGCCGAAATAGGTTTTCGGGTGCACATTAAAAATAAGGGCAATAGCCCTGACGTTTTTGTCAAGGCTATAGTTATACGCTTTTTTCAGAACACTTCTGTGACCTGCATGCAAGCCGTCGAAGTTTCCCAGAGCAATCGCGGAATATTCAGTTGTGGGTATTCCATTATTTTTCATTATAAACCCGCTTAATTTTCAATAAATTTTCATCTGTCACATATTCGCCGATACCGAGAAATTTTTCTTCGGGGGAATACACTCTGTAGTAGCCTTCTTCAAAATGAAACCTGATTCTTTTTGCATCAAGCTCACCGCCATTTGAAAAACGTACTGCCTGCTTTTCGCTGACAGTCACCCTTTCATAAACGTCAAGTGCCTTGTCTACAGGAATCAGAATTTCATTCTGTCTGCCTTCCTCACATAATTTTTCAATTTCAGCAAGGGTGAGACACTGTGTAATTTCAATATTATTTGCCATTGTTCTTCTCAAAGCCTTGAGAGTACATGGCACATCTAATTTTTCTCCGATATCAAACGCAAGAGAGCGGATGTATGTACCATTTGAGCAGTGAACAGAAATTTCTGCTTCCTGCTCTTCTTCATTGAAAGAAGTAAGACTCAGCTCTTTTATCGTAACCTGTCTTTCTTCTCTCTCAACCTCAACACCTTGTCTTGCTAAATCGTAAAGTCTTACACCGTCTTTTTTTATCGCAGAGTACATGGGAGGTACCTGCATAATGTCCCCGTGAAAAAGCTGAAGAACCTTTTCAAATTCTTCGTGTGACACTTTTTTATCACTTTTTTCTGTAACATTTCCCGTAATATCGAGAGTATCTGTAGCGATGCCGAATTTTATCACTGCGGTATATTTCTTTTCATGGCTGGGCATAAGCTCAATAAATCTTGTGGCACCGCCGAGAGCCACTGTCATAACACCCGTCGCCATAGGATCAAGAGTGCCTGTGTGTCCTGCTTTCTTTTCGCCAAGCAGACGTGACAACTTTTTGACCGCAAAAAAGGATGTTATATTTTCTCCCTTATCAAAGCAAACAAAACCTGTCATTGATTCAAATACTCCGAGACTTTAGAAATTATTTTTTCCTTGACACTCTCAAGAGGCCCTTCGCTCTGACAGCCGGCTGCTCTTGCATGACCGCCGCCACCAAGCATTTTACAGATTGCCGAAGCATCTATAGGCTCAAGAGTTCTCAAAGAAATCTTAAAGGTGCCGTCATCTTTTTCCTTAAGGAATATTCCGATATCAACGCCCTCAATCTGCCTTGTTTTTGACGCAAGAGGCTCTGCCTCAGTTTCGTCCGACCCGCTTTTTTCATACATATCCGTTGTCAGATATGTCATTGCACATCTGCCACCGAAATGCATTTCAAGAGTGTCCATAACAAGTCTTTCAAGAATTACATATGATTTTGTTTTTGTGTCAAACATTATCCTGTTTATATATGCTCCGTCTGCTCCTTTTTCAACAAGGTCCGCAGCAAAGCGGTATGTTTGGGCAGAGGTATTTGAATATCTGAAACAGCCTGTGTCTGTGGAAATCCCCGTATAGAGACAGTCTGCAATTTTTTTATCAACCTCTGCACCAAGCTCATTTATAACTTTATAGAGTATTTCACACGCTGCTGCCGCAGTGTCTTCAAGAAGAAGATATTCACACTCTACACAGTTTGACGGATGATGGTCAATTGCAAGATTTATTTTGCCCTCATATTTTTCTTTTATATCCTCATCGAGAAGCTTTACATCAGCCACATCAACAGATACAACATATTCGGGCTCAAAATCCTGATGGCCTAAATCTTCATAAAGGTAGCCGTATTTTTTGCCTACACTGCGAGGCAAAGCTACTTCGGCTTTTTTGCCGAGCTGTCTCAGAGCTCTGAGCAACGAAAAGCCACACCCTAAAGTATCACCATCAGGGTTTGAATGAACAAGAATGATTATATTGTCGTGATCAAGAAGCAGCTCAGCTGCTTTTCTGACATCAATCCTCATCAGTATCCACCTTTATATCGTCAAGCATTTTGAAAATTTTCATACCGTGTTCAACAGAATCGTCAGCAACAAATTTAAGCTCGGGGCTTTTGCGAAGTCGCAGTCTTCTTGTAACCTCGCCGCGGATAAATCCCGCTGCACCATTGAGACCTTTGACTGCATTTTCAGCAGTTTCAATGCCTTCAAGAGCACTGACGAAAACCTTTGCAAATGATGCGTCTGAGCTGACATCAACCCTGACAACAGTCAGCATTTTTCCGCTGACTCTGGGGTCCTTGAGTTCACGGATGAGAGCAACTATTTCCCTTTTGATGTCCTCTGACACCCTTTGAGATCTGTGTCCAGCCATTAATCTCTGTACTCCTCTATATCATATACTTCGAAGATATCGCCGACCTTGATATCGCTGTATTTATTAAGACCGATACCACATTCGTAGCCTGAGTTAACTTCCTTAACGTCGTCCTTTTCACGGCGAAGTGAAGCAATTTCATCCTCAGCAATAACGATACCGTCACGGATAATTCTGATTTTTGCACCTCTGTGGATTTTACCATCCTGAACGTAGCTACCTGCAATGTTACCGACAGAAGAAATTTTGATAACATTTCTGACTTCAACGTTACCGATAATAACTTCTCTTGTCTTTGCATCAAGCATACCCTTCATAGCTGCTTCCATTTCTTCGATGCAATCGTAAATAATTCTGTAAGTTCTGATTTCAACGCCGTCACGCTCAGCATTTGTTTTAGCAACTGCATCAGGTCTTACGTTGAAACCGACAATAAGTGCACCTGAAGCCTGAGCGAGCATAACGTCTGACTCATTGACTGCACCTACACCACTGTGGATAACGCGTACTCTTACTTCCTCATTTGTAAGTTTTTCAAGATTCTGCTTAACTGCTTCTGCGGAGCCCTGAACGTCAGCTTTAACAATAATGTTGAGTTCTTTCATGCCACCCTGCTGAATTGAATCAAAGAGGTTATCAAGAGTAACCTTCTGAACTGAATTGAATCTTGCTTCCTTAAGCTCATCCTTACGCTGTTCAACAAGTGTACGTGCAAGCTTTTCATCGCTTACTGCGTCAAATGTGTCACCAGCCTGAGGAACCTCCACAAGTCCCATGATTTCAACAGGAACAGATGGGCCCGCTTTCTTGAGCTTTTTACCGTGTTCGTTCTGCATAACTCTGACACGACCTACAGATGTACCTGCAACGATAACGTCGCCCTCATGGAGTGTACCCTTCTGAACAAGAAGTGTTGCAATAGGACCTCTGCCCTTATCAAGTCTTGCCTCAATAACAACACCCTTAGCTGCTCTGTTGGGGTTAGCCTTAAGCTCTTTCATCTCTGCAATAAGAAGAATTGATTCAAGAAGCTTGTCAATATTCTGATGCATTTTTGCAGAAACAGGAACACAGATTGTGTCACCGCCCCATTCTTCAGGAATGATTTCATATTCTGTGAGCTGCTGCATGATTCTGTCGGGGTTAGCACCAGGTCTGTCCATTTTGTTGATAGCTACGATGATTGAAACATCTGCTGCCTTTGCATGGTTGATAGCTTCAACTGTCTGAGGCATGATACCGTCATCAGCTGCAACAACGAGAACAGCAATATCTGTTGCCTTTGCACCACGTGCACGCATTGATGTGAAAGCTGCATGACCGGGTGTATCAAGGAATGTAATTTTCTGACCGTCAACATTTACCATGTAAGCACCGATATGCTGTGTAATACCGCCTGCTTCACCTGCTGTAACAGATGTATTTCTGATAGCGTCGAGAATTGATGTTTTACCATGGTCAACGTGTCCCATAACAACAACAACGGGGCAACGGGGCTCAAGAGTTGCTTCATCGTCTTCACTGTCGTCGATAATTCTCTCTTCAATTGTAACTACAACTTCTTTTTCTACCTTTGCACCAAGTTCAGAAGCTACAATTTCAGCTGTGTCATAGTCAATTGTCTGGTTTACATTAACCATCATGCCGAACTGGAAGAGCTTCTTAACAACTTCTGCGCCTGTAACTTTAAGCAGTGCTGCGAGCTCGGAAACAACAATTTCTTCAGGAACTTTAATAACAAGCTGAGGTCTCTTTGCTCTTTCAGCTTCGAGACGAGCCATTCTTTCCTTTTCTGTTTCCTTCTTTTTAGAACGCATACCCTGCTGTTTACGGTACTGCTGTGATTTCTGTTTCAGCTTCTGTTTGTTTGAAACAGTATCAGAGCGATGTCTGTCAGCAGGAGCGATATTTTCATATCTTTCATTGTATTTGTCAAGTTCAACCTCTTCCGCACGGGTGTTGATCGTTCTTGCTTCGCCCTTTGTTCTTGACTGCATGGGCTTATCCTGTTTTTCCTTTTTCTTAGGCTGCTGAGGCTGAGGAGCAGTTTTTTCTTCTTTCTTTGTTTCTGCAGTCTTCTTTTCTGAAATCTTTTCCTCTGCCTGAGGCTTTGTTTCTTCTGCCTTTGCCTTCTTCGGAGCCTTTTTGGGAGCTTCTTCTGCCATAGCAAAATATTTATCGAAGCTTTCAACCTGTGTTTTAATTGTCATCTTGTTGAAGAACAAATCAAGGTCCTTAGGTTCAAGGGCAGTAGTTGACTTTTTCTTCGGTTCATCTGAACCCTCAGCAAAAAAATCAATAACATCCTTGTTTGTTTTTCCTATATCCTTTGCCAGATCGGCAACCTTATATTTCTTTTCAGCCAAATCAATTACCTCCATTCAAAATGTACTGTCTGAGGCTTTTTGCAAATCCTTCGTCATTTACTGTAAGTACTCCGGCTCTCACACCGATAATACTCTTCATCTCGTCCATAGTTTTTTCCACTTCCTGCACAGGAACATCTCTTACATCACTTTTGCAGGCGCGGATAAATTCATTTTTCAATCTTTCTGACGCGTCAGAAGTAAGTATGCACAAATATGCTTTACCGTATTTCACGGCACCCAGGGCAGCATCATGTCCCCAGCCGATTTTTCCTGCACGACGTGCCAGACCTAAAAGGTTGTAGAACTTACTGTCCGTCTGCACTGAGCTCCGCCTCCATCAAATCAAAAATTTCTGCAGGAATACTGCATGAAAGTGATCTTTCAAAACTTTTTGATTTTCTTGCCTTTCTGAAGCATTCTATATCCTTGCAAATATATGCGCCTTTGCCCGGCTTTTTGCCCACTAAATCAAGTGAAACCTCTCCGGCTGAGTTTTTAACAACTCTTATAAGCTCTTTTTTCGGTTTAAGCTCTTTGCAGCCAAGACACTGACGCATCGGAATTTTCTTTACTGCAGGCATCAGTTACACCTCTTATTCTGTGTCAGATGTTTTGAAAAATCCGCTTTCGGGCTGAATGTCGATTTTCCAGCCTGTAAGCTTTGCAGCAAGTCTTGCATTCTGTCCTTTGTTACCGATTGCAAGTGAAAGCTGATCATCGGGAACAGTTACATGGCAAGCATTAGTTGCTGTCTCATCAATTTCAACGCTGATAACATCTGCAGGAGCAAGTGCTGCGCTGATGAAAAGCTTGGGATCTTCTGAATATTTAACGATATCGATTTTTTCACCGCCAAGCAGAGATACAATTGTTTCAACACGTGTTCCTCTCTGACCGATACATGCACCTACGGGATCGATATTTTCGTCGTGAGTTGCTGCAACTGCAATCTTTGTTCTTGAGCCTGCCTCACGTGAAACTGCTTTAATTTCAACCTGTCCGTCATAGATTTCGGGAACTTCTGTTTCGAAAAGACGTTTTACAAGACCGGGATGTGTTCTTGAAATCATAACATGAGGAAGATTTTTCTTACCTGTTTTTACATCAACAACGTAAACCTTGATAAGGTCATCAACCTGAAGAACTTCACCGGGAATCTGTTCTGACTTAGGAAGAACTGCCTCGCCCTTGCTGATATCTACAATTGCGTTACCTGTAACGGGGTCAATTCTGATAATCTTTGCAGTAACAAGTTCCTGGAGATACTGACTGTATTCTTCAAGGAGCTTACCTTTTTTAGCCTCGTCAATACCCTGACGGATAACGTGTTTTGCTGTCTGTGCAGCAACACGACTGAATTCCTTTGACTCCATTTCGATTTCGATAATGTCGCCGACCTTTGCAGATGACTGATATCTCTGAGCTGCCTCAAGAAGAATATCTGTATCCTCATCTTCAATAACATCAACAACATTCTTTCTGAGCCATACACGCATTGTTTTCTGTTCCATGCTGATTTCGCAGAAAACAACTTCCTTTTTATTGTAATCATTACGAAGAGCTGTGATAAGTGCCTGTTGGATTCTTTCGCAAAGAAGTTCTGCAGGTACACCCTTTTCCTTTTCAAGCAATTTCACTGCTTCAAAAAATTCCTTATTCATTTTTCCAATCAATCCTTTCAATATTTTCCTTTATCATTCATTGAAATCGTCAAGTTTTACCCAGGCGGTTTCTTTTTTTACAAAAACTTTATTTTCCCCGTCTACAGAAACAGTAATATTTCCATCCGCATAGCCTTCAAGAATTCCTGCGAACTCTCTCTGCTTGTTTTCATCGGGGCGGATAAGACGAAGCTTGATTTTTCTGCCCTGCATTGCTTCAAAATGCTCATCTCTTGTAAGATCTCGCTCAATTCCCGGAGAACTGACTTCAAGGCAATATCCCTGTTCAATAGGATCTGCTTCATCAAGAGGTGCGTTCAGAGCGTGTGTCATGTCAACACAATCGTTGATATCAACTCCGCCCTCCTTGTCAATGAAAATTCTCAGATACCATGAAGCGCCTTCTTTAACAAAGCGTACGTCCCAGAGCATGAGACCAAGCTCCTTTGCTACAGGCTCCGCAATAGCTCTGACAACACTGACTACATTAGGTTTAGATGCCAAAATTAACCCTCCTAACAACACAAAAGAGCGGGCCTGAACCCACTCTTTTGTCAATACCATACTTTCATTGTGGTTATAGTATAACACATATAAAAAAAATAATCAAGTATTTTTTATAACTATTTATATTTTCTATTGTATTCATTTTTTTGAAGTGATATAATTTTGTATATCAAAATATATTGGGAGATGTTAGCAACGAACAGATATTCTCTTGACATGACAAAAGGACCTTTTCTGAAAAAAATATTGATTTTTTCTCTTCCTCTTATGTTCACAGGTCTTTTGCAGATGGTTTACAACACCGCAGACATAGTTGTGGTAGGACGTTTTGCAGGCCCGAACTCTCTTGCTGCAGTAGGTGCTACAAGTTCGCTTATTCATCTGATACTCAATGTTTTCTGGGGAATGGCAATGGGCTCAGGTGTAATGAGTGCCCGTTACATAGGTGCCGAGGACAATAACCGACTTTCAAAATGCGTTCATACGGCGATGCTTCTCAGTATCGTGTGCGGTGTGGCTGTCGGTATCTTCGGGTTCCTTTCTGCTGAGAAGCTTCTTACTCTCATGGACTCCCCTGCAGATGTGCTCCCTCTTTCAAAGCTCTATCTTCAGATTTATTTTCTTGGTGCACCGGCATCGCTGGTTTATAATTTCGGAGCATCTATTGTCCGTTCCACAGGCGACACCAAAAGACCTCTTTACATTCTCACCGGGACAGGACTTATAAACATCGCCCTTAACCTTTTGCTTGTAATCAGATTCCATATGGATGTAGCAGGTGTTGCCATAGCAACAATTACGGCTCAATATATTTCAGCTGTTCTCATTGTAATCAGACTTCTTAAAATTGAGGGCGCATGTAAGCTCAGTTTCAGAAAGCTTCGTTTTTACGGTGAAGAACTTAAAAGAATACTGCTTATCGGAGTTCCCGCAGGCGTACAAAATTCGCTGTTTTCTCTTTCAAACGTTATTATTCAGACTACAGTCAACTCCTTCGGTGCAATAGCTATGTCAGGAATTTCCGCGAGCTCAAACATTGATGCCATTATCTACACCTGTACAAATGCAATTTCTCAGACAACCATGACTTTCACCTCTCAGAATATGGGTGCACGAAAGCATGAGAATATAGGAAAAATTTATTTCCGTTGCATTCTGCTCACAATACTCCTGGGCGGAGGTCTGAGCATCATAGGCTTCATCTTCAGAAATCAGCTTCTCAGTATTTTCTCAACAAAGCCTGATGTTATTATGGCAGGTGCACAAAGACTTATCATAATTCTTCCATTCCACGTATTCTGTTCACTAATGGATGTTGGCGGAGGCCAGCTCAGAGGTATGGGAAAATCCTTTGAGCCTATGATAATCACTTTACTCGGAAGCTGCGGAATCAGACTCCTTTGGGTTTTCGCATTCTTCCCCAAAAATCCTACACTTCAATATCTCTATTGGGCATATCCCATTTCGTGGATAATTACTTTTGCCGTTTTATTTGCTTTCTATTTTATAGTAAAGAAAAATATATTAAAAAAGGAGCGATAACACATGAAAAAAGCACTGGCACTTATCCTTTCTGCAATTATGGTTTTTTCAGTTTTTGCACTGAACACATCAGCCTACACTGCAGAAAAACTCACCCAAGAGGAATGGGATGTCCTCTACAACTCTCTCAAGGATGACAACACTCTTCCAATGCTCTGCCCCGGTGCAGACGAAACAAGCCTCGGTCTTGTATGGCATGCACCGAAGGACACTGCCGTGTCTGAAGTCAGACTTTCAAAAAACGCTGACATGACAGACGCAGTTACTTTCACAGGCCAGCTTGATCCTTCAGAAAACGACACACAGGTTGTCTGCCGTGTGGACATCACAGGCATTGAAGAAAATACAACCTATTACTATCAGTGGTATACCGGTGATGGATGGAGTGAGATATGCGAATACAAGTCAAACTCCTTTGACCGTTACAAAATGATGATTATCGGTGATATTCAGATAGGCGGTCAGACAGATGAAGCTACAAAGCAGTCTGAGGACGGTTTTACATGGCAGAGCGTGCTTGCTGAAGCTATGAGTAAGAACCCCGATATTTCTTTCCTTCTTTCTCCCGGTGACAACACCTCAACAGGTAAAGGCGCAAACGAATGGCAGACACTTCTTATGCCTTCACTTGTCAGAAACCTTCCCATGGCTCTCGCAATCGGAAACCACGACAAGAAAGGCATGATGTACGATTACTACACCCACATGCCAAACGAATTCTACGGCAAATATTTCACAGGTCTTGACAGAGACTTCTATTTCACATATGGTGATGCACTTTACCTTGTTTTCGATGCAACATCTGCAAGTGCTGCCGACCACATGGCAATGGCGAAAAAGGCTGTAGAAGAAAACCCCGATGCAAAATGGAGAATCGCGGTAATGCATCAGGCACTTTTCGGACCCGGATACGGCTCCATTGACCCTGAAACCGGTATTCTTCTCAACGCAGTTTTCACACCCATTTTTGACACATATGACGTAGACCTCGTACTTACAGGTCACAGCCACCTTCAGGGACGTTCACACTTTATGGTTGAAAGCAGTATCGTAGGCAAAGCAGAATCAGGCAAAGCTTATGTAAACCCCAAAGGCATTATCTACATGAATTCAAACGCTGTGTGCGATCACTCATCTTTCACACTTCCTCTGCCTCACGTGGCTTATGAATTTGCAGAAAATGATGTTACTACATATTCAACACTTGAATTCTACGATGACACCATGACGCTGAAAACCTTCCGCGGTGATAACAGTGAACTCCTTGATGAAATTTCAATCATCAAAACAGAAGAACACAACGATAACTCACCTCTTAAACTTTTCCAGAGATTCCTTTATAAATTTGTGGAATTTCTCGGCAGAGTTTATCAGGAAATTGATGCAATCGTTGTAGCAAACCGCGGTGGACACTTCTAAACCAACAATTTAAAGAATTATGTATAATTATTAAGAAAAATTAAGAAAACCAGTTGACAGCTCTGCGATAAGAATGATAAACTTATCGCAGAGTTTTTATATTGCAAGGGGGTCTGTAAAATGAAAAAGATTGTTATGGGAGCGACTTCCGTACTGCTTGTATTTTGCATGATTTTTTCTCTGTCAACGGTAAGCGTTTTTGCCAAAGAAAAAACTGCTGCAGAAGCGGTTAGAGAACTCGATATGAATTTTCCGGTAGTCGAAATCCCGGGATTCGGTGAAGGAATCTACAGCGGTCTTTCGACAGAAACAGAGCTTGACGACTCAAGCATCTGGAGTTTTTCTGCAGACGATATTATGACACTTGTAAAGGAACACGCAGGTAATCTGATTTTATGCCTGCTGACAGGTAATTTCAAGAAGCTTGATGTAATTTTCACCGATGTTCTCAGCACAATTTTCGGTGATGCTGCCTGCGATGAAAACGGTATTCCTGATCCCGACACAGGAATCAAAGCAAGAAATGAAGTTTATCCGAAAAACGAATACGGATACAGAAACTCATATTCTTTCCATTATGACTGGCGTCTTGATATGCACACTATTGCATCCCAACTTCACGAATATATAAATCGTGTTATGGAAGTTACAAGCTCTGAAAAAGTGGGACTTGTCTGTTTCAGTATGGGTGGCAGTGTTACTATGACATATCTTTATGAATACTATTACTCAGCCTCAGAAGAAGACAGAGATCACATCCATTCCGTTGTTTTTCTTGCAGGTGCAATGAATGGCGTAGGCTGCTGCGAAGACCCGTTTTCAGGCAACATAGTTTTCGACAGCACATCACTTATGCGTATGCTTCAGGAAATGCTCAGCACAAACACCGATATGCTCTGGCTTTACACTATGCTTAACATTATGTATTCGCTGAGAATGCTTGAACCCATCGTTTCCTTTGCAAACAACTACCTTGTATCAAACCTCAGCACAATGGTGGACAACGCTATGCTCGAAAGCATCGGCACAATTCCGGGATTCTATGCTCTTATGTCATACGAGCGATACTATGATGCAGAAAACTTTATTTTTGATTCAGAGGAAGACAAAGCAAGATTTGCAGGTCTGATTGAGAAAAACCGCTATTACCACGAAAGTGTTCAGACAAACAGCGATGCGATTATAAAATCAATTCTTGATGACGGAAAAAACTTTGCAGTAATTTCCGAATACGGGTATTCAATGCTTCCCGTAACATCCGACAATGACAGAATGTCTGACGGCACAATCGAAACCTTCTCCACAAGTTTCGGCGCAACATGTGCTGCAGTTGACGGCACTCTCGGTGCCGATTATGTTCAGGCTGTAGCGTGTCCCTGTGGCGGAAACCACATATCACCTGATAATCAGATTGATGCTTCCACATGCAAATATCCTGATGTCACATGGTTTGCTAAAAACGTGAAACACGCGAGCAGTGACAGATATTTTGCCGATATGATCGATTTGATAACCTACAGTAAAAATCAGGTAACTGTCTGGACTTATCCCGACCTTCCTCAATATATGATCAATCAGCTTGATCTCCGACTCATTCCTATGACAGCTGCAAATGCAGGTCAGGTTATCCCCTTTGATGAAACAACTGTAATTGCTCAGTTTTTCAAAAATCTGTTCGGATAATTATTAATAATTCAATTGACAACTATGTGGCAAAATGTTATATTTGTCACATAGTTTTTTGTTTTAAAATACAATTCGGGTGGTGCGCACTATGAAAAAGATTTTCACAAAAATAATTTCAGCTGTACTTGTTCTCACGCTTCTCTTTTCTGTAGCTATAACCGGGATTTCAGCTTCTGAAAAAACTGCAGAAGATGCTTTGATAGAACTTGACAAGGACATTCCTATAGTTGAGATTCATGGTTTCGGTGACCAGCCGATTTATAAAGGTCTGCTGACAGAAACCGAGGAAGATGACGTTGACATCTGGTCTTTCGATGCAGAAACTATCGTAGGCCTTGTCATGAAATATTTCCCCGATCTTGTTTACTCAATGATGTTCGGAAAATTCGACAGAATCGATGTTATTCTGACAGAAGTCCTAAGTGTGATTTTCGGCAACGTTGCCTGTAACGAAAACGGCGTACCTTCGCCTGACACGGGACTTAAATATAACGAGCCCATTCTTCCTAAAGAAGAATACGGTAAAGAAAACAGCTATTATTTCGCATATGACTGGCGACTTGATATGCACACAATCTCAACACAGCTTGATGAATACATCAACAAAGTTCTTGAGGTTACCGGCGAAGAAGAGGTAGGTCTTGTGTGCTTCAGTCTGGGCGGTGCAGTAATGATGACATACCTTTATGAGCATTACTATATAGTTTCACCTGAAGAAAGATCAAAAATTCACTCTGCAATTTTCCTTTCTGCAGCTATGAACGGCGTTGAGTGCTGCGAGGACCCATTCTCAGGTAATATCGAATTCACATCAAAATCTCTTCTCAGACTCATCGCAGGTCTTCTTCCTGCAGATGATAGTCTTATTTTTGTCGATGACCTTCTGAGAATTGTGTATGCACTTAATATTTTCAATCCCATAATTGATTTCACGAACGAAAGTCTTGTACCGAATCTTGATAAAATGGGCGGAGAAGCTATTCTCAGCACTATCGGCACTGTACCTGTTTTTTACGCTCTGATGTCAACGGACAGATATTATGAAACAGAGGACTATATTTTCAACACACCTGAAAAGAAAGAAAAATTTGCAGTGCTTCTTGAAAAAAGCAGATATTATCACGATAATGTTCAGGCCAATGCAGACAACATTATTTCTGCTTTTATGGAAGACGGCAAAAACTTCGCGGTTATTTCTGAATATGGTTTTGAAATGCTGCCCGTTACATCTGACAATGACAGAATGTCTGACGGTATGATCGGTACATACAACACAAGCTTCGGTGCAACGTGTGCGGAAATTGACGGAACTCTGGGAGAAAACTACGTTCAGAAAGTTCAGTGCGAATGCGGCAGAAACCACATTTCACCTGACAATCAGATAGACGCTTCCACATGCAAATACGCCGACATAACATGGTTTGCAAAAAATCTCAAGCACAAGGATGACGACAAGTTTTTTGCAGATATCATTGATCTTGTAACATACAGCGACCAACAGATTACTGTCCACACATACAGCGATCTTCCACAATTCCTTATCAATGTGGATGACACCTGCCTTGTTCCGATGACCGCAGACAATTTTGAAGCAATTGTACCATTTGACGGAACAATCAGTATCATAAGACAGCTCAAAGAACTTCTTGAAAAATAAAAAAACATAACAAAAAACGGTGTAGTTTAAGAACTACACCGTTTTTACATTTGATTTATTTTGCAGACTCGATAAGTTCTTCGATACCATCAAGGATTACCTGTGCAGTATTGGGACCTGTTGAGTTTGTTTCCTCGTAATGACCTCTGTCCATATCGTCCGTTGCCTTTTCAATGTAAGGCATCGCATCGTTGAGAAGGAAATCGTTTTCCGCAAGAATGTAGCCCAGTTCATCGTTACAAAGACCCACAACAAACTTATGCTTGCAATCTGTCATATCCTTGAGAACCTTTTTGTAGCTTGCTTTTCTGTGGTGTGCAGAATCTGCCTCTGTGAGGAATTCGCCATTGTAAAGCTCGGGGAACAATTCACCGGGAACAAGGAACATTGCAACATCCTTTTCACCGAGTTCAACATATCCGACTTCTGAGAAAATGCAAGCCTTGTTTCTCTTTTCCGTTCTGCCGATATCATTATTAAGAACCTTGAGATATCTTGCAAGGATAAGAACAGTGTTGTCTCCGCTGACTCTTATACCTTTTGATTTTATGTTAAGAATGGGTTTGATTTCAGTTTCTTCTTCAATTGAAAGAGCAAGTTCACCAAGCTGTTTGCCGAAGCCCTTCATGTATGCTTCACAGTCAATTTCATCTCTGTAAACCTTTTTGATTTCCTTTGCAGAAATCATACCACCCACTGCACCGTTATAGAAAACAGCATTTGACTTAGGAACATTTTCTTCTATTTCCTTGATAAGGTATGCAGGGAAGTCTGCACTGACAAGAGATGTTGTACCGAGAAGCTCTGCGTGTGACGCAAAGTTCACCATGTAAATGTCGCCTGATTTATCGTTAGGTGCAAAACGGAATCTTGTAAGATTCTTATCATATGTTACAGGAGTTCTCACGTCTGCCTGCATATCCTCTGCCTCTGTGTAACCCATGTAAAGCTTTCCGTCTTTTCTGTTTTCATATGCTTCCACGATAGCCTTTGCGGCCTGTTTTTTGAGATTTGCCATAAAAGCTTCATCTCTGCCGCATTTATAGATTTTCTCACCCCACAGGCCCTGAGAGTCAACACCTGCATGAGTATGTGTGGAAGAAATATTAATTGACTTCATTTTGCCCAGTTTGCCGCTTTCAAGAGCCAGCATTCTGATTTCGTTAATGTCTTTTCTGCTTATGCCAACGCAGTCGAGTGCACAGAAAATCACACCGCCATCGCCTCTGTTGTCATCAAGGTAAACAGCTCTTGCATACAAATCATCAAGAATACCTTTCACAGGGTTATTTGAGTCATAGCCTGCTATGTAATAAGTTTTCTTGTCATAATCATCAGGTGTGTAAGAAGCTTTACCGAATCCGCATGTCCACTTTTCACCTGCTTCGTATGAAAACTTTTCGTTACCTGTAAGCATGAACTGATTTGACTTTGCCTGTGTAGTGAAATATTTCTTAGGCATTGTTGAAATCAGAAGATTTGTAAGTGCCGAAATAGCGCCTCTTGTAAAATTGTCCTTGAAACTCATAATTAACCCTCCTCAAGGTAAATATACATCTTTATTATACACTTCTTTTTTAAAAATTCAAGCCTTATTTTTCTTGCATTTTACCTGATTGTATGATACGATAATATATATTAATTTTCGGAAGGTGATTATTATGGTATCAATCAGAAAATATGAAGAAAAAGATTACAAGGATGTACAGTTTGTCTGTCACAACAGTGAAGGTCCCGAAGAAGTACCCGATGAGGCAACAGGCAAATTCATACACGATACTTTCTGCAACTATTACATCGAAAACGAGCCTGAAAACTGCTTCGTTATTGACGATGACGGAAGAGCTGTAGGCTACATTATCTGTGCCGAGAACTTTGACAGATTCAAAAAGATTTTCGATGAAAAATATCTTCCCCTTTCAAATCAGTACGGTGAAGACAGATATGAATGGGCTTCAACAGCATATAACGCTCAGGAAAAATTCAAGAATGAATATCCCGCTCACTTCCACATTGATATTCTCCCCGAATATCAGAGACTGGGCATGGGTGGAAAGCTTGTATCAACTCTTTGTGAGCATCTCTCCCGGAAGGGCATAGAGGGCGTTTGCCTCACATGCGGTCCCAGAAACGAAAGAGCTGTGAATTTCTACAAGAAACGCGGTTTCACTCTCCTTTCAATTGATAAAGACGATGCTTGCTTCGGCATCAGAACAAAATAATCTCACCAGCACTTTAAAGTGCTGAAATATTTAAAAAAATCTATTGCATTTTCAAAGAAAAAGTAGTAGAATACATAGCATAAATCCAAAGCAAGAAAGAAGAATCAATATGAGCATGGTTTTTGAAAGAAAGCTCCCCATTCCTCAGGAAGTCAAGCAGCAGTATCCCCTCTCTGACCAAATCGAAAAACTTATCGAAAAGAGAGCTGACGAAATCAAAAACATTTTTACAGGTGCATCAGACAAGCTTATCCTTGTTATCGGCCCCTGCTCTGCTGACAATGAAGACAGTGTTATTGACTACATCTCACGTCTGAGAAAGGTTCAGGACAAGGTTGAAGATAAAATCTTCATTATCCCGAGAATTTATACAAACAAACCCAGAACTACAGGCGACGGCTATAAGGGCATGCTTCATCAGCCCAACCCCAACGAGAAGCCTGACATGTACAAAGGTATCGTTGCTATCAGGCAGCTTCACATGAGAGCACTTAATGAAACAGGCTTTTCATGCGCTGACGAAATGCTCTACCCTGAAAACTACAGATATTTAAGCGATATTTTAGCTTACGTTGCAATCGGTGCACGCTCTGTTGAAAACCAGCAACACAGACTGACTGCAAGCGGCATCGACATCCCCGTAGGTATGAAAAACCCCACAAGCGGTGATATTTCAGTTATGATGAATTCAATCACTGCCGCACAGCACAAGCATACTTTCATCTACCGCGGCTGGGAAGTTCATTCAGGCGGAAACCCTCTTGCACATGCAATTCTCAGGGGATACGTAAACAAGCATGGTCAGTCAATGCCTAACTACCACTATGAAGACCTTGTGCATCTTGCAGAAACTTATGCTGAATCAGGACTTGCAAACCCTGCGGTTATCGTAGATACAAACCACGCAAACTCAGGAAAAAAATATCTTGAACAGATAAGAATTGCAAAGGAAGTTCTGCACAGCTGCCGACACGATGCAGACGTCAAAAAGATGGTTAAAGGCTTTATGATTGAAAGCTACATCGAAGACGGTGCACAGAAAATCGGTGAAAACACATACGGCAAGTCAATCACAGACCCCTGCCTCGGTTGGGAGAAAACAGAAAGACTTATTTTAGATATGGCAGATTTGCTTTAAGTCTTTCAGACTAACAACATACTCAGGCTGATATCGCAAAGATATCAGCCTGTTTTTTATGCACGCAAGACACCCTGATTTGTTACATCACAAACATAAATATTCCGTTAATAAAATGTAAATGTTTTTTCTGCATTTTATTGACTTTCCCGAAATATTAAGATAAAATATACTTTGTAGTATTTTGCGGATTTTTATCAAAAAATGTATAAATTTTATATATTTTCTTATGAAACCTGCGAAAAATATGAGTTCGAAAGGTTGTATATATCAAGTACACAGAAAAAGAAACCAAACGAAAAAAAGGGAGACAAAAAAATGAAAAAAACAAATGCTTTTAAAAGACTGTTTTCTTTGACACTTGCTCTTGTTATGGTGCTGGGTATTTTCACAGTTACCGCTCTGGCTAAAGGTAACAAGGAAGAACCAAAGCCTTCCGGAGTAATAAGTGCAGACAAAATCGAAAAGTCTTATGAAATTGCAGTTGCCTATGACAACTCGGGTTCCATGTATTTCTCGAATAACAAACCCGTCAGTTCCTGGTATCAGGCAAAATATGCAATGGAAATTTTCGCTTCTATGATGGACCTTGACAATGGGGACAAACTTACAATTTTCCCCATGCATGCAGTCACAACTGATTCATCATCTGCTCAGACAACACAGATTGATATAAGAAGCATCAAGGACATCGACAAAATTCACAACATGTATACAATCGAAGCTCTGGGTACACCCTATGATCCGATTGATAATGCTTATGAACACCTTATGGATTCAAGTGCTGATGAGCGTTGGCTTATTGTACTGACCGACGGTTCCGAATTCACGGATGTGGTTGACCGCAATAAGAAGTCCTGTTCTTTGCATAGTGCGCTTATCGGACTTTCAAAGGATGTTAATGTTCAGTATCTCCCCCTTGGTACTGAAAGTATAGTCCTTAAGCCAAAAGGCAGATTTTATGCAACAGAGAAACAGATAACATCTGAGAATATGCTTCAGAAAGAACTGATTTCTGCCTGCAACAAAATTTTCCAGAGAGATGAACTTGAAGGTACTCTCAAAGGAACAAAGCTTACTTTAGACCTTTCTATGAAAAAGCTTATTGTTTTTGCTCAGGGCAATGGTGCAGAAATCATATCTCTTAAAAATTCCGAGGGAACAGAAATAAACAGACTTGTTGACAGCGGTAAACGCACATACAGCGATAAGGGTGCTGCAAACAAGTCCGCCGCTGTATTACCCGAAAAGTTAAAAAAACAGACAGGTCAGGTTGTAACCTTTGATGCTTGCAGAAAAGGAACATACACTCTCGATTGTGCCAATGCAAACGACATAAAGATTTTCTACGAGCCCGATGTAACAATGGAATTCAGCTTCATTAATAAAGCTGACGGCATTCCCGAAGATTTTTCTGACGGTAGCATAATAGCAGGCGAATACACTTACAAAGTAAAAATCATTGATAATCAGACACGTAAAGATGTTTCAAACCACAAATTAATGGGTGATGTGTCAATAAACAGCTACATCACTTATCCAGGCGAAGATCCCAAACCTATCGAAGACGATAGTGAGATAACATTTACACCCGAGGAAAACATATCATTTGATATCTCTGCAACATATCTTGGCAAATACCGTCTCAGCACTGATGATGACTCTCTTATAGACTGGAGCAACATCGAAGTTCTCTCAAAGGACAGCGACCTTAAGGTGAAACCGGTAATAGAACAACCCGGAGATTGGTACACAATTTCAGATTACAAAAAATGGAAGCCTATCCGAGTTGAATTATCGCTCGACGGAGAAAAACTTACCGATGAGCAACTTAAACAGGCAACAATCAGTATCGACCTCAAGGATAAAGAAAAATCTTTACCCTACATCACAGAAATTCTCCCCGGAGAATCTGCTATCAACATACATCTCGGCAAAAATGAAAAAGGTGAATTCTGCGAACCCGATACAGGAAAATATGAAATGTCTATAGGTGCAACTGCACCAGATGAATACGGAGAAATAGTAAAAAGCGGCACAGAAGAAGCCTCTTTTGAAATCCAGAAATACAGCAAAATCATTAAAATTATTTTTTGGCTTATTGTTGCCGCTATAATAATCTTCCTTCTCTCAATCCCCTCAACACCCTCAAAAATATATCTCAGCGTTGGCACCAAAAGACCATCTGTGCAAGGTGCATTCTCATCCGCAAGAGGATTCAATGTTGAGTGCATCTCCACTGATTTCCGCGGAAAGCGCGCTTTCTCGGCTCAGGTAAAGAGGAAGAATACTTTCTTCAGAAACTCCTGGGTTTTAAGATGGACTTCACGAAGCATGACCTGTTATCTTTCGGACATAACACCGACAAGAGCTACTAAACTCAGCCTGTTGAATGACGGCTCAAAAAAAGTTGAAATAAGCGACGGCGATGAAATAACATGGCGTGAAGGAAGCAAAACTTATACTGGAATTGTAAACATCAATCACATTAATTAAAAAACAATCTTCAATGAAAAGGAGAATTAATATGAGTAACAAAGAAAAATTAGAAGGCAACAAAGTGGGCGCAACTCTTTTCGTAGGTCTTGGCGGTATCGGTTCAAAGATTATCCGCGAAGTAGTTGACATCGCAAAGAAAAGTAATGATGACCTTGCAAAGGCACAGTTTGTCATCCTTGACACTGATGTAAACGACCTTGAAAAAGCAGACGACGGCGTGTCAATCACCTCCATTCAGACATCATCACCCAGAACCGTCCGTGACTATCTTCTTTCAGACGATGAAGCACGTGAAGAATGGTTTCCCAACAACATGATAATCAACGGAAAAACCGTTTCAGAAGGTGCGGGCCAGATCCGTGCCATTTCCCGTCTTGCTCTCAACGCAACTATCAAGACTGGAAGAATCAAGGCTCTCTATGATGCAATTGATGCCCTTTATAACAAAGACGGTTCAGACAAACGTCAGACTGTTAAAGTTATTGTATCTTCAACTATTGCCGGTGGTACAGGTTCAGGTATTGCACTGATTATCAGTATGCTTATCCGTAACTATCTTTCAGTCAACTATCCTGATTCATCAGCTATCATCCGCGGATTTTTCATAATGCCTGATGCTTTGCAGACAATCAGACCTTCAACAAGTGAAGAACTCAGCCTGCAGAGAAACGGCTATGCAACACTTAAAGAAATCAACGCTTTCATGATGAGACCTTTCTTTGAATCAGTTCCTGAACTTAAGCGTTACATGGATCTTCACATTGATGTTCCCAATCCTTCAGGCGGAGTTGACAGACTCCAGAATTCACCCTTTGACTTCTGCTTCCTTTATGAACGCACAGACGACAGCACATCAAAGATGGATTCTCTCGCTCAGTACCGTTCATATGTTGCTCACAGTATTTATGAGCAGTGCGTCGGTCCTATGAGCGGAAAGGCAGCAAGTAAAGAAGACAATATCCACAAGGAATTCCTTGATGACAAAAAGCTCGGCAGAAACCGTTTTGGCGGCGCAGGTGCAGCAATTGTCCGCTATCCTTACGAAGAAATCCGCGACTACATCGCTTATGAGTGGATCGAAAAACAGCTTATCGGTCACACATCGGCACAGGTAAGCGAAGATGACATGTCAAAGCTCGTCACAAACAGTTGGCTTGTATACGATTATGACTTCCACAACAAAGAGCTTGATTTCAAAAACGGCAATACTGATACAAAACCTCAGCGTCCTGATGTTTACGTCACTGATATCGAAACCGGTTCAGAAAAGTTCACAAAAATGCTCAAGGAAAAATATATTGATCCTAAAAATGAAAAAAATCGCAATGCAACAGGTGACGACTTCCAGTCCGAGCCAGATGATGCAGATGATACAGAGGATTCAGCAAGAAAGACAAGTGATGATGGAAAAGAAGATTTTTCCATCCCCGCTGTTGAAAACTTTATCAATCAGCTTATAAAACGTGCTTTCCAGGTTTGCGAAGCAACTCCGTTAAAACAGGACACAAGAAAAGACTTCGATTACTACATGAACAGAAATGTCGCTAACGGTTTTGCAAACAGACTGCAGAGCATAGAGGATATGGCAGAACTCATCAGCAAAAATAATATTGATAATATCAGAAAAACAATCTTCTCCTTTGTTGAACGTAACTTTAACAGTAACAATAAAATTGAGAAAAATTCTGAGCCTTACACAATAGAATCATTCCTTTCACTGGACGGAAAAGCTCTGCACCCCAATGCTATGCGTTACTTCCTGTACAAACTCTACCAAAGAACTGCACAATATGCTCATTCTGAACCGGAATATGCAGATTTCGAGAAGAGTCAGGACACAGCTTTGTATGGTGCGGAAGACAAACAAACAAAAAAACGCAAAACTGAAAAATTCCAGGTTGGCCCCATCATAGGTTCACAGGAAGCTGACTTGCGCGCAATGTGTGTAGCATGTGACCGCGGAACACTCATCACAGATGCTGATAAAAAGAAATGCAACAGACTTATTACCAACTATGCTCATGACATCGCTGAAACATATAAAGCTTTTGTACGTTTCTATGTTTGCCAGGCTGCTAAACCTTACATAGAACGTCTCAATGGCCAGTTTGAGGCATTCTATGACAAATTCCAGACAAAAGTTACAGGTCTTGAAAAACGCAAAGCTACTCTCGCTTCAAAACTGAGCTTTGAAAACGGTGATTGCGAATACAATCTCTTCAACAAGCGTGAACACCTCCAGAAACTCGCAGATGAACAGAATATGCCTGCAGGTGGCTCTGCTGAAGAAATTGAACTCTTCTCAAAAATCTATGACGCTGTCAAGGAAAACGGCAAAAGCGATGACATTCTCAGAAACGATACTTTTGCTGATGTTTCCGTTAAAGATGTTTTTGAAGATGTTGTAGTTGAGCAGTACAAGAAGATTGTTGAAAGCTGGTGCAGAGGTCTTGACATGGATATCGTCCGTGCATGTGGTCATGAAAGCAGAATTATTGCTCTCTGCAAGGCTGAAAACAATCCCAAGGATGCTGAAACCATCATTGCAGAATCAAAGAAAGACATAAACAAAAATGCTCATCTTGCAAAAATCATCAAGAAGGGCTTCACTCTCGCAAGCCCCAGCGTTGTCCGTAAATCATTTGAAGAAGACCGCAAAATCGAATCAATGTCATATAATGCACAGATTGAAGAAGGCGACGGCATGAAGATGCCCGAGTCAACTTTCAATAAAGAATTTGCATCTAACAACGTATCTAAATACGAGCTTCATTTCTTCCGCTCAGTATATGGCCTGACACTTACTGACATTCATAAAATGGCTTCTCCTCAGCGCGATCCCGGAAAACTTGAAGAAACTGAAATCTCAGTATCAGGTGAAGGTGCAGGCAGCGTAGGTGCATATTTCTCAGCTTATCAGGAGTATATGTCAAAAATCGGTCCTGATAACCGTCTGAATCCCGTTATCACTCCTCATATTGACAAACGCTGGAACTCAATCACTACTCTTCCTGAAATTGATCCCAGGGGCTATCAGCGTGTACTTATGAAACGCATTCACAAAGCAATGCTTTATGGTTTCATTTACAAACGTCTTTATCAGCGTATTGCATCATCTCTTGATAAGGATAAAACTATTTATGAATACCGTGATGGCAGCAGCAGCACAAAAGCACTCACAGTTTCCAACCACACAAAGTGTGACAGATTCTTCGAGGTTCTTGATGCATTGTATTTCGACAGATATGCTGTTCATTCTCTCCATGATTTCGCAGACAGACTTCGCAAAAAGGAATTTGAGAAGAGCACTCCTTATAGAAGAACAACCTTTGCTACAAGACTTGATTCTATAGACAGAGATCTCCTTGTTGATGACTCTGAATGTAAGGAATTCATGAACAAAAATCTTGTAATGGAAGTTCAGAAAGACGGACAGGAAAGTGCAGAAAAAGTATCTTGCCCCGTTTCTATCTTTGAAATCCCTCTGCTCTACTGGAAATCTCTTCCCAAGAAAGATGATGCAGAGCTGGATATCATGTACGATGCTATTTTTGAAATTATTTCAACAGAAATCAGAAAATTTGCAAGTGCAGATGACCAGAATCCCATTATCGCCGAAACACTCTGCAAGCATTACAATCTGTTGTATGCAAACTATGAACTTTGTAGAAAGCTTTATGATTCACACGAAAGCTCACCCAAGGACAACCGTGCTTTCATGCTGCTTCGCGATAAGATTCTTACTCAACTTGACAAACTTGACGTTTCAAGAAGTAAAAAATATCGCCTTTGCGACCACACAGAGGATGACGACCTTTTTTCAAATAATTAAATAGATGTTTAATTTTTCCGCGGATAAAACCGCGGGAAAACAAGGAGGTGATAACAGTTGTTTACGGTAATAATTTGCGGTAACGCATTTCTTAATAAAATAAATACAGAACACTCTCACATTCTTGATTTACTGGCACATAACCCTAATTGTGTGATATGCCCATGGTATCCTGATAAGGAAACTTTTGAGGAAGCTGTGCCGGGACTTAATGAAATCACTGCCGGTAGAACTAACTGGCGTGCTCTGATTATCCAGGATAAAGATACATTTGGTTCCGAAATTATCAACAAACGTAATCCTTTTGACGTTGTTGACTCTCTGAAGGCGCTGACTGATTTCGATGAAAAAGAAATCAATGACCTTATGTATGACTATCGTGCATTGGTAAAGGAAAAAGAAGAGGCTGATCCGGATAAAACCGACTCTGAACTCTTCAGTCGTGTCGACGGCGAAATCCAAAGACTTCATTCAATTATCAATGAAAAAATCAGCGAAAGCGCCCAACAGATTTATGAGTACAGAAAACTTAAAAAAGCAAACTATCACAAAGCGGCAGATAATCCCCTTACAAGACTTACCATCTGGTTGTCGGGAGCGCCTTTGCATGGAATGCCCGAAAAAGGAGATCACTGGCATGATGATTTGCTGAAAGAAGACTGCGCAGTAGATTTTGACTATTATGAAAAACTGTATGAAATTGACCTGTTACCTTCAGAATTAGAACAATTCAGAACAACTTGTTATAAATTTGAATCGTTGGTGGGTAAGTCTCTGTTAGCTTCTACCCTCAGAAAAACACCTGATGAGGTTATTGTTTTATCTGAACGTTTTTCAAAACGTGCCGATGACATTTTCAAAGAAGTTAAAAAACCTCACGAAGAACTTGAGTACGATAACTTCTGCGATGACAACATGTACCCCGATAAGCCCAGATATATTCTTTATGATGTTTCTTATCGTGGTACTGAACGTGTTCCAAAAGATTTTCTGTCTTTCTCAAGCTTTATTTACATGTTGGCTATTAATAACATCCCTGACGGAATTATGAGCCCCAACCGTGTTTATAATGGCTGCATTAATATCAACGACCAGAAAGCCCGTCGCTTTTTCACACAGTATCTCAGGAAACTTGATGCGACGAAACGCCTTCTTCTACGAAAAATCCATCATACACTTAAAGGCGAAAATCCCGACAGAACAGAGCTGACTCCTGAGGAAATTATTGCTCTGTTTGAATCCGACGTTCATATTCCCGTAGAAATCCGTTCTTCAACAGGCAGAAATGATTTCATGGCAAGTAAAGAAATCGGTCTTTCAAAAGACTGCCCTCGTGACGAATATACACACTGGTATAACTTTGCTGTTGATGTTGCCAGAAAATTTGTCCGTTATATACGCGAACCCCGCAGAGCTGTGAAACATGCTGTGAAAGGCGATTTCCGTGACAGGTCAGTCATTGAGGATGAGCGCGTTCTTGAACTGAATGAAGACAGACTTGAAGATATCGAATTCCGTTTGCAGGAAGAAGAATTGAAAATGGTGGAAACCACCACAACAACTCTTTTCAAAACAACTGAATATACAAAACGAATAGACCATGCAGACCAGGTTGTACGAAAAGGTATTGCAAAGCGTATGACCAAAATAAGAACAATTGTAACAGGTTCAATTGCAATTCTGGCTTTCTTATTCGGTTTCATACCTTTGTTGATTAAAAATAATTCCAACACAGAAACTTTTATGGCAGCCTTGAAGATATTCGGAATCTCTTTTGGCGGCATGGTTCTGGCAGGCTTGGTGTTTTTGTTTGTATCACGTTTTCTTCATATACGGCGAATAAAGTTCTTTAACGCAACAATGAACGAAATTTTTGATGAAATTGAAAATGGCCTTGCAGCTTTTTCAAGATATCTCAGTCATGCCTGTAACGTAATGCGCGAATTTTCAATATTCAATTACATAAAAAATCCGCGCAACCAGAAAATCAACACACTCAAGAAACATCTTTTCGATGTGCAGACTAAAATAGACGGTGTGAATGGTTTGTTTGTCAGCGTTATGGAAATTGACGGACTCGATGATACAATGCCTTATAACTTCGATTTCACAAAACCCATTGATTACATATACAAAATTCCATACGATGAAGTGGACAGTACAGTTGAATTCTTCGTTAAGAACAATTATGTTACTGTACCGATTGATTATGTAAAATCTGTTACTATTACAAGGGAGGAATTATATGATTGATACAATTATAGAGATTGTAAAAATGTGTATAGCAATTCTCCCATTTGTTGCACTTTGCTTGGTGAGCAACAAAATCAATCTGCCCCGCAGCGACCGCAGCAGACAGTTTGCCATGCCCGTTATTGCTCTTATTTTTGTAGTAGCGTTCATGTTTCTGGCTGACCCGCTATGCACATGGCTTGTAAAAATAATCAACCGCATCCCTGTCTGGATTGCAAATCTGGCTAATTTCTCCTGGATGCCTGCGGCTATCAGTTCAATTATCACCACTATCAGTGAGTTAGTCCACGACTTCCTCAACTCCCTTAATCTGAAATATTGGATATTTTATATTGCCAACATTGTAATTGCTGCTGTTTATCTGGCTGTTAAAAAGATCTGTATTAAGATCATCGATAATACTGTAAAGCATGACGGCGATATACATAACAGAATAGCTTCCATTTTCTACAGATTCTTTTTCGAGCGTAATTTCTGGTGTCTTAAGGATGGATACTCGCAGGTAAGAAGTTTCCTTAAAACTTTTTATTACACTGCATTGGCAATTTCTTCAATACTGTTGATGATAAGCAATAAAATGTTTCAGGAAGAAGTTCTCCAGGCTGTATTCTTCCCAGTTTTCGGTATCCTGGTAATCGGTGAATTGTTCTTCTATCTGGACGGTCTCACTCAGGGTGAATATGGTTCTATAATGGGAGAAGACGACGAAGCTTTTCATATAGCAAACTATTCTTTGCTTCGCAAGTTTTTACGAAATCTTTTCAAAGACAAGCTTCTGGCCGAAAACACAGGGCTGAACAGTGCATTATCATACGGAGTATCAACAAAGGATGTTTTAGATAATCTTGAGAAAAACGAAGATCCCAAGATTCTTTGTTTTGCTTCCTATATGAAGGCTCTCCACAAAAACGGTTTTACTGTTGACCATAACTATCTCCAGTCTTCCATTGAGTTGCTTAACGGAAAAAGTATTTTATTCAACAATCCGTTTTACAAAGACCTGATCCCCTATGCTTTCTATCCCATGAACCGAGCTCTGCTGAGTCATCGGAAGGTGCTTGTTGTTCTTGGTAGACACGCTATTGAAGATGATATCAGGCAATGGATTGAAGACGGCATAAGTGCTGTTACAAACATCCCATTCATGTGGAACATCAATGAGTTGAAGCATGACAATACTACTGAAAAAATCGATATCGGTATCGTTTCCCGTTCAAGCGTATTGGATATAAAATTACAGGAATCACACAAAGATTTTCTTGAAGAAGTTGGTTTTGTAGTTATAATCGAGCCTTCAAAACTTATTACCACTGCACAGATAGGTCTTAATCTGCTTGTCAAAAAATGTGGCGGCTCAGATAAAGAAATAGTTTATTGCATGTGCGACAAAAACTGTGATGGTCTTGTTGATGCTATGTCTCATATTCTTATGACTAACATGACCGAGGTTTCTGCCACAAACAAATATAAAGGCTCATCATCTTACATGTGCTGGGAATCTGACAAAGATTTTCTCCACCATCGTCTCGTACCAAACATTTCCAGATATCTTGGTCTTGGTACAGAATTATCCTTTGCTGCACTAAAAAACCAGATTGCCAAAACTGAATGGTACGGCGGTGAAGCTTTCCCTGTAAGTGATATGCGCTGGATTGACAGACAGTATTACTATGACCTGACAAAATACGCCGGTCTTCCCACCAGTCAGGAATCCATGGATGAGTACTTTCTCACCTCTCCAAATTTCTGGAGTGCGGGGATTGAAAAAAATAACTTTTTCACAGTTGAAGATGAATCCTTCAATATGTTTGAAATTCTTCGTAACTTTTCAACCCGTACAACAAGTCAGGGATTTATCAATGTAATATCCCAGGAATATCTCCTAAAGGATTACATGGCGGAAAATGCACCAATTTTTGAGGCTGACCCGAAAGCAATTCCCTTTATTGTTGCAGACCACGCAAGAACACACAGAAACTCTGTTCTCAAAATGTTACTCTTAATGAGCATCAAACCTGTTGGTGCTGAGATACTTGTAAAGGAACTCTCTTTGCTTGGAATAACAGTAAGCGACCTGAAAAACCAGCTTTGGTTTGAAATATACAAGTGTTATGCTCCGGCAAAAGAGCTTGAAAGTCTTGACATTAATAACTATGAAGCCTGTGTGGCATCTGTTCTTGACAAAAAAATCGAGTATCAGGAACTTACCATTGACCAGGGAATTTTAGTTATTGAAGAATGTTATGACATGTCTTTAGGAAAGATTCACGATGTCTACTCAATAAAAGACAAAAAATTTATTGAGAAATGTGTTTGTGAACTTAAATCTGCAAGCTACATCTCTGAAGACGAAAAAGGCGAAAAATATTATCTCGGCTCTGAATTAAGCGGTCACATCTATCAGAGGTTCCTTCCCGGTCAGTTCTTTACTTTTGGCGGAAAGTATTATGAAATGCAACATGTAACAGCAGACGGACAAGTTCTTCTGCGCCGTGCTGCAGACCATATCAAAGGTCGTCCTTCTTACCGTCAGAACAGAATTTATACATTCAAGGGACTTCGCAGTTCTGATGAAATCGGTGCAGTGCGAAATATTTCAGGCATGAAAATCGTTCACGAATTTGCTGATTTTTCAGTCGCTACACCCGGATATTATGATTTGGACCGTTATAATAATCTCCACACAGCAAAACTGATAGCTTTTGAAGGCAAAGGCATTCCCGAACGTGAATACCGAAACAAAACTGTCTTGCGCATTGATTTGCCTGAAACTAACGGAAAACTTACAGAAAAAATAAGGTATACAATCACAATGCTTTTCAACGAAATTTTCCGTACTATCTTTGCAGAAAACCAGGCTTACATCTGTGCAATGACAAACAAGGATTTCGTCGAGCAGGATGATATAGACCCTATCACCTATACTTTGCAGGCAGACGGCTGTGAACTTCGCGAAAATTCCATATATATTGTGGAAGACAGCCAGCTTGATCTTGGTCTTATTGTTGCTGTCGAAAGAAATCTGCAGCGTATTTTTGAGATAATGTACGATTATTTAAGATGGCACAACACAACTCTGGAAAACAGTCTTACAACTACTCCTGAAAAGCCTGATGGTGTTACCTTTACAAACGATACTTTGCAGCAAAAAAAGAAAGGTGTTTTCAGTAAGGCTCTCGACAGAATCAAGAAGCTTCTTGGAATCAAGGATAAAGAAACTCCTGTACCTACTGATAAAGAGCCCACAGGCACCGATCCAACTGACACAACAGGGTCCAAACCTCCTAAGAAGAAAGGTTTAATAGCATGGATTAAAGGTCGCCTGAAGGGCGGCAAAAAGCCTAAGGATGACGGTTCCGAAACTCCTGAAGTTCCCGAGACTCCTGAGGTTCCTGAGACTCCTGAAGTTCCTGAGACTCCTGAAGTTCCTGAGACTCCTGAAGTTCCTGAGACTCCTGAAGTTCCCGAGACTCCTGAAGTTCCCGAGACTCCTGAAGTTCCCGAGACTCCTGAAGTTCCCGAGACTCCTGAAGTTCCCGAGACTCCTGAAGTTCCCGAGACTCCTGAAGTTCCTGAAACACCGGAAACTCCGACAGCCACAGAAACTCCGGACAACACACTCAAGGAAGAAAATTGTCCGCCTGATACGGACATTCATGAACAACCAAGTGAACCCGCACAGGACATCATCCCTGACAGAAAACCTTATTACGAAAGGTACTATCTTCTCTTCGGCGGAATGTACGAGCCAAAATGCATTGATTCAGTTTCAACAAAGGCTTTTCTTGATGACATGGGATTTGCTGATTTCAATCCCCTTGCCAAAGCCAGAGACGACAAAAACATCTCTACCGCTCTTGCAGCGTCATATCAACCCGATAAACCCAACGCAAGATATTGTGATTTCTGCGGAACGGAAATTTTCGGCGTTGAATACGAAACTCTCGCTGATGGAAGAGACCGTTGCTTACAGTGCAGCAAAACTGCTATCAAAACAGGCGAAGAGTTCCGTAATATTTTTGAAGAAGTCCGCAGAAATATGGAGTCATTCTTCAACATACGCCTTAATGTTGGTGTGCGTGTTGAAATGGTTAACTCCAGAACACTGCATAAACGCCTCGGAGACAGTTTCACTCCCACTCCTCGTCAGGATGGTCGCGTTTTAGGTGTTGCTATCAGACATCGCGATGGCACCTTCAGTCTGCTTGTTGAAAACGGATCTCCCAGAATGATGTCAATTCTGACAATGGCTCATGAACTGACACACATCTGGCAGTATACAAACTGGAATGCAAAGCAGATTCGCCGCAAGTATGGTAAAAAGTTAGAGCTTGAAGTTTATGAAGGTATGGCAAAGTGGACAGAGGTTCAATATGCATATCTTATTAATGAACCCGCACTTGCCAAACGAACAGAAATCATCACTGCGTATCGCAACGATGAGTACGGAAGAGGTTTCCTTCGTTACAGAGCTAACTATCCGTTCTCTACCGGCACATATATAACACGAAACACACCATTTATGTTCCCTAAGGAACCATTGTCCCCTGATTACTGTGGCACAATTACCATCGTTCCGCCAAGAGACGATGGAACGGGCACAGATCCTGACGATGATACAACAGGAGGCGTTTACAATCCTCCTTCTCCTACAGGTGGCACCGGCGGTAGCAGCTCGGATGACGGTGGAGATACTCCCGGAGGAAAAGAACCTGACAATCCTGCTTTGTATGGTCCTATTGAAAGAACACCCGAAAATCCTCCATTATATGCGAGAAATCTGCTTTCTGAGGAAGATAAGGCTGTTTATGATATTTTCCTTGATGCACTGGAAAACTTCAAAACTGAAATAACTAATTTACCTAAAGCTCTTAAAGTTGAAGAAGTTAATCGCATGTTTGAACAGGTGCTTGTGGACCATCCTGAAATTTTCTGGTTCAGAGGTAATGAAACTTGCCATTATGATTTAAACACAGGTATTGTTGCAAAAATTGACCTTGCCTTCCGTTACACCAAAGAGGCAGCCGAAAAAGCCCGTGAAGAAATACTCAACACTATCCAGCCCTTCCTGGATACAATTGACGAAAACATGAGCGATTTTGAGGTTGTTCTCAGAGCATATGAAACGCTGGTAGATCTGGTTGATTATGACACTATTGCATTGGATAAACAGAATAAAATTTCCTATGTTGAAAGAAGTCAATCTCCCGATCCCATCAGAACAATCTATGGTGTGTTCGTTGATCACAAAGCTGTCTGTGCAGGTTATGCGAGAGCAATGCAATTCCTGCTCAAAGCAATGGGAATTGAATGTGCTTTTGTCAGCAGCGGTGTTCATGCCTGGAATATTGTGAAGGTTGAAGGCGATTACTATCACCTTGATGTTACATGGGCAGACGGTTCAAACACCAAGGCTGACCAGCACTTTGGTTATATGACCGACTACAGTTTCTTCTGTGTTACAACAAAAGAAATAGAGGCTTTGGATGCTCATCAACCGCTTGACATTCTGCCTTTACCTCAGTGTACGGCTACAAGATGCAACTATCACCACAGATTTGACCTGTTCCTGCAGAGTTACGATGAGGAAAAAATCCGCAATATCGTCTGCAACTGTGTCGCACAGGGACAGAGCAACATCACTTTTAAATTTTCCGACATAGCTACAAGAGATTTTGCTTATCAACAGTTGTTCGGAAATAAAATGAATGAAATGTTGCGTTATGCCTCAATGAAAACAGGTGTCAGAGTAAATCTGAAATACACCTGTTCTTCTCCCGGCAAAATCCCTGTCTTAAATTTCTACACAGAAAAAATCTAAACAAAAAAAGAGGCTGATATCCGATATATCAGTCTCTTTTTTATACCTTATAGTTTGATTTTAATTATTTTTCACTCAATTAAATAACGGGTTTCCGTATTTATTGAAGCCTACCGGTTCAATATATGTAAGTCTGGGAGAATCATCAAACTCTTTTGTTGCATTAGCATGGTAAACCATATAAATCTCACCATTTTTTCTATAAAGGAAACTGCAATGCCCTGCATTATAGATATCATTGAAAGTATCATCATAGCTGACGCGACTGAGGCTTTTGCTCCAGCTCGATGCTTTTGTCACATCGTTGCCCTTGAGAGTGAGCATTCCCATACAGTAATAATCTGAACTGAAACCGCTTGCAGAATAAACAATAAAAATATCATCGTTATGGTAAAGAACTGCAGGACCTTCATTCACTCTCCAGCCTTTTCTTTCCCAATATAAATCAGGAGAAGAAAGCTTTACGGATGGCGCTCCTTCTTTCAACGTATATGGGTTTTCCATTTCTGTTATATATATGCACTGGTATGCTACATCGACATAGGAAGAGGAAACATAATAAAGCTTACCATCTTTTTCAAGATATGTACCGTCAATGTTGTTAAGCCCGTCCGGCGCAAGATATCCCTTGAACTCATATTCGCCGAAAATATCTTCTGTTTTGCTCTCAAGGACAAATCCATATCGATAAAAATCATCATGCTCTTTATTTTCATCTGCAAGAGGCATTCCCCCTCTCGGAACAGCATTTTCATTAAACAAAGCACATGAAACAATATACCATCTGTCACCTATCTTGTGAATTTCAGGTGCCCATATCTGCCCTTTTATTCCGTCATTCCCTGAGGAATAAACTGTTTTCTTTTCAATAACAGTTGTATCATCGTAAGAAACAATTTTCCTGATTTCTATTCCGTTACCTGTTGTGAAAGTATAATATGTTTCATCAGACGCCTCCACAATAAATGGATCTCCGCCATGTTCATTATCAATTGGTGTTGTGTACTGTGTAGCAGTTGACACACCAAAAATCGTCATTATTGCCGTAAAGCAATAAAAAACAAATCTCCAGAAACCGTACATAATTTTTCTCCTCTGAAAAGTTCAAGCCGTTGCTGCAAAACAACGGCTTAATGTTTTTTATTAAAGATTGTAATACTTATCAAACTCTGCGGGATGAGGAATTTTAGCAAGGTCACGACATTCTTCACGCTTAGCTTTGATGAAGTTTGTGAGCAGTTCTTCCGGGAATACACCGCCTGCTGTAAGATAATCATGGTCTTTCTCAAGAGCATCGAGAGCTTCCTCGAGAGAAACGGGAAGATGGCTGAGCTTTGCTTTCTCTTCATCACTGAGATGATAGAGGTTTACGTCGTAGGGACCCCAACCATTTGCATGAGGATCAATCTTATTCTTCACGCCGTCAAGACCTGCCATGAGAATTGCAGCATAGCAGAAATAGGGGTTACATGTAGCATCAGGGTTACGAAGCTCAAAACGACGCTTGTCCGGGCTCTTTGCATATGCAGGAATACGGATAACCGCACTTCTGTTTGATGTTGCATATCCCACTGTTACAGGAGCTTCAAAACCGGGAACAAGTCTCTTGAAAGAGTTTGTACTGGGGTTAGTAAGAGCACAGAGAGATGCGATATGTTTAAGAAGACCGCCCATGAAATAATGAGCTGTTTCACTTAAGTGTGCATAACCGTTATCATCTGAGAATACAGGCTTACCGTCCTTGAAAAGAAGCATATGAACATGCATACCACTGCCTGCTTCGCCGTAAATAGGTTTAGGCATGAAAGTTGCAGTTTTGCCGTATTTGAGAGCTGTGTTATGGATGATATATTTAATCATCATTGTTGCATCAGCCATGTGAACAACTTCGCCGAGCTGAGGCTCAATCTCAAACTGACCTGACGCAGCAACCTCGGGATGATGATAGTTGATATCAATTCCCATTTCCTTCATAAGAAGGCACATTTCGCTTCTGCATTCATAGGAAACGTCAAAGGGCTTTGCAATATGATAGTTCTTCTGTTTCGGAACAATAACACCCTTGCCTTCAACCTCACTGTTCCAGTATGACTGCTTAGCATCAACAGAAGCACCGATATAACTGCCGCCAACACCCCATGTAACTTCATCGAAAAGATAAAACTCAAACTCCGGGAGAATATTCATTGTATCAGCAACGCCGCTTTCTCTCATGTAATCCACAGCTGCACGGATAATGTTACGGGGATACTGTGCAAGAGGACGGTTTTCAGGGTTATCAATAATCATTGCGTTACCTGTCATTGAAAGTGTAGGAATTTCGCAGAAAGGATCAATAACTGCTGTGTCGGGATCAGGAATGAAAACCATGTCACTCTTTTCAACAACAGCGTAGCCATAGTTTGAAGCATCAAAGCCGATACCGCTCTTCATTGTGTCCTCTGAGAAGTTTTCAGCGGGGATAGTCACATGACGATACTGACCGTTAATGTCAACCATTTTGAAGTCAACCATTTTGATTCCGTTTTCTTTGATAAATTCGAGAACGTCTTTTGCAGTCTTTGCCATTTTTTACATCTCCTTTAAAAAAGTCTGTAACAAGTATACCACAAATTTTCTTTTTTCGTCAATAGTTTCAGTTTTGCTTATTTATAATCTGCTCTTTTACAAGAGAAAAAACAGACAGACCGTCACCTTCAAGGTTACATCTGTTTATATCTACAGAAGAAATACATCTGTTTCCGTAAGTTGTGTAGTAATAAATACCTTTATGAAGATTGATGCACGAGGTGTACTCAGTAATCATATTTTTGCCACCTTCAAGTCTTACACACCCTCTTGTCTGATTGACTGAACCGAGAATATGGAAAACCTGACTTATACTCTCATTTTCGCTGTCACCCGAAAGTGAATTAAGCTTTGTGAATGCTGCACGCACAAATCGTGAGGTTGAAGAATTATCCCCCGGCAGACCTTTTGCACCGATTCCTCTGCTGTAAGGTGTCAGATCAATATTACCAAAATTATTTTTATGAGGAAATGACGTCAGATTTGCAAAGTCGCAAAGATACGTCATGTGATAATCAAATTCAGGATTATTCGTCAGCACCCCTACAGGATTTTCATAAATTTTCATTCCAACTGAAACCGCTTCCACAGTTATTGCTTTTTCTTTATCTGCAATTATCCAGTGAAGGGGCGACAAAGGCATATCCTCGTTGAAATTGATGTTACAAAGGTTGATTTTTTCAAGAAGCATCAGTACTTCATCAAGATTTCTACATTGACAAAGAATCCACGGAATAAACTCGAAAGGAGAAATATTGTCTTTATCTTCTTTTTCTTCATAATAATGTGCATTGCCGGGAAAATTCAGTCCTGCCATAGCAAGACCACATTCATTTGCCGCCTCATAATAAAGAGGATAATCACTTACAACCGTCGCCATTCCTATGATAGCATAATGATTTTCTATGCTTCCCTTTCTGCGGAAATCGAATATGAAATTACGGGGAGTGACAACCACCTTCTCGTTATATGAATATTCAAGATCAAGAGAACGCCCGAAATATGAATCCCTTGTTTTGTAAGTTATTGCAGTACACATAACATCACCTTAAAAATTTTTATAGTTTTATTATGCCACAAAAAAGAAAGCGAAGCCGTAAAACTTCGCTTTCAGTAAAATTTATGTTTTTATTCAATTCCGTTACGCTCTTTATAGATGCGGATAACTTCCTGAAGGTCTTCTTCAGTGTCAACGCTTACTGCCTCGTACTGTGCGGGAGCAGGAACGATTTTGATTTTGTAGCCATGTTCAAGAACCTTAAGCTGTTCAAGTGATTCAGCCTCTGAAAGAGGTGTGGGAGCAAGCTTTGTGTATTTGTTGAGGAATTCATGTGTGTATGCGTAGATACCAACATGCTCAAAATACTTTGCATGCTCAGCGTGACGGGGATAAGGAATAGGTGAACGTGAGAAATAAATTGCGTTGCCGTTCACGTCAGTTACAACCTTAACTACACAGTTATTGTTGATATAATCTTCACCGTCAATGGGCACACTTCCTGTTGCCATAACACAATCGGGGCTGTTGATGAGAGCTGTACCGATATCGTCAATAATCTGAGGAGGAACGAGGGGCTCGTCACCCTGGATATTGATAACATAGTCGCAATCATAAGCATTTGCAGCCTCTGCAACTCTGTCAGAGCCTGTGGGATGATTTACGCTTGTCATAACTGCTTCACCGCCGAAAGCGATAACTGCATCGTAAACACGCTGATCATCAGTTGCAACAACAACTCTGTCAAGAACCTTTGATTTACTTGCGTTTTCATAAACGTGCTGAATCATGGGCTTACCGCAGATATCTTTAAGAGGCTTGCCGGGAAGACGTGATGAACCGTAACGTGCAGGAATAACACCTAAAACTTTAACACTCATTTTTAACACTCCTTAAAATTTATACTTTTCACTGAGAGCTTTACGCATCTTGTGAAGTGAGAAGGGCTTGATTTCGTTTACAATACGCTCACGCATTTCCTTACCTTCATCTGTATTCTGAGGAGCAGATGTAAAGTCAAGAGTAATGCCAAGCTCTTTGCAGATTTTGTCAACAAATATGGGCCACAGTTCACCGATATCGCCGATAACAGGAATACTGTTTTCAAGACGTGTGAATGCTGACATTTCCATACGGAAAGGAATCTTTGTAAGCTTTGTCTTGGGAAGACCTTCGTTGATTGCCTTCTGGATAAGCTCACTCTGTTTGTTAAGATCCCATGAACGCTTGAGGTTTTCATCAAGGTCAAAGCGGATGAGAGTTTTATCCTTGAGGCTGTATGTAGGCATACCGTTCATTGCACCCCAGATACCGTGACCTGTATATGTTTCAAAGGGACCATCGTGAATTTCCTGAGTAAGTGCAACAGCAGATTCGATGATAACATCTGCCTCTGAAAGCATTTTTGCAATTCTCTGACAACGCTGGCTGACAGGAATACTGTCTGAAATACAGAGACCAACCTGACCGCCACCGATAAGCTGAGGAACGCTTACCAAAACAGGTACATTCTTGATTGCACCTGCACCGATCATTGTCCTGGGGTCAGAGCCGAGACCTGCAACATATTCAAAGCTTTCACCGAGAGACTGTGCTGCAACCATAACCTCAGTTGAAACTGTTTCGTTGAAATAACCTACAGGGTAAGCCATGTTACCTGCAGCCTTGATGATAACTTTACCTTCTGCTTTTTCACAGATTTCAACAAGCTCTTCATCGAGAGGCATTTCCGAACGGATTCTCGCCCACTCTTCTTCACTGAGCTGAGTAAGTTCATAAATATTGCCTCGACAACGGATGCTTTCGGGACATTTATCGCCGAGAATATCCGCGTCAAAACGTTTAACCTTATCGAGAGTACCGCCCATTTCGTGTGAGATAACTGCTGAAGATGTTGTAACACCATCAATAAGTCCTGCGTGGATAAGTGTTGCAATAAGTGTTGTAACACCTTCGTGCAGGTTGGGGCCGCTACCGATAACTGCCGCTACCTTGCCGCCATTTTTCTTTGTTTCAACCACACTTTTTATGGCAGAAGCCAAAAATTCTTTTGTTTCATCAGGAAGTGCCTGATAAAGCTGTTCTACAAGAGCAGGTGATGCCATAATACATTCTCCTATTCATATTTATTCTGATTTTGTTCTTCCATGTTGAACGCATAAAAAAACAACAATACTACACATTTATAGTATATTTATAACATACCACTTCAGAAAATTTCTGTCAACTGATTAATGTTACATTTTTAAAAAATTCATCATTGATGAACAAATGGAAAATATTGATGAATTTTTCAAAAAATCATTCACACCATGAAACTAAATGATTGACATTGAAAAATCCTACTGTTATAATCGATATACAGCTACATAAAAAGGAGATGTTAAATAATGATAAAAGCGGAACTTCTGTATCAGGAATACATGATAACTGAAGGCATTAATGAAGAAACAGGCGAATGCCACGCTGCAACAGTTGCAATCTGTGACGGAACACCGACTGCTGCATGGTTTGGTGGTATTAAAGAAAAAAACCCCAATGTACGCATTTGGTTTTCACGTCGTGACGGAGAATGGAGCACACCTGTTGCAATAACTCCTGATGATGGTGAGGCAGACTGGAACCCCACTTTGTTTGCTGAAGACGGTGTTCTGACTCTCATTTATAAAAGCGGTATTGACGAAGGACATTGGTACTCAATGAAATCTGTTTCAACTGACGGCGGCAAAACATGGTCAACACCTGAAGAGCTTGTTCCCGGTGATGTAGGCGGCAGAGGTCCCGTGAAAAATCAGATGATCCGTCTTTCAGATGGTGCACTTCTTGCTCCCGGCTCAACAGAGGACCTTGTTGACCGCTGGGAATCATGGACAGACCGCAGTGAAGACAACGGTGAAACATGGAAACTTTCTGCACCTGTTGCTTTCACTCTTCCTGACGGCACAATATGCAATCGTAAAGAAGAGCTCCCCAAGGAAGGCGAAGGTCTTATCCAGCCTGCAATATGGGAAGATCAGTCACATGACGGCACAGTTTATATGCTTGCCCGCACAAATCTGAACAAAATCTATCGCAGTGAGTCAAAAGACTTCGGCCGTACATGGTCAACAGCACAGCCCACAGATATGCCCAACAACAACAGCGGTATCGGTGCAGCAATCACCGACTGCGGTGTTCTCGGTCTTATCTGCAACCCTGTGAGCGAAAACTGGGGTGACAGAACTCCTCTTTGCCTCTTCCTTTCAGAGGATAACGGCGCTACCTACCCTGTACGCATTGAACTTGAAACAGAACCCGGTGTGGAATTTTCATATCCGTCTATTGTTGCAGAAGGCGATCTTCTTCACATGGTTTACACCTGCGGACGTAAAAAAATCGGTTATGCCCTTGTGCGTGTAGAACGCTGAAAAAGGAGGCTTTTTCCGTGGAGGAAAAACAGGTAAAAGTTAAGTCACTGCAGAAGGCAATACAATTGCTTTCCTGTTTTACAATAGAAGAACCTAAGCTTGGCGTTTCCGAACTTGCGAAAAGAACAGGCCTGCTGAAAAGCACTGTACACAACATGCTTTCAACCCTTGAAGCCTGTGCCATGATTGAACGCACAGCAGACGGAAAATATACTCTCGGTGTACGTTGCCTTTGTCTCGGAAGCGTTTACAGAATGACACGTGACAGCAATAAGCTAATCAGAACAGCACTCAGTGAGCTGTCAGAAATCACAGGCGAAACAGTCAACCTTGCAGTTTGCCGCGGACAGGATGTAATATATCTTGAAAATATCTGCCCGAAGGCTTCTCATCTTACCCTTGATTACAGCGGTGAGACTGCCCCACTTTACTGCACAGGTGTAGGAAAATCTATCCTTGCTTACCTTTCTCGTCAACAGCAGGAAGAGGTTCTGAAATCAAAGCTAATACCATTTACTCATAACACAATCACAGACCCTGAGGAATTATCCAGAGAACTTGCTCTTATCCGCAAACGTGGGTATGCCGTTGATCGTGCTGAGCATGAATATGATATTGCCTGCGTAGCAATGGCAATTCTCAATGAATTCGGTGTTCCCGTAGCGTCAGTCAGTGTATCGGGACTTGAAGCTCACTTCACAGAAGAAAAAATCAGAGAATTTTGCAAGTACCTTGCAAAAACTGCAGAATTAGTGAGAATGTATCTCTGATACTTTATAGAAAGAGGTGTTTGTATGACAACACAAAACGAATTAGTATTTTTAGCCATAAGCATGCTGGTCATGTGTTTCGGCTGGGGTATGCGCGGTTCCGCTATCGGCGGCGAAAAAGGTGCTATGCTCCCCGGTGCAATCATGGGTATAATGTGCGTATGGTACACAGGCTCTGACCTTCTTATGAATAATGTATTCCTGTTTGCAGCAGCTTGTGCACTCGGTTATTTCTACGGCGGTATGGAGCCCTACGGCTCAACGATGGGTCTTGTTCTGACACATAATGTGCCACGCTATAATCCCCCATTGGGCTATCTTGCTCTTGCCTTCAAAGGCTCAATCTGGAGCGGCCTCGGCTCAGCATTCCTCGGTATCAGCTTTTCAGCAATGAGCGGTCAGGTTTACAAGTGGTATGACTTCGTTATTTTCTTTGCACTTGTTCCCCTTTTACAGGAAATCGGATACAGAATTTTCAACACCCCCTACGATCCTGAACACGGCAGAATGCCTAAAATCTGTTTCTCTAAGGATTCACGTGAGGAATGGGGACGTAACCTTGTAATAGTTGCAGCGCTTCTTATCATGATGGCTATTCGTCGCGACATTTTCGGTATCATCATGTGGATCGGCGGTGCACTTGCAGGTTCAATCGGTTGGGTTGTCGCTATCACCTTCTACGATAAAGAACTGCATCCCCTTAAAAACGGAAAAAGACTTTTCGGCAAGCTCGATGAGAAAAACCTCATTGACGGTTGGAAGATTATGGAATTTGTTCAGGGCTGCTTCAACGGTCTCGGAATTGCAGCTGCATTTATTGTAGGTTGGCCTATCGCTGCAAAAAATCTTGAACACGCAGAAGCTACAGGCGAGCTGTGGTATATGCTCCCACCAAAAGTTGACACAATACTTTCATGGGTATTCTGTGCGCTGATTATCCTCACAATCTTCCTCTTCATTATCCCCTACCGCAGAAACGGCAACAAAATCACACGCGCCTTCGGTGAGGTTGATATGAACATCGTTGAGGTTCTTGAGCGTCCCTGCTACATGGTATTCCCCCTTGCACTTGTTATGCTCGGTTCTACAACAATGGCAAGCATTATCTGCTGCTTCGTTATGTACTATGTTATCGCTCAGCATGACGGACTTGAGCGTTATTGGGACTTCAAGAACATAAAGCTTATCCGTGCTATTATCATCCTTGTCGGTGTAGCTATCCTCATCGGTCAGATTTTCAGAGGCTACACACTCTGGGAAACATGGGTTTTCTACTGCATAGGATACATCATCTTCGACGCTGTATATTTCCTGCGTCCGATGAGAGTCAAAGAAAACTGGAAAAAATCAAAGAATTTCCGTGAATTCCTTGAAGCCTTCGGCGGAGACAGCACAGTTCTCCCCTTCTTCTATGTTCTCGTAGCTGCTATGCTCGTTTTCGGTTACTACAATTTCCGCTAAAGCTGAAGCCGTCACAGATTCCTGTGGCGGCTTTGATTTTCATAAAAGGAGTTGGTAATAATGACTCAGAATCCCGTTATTTTTATAATTTTCAGCATGCTCGCCATGTGCTTCGGATGGGGAATCCGTGGCTCGGCAATCGGCGGTGAAAAAGGTGCAATGCTTCCTGGTGCATTTATGGGCATCATGTGTGTATGGTACACAGGATCAGAGCTTCTGATGGATAATGTGTTCCTTTTCGCAGCAGCATGTGCACTTGGTTATTTTTACGGCGGTATGGAGCCTTATGCTTCTACCATGGCACTTATTCTCCACCATGACAAGCCTCGCTATAATCCTCCCATGGGTTATCTTGCCCTCGCTTTCAAGGGTACTATCTGGGGTGGTCTCGGCTCGGCCTTTCTCGGCATCAGCTTTTCGGCAATGAGTGGCGTTGTATACAAGTGGTATGATTTCGTAATTTTCTTCGCTCTCGTTCCACTGTCACAGGAAATCGGCTACCGCATCTTCAACACTCCCTATGACCCTGAACACGGCAGAATGCCTAAAATCGGATTTTCTGAGGATAGCCGTGAAGAATGGGGCAGAAATGTTGTGATTATCGCAGAGCTCCTCATTATGATGGTTGTCCGCCGCGATATTTTCAGCATTATCATGTGGCTTGGCGGTATGCTCTTCGGTGCAATAGGTTGGGTTATCGGCATAGGTCTTTATGACAGAGAATGCCATCCTCTCAAAAACGGTAAGCGTATGTTCGGCAAGCTGGATGAGCTTGATATCATCGATGGTTGGAAAATGATGGAGCTTGTGCAAGGCCTTGCGCAAGGCTTCGGCATCTCAGTTGCTTTTGTTCTTGGTTGGCCCCTTGCCAAAGAAAAAATGGCAGACGCGGAAGCAAACGGTGCACTGTGGCATCCTGTTCCGCAGAATGTTGATACGATTCTCTCGTGGATTTTCTGTGCACTAATCATTCTCACTATTTTCCTGTTCATCATTCCTTACCGCAGAAACGGCAACAAAATCACACGTGCCTTCGGTGAGGTTGACATGAACATCGTAGAGGTTCTCGAACGTCCCTGCTATATGGTCTTCCCTCTTGCACTCATTATGCTTGGCTCTACAACAATGGCAAGCATTATCTGCTGCTTCACAATGTACTACGTTATCGCACAGCATGACGGCTTAGAGCGTTATTGGGACTATAAGGGAATCAAGTTTATCCGTATTTTCCTCATACTCGTCGGTGCGGTGTTACTTGCAATTCAGGCAATCAGAGGATATACACTCTGGGAAACATGGATTTTCTACTGCGTAGGATATCTGATTTTTGAATTTTTCTTTATGTTCCGTCCAAAACTGGTTAAGGAAAACCGTGAAAAGACAAAAACAGCAGGTCAGTTTATTGCTTCATTCGGTTGCTCTTCAACGGTCTATCCCACATATCTTGTAATGATGACTGCATTACTTATCTTCGGCGGAATTTATTTCAAATAAGATATAATTTCAGCACATTAAAACTAAACTCTCCTTGTAAATGGTGTTACCAAATGCAAGGAGAGTTGTTTTTTCACTTTGTTATTTCGGCAGAAATCCGCAATTTGTAAAACTTTTTCAGCCATTCAGGTTGATTTTCGATATCCTCTTTTATTTTGTCGAGAGTGCGTTTTCCCACTCTTCTGTCAAGGACTGCAAACATCCTAACCAAGGGATTCTCTGAAGAAATACTTTTCTGTATGTCACTGCCTCTGTATCTTTCAAGAGCACTGCAGAATTCTTCGTCAGTATATTCTTCTCTGTCGTTTATTGAACACCTTTCAAGAAGAGACTGAAACTCTTGCCAATATTCCCTTTCACCATACGGATTTTTATTCTGAGTAAAGCCGTTATCAATAAAATATGTATTGACAGTTTCCCATGAAAAACGTTTAACCTGTTTTCCGTCAATGCACACCTCAAAAATCTTGCAATCATCCATACCTGCATAAGAAGTACAGCCGTATCTTATCCTGCCACTCAGACTTTCTGCAAGCATCTCTTCTTCAAGATATTTTCTCATTCCGCTCCATGAACCCAGAACCTTACTCATTCAATCACCGCCTTTATTTTATCATAGCATAAAAAGACAATAAGTGCAACCAACATTTGCAAAATCAACTTGTATAAGAAATGTTGGTGTGATATAATGAAAATAACTTATTTATCAGAAGAAGGTGTGCAAAGATGTCAACAAAGCTCTGGCACGAGGACTATGAGCGCGATTGGATGCGGGCATTTCCACTGGGTAACGGCCGTATCGGCGCGATGCTTTACGGTGATCCTTACGAAGAAACAATTGAAATTAACGAAGAATCTTTATGGAGCGGTCGTCAGATTCAGGAGAAATATAACAGTTCTTCCGAGATGCTTGCAAAAATCAGAGAACTTCTCCTTGATGAATGTTATGAAGAAGCAGCTGAGCTTTGCAGTAAAACATTTATGGCAAGTCCTGAATGTGTACGTTTTTTTGAAAGCATGGGCGAGGTGCGCATTGAATTCCCTGATAAAAGTCGCTATGAAAATTATCGCAAGGAACTTGAACTGAGCGAAGCTATCGGTCGTGTGTCATATAAAAAAGGTACAACCGACTTCTTCAGTGAAACCTTTGTCAGTGAAAAATATGACGCCCTTGTATATAAAATAACAGCCTCCGCACCTTTTGACTGTTATGTTACCATGGAGCGAGGTCAGGACGCCTACACTTCTGCACTTCGCAACAACCTGCTTTTCATGAACGGCAGAGTAACATATTATGACGAGGAACTGTATGGTGAAGGCGGAGAAGGTATGTCCTTCGGGGCGAATATTTTTGTCCGCACGGATGGTAAGCTCCTGAATGATAAAAAGCATATCATCGTTCACGATGCAACATGGGTAATCGTTTACGGTGTGTTTGAGACAAATTACAATGTTGAGAAATATGACATAGACGAAAGTATTGACTATCGTGCAATTTTGAAACAAAAGCTTGACGCTGTAACAGCCGTTGATTACGAAACCTTGAAATCAGAACATATTGCTGCACACAAGGCTGTGTTTGATAAGGTGTCGCTCAATCTCAATGCTACACACTACGATGATATACCTGTGGACTGGCGTCTCTATTTCCTGCAACGCAACCGTCAGGAAGACCTTGACATGTACGAGCTTTATTATAATTTCGGACGCTATCTGCTTATTGAAAGCTCAGGAAAGAATGCAACCCTGCCCGCAAATCTACAGGGCATCTGGTGCAACGGCTACCGTCCTGAATGGGGAAGCGATTACCACACCAACATCAACA
>SVPP01000042.1 GCA_015065765.1 Oscillospiraceae bacterium | reverse complement strand
TTTTTCGGTTGGTAGCCGTTTTTACTATAGCAGAATGGAGTTTTTTTGTCACCTTAACTTGTTTTTTTCTGACACTAAAGTCCGTACATTCCACCTGCATAGCAGGTGGTTTTTTTATTCGGCATAAAAAAATGCGGCAAAAGCACTCTGACTTCTGCCGCATCATGTTATCAACTTATGTCTTTATCCTACAAAGCTTCTTCTCTTTCTGATCATTGAAACGATAATAATGATGATTATAAGCACTGCAACGACTGCACCTGTGCCGAAGATAAGGCGGAAAGTTTCATCGCCCTTATCCTTCTTAAGAGAATCCTTTGTATCTGCAGTTGTTTCTTCCTCAGTTGTATTTTCCTCTGTAACACTGCCGATCATCTGGAGTTCTGTTGTTGTTTCTTCATCTGTGAGAGTTGTGCTCTCGTCTTCCTTTTCAACTGTTGAGCCATCGCCTACAATAAGAAGCCATGTTTTTGTAACTCCGTTCTCACTGACAGCAGTGATTGTTGTCATGCCTTTTGCAATAGTTGAAATTACACCTGCATCTGTAACAGATGCAACTGACGTTTTGCTTGATGAATATGTTACCTTGCCTGACATTGAAGAGGGCTTTGCAAGCTGATATGAATTGCCTACTGTTACTGCGATTGTTTCAGTTGCAATAACTTTAGTTGTAGACTCGCCCTCTGTAGTAGGCTCTGTTGTAGTAGGTTTAGTTGTTGTGGGTTTCGTGGTTGTAGGTTTTGTAGTTGTGGGTTTTGTTGTAGTAGGCTTGGTGGTTGAGGGTTTTGCAGTTGTTGTACCAAGGGTAAGTGTTGTTCCTGTTGCGGTAACAGAAACTGTATTTGCTGCACTGTCAGTAGCTGATGCTGAAAGTGACAAGGGTGACTTTGCCGATGCACTTGAAATTACTTTGAAAGTAACGGTAGCAAGAGTACCTGTTGACGAAGATGTGCTGCCGTCAACATTCATGAATGCTCCCTTTATCGATGAGCCGCTCTGATTTGCGTTTTTAAGAGAGAAGACGTCACCTGCTCCACCGATTGAGCTTGACACATACTGAAGATGTGAAGAATTATAGGTAAGTGTAAAATTGATACCTGAAATTCCTGAGCATGAATTAAGGCTGACAGTAACTGTAATTGTGTCGCCTGATGTAACGTTTACTTTGCTGGCATATGCAGAGATTGATGCTGACGCTGCATTAGCTGTAACACATGATGCAAACACAACAAACACTGCAAGAAGAATTGAAACCAGTGATTTGATCTTTTTCATAAATTCGGCAATAGTCCTGCCTTTGCAAGACAACGCCTCACCTGCCTTTCATAGTCATACAATTGTATTATACCTTTTGTTTTATGTAAAGTCAAGTTTTTAAAAATTAAGAGACACAGAACATGCTGTGTCTCTTGTTTTATTTATGATATTTACTTGAATTTGAAATCATAAATGCTCTGTAAATCTGCTCGAGCAGCATTACACGTGCAAGCTGATGAGGGAATGTCATTTCAGACATGGAAAGACGCACATCAGCTCTCTTTTTCACGCTTTCGTCAAGACCGAAAGAACTTCCGATTATAAAAACTATTTCCCCATGTCCTGAAACTGCAGTAGTTTCAAAAAACTTGCTGAGCTTTTCTGAGGGCATCTGCTTGCCCTCAATGCACATGGCTACAACCTTTGCATTCTGAGGGATTTTCGCGAGAATTTCCTTTGCCTCTTTTTGGAGTGCTTTGTCAATTTCCGCCTGAGATGCATTATCCCCTAATTTCACAGGGTCAAGTTCAAAAATCTTAAGTTTGCAGAGAGTTCCCAATCTTTTGATATATTCATCGCATGCATCACGAAGATACTTTTCTTTAAGCTTGCCAAGGGCAATTACTGTAACCGCTAACATATCATTCGTAAGTCCTTTCGCAGATTTCATTGATTTTGTCGCGAAGAGCCATAAAATCATCAAATGCCGCAGGCTTATTGTTAGGGTTGCGAAGCAGTGCTGCAGGATGGAATGTACCCATAAAAAGTGTACCTTTTTTGTCGATGAACTGACCGTGCTGCTGAGTTACCTTAAAATCAGGTGAAATCAGTCTCTGTGCTGAAATTCTGCCGAGACAGACAATAATTTTCGGGCGCATGAGCCTTACCTGCTCGCGAAGCCATTCGATGCAGATATCCTGTTCCTGAGGGAGCGGATCACGGTTTTTCGGAGGTCTGCATTTTACCATGTTTGCAATATAGATGTTTTTATTTCTGTCAAGGTCGATGCATGCAAGCATTGAGTCAAGAAGCTTTCCGCTTCTGCCTACAAAGGGCTCGCCCTGTAAATCCTCATTTTCTCCGGGGCCCTCGCCTACAAACATTACTTCGGCATTCTCGTTACCCTTACCGAAAACCAGATTTGTCCTTGTCTTACCAAGCTCACATTTATTGCATCCCATACAAGCACTTTTCAGTTCTTCCCAGTTTGTGTACATATGTTAAATTCCTTTCGGTTTTTTTCAATTATAACATACATTATTACAAATTTCATCAATAATATTGAAAAATTTTTCAAATGGTAGTAAAATGTTAGAGTAATAAAATTTTGGAGGAATTCAAACATGAAAAAGTTAGTTTTAGTTGAAACATCTGCTCGTCACGTACACGTAAGTGCAGAAGACCTCGCTATTCTCTTCGGCGAAGGCTACGAGCTTACAAAGAAAAAGGATCTTTCACAGCCCGGTCAGTTTGCTTGCGAAGAAAGAGTTCAGGTTATCGGACCTAAAGGCTCATTCCCTGCAGTTTCTATCCTCGGACCCACTCGTCCCGCTACACAGGTTGAGCTTTCAGCTTCAGACGCTCGTTCAATCGGCGTTGCTGCTCCCTGCCGTGAATCAGGCGACACAGCAGCTTCAGGCGCTTGCAAGCTTGTTGGACCTAAGGGTGAAGTTGAACTCAAGGAAGGCGTTATCGTTGCAAAA
>SVPP01000030.1 GCA_015065765.1 Oscillospiraceae bacterium | reverse complement strand
GTGGGCACTTGCTTGAAATATCAAGCGGGAAAATCGGACAAGGTAAAATTAATGAAATCATAGAAGCTAAGGATCGTAGTAAGGCAGGGTTCACAGCTCCGCCTCAGGGACTTTACCTGAATGATGTGTATTATTAAAGAAAGGAGAAAAGACTGATGAAAAAACGTTTTGACCAAAAGATAGACTATAAGTTTATCGGTAAAATTATGTTGGTTGTTGTTACGGCAATTTCTATAATTTTCATTGTTGCTTCAAGTTTTTCAAATGTAACTTTTTCAAATGTTACAGGTGTGATTGAGTCTTTCTTCCTGAATCTTAAAAGGGGCGATGGTTATCCTTATGAGTGTTCTGCAGAGGGTGCAGACAGAACAGATACGATCAGCTCATATCTTGCGGTACTTGATGATACAAATGTGATATTCCTGAACAAGACTGCAAAGGAAGTCCTGAGATATGACACTACATATACCAATCCTGAAATTGATATTTCAAACGGCAGAGCACTGGTTTATAACCGTGGTTCATCAGCTTTTTCAGTAACGGGACAGTCAGATCTTCTTTATGAAACATCTGAGACTGATGGCGTTCTTAAGGATTCAATTATTACTGCCACAATCGGTAAAAAAGGTAACCTTGCTTTCGGTACATGGACAGACGATGGCACGAGTAAATTTACGGCTCTGAATAAAAAACTCGGCACAGAGTTTTATTATATTTTCGGTAGTGACAGAGTTTTGGACGTTGCACTGTCAGATAACGGAAAATACGGAGCGTGTGCGGTTTTCGGAGCAGAAAACGCAACATATTATACAACGGTACATATTTTTGATTTTGATGAAGCGGATCCCGTGCAGACTGTAAAATTTTCAGGTGAGACTGTTGTAAGTCTGGAGTTTCTCAGGAATAAAACATTGAATATAGTTACCGATCGGAAAAGAAGAGTTATTTCAGTCGATGACAAAACAGAAGAGAATGTTGTAGACTATTCTTCACACACACTTGATTCTTTTGATTTTGATAAAGATTCAGGTAAAAGTGTACTGTGTTACTCAAAGTACGGCAGCACATCGAATGTGGTTTGTGCTTTTTATAAAAACGGTAAAGAGAGCTGTTGTATTGAGGATGTGGAAAATGTAAAGTCAGTAAGCTGTAATTCAAAGTTGATCGCAGTGCTGACAGACAATGAAGTTTTATGCTATAACTACAGAGGTAAGCTGAAAACTACAATTGATCTTACATTCAATGTAGATTCAGTTGAACTTGATTCTTCGGGAATTTATCTTTTCTCAGGTTCAAATATTTACAGGGCAAAAACAGGCAGAAACAGTACTCTTGAAGTTGAATAATTATGAATACTTTTTTAAAATTTTAATCAGTTTTTAAATTTAGTAAAAATATCCTTGATAATTAAAGTTTATTATGTTAATATTTTCTCTAACGGAGGTCAATATGGGCACTGTTGTTGATTTACTTCTGCTTGCATTAGTAATAGTTTTCGTGTTTTCAGGCATGAAAAATGGCTTTGTGAGAACGCTTCTTTCTTTTGCTGCCAGGATTCTATCTGTGGTGCTGGCGTATTTTGTGTCTGATAAATACGATGAGGCAATTTACGAAAAAATTTTAAGAGACAGCGTTATTAATGGTATAGAGGAACGTGTGGCAGCATCGCCTGTAAGTGATGTTTCACAGCGGGTTTCGGTTGTGCTTGAATCAATCCCTGAATCAATTTCAGGTATTCTTGAAGCTTTGGGACTTGATCTTACAAGTTTTGACAAAATGGTTTCTGCATCAGCATCAAACGGAGAGATTTCTTCTTTTCTTGAGGAAACACTTGCGGGTCCTGCTTCTGTGTTCGTGTGCAGAATAATTATTTTTGCAATTGTTTCATTTCTTGCTTCTCTTGTATTCAGTATTATAATCAATTTACTTTGCAAAATAGTTAAATTACCTGTACTCAGAACAGCGAATAAGGCTTTGGGCGGAGCGCTTGGTCTTTTTAACGGCATAATTTTTGCTTTGATTGTGTCATATATCTGCGTTATTGTATCAGGATTGATTAATAACTCAGAATTCAGTGAGATAGTTAATTCTTCACATGTGATAGAAATTTTCACATCAACAATGAATGGTTTTATAGGAGTGTAATAAAATTGAAAGATTTATTTAAAGGGTGTCTGACAATTCCTAACTTGTTAAGTGTTATAAGGATTTTGCTTGTGCCGGGATTTATTGCTCTTTATGTGAACGGTGACCGCATCGGAGCGATTGTTATGCTTGTGCTTTCAGGTCTTTCCGATTTCTTTGACGGAAAGATTGCAAGAAAATTTAATCAGATAAGTGCCTTAGGCAAGCTTCTTGACCCTGTTGCAGATAAATTGACACAACTTGCAATTGCAATTGTTTTGTTTTTGCAGTTCAATTCATCTACTGTTGAATCTCTTAGGGCATTCAGCTATGTTTTCCTGGCGTTTCTCGGTAAAGAAGCACTTATGATAATAATGGGCGCAATAATGATTTCTCTTGGTCTCAGACCTTGTGCGGCGGAAATTTATGGTAAGGTGGCAACTTTTACTTTCTATGTTGTTATGATTGTGATTATCTGCTTTGGTCCCGAAGTTGGAACTTTTGTAGAATTATTTGTGTTGCCAAACTGGCTGGTAATGACGCTTGTAATAATCTCGCTCATATTGACAATAATGGCACTTGTAAGTTATATTCCTGATACATTCAGACAGTTGAAAGGACTTAAAGCAAATAAAAAAGGGGAAACCAAATGAAAAAAATGATGTGTAGCAGATGTCACGAAAGACCTGCTGTTATATTTATTACTAAAATTGAAGGTGACAAGTCTACTCCCGAGGGACTTTGTATGAAGTGTGCAAAGGAGCTTAATATTGGTCCTATTAAACAGATGATGGAAAGTATGGGGATTACCGATGAGGATCTTGATGCAGCAAATGAGCAGCTTGAAAGCATGATGGGTATGATGTCAGGCGACGAAGCTGATTCGGATGACGATGATGCAGAGAATGATTTTGAGGTAGGTGGTGCTCAGTCAATGCCTGCAAACTTCCTGCAGAATTTCCTCGGTGGTGCGTTTGCAAAAAATAGCTACAGCGAAGAAACTCCTCTTCCTGATTCGCAGAAACCTTTTGAAAATAAGAATGATAAAAAGAAAAAGGAAAAAGAAGAGAAGAAGCAGAAGAAAAAACGCAAATTTCTTAATCTTTATTGTACAGATCTTGTTGCAAAGGCAAGAGATGGAAAAATTGACAGAATTATCGGCAGAGAAAGTGAGATCTACCGTGTAACTCAGATTCTTTGCAGAAGAACCAAGAATAACCCCTGTCTTATCGGTGAGCCCGGTGTTGGTAAAACAGCAATTGCAGAAGGACTTGCTCTTAAAATTGCAGAGGGGGATGTTCCGGCTAAGCTTGCAGGTAAGGAAATTCATCTTCTTGACCTGACTGCTCTCGTTGCAGGTACTCAGTTCAGAGGACAGTTTGAAAGCCGAATCAAGGGACTTGTTGATGAGGTTAAGGCGGAAGGTAATATTATCCTCTTTATCGATGAAGTGCATAACCTTGTAGGTACAGGTGATGCTGAAGGTTCTATGAATGCTGCGAATATTCTGAAACCTGCACTTTCACGCGGTGAAATTCAGATTGTCGGTGCTACAACATTTAATGAATACAGAAAATTTATTGAGAAGGATGCAGCTCTTGAGAGACGACTTCAGCCTGTAAAGGTTGTTGAGCCTTCAATAAATGATACGTATAAAATGCTTCTTGGCATCAAATGCTATTATGAGGATTTCCACAGAGTCAAAATCAGCGATAACCTGGTTTACAGTGCTGTTGTGCTTTCTGAAAGATATATCAATGACCGCTTCCTTCCTGATAAGGCAATTGACCTTCTTGATGAAGCTTGCACAAGAGCAAATCTGAGAAATAAAGCTATCAGCGAACTTGAACTCAATGAAAAGAGAATTGTTGAGCTTACTGCTGAAAAGACAGAGCTTGAGGAAGATACTGAAAACATTGACTATGAACAGCTTGCAAGAATAAATTCTGAGATTATTGTTTGTGAAGAAAAGCAGAAGGAGCTTACAGTTCTTGCAGGTGACAATGCAGTAACACAGGATGATATTGCAAATGTTATTGAACTCTGGACAGGCATTCCTTCAAGTAAGGTAATTGAAAGCGATCTGAGAAAACTTTCAGATATGGAAAAGCACCTGAGAGATAAGATTATAGGTCAGGATGAGGCGATAGATCTTGTATGTGCAGCCGTAAGACGTGGAAGAGTTCAGCTCAGTCCGAGACGCAGACCTTCTTCTTTCATTTTTGTCGGTCCTACAGGTGTTGGTAAAACAGAGCTTGTAAAGCAGCTTGCAAATGAACTTTTTGATTCTCCTGAAACGCTTATCCGTCTTGATATGTCTGAGTTTATGGAAAAACACAGTGTTTCAAGAATTATCGGTTCACCACCCGGATATGTGGGTTATGATGAAGCAGGTCAGCTTACCGAAAAGGTCAGAAGAAAGCCGTATTCAGTAATTCTTCTTGATGAAATTGAAAAGGCACATCCCGATGTTATGAACATTCTTCTTCAGATTCTTGACGAAGGTAAAATTACAGATTCACACGGCAGAAATGTCAGTTTTGAAAATACTGTAATTATCATGACATCAAATGCAGGCAGTGAACGCAAAGAGGGTGCTCTCGGCTTTGCTAAAACTCAGAATGAGGCAAACAAAGAGAAGGCTATGAAAGCTCTTTCCGAGTTCCTTCGTCCTGAATTTATCGGCAGGGTTGACGAAATTGTTGTTTTCAACGATTTGACAAAGGCTGACTTTGAAAAGATTTCTGTTCTTATGCTCTCAGAGCTTATTGAAGCTCTTCAGGATAAGGGAATCAAGTTTGTCTGGTCAGAAGAAGTGCCGAAAAAGCTTGCTGATTTAGTGGGCGAGAAAAACGGCAGGGGAGCAAGAGATCTCAGGAATGTTATCCGCCGTAATGTTGAGGATAAAATTGCAAACATTATGGTTGAAAAATGTGATACAGCTCTTTCTTCAGTTACTCTTTCTGTTGAAGATGACAAAATCAAAGTACAGGCTATATAATTATAATTGAATATATCTCCAACCGGTTCATCCGATGATGATCGGTTGGAGAATAGCAAAAGAAATAGAAATTTTTTCAAAAACCTCTTGACATTCACAACGTCTTATGATAAAATAATCAGCGTTGTGAAACACAAACACTTGCGGGTGTAGTTCAATGGTAGAATCCCAGCCTTCCAAGCTGGTCGTGTGGGTTCGATTCCCATCACCCGCTCCATTAGTTAAATACGCGCTTCTAGCTCAGCTGGATAGAGCAACTGCCTTCTAAGCAGTAGGTCAGGAGTTCGAGTCTCTTGAAGCGCGCCATGAAAGCATCGGCAGTAGTCGGTGCTTTTCTTTTTGTTATAAATTTCTAAACCTTTACACAATATACACTTCATTAAATTAATCTTTGGGAGGATCTTTTATGGATATTTCTACCTTGTTTGATAAAAATGAAAAACCTCTTGACAGTATCCCTGTAAATGGAGGCTTCTGTGGTATTCTGAGGAGAATTGCTTGCGTCGGTGACAGTATGTCTTCAGGTGAATTTGAGGCAATCAATGAAAAAGGCGAAAAAACATACCACGATATGTTTGATTTTTCATGGGGACAATTTCTTGCACGAATGACAGGCACTACTGTTTTGAATTTTTCTCGTGGTGGAATGACGGCAAGAGAATATTGTGAAAGCTTTGCTGAGGTAAATGATTTCTGGAATCCTGATAAGAAATGTGTCGCTTATGTTATCGCTCTGGGTGTGAATGATTTGTTAAACTGCAATATGCCAATCGGAAATACAGATGATATTGATTTGGAAAATTATGAAAATAATAAGCCCACTTTTGCAGGCTATTATGCAAAGATAATTCAAAAATATAAAGAAATCCAACCTGATGCTAAATTTTTTCTTATGACTTTTCCAAACGAAAACAGTGATGATGAAAGAAGAAATGCACACACGCATCTTATGTATAAATTTGCCGAGATTTTTTCAAACTGTTATGTTCTTGATATAGGTAAATACGGCCCGGTATATGATGTGGATTTCAGAAAGAAATTTTTTATGGGAGGTCATATGAACCCTTGCGGATATGTGCTTACAGCTCAGATGGTTGCGTCATATATTGATTATATTATCCGACATAATATCAAGGATTTTGAGCAGGTCGGATTCATCGGAACCGGTCTTCAATATGTCGAAAAATAATTTGAAAAATTTTGATTTTACTATTGATTTTTCCAATAACTTGTGATATAATTTTACAGCAAAACGCACGCGTGGTGATCGGTCAGCATGTGCATTCATAAGAATGTGGCGTGTCCGGGATGACCTGCGCGGTGGAAACAGCGGTGAAAATCGCTTTACAAACAAAAGGAGGAAACAAAATGGCAGTAGTATCAATGAAACAGCTTTTGGAAGCAGGTGTTCACTTCGGACACCAGACAAGAAGATGGAACCCCAAAATGTCTCAGTACATTTTCACTGAGCGTAACGGTATTTACATCATCGACCTTCAGAAGACTGTAAAGAAGCTCGAAGAGGCTTATCTCTTCATCCGTGAGGTTGCAGCAAACGACGGCGAAATTCTTTTCGTTGGCACAAAGAAGCAGGCTCAGGACTCAGTTAAGGAAGAAGCAATCCGTTGCGGTATGCCCTATGTTAATGCTCGTTGGCTCGGCGGTATGCTCACAAACTTTAACACAATCCAGAGAAGAATCAAAAGACTTGCTCAGCTCAAGACAATGGAGTCTGATGGTACTTTTGAACTCCTTCCCAAGAAAGAAGTTATCAAACTTAACCTTGAAATCGAAAAACTTGAAAAATTCATGGGCGGTATCACAGGCATGAAAAAGCAGCCCGCTGCTATGTTCATCGTTGACCCCAGAAAAGAAAGAATCGCAGTTGCTGAGGCTCACAAGCTTCACATCCCGATCGTTGCTATTGTTGACACAAACTGTGACCCCGATGAAGTTGATTTCGTAATCCCCGGTAACGATGACGCTATCCGTGCTGTTAAGCTTATTGCAGGTGCAATGGCTGACGCTGTTATCGAAGGCCGTCAGGGCGAACAGTCAGCTCCCGTAGCTGAAGAAGCAGTAGCAGAAGAAGCTGCTGAATAATTAAATTTTCAAACAACCATACTGCCCGAAACTTTTTCGGGCAGTAGCAGAATTTATAAATAACATTCATAGGAGGATATTATTATGGCATTTACAGCTAAAGACGTACAGGCTCTTCGTGAAAAAACAGGCGCAGGTATGATGGATTGTAAAAAAGCTCTCGTTGAAACAGACGGAGATATGGATAAGGCAATTGACTTCCTCAGAGAAAAAGGTCTTGCATCTGCTGCTAAAAAGGCAAGCCGTGTTGCTGCTGAAGGTACAGTTGCAGCATATAATGATGCAAATGCAGGTGCTCTCGTTGAAATTAACTGCGAAACAGACTTTGTTGCTAAGGGTGCTCCTTTCATTGGCCTTGCAAAAAAAGTTGTTGAAACAGTTGCAGCAGTAAAACCCGCAGATCTTGAAGCTCTTCTTGCTACAAAAGCAATCGGTTCAGACAAAACAGTTGAGGAAGAAGTTCAGGAAGTTTTCCTTGCTCTTCGTGAAAATATGAAAGTTCGCAGATTTGCTCTTGTTGAAGGTCACACATCAACTTACATCCATGCTGGTGGTACTGTTGGTGTTATTGTTGCTTTCAATACTGACGATGCAACAGCTGCTAAAGATGAATTCGCAGCAATGGGTAAAAATGTTGCTATGCAGGTTGCAGCTATGAATCCCGAATATCTTTGCAAAGATGATATTTCTGCAGAAGAGCTTGCTAAGATGGAGTCAATCACTGTTGACAGTGCACTCAATAAGCCTGACACACTTCCCATGCCCATCCTTACAAGCCTCATCAACGAAGCTATCGATGGCAAAAAGTGGAGTGATGAAGATATTTCTATCTACCAGGGTCTTGATCAGAAACAGAGAAAGAACTTCGTTAACTTCATTTCAAAAGAAGCTTATGCTACACTTTCAGAACTTGCTGTTTCTCATAAAGCAGAAATTTCTGAAAATAAAATCTTTGCAGGTCTTGTTCAGGGCCGTCTTTCAAAGCAGATTAAAGAAGTTTGTCTTCTTGAACAGCCTTTCGTTCGTTCAGATCTCTTTGATGGTGCAGTTTCAGGTTATGTAGCTTCAGTTGCTAAAGCTCTTGGTGCTGAAATCAGCGTTGAAAAGTTTGTTCGCTTTGAAAAGGGCGAAGGCATCCAGAAGAAAGAAGACAACTTCGCTGAAGAAGTTGCAAGCATGATGTAATTAGATTTATCTGAATACAAACCCTCGGCTTTGTCGGGGGTTTTATTTTAATAAAAGGTTTGGTGATTGTTTTGACAAATAAAGAAATTCTTGAACAAATAAAAGGTGGCTTAATTGTTTCTTGTCAGGCACTGCCCACGGAGCCTCTTTATGACAGTTATATTATGTCAAAAATGGCATGGGCAGCATATCTTGGCGGTGCAGTCGGTATAAGAGCAAACACCGTTGTTGATATCAAGGCTATCAAGGAAAAAGTAGATCTTCCTGTTATTGGTATAATCAAAGAGGTTTATGATGATTCCGATGTTTATATCACTCCTACCATGAAGGAAGTTGATGCGCTCGTAGAAATCGGTTGTGAAATTATCGCAGTAGATGCAACAAACAGACTTCGTCCGAATGGTGTAACTTTTGAAGAGTTCTTTAAAGAAGTAAGAGCAAAATATCCGGATCAGCTTTTTATGGCAGACACATCATGCTTTGAAGAAGGTAAAATGGCTGAAGAGCTTGGCTTTGACCTTATCGGTACAACGATGGCAGGCTACACTCCTTATACAAAAGGCAGAGTTCTCCCCGACGTTGAACTTATCGAAAGATATGTAAGAGAACTTCATACTCCTGTTATTGCTGAAGGTGGCATCTGGGTACCTGAAGACCTTAAAAATGTCTATAAAGCAGGTGCTTTCAGTGCTGTTTGTGGTACAGCAATTACAAGACCTATGGATATCACAAAACGCTTTGTAAAGGCTTTAGAGGACGTAAAATGAAGATAATAACATTTGATATCGGCGGTACCTTTATTAAATACGCTTTATGTGATGAAAACTTCAGACTGACAAAATCTTCAAAAATTTCTACCGATGCTTCAATTGGCGGTAAAAAAATAATCGAAAAGGTTATTGAAATTATCAAAGAGCATGAAGGCGTCGACAGAGTAGGTGTTTCGACAGCAGGTCAGGTTGATAGTAATACAGGAACAGTTGTGTACGCAACGGATACAATTCCGGGATATACAGGTACAAAAATTAAAGAAATGATAGAGTCAGAAACGGGTATACTGACCTTTGTTGAAAATGATGTTAATTCCGCTGCGTTAGGAGAAGCATATTTCGGTAGCGGAAAAGGTTTTGATAATTTTATCTGTCTGACTTACGGCACAGGAATCGGTGGTGCTATATGGCTTAACAATGACCTTTATAAAGGCTCATCATGTTCAGCAGGCGAGTTAGGTCACATCATAACTCATGCAGATGGAATCGACTGCACATGTGGCGGCAAAGGTTGTTATGAATGTTATGCATCAGCACGTGCTTTAGTGAAAAAAGTAAATGAATCTTCAGTTGAAACACTTGACGGTGTGAAAATCTTTGAAGACGAGAATTTTTCTAAGCCTGAAATCAGGGATGCTGTTGATTCATGGATAGATGAGATTGTTACAGGTCTTATCAGCATTGTCTATACGTTCAATCCTTCGCTCATTATTCTGGGTGGTGGAATCATGAATGAAGATTACATTGTTGATTCTATAAATAAAAAAATCCATGGTAGATTGATGAAGAGCTTCTGTAATGTTAAAATTGTGAATTCTAAACTTGGCAATACGGCAGGTATGCTTGGTGTTGCTTATAAAGCAAGCAAACTTTAAAATTGAGGCAGATACTATTTTGTGTATCTGCTTTAATTTTTTCGAGATGAATAAAAGAAATTTTTTAGAATTATTGAAACTATACACATTTTAGTGTATAATATATGTTAATTGCGACTTATAGGAGGCATAAATAATGGATTTTATGATAAACCCTTTAAAATGGAATAATTCTTTTGCTGTGCCTTCTGAGGTAGTTGATAAACACATAAGACTGGCAGGATCTGTTCAGCTTAAAGTTCTTCTCTGGATGATGCGACATTCTGCAGAAGAAAAAAACATGGATGAGATGTCAAAGGATCTGGGTGTTTCCGTTGCTGATTGTTCCGACGCTCTGACATTCTGGTCCGAAATGGGTCTGCTTGTGGCTACAGATAAAACTTTTGCTCCTGAAAAAGTTGCAGAAAAAGTTCCTGAACCTGTAGTTGAAACAAAAAAACAGGAAACAAAAAGAATTCTTCCTGAAATTGAAGCAATAAAACCGACTGCTCAGCAAATTGCAGCAAGAGGTGATGAAAGTGAAGAAATCCGTTTCCTTTTCAATGAAGCGCAGATGCGACTTGGGAAAACCATCGGTCATGACGGACAGGCAGTGCTTCTTATGATGCATGATTCCTACGGTCTGCCTGTAGAAGTAATTGTGACTATTATTGAATATTGTGTATCTGTCGGTAAAACATCAACATCTTACATAGCAAAAATCGGCAAGGATTGGGGAGAAAGAGAAATTGATTCCCTCGAAAAGGCTGATGAGGTAATAAACGAGCTTAAAGCAAGTGATGAAATGTGGGGAGAGTTCAGACTGAGAACTGGTGTATCTACACCAAGACCTACTACTGCACAGATGAAATATCTCAATCGTTGGAAAAACGAATATGGTTTTACAATGGATATGATTTTTTTAGCATATGAGGAAACTGCGAACAATATCCAGAAAATGAGTTTTCAGTATATGGATAGAATTCTGAAAAATTGGTTTGAGAACGGACTGAGAACACCTGCTGATGTAGCAAAAGCAAAACAAGAAAGAAGCGTGGCTTCTCAGCAGAATATAGCTAAATCTGAAAACAAACATAAAAAGAAAACATCGTACAATATCGATGAAGTGCTCAGAAAAAATGAGGAAACTGAGCTTGTTTATAAAAGAAAGGGGGATAATGTCTGATGGCTGTTAATAAAGAAATGTACACGAAAGCCAGAAACGAAATCGACAGAAGACGTGCAGAAGCTCAGATGCTTGCACGCCAGAGAAGAGAAGAATGTAAAAGACTGTACCCCGAAATTGCTGTCGCTTACAGAATTATGGCTGAAACTGCGGCTGAGTGTGTGAAAGCTCTTGGTCTTGGTGGAGATGCTCAGGCTTTTATAAATGAAATTTCCAGGAAAAATCTTGAAGCACAACAAGTGATTAAAGATACTTTAAAGAAAGCTAATTTACCGGAAGATTATCTTCAGGAAAAATATACATGCGGAAAATGTGACGACACAGGATTTGTAGAGGGAAAAATGTGTGATTGTCTCAAAAATACTATAAGACAAATGACTTATAACGCACTTTGTGATAAGCTTCCCATTGAGCGATTCAGATTTGACAACTTTTCATTGGAAAACTATTCGGATAAACCTGATGAAACAGGAGTAATACCGAGAAACAGAATGAAAAGTTTTTATAGTTACTGTAAAAATTACGCAGATGACTTTTCTTTATCATCAGGTAATATTCTGATGTATGGCGATACAGGTCTCGGTAAAACTCATTTGTCCCTCGCAATTGCAGGAATAGCTGCACAGAAAGGTTATTCTGTGATTTACGGTTCGGCACAAAATCTGCTTTCAAGTATTGAAAATGAAAAATTCGGCAGAAGTACAGGCATTGGTGCAGAACAGTCGATTCATGAATGCGATCTTCTCATTATCGATGATTTAGGTGCTGAATTTTCAACCCAGTTTACTGTTTCTGCAGTATATAATATTATCAATACACGTCTGATGCTTTCAAAGCCTACAATTATCAGCACAAACTTTGATTTCAGTGAAATTGAGGACAGATATACTCAGCGTGTGGCATCACGTATCCTTGGAGATTATACTATTATGAACTTCAAAGGTAAAGACGTGAGAGTTATTAAAAGAAATTTGTAAAGGAAAGTTTTAATGTCTATTCGTAACAGTAATTCTATACCTGTAAAACCGAAGATTCATACAGCCATATGGATTTTCTGCAGGGTAGCACTTTTAGTCTGGGGAATTGTTGAGTTTTTCCTCGGTAACACAGTACAGTTTCTGCAGTCGCTTTTTGCAATTGCTTTTACTCACTTGTGGGATATGTTCCAGATGTGGGGCGGAAAATCATTCATAATAAAGGTTCCGTATTACCTTCAGACGGAGTTGAATGTTTTTATATGTGTGGGATGTGTTGTTGGAACATCACTCAATCTCCATACTGATTTTGAGTATATGGACATAATACTTCACACTTTTGCAGGTGTTCTTTCTCAGAGTTTTATGTTCGAGCTGATTCCGCTTGTAAATGGAAGAAACAGAGAAACAGGACCTGCGATGCAAGCAATGTTTTCTTTCACAGGTGCTATTGCGATTTTAGTTGGTTGGGAAATATACGAATTTACTATGGACAGGCTGTACGGAATGTTTATGCAGCGCTCAGATTTGTTTTCTGAGGTTGGTCTTACTGATACGATGTGGGACCTGATTAACGGTACAATCGGTGCACTGTGTTCAATGTTTATACTTGCATTTTCACGTAATGGCAAGTTAAGAAGGGAAAAGAAAAAATGAGCATCGGTAAGAAATTAAAAAAGTTCAGAGAATCTCACGGTCTTACTCAGGAACAATTTGCTTATAAAGCAGGTGTGAAAAGAACAACGTATATTTCTTACGAAAATGACAGAACTATACCTGATTTTCTGGTGATAAGCAGGATTGCAAAAGAGTTCGGAGTTGATATCAATGAATTTTGTGATGAAGAGATTGAGCCGAAGTTTGCTGTTCTCAATGCACCGGAGGTTATTTATAATGCAGGTGCAAATAACAACAAAAAGACTCTTACATCAGAAGAAAGATTGTTACTTGCTTATTTCCGCACCCTTGGTGATGGTGAAAGAAAAGAATTTTTTGAAAAAATTAAAAATGATTTTCTTGACAGAAGATGTGGAACGAATGAAGAATAATTCTTAATAATTTTTACATTGACATTAATTCGGATTTGCTGTAGATTTATATAGTAATTAAAAATAAGGAGATACAGAAATGAAAAAAATAATAGCTCTGATGTTAGCGATGGTTATGGTTTTTCTGTTGGCAGCTTGTTTTAATGGTTCCGGAGAGGAAGAAACAACTGCTGAAAATTCAATTTTTGATGATTCGACTGTAAATAACGAGCCTGAAACAGAGGTTGTTACAAGGGTAGTAACAAATGAAGAAGGCGAAACAGAAGTTGTTACTGAAATAATCGAAGTTGAAGAAACTGAGAAGGATACAACTAAGAAACCTACTGAAGGAAAAACTGAAAGCACAACTAAGAAACAAACAACATCTGTCAGCAAAAACCCCTCAGACTGGAATATGGATCAGGTTGTTGCGTATTATAAAAAAGCTTGCGAAAACTCCTCACATGTCACATCAAGACAGACAATGGTAATGAGAAAGGATTCTCTCAAGGCTGCAGGCGGTCTCGGAAAGTTTCTCAGCTTTGCAGAGGGTATTATAAGGGGCGTTATGAAACTCAACGCAATTGATGTTCCGGGCATTACAGGCGGTCATTGGGATTTGACTGTTAATGATTGTGAAACAGCAAAAGCCTACAAAAGCGGAAATTACACCATTGTCGAGATGACAATGAAAGACCAGACCGACGGAGTTTACGGTAAAACTTTTGAAGGTACAGTAGGTCATGCTATCAGTGTTGTTAACGGCGTTGCTGAGGTTGCTGAACAGTTTTCTCAGTTTGATGTAAGATACAAGGAAGCTGATATCAAAATCCATTATACCGACGCAGTAGTGAAAGTTAGAATTAATGAAAAAGACATAATAGAAAAAGGCACATGGAAATATGTCTGCACACCTGTTATTAATGACCTTTATATTGAAGGCCTTGAAGTTGATGATGCCGGAGCAGTAATCGACTACGAAGTTACTCTTGGCGGCGGTTTCTGATGTGAGAAAAACAGTCACTAAGGTGGCTGTTTTTTGTTTTTCTATTGTATTTTTTACGGTAATTTGTTACAATATTGTTAATGAAAATGATTGGACTGATTATATGATCGATATTTTTGAAAGATATAAAACGCTTCTTTCCTGCCGTGAGAGCATGGAAAAAGGTGTAGAAATGATGTGTGATACATATAAAAACGGCGGCAAAATTTTAGTCTGCGGAAACGGTGGAAGCTGCGCCGACAGTGAACATATAGTAGGGGAGCTTATGAAAAGCTTTGTGTTGCCAAGGGAAATTCCTCAGTGCGATAAAGATAAGCTTGAAAAGCTTCTCGGAGACGAATCTGAGCTTTTCAAAAAAAATCTTCAGCGAGGCATTCCGGCTTTTTCTCTTTGTTCACAGACAGGGGTAATGACAGCCTACAATAATGATGTAAATTCTGATATGGTTTATGCTCAGCTTCTTTATGCATCTGCAAGAGAAAGTGATTTGCTTATCGGAATATCAACATCGGGTAATTCCAGCAATGTTGTGAATGCTGTTAAGGTTGCAAAAGCACTCGGGATAAAAAGTTTATGCCTTACAGGCGGAAAAGCTTGTATGATCGATGAGTTCGCAGACTGTGTAATCAAGGTCCCTGAAACTGAAACATACAAAATACAGGAACTTCATCTGCCTGTATACCATTTCTTGTGTCTTGAGACAGAGAAAATTCTGTTCGGATAATTTCCTTAAACTGTTGACAATATCTGACATTTGGTTTATATTTATTTATATAAAAAGGTTTAAGGTGTGGTTAAGTGAAACTTCTTGAGGAAAGAATTGTAAAAGACGGAAAGGTGTTCCCGGGTAACATTTTAAAGGTTGACAGCTTTTTAAACCATCAGCTCGACGTTAATCTGTTCAATGAAATGGGAAAAGAATGGTATCGTCTGTTTAAAGATTCAGGTGTGAATAAAATACTTACAATCGAGGCATCAGGTATCGCAATTGCAAGTATCGTTGCTCAGCATTTTAATGTTCCTGTTGTTTTTGCTAAAAAGAGCAAATCAAGGAATATTGCAGGCGATGTCTATTCGGTTGTTGTAAAATCATTTACACATGGCAATGAAAACCATGTAATTGTTTCAAAAGATTTCTTAAACCCGGGAGACAGGATTCTTGTTATTGATGATTTTCTTGCTCAAGGTTGTGCTCTGATGGGTCTTTGCGACATCATCAAATCTGCAGGAGCAGAGGTTGTTGGTGCGGGAATTGCCATTGAAAAGGCTTTTCAGCCAGGTGGCGATCTCATCAGAGAAAAAGGAATACGTGTTGAGTCACTTGCTAAAATTAAAGAAATGCATGATGATGGCTCAATAGTATTCTGCTGATTTCGGTAGCGATTTTTTTGCTATAAATTTCTTTTAAAATGGAGGAAAAAACATGAAAAAACTTCTGGCAATTCTCCTCGCAGTAGTTATGGTATTTGCACTTGCTGCTTGCGGCGGCGGAGAAGACAACAACGACAAAGACACACTTAAAGTAGGTTTCATCTTCCTTCACGATGAAAACTCAACCTATGACCTTAACTTCATCAATGCTGCAAAAGCTGCTTGTGAAGAAATGGGCGTAGAAATGGTTCAGAAAGTAAATATCCCTGAAAGCAGCCTTTGCTATGAAACAGCTGCAGATCTTGCAGAAGACGGCTGCGACATCATTTTTGCAGACAGCTTTGGTCACGAATCATACATTATCCAGGCTGCAAAAGAGTATCCTGATGTTCAGTTCTGCCATGCAACAGGTACGATGGCACACACAGAAGGTCTTGATAACTTCAACAACGCTTTTGCTTCAATTTATGAAGGTCGTTACCTTGCAGGTATCGCAGCGGGTATGAAACTCAACGAGATGATCGAAGCAGGCGATTTCAAAGCAGAAGAAGCTAAAATCGGTTATGTTGGTGCTTACACATATGCTGAAGTTATTTCAGGTTACACATCTTTCTACCTGGGAGCAAAATCAGTTTGCCCCACAGTTACTATGGAAGTTCAGTTCACAGGTAGCTGGTATGACGAAGGTGCAGAAAAAGAAGCTGCAACAAAGCTCATCAACAACGGTTGTAAACTTATCAGTCAGCATGCTGACTCAATGGGCGCTCCCACAGCATGTGAAAATGCTGGCGTTCCCAACGTATCTTACAACGGTAGCACAATCGATGCATGTCCCAACACATTCATCGTTTCTTCAAGAATCGACTGGACACCTTATATGAAACACATGATTCAGTGTGTAAAAGACGGTAAAGATATCGAAGCTGACTGGTGTAAGGGCTTCTCAGAAGGTTCAGTTGCTTTGACAGCTATCAACGATAAAGTTGCTGCAGAAGGCACTGCAGAAGCAATTGAAGCAGCTAAAGCAGAACTTCTTGACGGTACTCGCCACGTATTTGACACAGCAACATTTACAGTTAAGGGCGAAAAACTTGATTCTTATATGGCAGACGTTGACACAGATGCTAACTACACAGCTGATACAGAAGTTATCAAAGACGGTTACTTCCATGAGTCAGAATTCCGTTCAGCACCTTACTTTGATCTCCAGATTGACGGAATCACACTTCTTAACTCAAAATTCTGATTGATTTTTTAACACTGCAGGCGGAGCGTAACTGCTCCGCCTCGCGGTAATTTTAACTCTGAAAAAATATTTAAATTTTTAAGTATTTTTTGAGATTTAAAAACAGGAGGAACTAAAGTGGTAACACCTGCAATTGAACTGAAAAACTTAACAAAAACCTTCGGTAATGTTATAGCCAATAAAGATGTAAGTCTTGTTGTCAACCGAGGGGAAATTCTGTCTATTCTCGGTGAGAACGGCAGCGGTAAAACAACACTTATGAACATGATTTCAGGCATTTATTTTCCTGATCATGGACAGATTTTTATTGACGGCAAAGAGGTTGTTATCCGTTCGCCCAAAGATGCTTTTGATTACAGCATCGGTATGATACATCAGCATTTCAAGCTTGTTGATGTTTTCACTGCTGCGGAGAACATTGTTCTCGGTCTTAATGAAAAAGGCAGATATGACATAAAAAAATCAACTAAGAAGATTAAAGAAATCTGTGATTTGTACGGATTTGAACTGAATCTTGAAAAGAAAATTTATGAAATGTCTGTTTCTGAAAAGCAGACAGTTGAAATTATAAAAGTTCTTTACAGGGGAGCAGATATTCTGATTCTTGACGAGCCGACTGCGGTTCTCACTCCACAGGAAACACAGAAGCTTTTTGCGATTCTCAGAAGAATGCGTGATGACGGAAAAGCGATTATTATTATCACTCATAAACTTCACGAAGTTCTGTCACTTTCAGACAGAGTTTCAGTCCTTCGCAAAGGTGAATATATCGGTACGGTTGTAACAAAAGAAGCTGATGAATCTGTTCTCACTGAAATGATGGTTGGTAAAAAGGTTGAGCTTAATATCGGTCGCAGCGAACCCGAAAATCCTGAGCTCAGACTTGAAGTGAAAAAGCTTACATGCTTCAACAGAGAAGGTGTACCTGTTCTAAATGATGTTACTTTCGATGTTTCGTCAGGTGAAATTCTTGGTATTGCAGGTATTGCAGGCAGTGGACAGAGAGAACTTCTTGAATCTATTGCAGGACTTCAGAAGGTAAATGAAGGCGAAATAATTTATCATAATCCCAAGACAGGTAAAACTGATAACCTTCGTGATAAAACACCTATGAAGATACGTGATCTTGGTGTCAGACTTTCATTTGTTCCTGAAGACCGTCTAGGTATGGGACTTGTTGGTAATATGGATATTGTTGACAACATGATGCTCAGAAGCTACAGAAAAGGTAAATCAGTTTTCCTTCAGAGAAAACAGCCTAAAGAGCTTGCAGATAAGATTATTGCAGACCTTGAGGTTGTAACACCCGGTGCGGAAACTCCTGTAAGAAGACTTTCAGGCGGTAATGTTCAAAAAGTTCTTGTAGGTCGAGAAATTGCATCCTCTCCTACAGTTTTTATGGCAGCTTACCCTGTAAGAGGTCTTGATATTAACTCATCATATCTTATTTATAATCTTCTGAACGAGCAGAAACAGAAAGGTGTAGCTGTAATTTTTGTCGGTGAAGACCTTGACGTATTGCTTGAACTTTGTGACCGTATTCTTGTTGTAAACTCAGGTAAAATTACAGGAATTGTTGATGCAAGAACAGCAACAAAAGAAGAAATCGGTTTGCTTATGACTAAAAATGACAATGGAGGTGAAACAATTGAGTAAGCTTACAAAAAGTGCAAATGAGCCTTTGTTTCATATCGTAAAACGCGATGCTCTGCCTGCCTGGCTTGCATGGGCTATTCGTATCGGCTCAATTGTTGCAGCTCTTATTGTCTGCGCACTTGTGACTGTTGTACTGACAGGCGAAAATCCTATTGAAGTTTATGCCACAATGATTGATGGTGCTATCGGCAGCAACAGAAGAATATGGGGGCTTTTCCAAAATGTTGCAATGCTTCTCTGTATTTCTCTTGCGGTAACACCGGCTTTCAAGATGAGATTCTGGAACATCGGTGCAGAGGGACAAGCTTTGATTGGCGGTCTTGCAACTGCTGCATGTATGATTCTCTTCGGTGATAAATTACCACAGCCGGTACTTCTTATTGTTATGTTCGCAACAAGTATTATTGCAGGTGCAATCTGGGGATTTATTCCTGCTTTCTTCAAAGCGAAATGGAACACAAACGAAACACTTTTTACTCTTATGATGAACTATATTGCAATTCAGCTTGTTTCGTTCTTCACTTATAAATACTCAGTTCCTAAAGGCTCAGGTCAGCTTGGTGTTATCAACAGAGCAACAGAAGCAGGTTGGCTTCCTCAGCTTGGTGGTCACAATTACCTTCTTAATATCGTTATCGTTCTCGGTGTGACTGTGTTTATGTATGTTTATCTTAAATACAGTAAACACGGATATGAAATTTCAGTTGTCGGTGAAAGTGAAAATACAGCGCGTTATATCGGCATTAACGTTAAAAAGGTTATTATGCGCACTATGCTTTTATCAGGTGCAATCTGCGGTCTGACAGGTCTTTTGCTTGTAAGCGGTACTGATCACACACTTACCCGCGACACAATTGAGGGCAGAGGTTTTACTGCAATCATGGTTTCGTGGCTTGGTAAATTCAACCCTGTCCATATGATTCTCACATCTTTCCTTCTTGTTTTCCTTCAGAAGGGTGCAATTGAAATTTCAACAGACTTCGGACTTAATAACTCTTTCTCTGATATCATAACAGGTATAATTATTTTCTTTATCATCGGCAGTGAGTTTTTCATTAATTACACAGTGAAGTTCCGTGAATCGAAGAAAGGAGTGAATGCATAATGTTAGTTGCTTTTATTCAGAGAGCCGTGATGCAGGGCATTCCGCTTCTTTTTGGTTCAACAGGTGAAATTATCACTGAAAAAGGCGGCAACTTAAATCTTGGTATCCCGGGTATTATGTATGTGGGCGGTATTTCGGGAGTTATCGGTGCATTCGCTTATGAAAGCTCAGTCGAAACAGTAAATCCGTTCCTTGCGGTTATGATTCCGCTTTTGGCTTCGCTCTTAGGTTCACTTTTAATGGGACTTATTTACTGCGTTCTTACCGTTACTCTCCGTGCAAATCAGAATGTTACAGGTCTTGCACTTACAACATTCGGTGTGGGTTTTGGTAACTTCTTCGGTGGTTCACTTATTAAAATTGTTGGCAGTGATATGCCTTCAATTGCGCTTACACAGACAAGTGTATGCTTCAAGACACAGCTTCCTTTTGCAGATAAACTCGGATGGTTCGGAGATGTTTTCCTTTCTTACAGTTTCCTTGCTTATCTTGCGATAGTGATTGCACTCCTTGCATCATTTTTCTTCAATAAGACAAGTTTTGGTCTTAAGCTTCGTTCTGTCGGCGAAAATCCTGCAACTGCTGATGCCGCAGGCATCAATGTTGAGAAATATAAGTACTTTTCTACTTGTGTCGGAAGCATGATAGCAGGTCTTGGTGGCCTTTATTATGTTATGGACTATGCAAACGGCGTATGGTCAAATGATGGCTTTGGTGACCGCGGTTGGCTCGCAATTGCTCTTGTTATCTTTGCAATCTGGAAGCCAAATCTGAGCATCCTTGGTTCAATTCTTTTCGGTGGACTTTTCATAATTCACAACTACATTCCCAATATCAGTTTTGAAATGCAGGAAATTATAAAAATGACACCTTATGCAGTTACAATTATTGTTCTTGTTGTAATCAGTATGAGACGTAAGCGTGAGCATCAGCCTCCCGCAAGTCTCGGTCTTTCATATTTCAGAGAAGAGAGATAAATATTATAACTTAAAGCAGGTTTTCTTTTTGAGTAACCTGCTTCAATAATTCTTAAACAAATTTATGATATTTCTTAATTGTAAAATTTTAACATTGATGTTATAATCAAACAAAATACAGTTTGTATTTTATATAAGTATGATAAGACAGGAGAAATTATTATGAAGAAAATGAAATCTGTTATATGTTTTATATTAACATTCATTACTGCTTTTTCGATGCTTTCAATAGTTGCGTCTGCAAAAACAGTTGTGGATTTACCAAAAACTGAAAATGTTAGAATTGATATGTATCCTGATGGTGTAAATGTAATCTGGGAACCTAGTGAAACTAACATGAAGTATCAGCACTTAGTTTACAGAAGCGATACAGGCAAAGCAGGTACTTGGAAGAAACTTGCAACCGTTGAAAAGTATAATTTTTATTACATAGACGAAACTGCCGTTATGGGTAAAAAGTATTATTATACAGTTAAGTCTTATTTAAAAGAAGAGGGAACTTCTGTTGTTCATGTTTCGGAAATGAGCGGTAAGCATAAAGTAACAAGGACACCGGCGAGAGGTGAACTTAGCTCAACAACCAACTGTGGTAAAGGTGTATTAGTAAAATGGACAACACTGCCAACTTATTATGATGGTTATATAATTTACAGAAGCACAGAGAATAAGGCAGGAACATGGACTAAAATTGCAACAATCAAAAATGGTAAAACAGGAACATATACTGATAACAAAGTGTCTGTCGGTGAAACATATTACTACTGTATAAAATATTATAAAACAGTTAACGGTAAAAATCTCTGCGGAAAGGCTTCGCCTTCAAAGAAATCTACTGTAAAAGATGTTGCAGTACCTCAGAACCTGAGGGTTGGATATGAGTATTGGGATAATGGCAAAATCACAATAACCTTTTCAAAGGTTCCCGCAACAATTGGTTATATGATTTACAGAAGTGAATCAGGCAAAGCAGGAACATGGAAAAAAATCATTGTAACTACGACAAACAGCAAAACTGAGTTTGTTGATGATACTGCAAAACCCGACACAAAATATTACTATACTGTAAAAAGTTATAAAAACCTTAACGGTAAAAATATTTATAGCGGAAACGCTAAAGTTGCAAGTGGCGGTCCTGATATTATTTGCCGTAAGGGAAAAGAAATAAAAATAGACGGGGAAAACAGGTATGCCAGCCTTGATTTTGCTTTAAAAGGCATCAGTGAAGATGATACTAAAATTTATATAGATGGCGAAGAGTTTACTTATAGAGAAATCGATAATTTTGAAAGTTTTTTTGAAGATAAGCCTTTTACTCTTCGAACATGGGGAGAAAATACTACAGGCGACGCAATCATTTTTAACATTTATCGCAAAGGTACAGGAGAAGGCACGATAAGAGTTCAGTATGAAAAGGACGAGAGAATTTTTGCTGAATGTAAAATCATTTGCGTTGAGTTAGAGTCTGATAAATATATTTTTGAGGCAGATGAAAAGAAGGATTCTGCTATCGCAAAAATTATCGAAGCTGAAAAACTTCTTAAAGAAGGTTATGATGAAACAACAAAGGACGCAAATGTAGCGGATCATAAAAATATTGACAAAGTTAGAGAACTTGTTTTGTCAGCAGAAACTGATATTCAGGAAATTAAAATACTCCTTGAAAAACATAGGGAAAATATTGACGAAGGGTCAAATTATAATGATTTAGTTTTGTGGACAAACAGTTATGAATCAATGTTGTTGGTTGTCAAGAATAAATTGGAAGGCGAATTTACTGAAGAAAAAACTCTTGAAAATACTGTTAACTATTTTGATAAAATGACAAACTACTATAAATAAAAACACCCCGACTTTCACCGGATGGGTAAAGTCGGGATGCTTTTGTTTGTAACAAAGGCAACCCCCTGTTCTACAGGGGGAATAAAAAAGCTTATAGCGAGGGGAAAAGTAGACAAGAAAAAAGCTCCTTGGTATATTAGAAGTGGTTTGCCGACCACACAACTAAAATAACAAGGAGGTCTTTAACATGAAAGAAAAAGACATAAATAGTTTAAACCATA
>SVPP01000041.1 GCA_015065765.1 Oscillospiraceae bacterium | reverse complement strand
AATGCCCATTTTTATCGCATTCCATAACCATCAGTATAATCAGAACACCGCATATTGCAGGTATTGCATAAGAAAGAAAGGGAAGGATACCCGTAGACAACATTAAAGCAACGGATAAACCGGTTATAATTGCACCTAATGCTGTTTTTGAAGTGTTTTTCATAAGTTACCTCATTTCAGCAGCAAGGGATAAGATCGCCGCCGAAGCATTCGCAGCAACAGTCAGCACAAAGTAATGCTGAGCAGATGTCGCAAACACCACAGTCGCTTTTTTCAGTGTTTGCAGAACGTTGTTTTGTTCTGTAACCGCCGGAAGTAAAGTTATTGTTAAGAGATGCAAAAGCATTTCTGTATTCTGCGTTGGAAGGTTCCATCTGGCAAGCAACTGTAAAATTCTTTTTAGCTTCTTCGAACCAGCCTCTTTTGTGATTTACAGTGCCCTTGAGGAAATACCACTCAGCATTTCTCTGAGTGGGAGAAATTCCGTCAAGACGGATTTCAGCATCATCGATTCTGCCTTCATTGATTTTTGCTCTGATATCGGTGTAATCATTTGAATACTGAGCTGAATTGTTGTAGCTGTTGTCTGAGGAACTGTAAGTACTGTTTGAATTTTCCCGGGAATAAATTATATTATCATACGCTTCATTTATTTCATCCATTTTTCTGGAAGAATTTTCAGGAGAGTATTTATCAGATTGGTACTCAGCAGAGAGTTTTCTGTAAGCGTCTTTAACTTGTTCAATAGTTGCTGATGACGGTATACCGAGTACATCATATGGATTTCTCATTAATTTATTCCTCCTTTTTTAATACTTTATTGATTGCAGAATCAAGACCGTAATAAATGATGTTATCAAGAATTGACTTATATCTTTTTAACTGTAGGGATTCATAGGCTTTAGCCATTTCATCTGCAGTTATATCAAGAATTGAATAAGAGTTTTGTCTGATTGAATTAAAATCGGGTTTGTTGTTTAACAAAAAAACATTATAGTTTTTATTTTTAAAATCTTTTTCCAGGTCGTCAAGGGCATCGCAGATGTAAACAAATCTTCCGAGGCAATATCCGAAACGATAAGCGTTATCTTTTTCTTCATTAGTGAATCTGAAAGCAATTATATTGCCCAGAGCCTTTGCAGAAGCATCTGCAGCCAGATCAACTGAGGTGGACTTGCTTTCTTCAACTGCATTTTGATTTTGCATTTGCTCATCGGTCTGTGATGAAATTTCAGGATAAAGTTTGGAAGCTTTTTTGTATTTTGCTTTAAAATAGGGGAGAGACAGTGCACTGACAATTTTTTTGAAAAATTTACCATCATGTATGTTGTCAAGAATTTTATGATAAGTCATAATAATTGTCATGGCAGATGCATATTCAAGTGTGTCGTCCGGAAGAGCACAGCAAACACATTTTTTTGTAAAGCAGAAAGTGCAGTGAGATTTTTTATAGTCACTTTCATCGGTCTGCGAAGCTTGCAGAAGCAGAGCGAGAAAAGTTATGTCATAGTTAAGAACAAGTCTCGAAATGGGTCCATAACTTTTTCCGAGTTGCTTGCACAGAGAACAGTAAATACCTCTGTACATTTCAAATTCTTTCATTTTCAGCTCAGGTTTATATACCTTAATATAACCGAACATAGTTTCCCCCGAAGTCATACTTTTACAAATATATTCTACAATATTGATTATATAATATGGTTAACATATTGTAAATTTTAAAAATTAAACCCCGCTGATTTCTCAGCAGGGTTTGCTAACAGATAAATGAATCAGTCTTTGAAGCCTTCGAAGCCCTTGAAGATTGATTCTGTATATACGTTGTTTTCGTTCTTGTCATGAAGGGGATACCAAACCTGTGCAAAGAAGGGGTTGAGCTTTGCTTCTGTGTCGTAGTCCCAGTTGAACTTTTTGCCTTCGCAGTCTGTAGGAAGTTCTGAAGGACACCAGTGGCCACCTTTAAGTACAAGGTTAGCTGACATCATGAATTCATGACCTCTTGCGCACTTCCACTTGATGGGTGTGTAGAAATCAACATACTCATCTTCTGTAGCGAGACATTCACCGCCACGGAATTCAGCAGCTTTCTTAAGGTCATCAAGAGTGATGTCTTCGATTGCCTTGCTTTCGTCATAACCATGGTCAAGATATGTTTTTTCTGTTGTGGGGCGTTCAGCTTCAGGATTGTAATCCTTCCATGTACCGATCTTATTGTATTCTTCCATTGAACCCCAATAAGCAGTGATTCTGTCCTGAACGTTATTTTTAAGCCACCAGTTTGTACCATAGATTTCTTCGTTTGAAAGTTTTTTCATGAAGAGTTTTACAGCAGGGGGGCAAAGTTTTGCAGCAGGTGCAAGTTTCATCCAACCGGGAGCCTGAGCCTTAAGACCTGCAAAATACTCCTTAACAGGGATATTAGCACGGAAGTGGAGATAATCGTCAAGCACATCACTGTCGAGGTACCACTGACCGTGGAAGTTACGTGTAATGAACCAGTTGCGGTCGAAGAGTTTCTCAACCTTACCTACGCCGAGAGCACCGAGAAGGAGACATTCAAATTCATAGTTTGTGATTCTGTATTCATCACCTGAACCGATGTTGTAGAATCTTCTCCAGAAGTCTTCGGGAACGCTGTCTTCACAGATGTTAGCGAGAAGACGTCCTGAATCCTCTACTGTTGCCCATTCAAGAACACCATTGAGGGGAACATGGAACATAATGGGGTCGATGTTTTTGATGATTGCGGGGTAAAGGATACCTGACTGACGAAGTGAAACCCAGTGTTTGAGACCTGATTCAGCAAAAATCTGTTCTGCAAGAACTTTACTTGATGCATAGTGGTCATAAATACTGATTTTGATGGGGTCGCCTGTACGAGCCCAGTGAATAGGAGCGTTTCTGTCGCCTGTTTCAGCAACAGTACCGATGTATACAACTTTGATATCATCAGCATTAGGTTGAGCCTTGACTGCGTTTACAATGTTTCTTGCAGCAGTTGTGTTTGTAACAACTGTTTTTGTGGGATAGTAGTCA
>SVPP01000007.1 GCA_015065765.1 Oscillospiraceae bacterium | reverse complement strand
AACCCTTATCTGTGCATGTGGGAGCTGTTACTACTGCATCGTATGAATGTCCGAGTGCATCTACAACTTCCTGAGCTACGAGGATTTCACCGCAAACTGAGCAATGCTTACCTTCTGTAAGACCTGTTTTTTCACAATCAGGTGCTACTGCTGCGTCAATTACTTCTGTGTGTCCAAGTGCAGGAACAACTTCCTGTGCTACAAGGATTTCATCACAAACTGAGCAATGCTTACCTTCTGTAAGACCTGTTTCTGTACAGTTGGGTGCTACTGCTGCATCGATTACTTCTGTATGACCGAGTGCAGGAACTACTTCCTGTGCTACGAGGATTTCGCCACAAACTTCACAGTGCTTACCTTCTGTAAGACCTGTTTCTGTGCAATCAGGTGCTACTGCTGCATCGATTACTTCTGTGTGTCCGAGTGCAGGAACTACTTCCTGAGCTACAAGAACTTCACCGCAAACTTCACAGTGCTTACCTTCTGTAAGACCTGTGTTTGTGCAGTCAGGAGCTACTGCTTCGTCGATTACTTCTGTGTGACCAAGAGCATCAACAACTTCCTGAGCTACGAGAACTTCACCACATACTTCACAGTGCTTACCTTCTGTAAGACCTGTGTTTGTGCAATCGGGTGCTACTGCTGCGTCAATTATTTCTGTATGTCCGAGTGCGTCAACGTATGTATCCACATATGAGTCACCACAAACTGAACATGTGTGTGTTGTGTAACCCTTATCTGTGCATGTGGGAGCTGTTACTACTGCATCGTATGAATGTCCGAGTGCATCTACAACTTCCTGAGCTACGAGGATTTCACCGCAAACTGAGCAATGCTTACCTTCTGTAAGACCTGTGTTTGTGCAATCGGGTGCTACTGCTTCATCGATTACTTCTGTGTGACCGAGTGCAGGAACTACTTCCTGTGCTACAAGGATTTCACCGCAAACTGAGCAATGCTTACCTTCTGTAAGACCTGTGTTTGTGCAATCAGGTGCTACTGCTGCGTCGATTACTTCTGTGTGTCCGAGTGCAGGAACTACTTCCTGTGCTACAAGGATTTCACCGCAAACTTCACAGTGCTTACCTTCTGTAAGACCTGTCTCTGTACAGTTGGGTGCTACTGCTGCATCGATTATTTCTGTATGTCCAAGTGCTGGAACAACTTCCTGTGCTACGAGAACCTCGCCACAAACTGAGCAGTGCATACCTTCTGTAAGACCTGTTTCTGTACAGTTGGGTGCTACTGCCTCGTCGATTACTTCTGTATGTCCGAGTGCGTCAACGTATGTATCCACATATGAGTCACCACAAACTGAACATGTGTGTGTTGTGTAACCCTTATCTGTACATGTGGGAGCTGTTACTACTGCATCGTATGAATGTCCGAGTGCATCTACAACTTCCTGAGCTACAAGGATTTCACCGCAAACTTCACAGTGTTTACCTTCTGTAAGACCTGTTTCTGTACAGTTGGGTGCTACTGCCTCGTCGATTACTTCTGTATGTCCGAGAGCGTCAACTACTTCCTGAGCTACAAGAACTTCACCGCATACTGAACAGTGCTTACCTTCTGTGAGACCTGTGTTTGTGCAGTCAGGAGCTACTGCTGCATCGATTACTTCTGTGTGTCCGAGTGCAGGAACTACTTCCTGAGCTACAAGAACTTCACCGCATACTGAGCAGTGCTTACCTTCTGTGAGACCTGTTTCTGTGCAATCGGGTGCTACTGCTTCGTCGATTACTTCTGTGTGTCCGAGTGCAGGAACTTGATTTGCTACATACTCATCTCCACAGACTGAGCATTCATACTTTGTATAGCCGTCCTCTGTACATGTAGCCGGAGCTACAGAGATTTCATATTCATGACCGTAGGGTTCAACAGCTCTTGTATCAAGAACCACGCCACAGATTGTACATTTAAGCTCATCGAGACCTTCATTTACACAATCAGGGTTTGTTTTTCTTTCCCATTCACCATCATCGTGGCCTACTGTTACTGTAGCTGTTGCTGCCGAAAGGTCAATTGTCTGACCGTGTGCAACATAGCTGCCTGATGTTGTACCGAACGTATCATTTACTGAACGTGATACAAAGTTAAGACCGCCAAGGCATGTTGAGTCCTTGTTCCAGTCCTCATGCATATAAATTCTGCCTTCAGATCCAAATTCAGCGTCCTCACGAACTTTAAGCGAGAACTTAGCAATCTGACCATCAGCAATCACAGGTGAACCCTGGCTTGAGTCACCGGAGAAACCGATGTATGCAATCTTCACTGAATCGGCTAGTGACTGCCAATAAGTGGGATTTGAATTTCTCTTATACATTGATGAGGATGATGATGCATTACCGAGGAGCTTATAATTTTCCAACTCACCTGCATTATCAATATAATCGGGTGTTGTAGGCTTCTTTCCCTCGGGGATAACCACCTCAAAAAGTTCCGCATCGTAGAGAACCGCTGCCTGAGCTGCATAAACAGGATAATCTGTACTCAGAGAGAGATAAACGTCGATTACGTCACCTGGATGCACCACATCGGCACTTGTTGTTATGCCGTACTGTGCTACATAGCTTGCTTCGTCATTAATCTCTTCAGCTGCCGCTGTAATACCAACTGCAAACATGTTCATAACCATGAGCACAGCGAGAATAATGCTAAGAAGCTTCTTCGTCTTAGACATAATTTTGCCTCCTTTAAGATATAATGCCAGAATATAATTATCATTTTAGAACGGAAAAGGGCAATACTCCCCCTACTATTCTTCATGGTAATGATACCACAAGTAGGGGGAGAGTGTCAACATATAAAAAAGAAATAAACTTTTCACTATTAAAAAAATTTTAAAAATGCACAAAAAAGCATGTCTCTTTTTCAGCAAATATCACAAATGGGATTTTAGTCCTTCAACCATATTGTCTTATTGACAATATGAGTGTAGCTTTGGACAAGTTTCACAACTTTTACCGACACATTTGTGTCTGCATAGTCCTCTGCCATAACATATGGTTCATTATTTTCCCTCATAGAAACCGAAAGTTCAATTGCCCTTTCAACATCCTGAGTTTTAATACCACCAATTACAACGCTACCCTTGTCAAGAACCTCGGGTCGTTCTGTTGATGTTCTGAGAAGGACGCCTGAAAAACCCAGCATTGCAGATTCTTCAGAAAGCGTTCCGCTGTCTGAAAGAACACAGTAACTTGTTTTCTGAAGCTTGTTATAATCCATAAAACCAAATGGTTTGAGATTCTGCACAAGCGGATGGAATTTGAAATTTCTCTTTTCAATAAATTTCATTGAACGAGGATGGGTTGAATAAATGACAGGCATCTGGTACTTTTCGGCTATGTTATTGATAGCTGTCATGAGTGACATGAAATTCTCTTCATTATCAATGTTTTCTTCTCTGTGGGCTGAAACAAGGAAGAATTTTCCTCCTTCCAGGCCAAGTCGGGAAAGAACATCACTTGCATCAATTTTGTCCTTGTATTCTTCAAGCACTTCTCTCATAGGTGAGCCTGTTACAAAAACAGTTTTGCCGTCAATACCCTCAGAAATCAGATAACGTCTGCTGTGCTCAGTATAGGGAAGATTGATGTCTGAAATATGGTCAACGATTTTTCTGTTGATCATCTCGCTTACATTCCAGTCCCAACAACGGTTACCTGCTTCCATATGGAAAATCGGAATTTTAAGACGTTTTGCGCCGATTGCAGAAAGAGCTGAATTTGTGTCTCCGAGAAGAAGAACTGCATCAGGCTTTTCTTTAACCATTACCTGATATGATTTTGCGATAATGTTACCCATTGTCTCGCCAAGGTCTGCACCTACACTGTCAAGATAATAATCAGGCGCACGAAGTTCAAGGTCCTCGAAGAAAACCTGATTAAGAGTGTAATCGTAATTCTGACCTGTGTGAACAATTATATGGTCAAAATATTTATCAGCACATTTCATTACGGCAGAAAGTCTGATGATTTCAGGTCTTGTACCGATAATTGTCATTAATTTAAGTTTATTCATTTATATTACCTCATACTTTCAGAAAAACTGTGTCGGGTTTTTCAGGATCAAAAGGCTCGTTGCACCACATTATTGTCACCAGGTCTGTGTCACCAAGGTTTTCTATATTATGTGTATAACCCGTGGGAATGTCGATAACTTCAATCTTATCTCCGCTTACATAATATTCGATAACCTTATCTTCACCGTATTTTCTGAAGCGTACAACACCCTTACCTGAAACAACAACAAACTTTTCATTCTTTGTATTATGCCAGTGGTTGCCCTTTGTAATACCCGGCTTTGAAATATTTACAGACACCTGACCTCTGTCAACTGTTCTGATGATTTCCGTAAAAGAGCCTCTTTCGTCTATATTCATTTTCAGAGGATAAGAAAAATTATCCTCCGGAAGATAACTTAAATATGCTGCATAAAGGTCTTTGATAAATCCATCTGACATGTCGGGGATTTTTCTTTCGTCTCGTGAAGCTTTGAAAGAATAAAGCAGGTCAGCAATTTCACCGAGAGTCCGCTGATAAACAGGAGTGATTTCACAGAATTTTTCTTTTTTATTTGCTTTGCCTTCAATTGCATTTCTTATCTCATTTACAACATCGTCTATATATACAAGATTCATCATATGATTTCTGTCATTGACAGTAATGGGCAAATTGTTTGCAATATTATGACAAAAAGTTGCAACCGCACTGTTATAATTCGGACGACACCATTTACCGAAAACATTAGGCATTCTGTAAACAAAAACTTCTGCACCTGTTTCTTCGCCGTAAGCAAAAATAAAATTCTCTGCATCTTTTTTTGATTTTCCGTAAGGATTATCAAGAGACGCCTGAATCGAAGACGTAATAAGAACGGGACATGCGTTTTTATTTTTCTTCAGAGCCTCAAGAAGTTCACCCGTGAAACCTGAATTGCCCTTTGCAAATTCATCTTCAGTTTCCGGTCTGTTTACCCCCGCAAGATGAACTACAAAATCACATACACCGCAGTATTTATCAAGCAGAGCTTTTTCTGTATTGACATCAAACTTCAAAAGCTCATAATTTTCATTCATTTCAAGATTTGCACAAAGGTTTTTTCCCACAAAGCCCTCTGCGCCTGTCACGAGAATTTTCATAATTTCCCCTCACATTTATTTATAATTTCTTTTTAACAATACCCTTGATAAGTGAAATCATTTCCTTCTTTTTTCTTCCTACAATACAAACTGTACCCACTGCAAAAATCACAAACTTAAAGGCAAAGTTTATAAAGAATGTTGACGAGAAAAGCTGGATTTCATTCTGAAGCCCCACATAAAGAACGTTTATAGGAACAAGACCTGCCACGCTGAAAGCGGCGACAAGAAAAATCTTTCCTAGCATTTCTTTTATATTATATTTTATAATGTCATTTCTTCTACAGATTACAACTGAAACGAGAGCCGCTGTTGACCTTGAAATGAGGAAACAAAGAGCTGCCGTAAGCATTGTGTATTTACCCATCTCAGTGAGTATGTAACTCATTGTAAAGTTTACAACTATTGCCGAGCCCGAACAGAGGAACATTTTTTTACTCTGTTTTATATCGTACATGATACCGAAGGTATGAGTGAAATAAACAAACTTCACTGCATGTGCTACGGCAATTATCGGAACATACTTCCACGCATCATAATAATTATTATCAAGAAGCATAACAACTTCCTGTGAAAACAGTGCAACACCAAGACACATAATAGCTGATATTCTAAAAGCTATCGAAGCTAAGTCAACAATTTCTTTTTTACCCTCTTCACCAAACTTCATCTTATCGTTGAACCACGGTCTGAAAGCATGATGAATAGAAGACTGTATAATTTCAATGACAGAACTGAACTGCATTGAAACACTGTAAATACCATTTTCAAAAGCCTTCCCTGCCGCATTGAGGAAATGCTTCGAAATGTATGATGCCATGTTGTTTGCAATATTGTGGGGCAGCAATGGAACAGAATATTTAAGAGCAGTGGAAAGCATCTGCTTATCGATACCAAAATACATTTCTCTGCATCTGAGCATATCGATAATACCGTAAATAGCAAAAATGAGGTTTGAAACAAAGAGCGACAGCATCATGCCGTTAAGTCCGCCCAGTTCAAAACCAAAGAGATAAACACCTCTGCCCCAAACCAAAAGAAGCACGTTTAGCCCTACATGAAAGAAAAAGAAAAGCAAAGAATTCTTCACAAATTTTCCGCCCTGCTGCTTTGCCTGCAGAATAGACTGATACATCTGATAAAGAGCGTTGAAAACAAGAGTCAGCAAAGTGCAGATAACGGGAGGATAAATTTCAATCCCCTTAAAAAACAACACGCCGATGTAATTTCTAAAAATTATCATCATTGATACAACAGCTGTTCCTAAAATCGCCATAAAGGTCATAATGGTGCCAAAAAATTTTCTGCACTTTTCTTTGTCAAGCTTATACTCAGCATAGAACCGGATAAGCGCATAAGGCAAAGACAAATTAACAAACAAAACTGCAATACTTGTAAACGAAGTAAGAAGATTGACTCTACCATAATCTTCTGTCGAAAGAAATTCCGGATTTGTGTAAATAAACAAAAGTAAAAAAGTAGATGCTTTAGTTACCATATTTGCAATTGTATAAAAAAGGGAATTTTTTGCAACCCTATTTGCACCTGCCATCAATACTTACCTCTCTTTATTTTTTGAAATAATTTCTCTGTAAATTAAAATAAGCTTTTCTGTATTCGTTTTCACATCATGCCTTTCTTCTGCAAGTTTTTTTTCGTTTACAGAAAGAGTAAGGCAAAGCTCATCTTCTTCAAAAATTCTGCTGATTTTTTCAACACATTCGTCTATATTATCAACTTCAAAAAGAAGTCCCGATACTCCGTCCTCAGCATAAGATGACGTTCCGCCCACATCACTCGCAACAGAAGGAACGCCCATAACCTGCGCCTCTGCCAGAGAGTTGGGGGAATTTTCAATTACGGAATACTGATAAAAAGCTCTACTTGACATCATATGCTCGGCAATTTCCTGAGGATTAAGAGATGGAAGAAAAGAAATGTTTTCTCTGACGCCATATTTCCCAATCAGTTCGTTTATATATTTAGGATAACTCGCAATTGAAGAAAGTGGCTCATCCACCTTAAGCCCGCCGGGTACTTCAAGTAAAACATCGGGATATTTTTCTTTAAGCTTTGCAATAACTTTTACGGCATAGTGAAGTCCCTTGTAAGGAATTTCACTTCTTATACCAAAAAGCTTATGTTTCTCTGCTTTTTCGATATCCCAGCTATAAGAATAAAAATCGCTTCTCAATATCCTGTTGCACGAGAAGTATTTTATCTCAGGATTTATTCTTTCTGCCTCAGCTTTATCAAAATGAGTTCTGCCGATGCAGTATTTCACTTTTCTGATCATTTTATCGGTTTTCACTGCACGGATATGCATCATTATCTTTCTTTCAAGTAAGCCATTCATTTTTTTATTATCACGCTTTGATCTTCCAAAAAGAAGTGTTTTGAGCGGCATACCTTTTACATAAACATCTGCGCAAGCACCTGCAAGACCCTGAATAGTTACACAAACAGGACATTTTACATTACAGTTTATCAGCGAATCACCGAACGAAAACTCCGTGCCCTGAACATCTATCACATCAGGATTTTCTTCTGCAACAATCGAGCAAAGCTTTTCCTCGAGAACTTTGTCTCTCCCTATTGCAACCTGATTTGCACGAACAAAATATACAACCTTTTTGCCATCCACAACCCTTTTTTCTTCTTTTATATCACGGTTTATGCTAACTATTATAATTTTTTCAACATCGTCAAATTCTTCTAAGTTTTTTGCCGTAGCGGCGATCCAACCGCCTGATGTTCTTATATCTTTTTCGTTTTCCGACAAGCTCAACACCTGTGTCATTACCGTCAGCCACATTATCTTCATCTGAATCATTCTCCCCATATAAATAAATCATCGCAGTACCCATACAAAAGTTAACCGTAGGTTCGGTATTTAGCAATGTATGCGATGCCATACCGGTAACAAAAACCAAAATGAATGGTAAAAAACTAAGAACATATTTTTTGCTTTTCCTGAAAGAAGTTATCGCCTTTCTTATTTCAAAAAATACTGTAGTATAAACAAACAAAATCACACAGGTGCCGAACAAACCATCACTTGCAAATATTTCAATAAACATATTGTGAGCCTGTACTCCATTGAAATCTTCCAAAGTTCCTCCAAAAAAGAACAAAAACATATCATTACTTAATTTGTCAATATACATTTGCCACAAATCAAAACGTCCATTTGAAAGATCATCACCACGTGGATTGGTAAAGCGTTCTATCGTACCTAAAACATTCTCTTGAATTTGAGTACCATCCGCCAGAAAGATAAGCGCACCAAAAACAACAACCGAAGCAATTAACATAAGCGTTATCCATAGCCTTGCTTTTTTTTGTGCATATCCAAAAATTAATGTGGAAGCAAAAATCAATATCAAAGCTATTATAGATGTCCTTGACTGAGTTGCAAAACAGAAATACAGCAAAGGAAGTGCCGTAACAGCAAGCACCGCCCACTCTTTAAGGTTTGTTACTCTGGTCATTCCTAAAGTCACAAAAGCGAGACAAAACGCAAGTGAAATACCTAACTGATTAACCCCCGCTCCTTCCATCAAAGACATTCTTGTTGCGTCAAGAGAATAAGACGGATTAATCATAATTGACGAAAAAACAGCTATAAGAGTTCCCGCAACGTAGTAGACCTTGATATCCATAAACTTTTTTTCAGCTTGATTATTGTTATACATGCTCCGAAAAACATCTACAATATAAACAAGAAGACACAAAAACTTAATTCCATATAAAATTTCACGCAAGCCCCTTACACCAAGAAGCACATACATCGTAGAATAAACAATATAAACAATACACGCTATCATAACATTTTTAGGTAAGCGCCGTTTTTCTTTTTCTTTTTTGTATTCATTTTCAAAAACATATGCTCTAAAAAGATAAACTATCGTAATAATATTGATTACCGACACATTAAAAATAGTCGCAACTCTCAAGGCACTTAGAAGCGATATAAAAATGTAAATATAATCGTCCTTGTCAAGGAAAAACAGAGTTAACAATATTACAAATATTCCCACATAAAGGAAAAGGGATGAACTTACTTCCGATAACTGGAAAAAGATATTTGCCACAAAAACAGCAGCAAATATCCATAAATTCAACCCTTCAAAATAGCGGACGGATGTTTTGTTTTCAGTTTTTTCTTTTTTCAGAACTCTGTTCATAACATCCTCCGCTTAATCTTTTTAATTTGTTTTATTTTATATTTTGCTTATACCATTCAACTGCATCTGCAAAGCCTCTTTCAAAAGACCAATCGGGATCATAACCGAGAAGTTCTCTTGCTTTTGAAATGTCAGCCTTTGAATGCTTGATATCACCTGCTCTGTCAGGACCATAAATCGGTGCAATATCTTTTCCGAGAAGCTTACAAAGTTCATTGTAAAGATCAATAAGATAAATCTGGTCACCGTACGCAATATTGTAAGCCTGTCCTGTTGCTTCTTTCGGAGCGAGCATAGCTTTAAGGTTTGCCTCAATAACGTTTTCAATATAAGTAAAGTCCCTTGACTGTTTGCCGTCACCGTTGATTGTGGGGGCTTCATCATTCAGAAGAAGTCTTACAAATTTCGGAATAACCGCTGCGTAAAAACCATAGGGATCCTGACGTCTGCCGAAAACGTTGAAATAACGGAAACCGACTGTTTCAAGACCATAGATATCAGTATAAAGCTTTGCGTACATTTCACAGACACCTTTTGTGAGAGCGTAGGGAGACAAAAGATTGCCTTCTCTGCCTTCTCTTTTCGGAAGGTTTGGCTCATCACCGTAAACAGAAGAACTTGATGCGTAAACAAATCTCTTTACACCCTTCTGTCTTGCTGCCTCAAGCATATTGAGTGTACCCTTTATATTGATTTCCTCATAAAGAAGAGGCATTTCGATGCTTCTGGGAACACTGCCCCATGCAGCCTGATTTGAAACGTAGTCTACTCCTTCGCAGGCCTTTTCACAAGTTTCATAATCTCTGATATCACCCTCAATAAGAGTGAAATTGGGGTTTGAAAGAAACTCTTCAATATTCTCTCTTTTACCTGTTGAAAAGTTATCAAGACATCTTACCTTATAACCCATTTTAAGTATTGCCTCACAAAGGTTTGAACCGATGAAGCCTGCACCACCTGTTACAAGGAAAACACTGTCTTTATCAAAAGTGAGTTCGCTGTATCCCATCTGATTTTCTCCTATAAATTATAATCTCCAGTAGCAATAACCTGCTGCTTCATATTCTTTTCTGTCAAGGATGCCCTTAACATCAATAAGAACTTTCTCTGAATTTGCACCTTCAGCAAAGATTGCGTCAATATCCTTCTGTGTAAGTTCAAAATATTTATTATGTGCAACTGCAATAATTACAGCATCCATATCTTTAAGCTCTTCAAGGGGAACAAGGTCGATACCATATTCTTTCTTAGCGTCGTCATTTTCAGCATAAGCGTCTGTAACATAAGACTGAACACCGTATTCCTTAAGTTCATTGATAATGTCAACAATTTTTGTATTTCTTGTATCAGGGCAGTTTTCTTTGAAAGTAAGACCGAGAACAGCAACTCTGCTGTCTTTTACTGACTTACCGCAGGAAATAAGCTTTTTAACTGTATTTTCTGCAATATACTTGCCCATGTCATCGTTAATTCTTCTGCCTGCAAGAATAATCTGTGAATGGTAACCGATCTGTTCTGCCTTGTATGTAAGGTAATAAGGGTCAACGCCAATGCAGTGACCGCCTACAAGACCGGGGAAGAATTTAAGGAAATTCCATTTTGTACCTGCTGCTTTGAGAACTGCAGTTGTATCAATACCCATTTTATTGAAAATGATTGAAAGCTCGTTCATAAATGCAATATTGATATCTCTCTGGCTGTTTTCAATAACCTTTGCAGCCTCAGCAACTTTAATGCTTTCTGCTTTATAAACACCTGCTTCAATAACAAGTGAGTAAACATCAGCTACAAGCTCAAGTGTTTCTTCATCCATACCGGAAACAATTTTAACGATTGTTTCGAGTCTGTGTTCTTTATCACCGGGGTTGATTCTTTCAGGTGAATAACCAACTTTGAAATCAATTCCGCATTTAAGGCCTGATTCCTCTTCAAGAATAGGAATACAAACATCCTCAGTAACACCGGGATAAACTGTACTTTCGTAAACAACAACTGAACCCTTGACAAGATTTCTGCCCACAATTCTGCTTGCGCCTTCAACAGGTGTAAGGTCAGGAGTATGGTCAGCATTTACAGGAGTAGGCACTGCAACGATATGGAATTTAGCTTCCTTGAGTTTTGTTTCGTCACATGTGAATTCAACTGTTGTCTTGGAAATAACCTCGTCGCCTACTTCGTTTGTCGGATCCACGCCTGATTTGTAAAGTTCAATTTTTTTCTGATTAAGGTCAAAGCCCACTACTTTTACCTTTTTTGCAAAAGCAACGGCTATCGGCATTCCCACATAGCCAAGACCTACCAGCGAAATTTTTTCCTCTCCGTTTACGATTTTCTCATAAAGGTTTTTCATTTTTAAGTCCCTTTCTCATTTTGAATTTATTTAATAAGTTCCTGATATGAGCCTCTGTCGGGCATACACAGAAATTCATCGCCGTATTTCCTGAATGCCTCGGCAAAATATTTGTAATCCTCTGCTCTGTGAGCATCGGAAGAACACCAACGCACTGCACCGTTTTCCAGAAGTTGTTTTGCGCATTTTTTCTCTTTATTGAAAAGGCTTCTCTCAAGCATAACCGCAAGGTCAACCTGAAGCTTACACCCCACTTCGAGCATTCTTGCAATCATGTCATGATTGCTGTAAAGATTCGTATATCTCTCAGGATGAGCGATAATAACATCCGCACCCTCCTGCTGAAAATGAACTACTATTCTTTCCCAGTTAGAGGCTACCTGAGTACCTTTCATTTCGAGAAGTATTGTTTTTGTCCCCTCTGTGCAGAATCTGAGTGCTCCCTCAATTCCGTCATCAGTAAGGGCCCCTATGTTGTATTCGTAGCCCTGAATAAGTTTTATTCCTATACTCTCTGCCACAGGCTTCAACGCAGACATACTCTCGCGTACAGGACCCTTGTCGAAGTGTGATTTTCTCACATGTGGTGTAGCAATAATTGTATCAAAGCCCGTTTTTTTTGCTTCTTTCAGCATTCTGACTGATTCTTCATAATCGGGTGCTCCGTCATCAACGCCGAAAAGAACATGGCTGTGAATATCTATCAAATTCTCACCGCCTGACTTATATAATCAGATCGCTGAAATCATCGCCTTTTGTGGTGCTGTTGCTTTTTTCTGCTTCTTCTTTTTCTTCTGCTTCTTTTTTATTGATTTCAGCATAATAGCTGTCATAACTGTCATAGTTATAACCGTACTTGCCATGGTAACGTTTATTGTATCTGCTGTATCTGCGGTAGCCGTAATACTGACCTGAATCAGCTTCCTCAATACCGTTGAGAACTGTACCGATAATTTTTGCATTTGCTTTTTCAAGCTGATCAAGGCTTGCCATAACTGCTCTCTGAGGTGTGTATCCTGCACGGATAACCATTATTGTTGCATCAGCGTTCGCCGCAACCAACGCACCCTCAATAAAGCTCACAAGAGGAAGTGTGTCAAAAATTACGATATCAAATTTTTCTTTCATCTCTTCCATTGCTTTCTTGAATCGGTCTGAACCCAGCATTTCTACGGGGTTGACAACTTTTGAATCTACGTCAAGGAAGTAGAGGTTCTCGGTATTTGTCACAGCTGCCGCTTCTTCAAGAGTACAGTCGCCTGAAAGATATTTAGTAAGTCCCTTTTTCGGTCTTACTTTAAAAAGGTTTCCCTGAGTAGGACGACGAAGGTCGCACTCAACAATAAGTGTCTTGTTTCCTGCTTTTGCCATTTCAATTGCGAGGAAGTGTGAAATGGTACTCTTACCTTCACCGGGAATACTACTTGTAATAACAATTGTTTTTATAGGCTCATCAATACCTGAAAATTTAATATTACTTCTTAATGTTTTTATGGCTTCGTGAACCTTATTGTTATTGCTCTCGCCGGGATAATAACCGTAGCCGTAACCATAGCCGTATCCATATCCGTAACCGTAACCGGGTTTACCTTTAAACTTAGCCATTAATAATCCATCCTTTCACAAACAATCTCAGAGGTCAATTACTTTTTATTCTTCTTTTTACCTTTTGACTGAGTGCTCTTGATTCTGTTAACCTGTGCGAGCACAGGAAGCTCCAGCATCTCTTCAACCTCTTCGGCTGTTCTGAAGGTAGTATCCATAAATTCTTTAAGCACAATAATACCGATTGTGATAATCGCACCTGCAAGCGCAATAAGAATAGTATTCTGTGCTCTCATGGGACCGGATCTTATAACATAAGCATAGTCAATAACGTTTACATTTTCTGCTCCGATAACACGTTTGACCGTATCACTGAAAACCTTGACCATTTCATCTGCAATGTCCTTTACAAGGTCAGCATCATGACCTGTTACCGTAAGCTCCATAACACGTGTTTCTTCTGCAGGTGCAACCTTGATTTCATAATCTTTGAGACCATCCTGAAGATTAAGGTTCCTTGCAACCTCGCTTGTAATGCTGCGGCTTGTGGCAATTTCACTGTAGTCAAGTGCCAGTTTCTCATAGTATGTAATGATAGAGTTGTTATCATCCCCTGCGTCTTCATCTACAGGAGCCATTACATAGAATGAGGTTGTTGCAGTATATTCGGGTTCCAGCACAAAATAGTTGACGTAACCGCCTATAGCTCCGAAAATAAATGTAACAACCAAAATCAGAGGAATAAGTTGAATGAGCGAGGATATAAGTCTTTTTCCGGTCATCAGTTTTTTCTTCCTTTCAACAAAACATATTTGCAAAACAAGGTTTAAAATTCTTTTAAGGAATTCTAAGACACAAATTCTGATGCACCCTTTTTTCAAGGCACAATTGTACTTATTAAGTATAGCACAAACATCCGTAAAAATCAACTTAATATTTAATACTAAAATATGTTTTCAAGAGTGACATAAAAATCCTCTGCAAGACTCTTCAGCAACATTCCTGTTTCATAACTGATTTTTGAGCTTTTATTGAAATCCGGCTTAAAAGAATAAAATTCAAGCTCAGTGATTTTTTCTTCTATCTCAGAAAAATCATCATGAAAAGTAACAGCAAAAAGAAATTTTCTGTTTTTCTCCCATACTCTGATTGCTTCTTTGATTTTCAGAGAATCCATATTTTCATTTTCTTCTTTTTCAGTACACATAAGGATGGCTTTTCCCGACTCCTCAAGTTTTTTTCCTGCAGTAAAGCTTGTAAATGCAGTTCCCGAAACTATAACCGCAAGAAGTGCCAGTGAAATAAAAAACCTCTTCATTTTATCCGTCCCTCGTAATTATATATTTGTTTCCTTTTTTATCAAGAGTCATCAGCATTATTCTGTCAACGGAAATTTTTTCTCCAGAAAGAATTTTATCAATTTTATCTTTACTTGTTCTGCAAAGAGAAAAATTCGAGTAAATATATTTTCCGTCAGAAATCACAACAGCAGGTATTCCTTTTTCCTCAGCAGATTCACCTATTGATTTCAAGGTCAGCGGAATTTTATCAGCTTTCAGCATAACGCTCAGATTTCCGCTTGTTTCCACAACTGCATATTCCACATCACTTACATCAAAAATATCTTTTTGTCTCAGGCTCTCCATAAGATCATCCATAGAATATCGAAGTTTTTTGATTGCTTTTACATCAAGTTTTCCCTCTTTTATTATAAATACGGCATTACCTTCAACAGCACGTCTGTATTTTCCGCTTTTCAGAGCAATCGCAGAAGAAATTATTTCAAGGCTTGCAAGCAGCAAAACTGAAAAAACAGAATTTATCAGCGGAATGTCATTATCCTCAAGCGGCATTGATGCAACCTCGGATAAAAGAATCGTAACGACCAGCTCAGTTGGCTGCAGCTGACCGATTTGTCTCTTTCCCATAAGTCTTACAACAAGTATAACTATCACATAAAGCACAAGAGTTCTTATAAGAATTACTGCCATCTGACTGCTCCTTTTTCAAAAAATATCATAAATAGTTTCTCTCAAAAGGAATAAAATATGTCAAAATGATAAAAATTTAAGAGTTGAAGAAATTTTTACAAAAAAACCTTGACAGATTTCAAAAAACACTATATAATATCAAGGTATCCAGCGAAAACACGATCCATTAGCTCAGCCGGCAGAGCACTTGACTTTTAATCAAGGTGTCCGGAGTTCGAATCTCCGATGGATCACCAAAACAAGACATCCACTTTTGTGGGTGTCTTGTTTTTTTGTTATATTTTGAGGAGATTCGAACTCGTGCCATGTGCGACGGTTTGCCGTAAGGCAGAGGAGCACGGCATTATAATAGGACTTATGCGGCAGCATAGCTGCCGAATCTCCGATGGATCACCAAAACAAGACATCTACTTTTGTGGGTGTCTTGTTTTTTTGTTCTGATTTGAGGAGATTCGAACTCCCTGCCATGTGCGACGGTTTGCCGTAAGGCAAATATATTGCTATGTTTTTTCTATTGTAAGCATCTTTACGAAAATTAACGACTATATCTGTTCCTCAAAACTACATGTTCTTTTTACTTTCTGCCTCATATGCTCTGTATGCAACGAGGGCATTAAGGCAAAGGTCAATTAAAGATTTATCCATTTCGTTTGCGGATTTTTGAAGCTCATTATTAACAAGCTTGTCTAATGTTTCGTTATTGAGTTGGACGGTTTCGTCTTGCAGGTGTATTCTTACCATATCAAGACATCTTTTATACTCTTTCAAAAAATCACCCTTAAGTTTTATATTTAATTATATATGTAGAATTTCAGGGTTTGTCACGAAAAAGAGCTTAAAAGCTCAGTGAAGAAAACAGAATGCAAAATGCAGAAGAAGTTTTGGTTCGCTTCTTCTGCATTTTTATTGTTTTTTGTTGTTTTGGGTTGTTTCTGTCTTTTGTAATGTCTGAGTTTTTACAGTTGTTCGTTTCGGGTGTGAAAAAGATTTACAATACGTTTTTCGTTTTTCTCTGCATACTTCAACGTCCTGTATGCACCGCCTGAATTATTTTTCACATAAACAACAACCAGGTCTGACCTATCAACCATATCTCTGTTCCTTATGGTGAAAGCATTTTTAAAATTCTTTTCACTACAGGCTTCACAGATTTCTATGGAATCATAATAATTTTCAAAAGCCCCGATGTTGTTTCGCAGCTCGGCGGTTTCGTAAGGCATAACGAGTGTGAGAAAAACATTTTCAGAGTAAGTTTCTTTTTTCAGCCTTCTGATAACAGATGCAGCCATCAGGTCAAACTCTCCGTTTCTTCCCACAAGAAACTCAACTTCACTGTTCCCACACATTATTATACGGAGAAGCTCATAGAGCTTTTGCTCGACGGGCTGTGCATCTTCAATTGTTCTGTGGCCGAAAAGGCTGACTGTTAATTTCTCTGTCATTTTCTCACACCCGAAAGGTATTTACCGATGTATATTACATTACATTGGTAATTATAAAATTATTCTTCACAACAACTGATATACACTTGACTAATCAAAGTTTTTTGAGCATATGTACATCTTGTGCATGCTTCCATTTTATATGTCTGGCGCAGACATCTGGGGTCCGTTGCCTTATCTTTATGAATTATAGCAGTAACAATTGATTCCTCATACTTATGGCCAAAAAGGGTACATGTAAGTCCGTAAGCAGATGTATCACCATTATCTACATTAAAATAATCAGCTATAAATTTATCACGGAATTCTTCCGTTGTGTCCGCATCAAAAATAAATTCAACTTCATTTACAATAACAGTAACGGTATTTTCGCTTTTATCCTCAGCATAAGCTGACATTGATATTACGGAAAATATAGAAACAATCACCATAACAAGTGCAATGATTTTTTTCATTTTTAATTAATCTCCTTCAGATTTTCAATAATTCTGAAAAGATTATCCTCGGTATCTGAAGTCACTAAATATAAATTGTTTTCATAAACGAAATTTGCCTGTACAAATCGTAAATTCTTTTCATAATATACTAAATGACCTGCTATTTCTTTTCGTAAACAATTCGACTTTGCTTTTTCTGATAAACCACTGTCCATTGTCACCTCAACATTATGTTCAGGTATATTACAATACATTACATATCTCTCTGAATCATTTTCATTCAGACACCAAACTTCGACAATCTTTTCGTTATCCGGTAACCAAGTAGGATACAGAATATCAATTTCTTCGCTTTCTGCAAGTTCTTCAAAAGAAGAATACTTCTTGGTTTCATCGGCTTTAATAAATGTTATATCATTATATTCAATCGAGCTGCCGTCAGACATTTCCCAAAGATAACTACCGATTTCCCTGAAAATTTCATCCAACGTATTGCCCGATGCAATTGCAAACATACCAAAGAGTGCGATAATCACCGCAAGAACTGCAGCGATAATTGCAAGTCGTTTTGCTCTTATTCTCCTCTTAGCATAAGAGCTGAGTGCAGTTACCCTGCCCTTGAACGGTATATCATTTACTCTCTGTTCAATTTCTTTTCTACTTAACCTTTCTTTTCCTTCCAGTTCCATAAGAAAATCGACGCATTCCGTTACCAGATCACTGTCCATTTCTTTATAGTCCTTTGCAGTTTCAAGCAGAATTATCGCCATAAGCTTGTCCTTCAAGGTCTGTTTTTCAGTGGCTGTATCGCGTTCGTTTTCCACGGATTTGTTCACCTCCGTTTTTTATTTTAGATAAATATAGTACCTCCCTTCACAGATATATGAAGGGAATCGTGTTTTGTCACGCAAAATTTTTTGATTTTTACAAAAAATTTATAATTTCATAGTAAGCAGCAGGAGAGCCATAAACATAAATGAAGCTCTTTCCTTAATTTTAACTCTGAGCCTGTAAACTCTTGACCTTACGGCATGCTCGGAAATATCTAATTCCTTTGCAAGCTCCGCGTATTCCATATGCTTCATATAAACCATTTCAAAAAGCTCAAGCTCTTTTTCTGTCAGCGAAGAAAGGATACTCTTTTTCTTTTCTTCAAGTTCTTCATCGGTTATTTTATTATCCTCTTCCAGCTCAAATAGAATATCCGTGCTTGTCTGTGTTTCAGATATCGTACCGAAAATAAGCTCCTTTTCCCTCTTGGCAATGTGCCTGAATTCTTCTTTTATTTTATTGTTGGCAACAGAAAAGAGCCATGCCTTAATAAAATTATCTTCAAGATCACTGTATTTCTCCTGAAAGAAAAGAAAAACCTCTTGTGTAACATCAGCGGCATCCGCTTCTCTTCCAAGCCTTGACAAGCAAAGACGATATACGTCATCATAGTATAAAGCCGCAATTTCACTTGCTTTTTCGGCACTTATCAACCCGTATCAATCCTTTTCGTCAATAATTTATATATAGTTGATTATAACAGTTATGGAAAATATTGTCAAAAGAGTTTTCTCAGCGTATTTTCTTATATGTAAAAACAATGTTGAATTTTTTGATTTTGCGTTGTAATTCTGCACAGTTTAATCAGTCAGTATTTGTCGAAAACATAGAAAGTTTTAGTTTTTGCGTAACTTTTTGACTTTCCTTACATTTATATACAGAAGTTTTTTGTATATAAGGACGGTAATTTTATGGATTCGGTAGTATGTGACGAGATTGTTAAAGATGAAGCGAAAGCAAAAATGATCGAATTTATGGAAGATAACAATATTAAATATAATCTGCTTGAATGTTGCGGCTGTGAGAAGTTTTGCATCAGTTTGTGTAACGAAGACAGCACCTGCAAAAAGTATTGTTGTAATTCAGCAATAATTGTACAAACATGCAACAAGGATGTCCGCAAGGTTTATCCCCATGAAATTCTTTATATAGCAATAGAAAACAGAAAATCTGTTCTTTATCTCACACACGGAAGAATTGAAACAAACCACCGGTTAGAGCATTGGAAGGAGATGCTTGATATTAAAACCTTTGCCCAACCCCACCACAGCTTCATAGTTAATCTGAATTACGTTGATGAAATTACAAAAGAATTTGTGAAAATAAAATTCGACAAGCAGAAATATTCAGTTTACACTTCTTCGCGTAAAATCGGTGCGTTCAAAAAGGCTTTTTTGAAGTTCTGCGAACAATAAAATAACCCACAACAAACAACATCACTTTGGTCTTTCGCCGAGGTGATGTTCTTTATAACTCGCTATATTGAAATCGTTTACGTTTTTGCAAAAAACTCGTACACTTTTGGTTTTTTGTATAAATTCCAAAGTTCTTCCGTGGATTGCAATTATCTGAGGATTTATTATTTTCAGGATACAATTCAAAGGAGAGCAAAAAAATGAATGAAGTGAAAAATTTAGGAGAAAGAATAAAGTCATTACGACTCCTGATGAACGAAACACAGGAAGAATTTGCTGAGCATTGCGACATCAGTTCAGAAACCGTAAGTCTGCTTGAAAGAGGCAGATTTTCACCAAGACTGGAAACGCTTAAGAGGATTACTGAATATACTCACCTGACTATCAGCGCCCTTTTTAACGATTATTTATACATAGTAGAACAAAATGACAACAAATCATATATTACCTACGGCATCAAAGTTTTTGAAAACAACAAATTGATCAAATCTGTTCCCGATGTATTTACGGACGAAACCAAAGCAGTAAAATTTGTTAATACCTGCAACAGAATACAGCTCAGTCCGGTTCACCTTGAAAATTTTATTGAGGACAATCTGTGAAAAGCTCTTTTGCTTTTAGTCTTGAATGGTAAAATTTTCAGAAGCTATAAACAAGCAACGACAGCCCGTGGAATCTACGGGCTGTCGTTATTTATTCCGCCAGAAAGTCAAAGGCTTTTCTTCCGCTTACAGAGTGTTTGCCGTTAAAAATATCTATGTGCAGTTTGTCTTCTGCACCGATCAATGAATAAACGCGTTTTATATTTTCATGCGCCTTCATGCTTGCATCTACGGGGAAAAGTTTATCCTTTTTGCCTGATTCAATTAACAATTCCCTCGGAGCAATGGACGATGCAAAATCATATATTTCACCGATTTCAAGAATACCGGGGATATAATTATCAGGACAGTGCCAGAGAGAAAGAATACTGTCACGAAAAGTGTTGACGTAACCGCTGACAACTGTTTTTCTGAATCTCTCATCAAGGACAGAGGCATACAGTGCTGTCAGTCCCCCTCCTGAAATTCCCATACATGAAAGCTTTTCTTTGTCAATATTTTTCTGTTTCAGCAGTATTTCCGCACACACAATCGCTTGGTAAATACGCATTGATGCCACAGTAAATCCGTAGGGCAGAAGGTGATGAGAAAGTTCATCACAGGAACTGATATAAAAAGGTTTGATTAAATCTTTTTTTAACCTTGCTTCACCAAAGCCGAAAAGCTCAGGGGCAATTACGACACAACCTCTTTTTGCAAGTTCCACCGCAAAATTTTTCTGATAATTATCAAAATAATTAAAACTTTTCTTGTTTCCTCTTTTTGAAATCTTAAGAATTTGTCTTACTCCATAGCCATGACCGCAAAGTGCCACAACTCCCGAAGCATTTTCTTTCAATTCTTTCGGGGTAAGAATATATATAAGAGATTCAAGTCCTTTACATATTTCCACAGAATATTTTTGCAGAGTGTATTCAGGATAATCAAGAGCTTTTCCTGCAGAAACAAGTTTGTAATCCGAGATTTTATCAGGAATTCTGTCAAGACCAAACACCTTTTCAGCCTTTCTGCGTATTTCTTCCCCTGCCTTTAAAGCATCCTCAGCTGTATTTATATTTTCATAAGGCTTTGCACAGACTTTATCGTAAATTTCACCCATAAATAAATCGGGAGAATATGGACTGCTTTTCATAAATTCACCTCGGTTTTAAAGGTCTACACTTTCTTTGAACATAATATTTCTGCTGCTTGTTCCGATGTAAAGAGTATAGTTTTTATCAAGCTTCCAATTACCACTCTGAACATCATAGAACTTAATGTCATCATAACCAACAGAAACTTTAACTTCTGCAGTTTCGCCTGTTTTTACGCTAACTCGCTTAAAACCTTTAAGAAGTTTTACCGGTCTGTCTTCTTCAGTATTTTCGCTTCCTACATAAACCTGTACAACCTCGTCACCATCAACAACACCGATATTTTTAACAGATGCAGTAATTTCCAGTTCGTTTTCTTTTTCAGAAACCGAACAATCACCGATTTCAAATTCAGTATAAGAAAGACCGAATCCGAAAGGATATTGCGGTTCGATTCCTTTTTTATCAAACAAAGTATAGCCATGGTAATAGCTGTAATCAATTTCTCTCTCCTCGTCTCCGATGTGAAGGAAAGAGGGATAATCCAATTCATTAAACGCAATTGTAAACGGAAGTTTTCCGCCCGGGTTTACATCACCGCTGAGAACATCTGCCAGGGCATTACCGCCCTCAAGACCACTGTAAAAAGAGAAGAGAATTGAGTCAGCCAAATCAGACCAGTCTTTTATTACATAGGCACTACCGCCCATGATATTGACAATAAGTTTTTTGCCTGTTTCAGACAAAGCTTTTATCAGAGCAACATCTTCTTCAGGGATTCTCAAATCAGCTCTGTCACCGCCTGAACCTTTAGGTTTCTTTTTGACTTTACCGAGATTGACAAGAAACTCACCCTCCTGAAGCCAGTCACTACCCACGCATACAACTATGTAATCGCAGTCTCTGACTGTTTCTTTTGCCTTGACAATATCGCATCCGTTATAGACGGTTACGTTGTTTTCGCCGAAGCGGTTTTTAAGTCCTTCATAAGCTGTTACAGTATATGGACTATAAACATTACTGCTTCCGTGGTCACCTACGTTCACTTTATTTGCATATCTGCCCACAACAGCAATTTTTTTACCGTTCTGAATGGGTAATGTTTTATTCTCATTTTTAAGGAGAACTGTTCCTTTTCCCGCAACTTTCCGTGCAAGGCTTGTGTGTTCGTCAGAAAGAATAACAGTTTTCGGATATGTTTTATATTCAGGCAAGGTCTTGATAAGCGCTTTGAGAATTCTCATCACACTCATGTCGATATCTTTTTCTGTGAGTTCACCTTTTTTAAGTTTATTATTCAGGAATGCGTAACGGAAATAGTATGGCATTTCCATATCCATACCCGCTTTGACACTTCTTGCAGCATCATAAATTCCGTAAAAGAAATCCGAAAGAGTAAATCCCTCAAATCCCCATTTGTCCCTGAGAATATCTGTAAGAAGTTCTTTGTTTTCACAACAGTATGTACCATTGACTTTGTTATATGCACCCATTATTGACATTGCACCTGCATCAATGCACTTTTTGAAATGAGGCAGATAAACTTCGTGAAGTGTTCTCTCATCTGCCTTTGCATCAACGCTGAAACGCAGGTCTTCAATACTGTTAAGAGCATAGTGTTTCGGGCAGGCAATAATACCGTTTTCCTGCATTGCTTTCGTCAGTGCCGCACCCATTCTTCCTAAAAGATATGGGTCTTCGCCGTAAGTTTCCTGAGCTCTTCCCCACATGGGATTGCGAAGAAGATTTATGCACACGCCTGCAAAAAGATTCGCACCATGTGCAGCGGCTTCTTTTGCCATAACTTTACCTATTTCATATTCAAGCTCATCATCAAATGCAGCGCCTCTGAGCATTGAAACAGGAAAGCATGTGCATTTGCCCATAACAATTCCTCTTGGACCATCGGTGAAAAGCACAGGAGGAATGCCCAGCCTTTTGCAACCACCTGCAGGATATGCTTCACCGTTATAATATCTGCCTTTTGTGAGAGTGTTTTTAATTGTAACTCCCATTGCGTGGCCCTGCATGGTACGGAGTTTTTCTTTAAGCGTCATTTCTGCCAGAAGTTTTTCTGCAACTTCGTTCAAAACCTCGCTTGTAGGATTCTTTTTGTAAAGTTCAATTGCCTGATTGAAATTCATATTTTTTCCTCCTAAGCCATTGTTTTAAGCATATCTTCAGTAACTTCGTATTGTGTTTCCTTGCCACTCAGCCAATTTTCAAACTGTTCAATCATGTAAAATGCCATTCTCTCTGTTTCGTTACCCAGGCTCCCTGCAATGTGGGGAGTGATTATCGCATTGGGACACCAGAAGAGAGGACTGATATACGGAAAAACTTCGTTCTTAAGAACATCAACAACTGCGGTTCTTGACGGATGAAGAATGAGACTTGATGCGAGGGCGAATTCATCCACCTGATTTCCCCTGCCTGTGTTGATAAATGTGCTGTGCTTTTTCATCAGCTTAAAATATTTTCCGTCAAAAATATTTTTAAGTTCTTTTTTATTGGCAAGGTGATTGCTGATAACATCACATTCTCTGAATATGGTTTCAAGATCAGTTAATGTGACACCAAGTTTTTCTGCCTTTTCCTCACTGACAAAAGGATCATACGCCATAACGCAAAGATCAGAATTCTTAAGCCTTTCTGCCACAAGAGAACCGATAGTTCCAAGACCCACAAGTCCCACCTTTGCACGGAAAGCACCTGTGCATTTCTGACTGTGAATAAAAGAATACGGAAGACAAGACTTATATCTTTTCGCACTCTGAAAATAGCCTTTCAAAGCAAGTGTAATTTGTGAAACAGTATATTCAGCCACGGGCACTGCGTTTGCGGCAAAAGCACTGAAAACGCGGACACCGCAAGCAAGAAAAGGTTCGGCAAAATATTGCACTGTGCCTGCACTGTAAAACAGAAATTTAAGTTTCGGCATATATTTTCTGATCTCTTCTTCGGTGAATTTAATCATTCCCCATGTGGAAAAAGCCACTTCACAATCATTTAAAAAATCTGAATATTTTTCTATGTTGCTTCTGTCGATACGTTCTGAAACTTCGCCGTACTGACTTAGTTTTTCAAGAACTGATTCTGTGTAAACCTTTGAAAATTTATGCTCATCTGAGCCTAATAATGCGATTTTAATTTTAACCACCCTCAATATTTTCTCAGCTTTTCAACATCTTTTCTGAAGTTTTTCTCTTTAGAACCTTTTACAAATTCAACAATTACGATACCGTTAAATTTCATCTGCAAAAGTTTTTTCAGAATTTTATCAAGATATTTTTTGTCTTTTTTTCTGAATCTTTGTTCACGATATAAGTCGCGGTAGCTTACATGAACATTTTCAATAAAGTCAAAGGTCTTTTCAATCCGGTCCATGTCATAATCAAATCTGAAATACCTTGATTGAAAATAAGTCCTGAAATTCTCTTTGTTTAAATCCTTTTTCAGTCTGAGAATCGCTTCGGTGTTGTTATTAAAGGTATTATCGTGACATTCGGGACAGACAAGAAGATTATATTTTTCTGCCACTTCGCAAATGTGTGTTAAATCTTCAAGAAGATTTCTGTATTCATCTTCGCTCGTTTCTTCGCTGTCTTTGTTTCCAAGCCATACTCTCACAGAAGATGCACCCATAATTTCTGCATTTTTACAGATTTGTTCCCAGTTTTCTTTGTCACGGGAGCCTACTCTGTAGTAACTGCCGTATGAGCTTATTTTTATACCGTTTTTGTTACAAAGTTCTTTTGCCGCTTTTGCATCTTCGGCGGTTTTAACGTGAACGTCAGCTCCCCATTCTATGTAAGAAGCCTCTGCATTTTTTGCAATTTCCACAACCTCAGATATGGTTTTATTTCTGAACGTTACACTTGCAACTCCGATTTTCAGATTGTTCATTTCACACCTCATTATTCAGCAATTCCTGTTCCTGCTGAAGCTCCTTCTGCTTTCTGTATGCAGTCAGTTTTTCTTCAAATGCATTCTCGTCAAATTTAAAGAACATCATCGGAAGAGCCTGAAGAATAAGTCCTATTGCACCGAAAGCCGTCAGCATAAAGAAAATACCGTTAAGGAGTACCGTATAATCCACTCCGTCAATAATGCTTGCCTGCATCGTAGAAACAATAAGAGGCTTTGTGACATTTTCTGTTATGGCTTCCATTCTCTCTGCATTGTAGCCGAGAGCATCGATTATTCCCAGCACAACAACATTGAAAAGTGCAACAGAGAATTTATAAAGCAAGCCCTTGAAAGAATAAACTGTTGCCTCAAGACGCTCGCCTTTTTCCATTTCAATGCTGTCAGTAACATCAGCTATGATGGAAACGAGAAGCACAAGGCTCATACCTACGGGGAAGTTTGTAAAAAAGCGGAGAATTGCATATAAAATGAATCCTGGAATTGTATTGTATGGCACAACATAAACACCAATAACGTAGATTATAATGTTTGCCGCCGCACCGATAAATGACATCCATATCCATAATGTTTTCTTTGACATTTTCTTAAGACATTTGAGAACAATCATCATTGAAACCATGTAGGAAATACCACTCATTACGGAAAGAATTGTAGGCAGAATTGCCACCGCATCAATGTTGGGATTTTTGCCTACAAGCTGGAAAATAAAATTATTTATTTTGTCCATAGGGAGAATACCGATACAATTCCATCTTGCAAAATAAGAAAGGAATATTGAACCGATATTTATAATACCGTTAAAAAAAGCAGCAAGTAAAAGCATAATAATTCTCTTGTCCTTGAGAATTATTTTTATATTAGCGGATGACTTTTCTTTTTTAGGCGGAATATAAACCTTCTCTTTCACGCCGAAGAATGAGACAATCATCAGAACTGCACCGAAAATTGAAAAGATCAGAGCAGACCAGAAATATCCCATGTCGGTTTTATCTTTCATTCCGTTACCGAGAAGTCCCGCCATTGTCCAGATAAGCACAGACGGCAGAACAGTGCCTAAAGAACCGATTGTATTGGAGATTGAAACCGCTTTTACGCGACTGTCTTTTTGCGGAAAAACAAGGGGATTGAGACTATTTCGCGGAATGTCGATAGCAGTAAATGCCGTTATGTAAACCATATACATAACAAGCATATAAATAAAGTTACCTGCATTGCCTAAATTTGTTCCGTCAGAAGTGATAATGTCCCAGCTTTCAGGAAAATTGACAGGCAGAAAAAGAAGTGCCGTAGTCACTGCAAGAGGAATAGGAACCCAGAGAAGATAAGGTCTGCACTTACCCCATTTTGTTCTTGTTCTTTCGACTATCTGCCCCATCATCGGATCGTTTATTGCATCCCACGCTTTTGTTCCCAAAAGTACAATTGAAACAAGGCCCATGCTCAGTTTAAGAACATCTGTCATATAGAAGTTTATAACTGTATAAACCGTGCAATCAATAAAGAAAATTCCCAAGGGCAAAATTGAAAAAGCAAGAATCTCTTTTGATGATGCACTTTTCAAATCAAATCTCTTTCCCATATTATCCTCCGTCACAAATTACTCTTCTCTCAAATATTTTTCAAACGCCTCTTCAATTCGGGGAACAGGTTTTGTTTCCGCGAATGATATTCCGCCTTTATCCGTTAAGGTAAGATGCTTCCTGTAAAAAATATTTTCTTCTGTCTTTTTCCCATTTTCAACAAAGACCGCACCGCCTCTGCTACCTGTCAGGGACATTTCCCCTATTATTGTTTCAAGCAGAGCTTTTGCACTGATAAGCATATCCTTATCATAAAAATAGTCGCTTAAGCTTTTATGTCTTAACGGATAATCTGATAACAATTCTTTTATTTCACCAAGCAAAGAAATACACTCTTCTTTGTTTCTGATAAATGCTGCTGAGCCACTCATTTTTGTTTTTATGTGTGAATAATCAATTGTTTTATCAATTTTAAAATCCTTGTATTTTTCAGTAAGTTCTGTAACTGATTTTTCAAAAATTTCAGAGCGTTTCTTCCCTCCTATGTGCTTTGCACACAGAAGTCCTCCCACCTGGGTGTCATTGAGCGCTGTTCCGCCCGGTCGTGCAAGACCGAAAGTACCTGCCGCCTCACCGATAACATAAAGTCCTTTGATATCGGTTTCGTAATTGTTATCGGTAAAAACACCACCGTTATTATGCTGAGCACATACTGCAATACGAAGTTTTTCTTTATAAAGGTCAATATTCTGCCTTGCATAAACCTGAATTGCTTTAGGATTAAGCTTTTCAAGACGTTCAATAGGAGTTTTGGCAGAAACTCCATTTTTCAAAAGATAATCTTTCGCTTCTTCACTCAGGTTTTCAAAAGAAAATCCATCAGGATTTTTTGTATAATCAAGATAAACTTTTCTGCCTTTTTTAATTTCTTCGTGTACTGCAACGTCAACCCTCGAAGACTTTTCTGCACGTGAGTAACTGAAAGGCCACTGATAACCTTTAAGGAAAATATTATCGCACATTTCTTCATCTGAAGAAAAACACTCTCTTAAAAATTCATGCTTCTTTCCATATTCATCAACACTCACAAAGCGTGGAAGGACCTGCATAAAGCTGCCCGAAACATTCCAACGGAAATCAACGGATGCCATTCCGTATTGCCACTGCGAAAAATTGCAGAGTCTCACTCCCGCTTCAAGGAGAACTCCTGTCATTCCGTGCTGAGACTCAGGATAAACCGAATTTTCATAGATACATGCAGGAGCACCCGTGGCGGCGATAATGTTGTGAGCGTAAAAGCTTTCAAATTCATTTGTTTCTGTATTAAGAGCAAGAACACCCGTTGCTCTGCCGTCCTGTTTTATGATTTCCACCACTTGTCTGTTGTCAAAAAGAGGTGTTCCGTTTTTTTCAAGAACAACATTTTCAAGCTTTTCCGTCATCACCTTTGAAGTAAGAGGACCGATTGATGTTGCTCTCACAGTATCATCATGGTCTGTTTTATAGCCGGGAAAGCCACCGTATTCATCAGTAGGAAAGCCTACACCATAGTCGCAAAGTCTGAGAAAACAACGTGTACTGTGAAGTGCCTGAAGATACATTTTTTCACCATCACAACAGCCTGCAGAATAAATATCACTTGCCATTTTATAAGGACTGTCCTGTGAATATCCGTCCATGGAAAGCTTATAGTAGGTCTGTTTGTCACTGCCTGTATTTCGCGAAGTACCACTCATTCTGTTCTCTGCTAAGATTGCAATATTTTTTACGTTTTCTTTACAGAGCCAATCAGCTGCACTGAATGCCGCTGCACCGCTTCCGATTATTATCGCATCATAAATTTTACTCATAAGCATCTCACATTAAATCCGCCGTCGCAGTCTATAACAGTACCTGTACAGAAATCAAAATTTCCTTTTGCGACAGCTGCAACACATTTTCCGATATCCTCAGGCTTGCCCATTCTTTTAATTGGAGTAATGCCTTTGTCAATCAGTTTTTCATATTTTTCTTTTACCTTTGCCGTCATATCTGTTTCAATGATTCCCGGTCTGATTTCAAGTACGCTTATACCGAATTCTGCAAGACGTGATGCAAAAAGCTTTGTAATCATGGAAATTCCCGCTTTTGAAATACAATACTCGCCACGATTGACTGATGCCGTATAAGCAGACATTGAGGAAATGTTCACGATTCTTCCTACTCCGTTTTCTCTGAGCAGAGGAACAAATTTCTGCGTAACGAAAAATGTGCCTTTCAGATTTATGTCATTTACAAAATCAAAATCATCTGGTGTGATTTCAAGAATATCTTTTCTTTCTCTCGGTGCTACACCTGCATTGTTTACAAGCAAATCAATTTTACCGAATTTTTCTTTTACTTCCGATACGAGATTTTCCACTTCATCAAATTTTGAAATATCGCAGGGAACAAAATGAATTTTATTCTGAAATTCTTTTTGCAATTTTTCAAGCTCATCACTTTTATTTCTCGCAGAAAGCACAACGAAAAAATCTTCTTTCAGAAGTTCTTTCGCAATACCAAGTCCTATACCTCTGCTGCCACCTGTTACAACTGCTACCATATTTCCCGCTCCTTATCTGTTCAGAACAAATTTCTGATAATAATCCATATAAACATCCTTATCTCTTATAGGACATCCTGCAACAGTTCCGGCTCTCATAAGCTCAGAACATTTGCTGCATTTAAGACAAAGTCTGTTTTTATCAAGCTCACCCTTCTGGAGATAATCTTTATAAAACTCAGGATATGCAAATGTAAGTCTTCCGAAGCCTGCAAAGGATGAAACATTATCGTTGATTATTTTTTCCGCATATGTCATAGCATTCTCGCCGGGATACGTCAGACCTGACGCAATAAAGTGCATATCGGAAAAAGATTCGTTCAACTCTTTTGTCACATCGTAAATTCTCCTGACACCTACGTCTCCGTCTTCAGGTGCATTTATGCAAGGACGGTTGATGTGAGGAATGAGATAAGGATTACCTAATGTGAGATTTATAAGTCTTATTCCCTTTTGATAAAGGTTTTCTATAATAATTTTTGTTTCCGTCAGATCAATATTATTGTTTTCATCAACACCATATCCGTAAGGGTACGGAAAACAGTCACAGGCATTAAGTCTTGTTGTTACAAAGACATTGTCACTGACTGCTCGTCTTACAGAATCAATGCATTCGAAATAAAGTCTCGTTCTGTTTTCAAGACTTCCGCCGTAAATACCGTCACGCTCTTTTGCACTGAGAAATTCGTTAAACAGGTAGCCGTGACAGCATTTAACATCTATTCCGTCAAAGCCAACTTCTTCTGCAAGTTTTGCCGCTTTATAATATTTTTCGGGAATTGTTTTGCAGTAGTCATCTGTAGCAATAACATATGGCTGACTTTCTTTTCCCTTTTCCCAAAGATAATTTCGATAAGCGACAATAGGCTCAGGTGTACCATTTGGTTTGCTGAATCTTCCGCTGTGTGTGAGCTGAACAATAATAACAGGTTCAAAGCCGTTTTCTTTCAATGAAATTTCTTTAACCTCTTTAACAAGTGTCATAAAAGAATCTTTTGTTTCTTCGTTCAGAAACAGTTGTCTCGGATTTGCTCTGCCTTCATTACAAACGGCAGTTGCTTCAAACCAGATTATTCCTGCTCCGCTCTTTGCAAAACGGAGATATCTTCTGCGGGTAAGCTCATCTACTGCCCCTTTATATGTTCCGTCACAGCCTTCCATGGGATGAAAGACAATACGGTTTTGTATAGTTTTGTTATGTATTTTAAGCGGAGATTCAAGAATAGTCTTCATAGCATACACACCTGTCAGAACAAATTTTTTTATATATTACGATTATAACAAAAATATATAGCTAAGGCAATATTTATATTATACATATATGGTTTTCCGACAAAAAACTCGGCCTTTTCTTTGCAAACTCACCTTCCGCTACTTGCCAAAAAAGAGTTTTTATAGACTGCGGTCCCATAATCGTTTAATATCATGACAGCTTCAATACTGTAGCCGAAGAAATCCGTTCAGAATTCAAAGGGAGTAAAAGGGTGCACGTAAAAGCCGCGTCAGGTGTAGTGCACAGTTCCGATGAAATAAAACAACAAATTCCTTTTCCCGAAACAAATATAAATACTGCCCCACAAATGCCCGGCACTGGTAAGGCAGTATTTTTCAACAGTTAAATAACACTCATATTCTACACATCAATACTCACTTATATTTTTCGGATCAAAGGGTTTGTATGTTCCCTGAAGAATTTTTTCATTATACATTTCACTCTTATATTTAAGTTCTTCATTAACAAACTCCCAGCCCTCCATACCGTTGCCGTTTTTTTCAATCAACGTTGGCTCGCCTGAGAAAAGATTTGTACCGAGACCAAGTCTGTCTCCTTCTATTTTAACACCTATGCTTGCAAGTATTGTCGGAAACATATCAACATTAAACCAATATCTGTTCTTTGTACATGACTCCGGAATATCAATAAGTCCTTCTGCCGGATTAAGTATAAGGTTAAATGTGGTACGAAGATAACTGTCTTCAAAATCCCTGAAGAATTTGGTATCCATGCTCAAATGGTCACCGATTATAACTATGGTTGTATTCTCATAGAAAGACTGTTCCTGAATCCAACGAACAAATTTTGTCACTTCAGATGCACTATACGCAATTACGTTTGCATATTGATTATTTCTCGGTGTGGGAGTATTGGGTCCTACGTATCCGTCAGGAAAATGTGTGTCCGCAGTTTCCATTACAAAGTGGAAGGGCTTTCCGGTTCCGTCAAGTCTTGTAAGCTCTCTCTTCGCAAACTCATACAATTTATCATCTTCATATCCCCAACGCACTCTGTAGTTCTTAGGAAGCCAACCAAGTCTTTTCACACCGGAAAAATCAAGAATTTTAAAATCCCCATGCGTTCCGAAGAAGTAATTCAATCCACCGAATCTTGCTGATGCACCAAACATAAGCGACTGTTCATAGCCCTGTGACTGCAAAATATCGCCTGTTGTTACTGCACCGGGCAGGAAGGTTTCCGGCGAACCGTAATTTTTACCGTTTATGGGAGGTTTCATCGTAAGACCCGTTGACATATTGACCATAGAAGCCACTGACCAGACACAACCCGTAGTTGAAATTGGTCCACCGAAAACTTTTTCTGTGTGAGAGAAGATTATACCTTCCTTTGAAAGGTCAGTAAGCGGTTTCATAAGGTTTTCATCAAGATAACCACCCATATCTTCAGAAAGATACGAGTTTTCCATTGATTCAAGATAGATATGAATCAGATTCCTTTTCTTCGCAGGAAACTGCATTTTCACATCATTGGGATCAGCGTAATTATCCTCAATAAAAGTTGAACTTTTAACATACATGTTATAAAGTTCATTCAAGTTAAAAGCACAGGCACCGTAAGAAATACCGCTTATAAGAGATACTGCTGCCAAAACCAGACTGATTACACATCTGCCGTTAACAGAAATAAGACATACCTCTTTATCTTTTCTTTTAAAATACAAAATGCGATTTGATAGAGTGAACACAACAAAGAAAAACACAACCGCTGTTGTTTTGAGGACAGGACCTGTCCACAATGTATTCATAACATCATCACTTGTTGCCTCTTTCGGAGAAACCATATTGATCAACAACTGGTCCGGAGCGATTGCACTGAACGTACTGACACCCCAATAAGTACCGAAAATTGCCGCCATACCAAGAGTGAACAGAATAATCGAAAGAGCTTTAATAGTTCTTTGCTTTTTCTCAATTTTCATATCGGTTCTGCAGAACCGGAATTTGCCGTCAACCACCCCGATTACAAAAACCCATATCAAGCCCAACACAAGCACAAAAGCAGCATGAACAAACGGTGTTAACGTCCACTCATTTTTCAGCGAAAGAATCCCCTTCTCATAGTAGGCAGAAACTAATTCCGTAAAATAAATCGCTATAATATTTGTACCAAGCAGATCGCTCAAAATAATAAGAATACAACTAACAAACCCCTTACCGCGTCTGACGGCAAACGCATCAATAAGTCCGACAATTATTCCTGAAATGACCGCTAAGGCAATAAACATTAAAACTTCCCCTTACTTGATACTATCCGTTAAATGTATACCGTGTTCCTGCTTTGTACTCCCAGGGCACAAAGCCTGCATCAAGTGCAGGTGAATTTTCAGCAAGTGTGAAATCACGGTTTGCCGCATCTTTGAAAAGAGGATCTGCAAAAACCGCATTGTTATAGTATCCTCTGCCTACCATGTCAACAATATTATGTCTCTCGGTCAGTTTTGTTGATGAACCTGAGTATACAGCCTTGTTGCCGTAATCCCAATAAAGATTGCTGTTATCCTTGAACCAATCCATGGCTATTGTTTCCCAGTACATAACCCTGTCATCGCTTACAAAAATATTATTTTCGAGAACGAGTGAATTGTGTTCTTCGTTTCTTGTGATACGGAATATGCCCTCACCACCGAAAGCAAAAATATTGTTTCTTATCACGTTATCTCTGCCGTAATGCTGGTGGAAAGCCTGAGATGAACAATCGTAAACAAGGTTGTTTTCAACCAATATTTCAGTTGAACCTTCATCAAGGTAAATACCCCATCCGCCATAACCTTGCTCACCGCCGTAACAGCCTACATTGTAAATCACATTACCGCTGAGAACTGTGCCGGGCTGGATACCGAGAGTATAAATACCTCCCATATCTGAAAGCCATCCGTTACCTATATTATAGATAAGATTATCCTTCACCTGAATGTTATCTGTGGGATTTTCCGCATAACCCCATACCCAACCAACTGAAATTGCAGTATACCAGCCATCATGAATTTCATTGTTTTCAATGATACAGTCTGATGCGTGGCAAAGAAGAACTCCGATAGAATGATTATAGATTCTTCCGTATTCGTTGATTTCACAGTTAGTGATGCTTATTTCTTTTGTAACTGCAGGAATAGCATAAGGTGCATTGATAAAAATTGCATTGCCGCCTATTTCGTCAAAATGGCACACGTCAACGGCTGAATTTTTTACATTTTCCTTAAACATGACTGCAGTGTCGGAAATGCTTCGGAAGGTACAGTTTATGATATTTATATTTTCTGCATTTACAATAGTAATCGCTGCCGGAATTTCATATGATGCCTGAGGATGTGTAGGAGCGAATTCAATATATTCATAATTGGGATTTGTCTTATCCATAGGCCAGAGGTTAAGTGTGCCGCTTACAAAATCCCAGTCAGTATTGACAAACCTGATACCGCTGAATGTAATATCAGACATGCCGTCTATTTCTATAAAAGAATCATTTACAGGTGCAGATAAAACAAGATTTTCTGCAGTTTCACCTTCACAGGGAATGTAGTAAAGCTTTCCTTCGCTTCTGTCAAGATACCACTCACCTGCATTATTCACAGCTTCGCGTACATTTTCATAAACATAGTTGTCATTAACCTCTATTGTCATTGCAGCAGGCTTTCTTACTTCAACTCTGCCTGTTTCAACATCAACTGAATGGAGGGGAAGAATATCATCGCACCATTTATGCATAATGCGGACATTGACATCCTCTAAATTGGCAAAATTCATTATTTCTTTTTCATTCGCATAAAAAGCAGTGTGAAGTTTGAAAAATCCAGATTCATCGTTAGGATTGAGCGCATCTTTTATATCGGCATTCTTAGCAGTGAACGAGCCTTCTTCAGGCCATACGCTGACAGGAAGTCTTTCTTCACCTTTGAAAAGAGAACGGAAATACACTTTTTCAGTGTCAACATCAGCTACCAACGCTTTTATGCCGTTTATTTCACCTTCTGTCCAGTCAGAAAGTTCGACTGCACCGGTGAAAATCACATCTTCACCGGGAACACTGCGATAAACTACATTTGAGAAGTCATCAGAATCAAAATTAACTTTTTCATCAATAAGGTATGTACCTTCCTTGAACCAGACGGTAACCTCTTTGTCTGTGGAAATATTATCTTTTATTTCTTTTAACTTTTCTTTCGCCCCCAAAAAAGTTCTGAGAGGCATTTCCTCTGTGCCCGCATTTGAGTCATCACCCTCGGGAGAAACAACAAGGTCATATTCCATAACTTCAAAAACTCCCTCATCAAATTTTATTTTCTCTACATCCTGTTTTTCACTGAAAACGCCTTCTGCAGGCTTTGCAGGACAAAACCAAAGAGTAAGAAGAGTGATAATCGCTGTCAGTGTGGAAATTATTTTTTGCTTTAACATATCAGCACCTCCCAATAATGTTATGCTTATTATACTTGTTTTTTCATGCGCATGTCAATTGTTAATGCTGAATATTTTGTCGAAGATTGACAATTCACTTTCACGTTGATATAATTTTATAAAACATTACAAAGGTGTGCATCATTTTGAAAAGGCTGATCAGTTTTATTTTTGCTCTTCTGCTTTTCCCGGCACTCACATTTTTGGCAGATTTGAAAGCAGACGCTTACATTGAAAGTGACGGAACAATCAATCTTTACGAATGGGAAAAATGTGACCAGACAATACTTTTTCAGGGTTATGAAACCTCGGGAACCTGTTATCATTCAATATGCGTAAAATACAGATACATCCAACTTGACCGGAGAATTTATATTGCAGTGCTTGCCGAAAACGGGAACAGCGACATATCAAAAGCTCCCGAAAACAATTATACTGAGCTCTTTCTTTCCTTTAACGATTCTTCAAAAATCAATATCTGTTCAGACGGAAACGTTCACTACAACGAAGATGATTTTTTCGTGAAATACGGCTCAAAAAATGACAGCTTCGGCGGTGTATCTTACGAGACCGAAATCGTTCTGAAAGAAACAGGTTTCGACGAAACGCTGACAATGTATCTTCAGATGAAAGACTATGAGAATAATCTGACTCAGATTTTTGAAGTGAAAATTAAAAGCGAAGAATTGAAAGAAAAAGAATCCGAATCGGTTGCAGAATCTGAAAAGCAATCCGAGAAAGACGCTAAAACTACAAAAAGCAGAACGACGAAGAAAAAGACAACTACAAAAAAGGAAACAACAACAGAACTCGAAACAGCCATAATCACCGAAGAATATGTTCCTTACTCAGAGGAACTGAAAAAGAGTAACAGAGGAGTTATCAGCATCGGTGTGGCATGCGTGCTTACATCCGTAGCAGCGATGTGTGTTTCTGTTTTCAAAAAGGATAAGAAAAAATAATGAAAAAGCCGTGTTTTGAACACGGTTTTTCTTCTTGTGAACCTTTTGCCCTGTTTTTTCGTCTTTATATGTGAAGGTGGTGATGAGATGAATGAATTTGAAAAACTTCTTCTTGAAAATTTCAAATATCTCGAAAGATTTGTCAACTACAAAATTTCCGACAGACAGGATGCACAAGATATTATCCAAGAAACCTGTCTGACGGCCTCATTAAAATTTGAAACCTTGCGGGATAAAAAGCTTTTCAAGGGCTGGCTCATACGCATAGCAGGAAACAAGTGCAACGATTATTACAGAAAAAAATCTGAAATCCGTACGGTTTCCTTTGAAACGTTATCTGAAGGTGCCTTAATTACTGACAGATCAGAAGCTGAAAATGAAATTGCTGAAACAATAAAGCTTTTATCAGAAACAGACAGAAGAATTCTGTATCTGTACTATTTCCAAGACCTGTCTCAGAAAGAAATTTCAAATATTCTGGGTATTCCTATCGGAACAGTTAAAAGCAGACTTCACTCAGCCAGAGAAAACTTCAGAAAAATTTATCCCTATCCCCCAAGAACAAAAGGAGATGATATGATGAAAAAATTACCTGAACTTTTACCCGAATACACAATTAAAAAATCTGAAAAAGAGCCCTTTGATGTCAAATATGAGGCTCTCGTGAGTTGGGCAATTATTCCGAGACTTGGTGAAAAATGCTCAATGGGAATTTACTACATTCCGTCAAGAAAAATGCAAGGACACATTGACACGGAGGTTGTAGGAGAAGCAGAAATCTATGGCATACGCGGTGTAGAAATTGTAGCACAGGAATATGATATGGAAGATTATTACAGAACAAAAATAATCAAGAAAAACGAACGCAGATTTATCGCACAGCTCACAGACACACACAGCCGATTCCTTGCAGAAAGCCACATTGAAGACGGCGTGAGAATGGTACACACCTTTATCGATGACGATGAATTTACAGAAAACTGGGGATATGGCGAAGACAACTGTGGAAACCAAATTCATTTATCGCAGAAAAACCTTATAGAAAGAAAAGGAAATATCATCAACGGCAAGCTCAAGCCGGAAGTTGTTGATATAGTCGGAAGATATGAAGTAACTATCGGTGGAAAAACCTACGATACTGTCTGTGTAATGGATCTTAACTGTTATAATGATCCTGTGGTTTCAGAAGAATATATTGACAGAAACGGAAAAACAATACTTTTCCGCCGTTTCAACCGAGATGACTGGGCATATGAGCGTTTCGGCAAAAAGTGGACAGAAATGCTTCCCGATAATACAAAACTTTATGTAAACGGAGAAACCTATGTTCACTGGTATGATTGCATAACTGATTATATCTTGTAAAAGAGCAACAGCTTCCTGCGTCAATCGCAGGAAGCTTTTGTAATTTCAAGATATTTATTGAGCATTGTATATTCCCGTAAATACAGACTTGCAATATCCCGTCTTTTAGTCGGATATTCCGCAAAAATTGCAAGTGCCTTTTCAATTTCAACCCACTCAGGCACTGCGCCGTGTTCAACCTCAATTTCTGTCAGAGACTGTTTGCATTCACCAACTTTTTCACAGATAAAATAATTGCTCACATACATGCATTCTGGACAATATTCATTTATTCTGAGAAACTGTTTTATAGGTTTAATTTGAATCCCCGCTTCTTCGTGAAGTTCTCTTACACAACACGCTTCTAAAGTCTCTCCGTCTTCGAGGCCTCCGCCGGGTGACATATAAACGCCTGTGTTAGTTTCATAAGTAAGCAGAATTTTACCGTCTTCAACAACAATTCCTCTGCCTGCTACACGGATTTTCTCCGGCGGATCGGCATAAGCTCCGCTATATTGATTGAGAATTTCAAAATCAGTACAATTCATATAAACACCCCAACCATTACTTTATCAGCACAAAAACTTTTTGTCAACAAATTACTTGTAAAAAACTCCCCCATAGTGTACAATAAACTTACAAACTAAATTTTCCGTGAGGTAAAAGAATATGCTGAAAATTATTTCCTTACTTCTTGCAATAATCCAATTTTGTTTTATGTGGTGCATATCACTTACAGGGAGGCATCAGATTTTGATTGACAGAACAGAAAAGTATCAGACTTTTGAAGAATTCGGAACAAGCTCATGCTGGTGGGCACAGACCATTGACGATGAAAAAATGGCTGACGAAATCGCAAAAAAATTATACGACAAAGAGGAAGGCTTAGGTCTTAAGATTTTCCGTTACAATATCGGTGGCGGTGAAGCAGATAATCCTGACTGCAGAATCTGGGATACATCCCGCAGAACGGAAAGCTTCTATGTCCTGAACGAAGAAACAGGCGAGTATGAATACGATTTCACCCGTGACAAAAACGCACGCCGTATGCTTGACCTTGCAGTGAAATACGGTGCAGAAAAAATTGTTCTTTTCTGCAACAGCCCTCATTTTTCCATGACAAAAAGCGGTCATGCGTCAGGCGGTCTTACTGAATATTCATCTAATCTTCCGAAAGAAAATTATCAGGCTTTCGTTGATTATGTTCTCACGATTGCCGATTGGTTTGTGGAACAGGGATATCCGATATACGCCATTTCTCCCATTAATGAACCTCAGTGGTCATGGGGCGGAGATTGGGTAGGTCAGGAAGGATGTCACTACGAAATTGACGAAACAATCGAAGTGCTTGAGCTTTTCGCAACTGAAATGCAGAAAAGAAATTCGCCATACAAGCTCAGTGGTCCCGAAAGCGGTGAAATGACATGGGGACATTACCAATATGTTGAAAGATTTTTCGGCAGTGAAATTCTGAATAATTTCTGCGATTCCTTTGCAGGTCATTCATACTGGATGGATACAAAGAGCGAGGAAAAAGAACAGGTCGGAAAGAAAATCCGAGAAACCTATCCCGACAAAAAATATGAGATGAGCGAATGGTGCGAGTTACCGCTTACAATCGACAGCCGATGCATTGACAGCGGACTTCACATGGCTCAGGTAATTGTTGACGATTTAACGAAAATGAATGCAGTTTCATGGCAGAGCTGGACTGCAGTAAACGGTGACGGACTTCTTGACAGAGTGGACGGAGAGCTTGTCACCTATAACCGTTACTACGCCTTTAAGCATTTCACTTCTTTCATAGAAACAGGAATGACAAGAGTCAGAATTTTCGATAACTTTGAAGAAGAAACAAAGCTGAAAACAACTGCATTCACAAATGATGATACTACAGTTGTTGTAATCGTAAATCCCGAAGAAAATCCGGAAACAATTGACCTGTGCGGTCTTTTAGGCGATACAGAAATCTATCTGACGGATGAAACTCATAACTGCGAAAAAATTTATGAAGGTAAATTTCAGTCAGAGATTGATATCCCTCAGAAGAGCATTATAACTGTCAGCGTTGAAGTATAATAAAAATCCCATCGTGATTAAAACGGTGGGATTTTTCGTTTAATTTTTTAGTTTTTAAGGCTCTGTATGGGTGCAGGGATTCTTCCGCCACGTGAAATAAATTTTTCGGGTGATGCTGTATTTACTCTCATAACAGGACCGCTGCCAAGCAGACCACCGAAGTTCAGCTCATCGCCTACTTCTTTGCCGATTGCAGGAATAAGTCTGACAGCAGTTGTCTTTGAGTTAATCATGCCGATTGCTGCCTCGTCTGCAATAATCGCAGAAATTATTTCAGGTGTAACATCACCGGGAACAACAATCATATCAAGACCTACTGAGCATACAGCAGTCATGGCCTCAAGCTTTTCAAGAGTAAGACATCCGCTTCTTGCTGCATTTATCATACCTGCATCTTCACTGACAGGAATAAATGCACCTGAAAGTCCGCCAACGTGTGATGATGCCATTACGCCACCTTTTTTCACTGCATCGTTAAGAAGAGCAAGGCAAGCCGTTGTGCCGTGTGCGCCACAGGTTTCAAGTCCCATTTCTTCAAGGATATATGCAACGGAGTCACCTACTGCAGGTGTGGGAGCAAGTGACAGGTCAACAATACCGAAAGGCACACCAAGTCTTCTTGATGCTTCATTTGCAACAAGCTGTCCCATTCTTGTGATTTTGAATGCGGTTTTCTTTACCATGTCTGCAACTTCAGTAATATTTGCATCAGGAATTTTCGTCAGTGCACTTCTTACAACACCGGGGCCTGAAACACCTACGTTGATTACGCAGTCAGCCTCGCCTGCACCGTGGAATGCACCTGCCATAAAGGGGTTATCATCGGGAGCATTACAGAAAACAACAAGCTTTGCAGCACCGATACAGTCTCTGTCCTCTGTGGCATATGCCGCACTTTTGATGACATTACCCATAAGCTTTACAGCATCCATGTTGATACCTGTTTTTGTAGAGCCGATGTTGACACTTGAGCAGATATGCTCTGTACGTGAGAGTGCCTCGGGAATACTTCTGATAAGGGCCTCATCACCCTGTGCAAAGCCTTTCTGCACAAGAGCTGAATAACCGCCGATAAAGTTTACGCCAACTTCTCTTGATGCTTTTTCAAGAGTAAGGGCATATTTTACGGGATCTCCGCCTGAAGATGCCAAAATCATAGCAATAGGAGTTACGGAAATTCTCTTGTTTATAATCGGAATACCGTATTCCTTTTCTATATCCTCGCCAGTCTTCACAAGATTTGAAGCAAGGCGGGTTATTTTATCATAAATTTTTGTGCAAGAAACATCAATGTCACCTGAACAACAGTCAAGGAGCGAAATGCCCATTGTTATCGTTCTGATATCAAGGTGTTCATTCTGAATCATGCCAATGGTTTCAAGAATATCACCTGTGTTAATCACTGAAAATCAACTCCTTTATATTCTGTGCATGGAATTGAAAACATCTTCATGCATTGCGTGGATAACAAGACCAAGCTTTTCTCCCTCAGCCTTTATCGCATCTGCAAAGGCAGCAAAATTTGCGCCTTCATCAGCAGTTTCAACAAGCATAATCATGCAGAACATATCCTGAAGAATTGTCTGTGAAACCTCAATAACATTCATTCTGTTTTCGGCACAGATTCCCGAAACCTTAGACAGAATACCTACCATGTCTTTACCAACTACCGTTACTACCGCTCTCATAAAAATTCTCCTTTTGGTAAAAATGATTTCTAACTTGTTAATTATATCACAATATCTTTTTAATTGCAAATTTATATTTAGTTATTGCAATTTTCTTTATGTTAGAGTAAAATAGTGACATAATATACTTAATATCAGAAGGGACGACCTTACTTGGCATTCAAAAACATTCTCGACATGCACGTTCACACCGATAATTCCTTTGACGGAAACCATTCAGCAATGTTTATGTGTGAAGCTGCTGAAAAAGCAGGACTGCGCTCAGTTACTTTCACTGACCACTGCGAGGTTGATTTCTACAAAGAAAGACATTTTGACCAGTCAGATTTTCATTCATTCTTTGAAGTTTCAAAGGCGAAATCAGCTTTCATGGGTAAGCTTCTTGTAAACGCAGGTATTGAGCTTGGTCAGCCCACTTATGATAAAGAAACTGCAGAATATATCATTTCAAGATTCGACTATGATCAGGTTATCGGCTCAATTCATAATCTTCGTGATATGCCTGACTTCTGCGAACTGAAATATGACGATTATGATATCTACAAGCTTCTTGACGAATATTTTGAAGAAGAGCTTGAGCTTGCAAAATGGGGTAAGTTCGATACTCTCGCTCATCTCACATATCCTCTGAGATACATGGTGGGCGATCAGGGCTACACTGTTGATCTGAATAAATACAGCGATATTATCGACGAAATTCTCAAGGCTGTTATCTACAACGGAAAGGCTCTTGAAATCAACACATCTGGCTACCGTCAGAAAATCGGCAGAACAATGCCTGATAAGGATGTTGTAAAACGTTTCAAGGATTTAGGCGGTGAATTTATCACCCTCGGCTCCGACTCCCACTTTGCAGAACACGTTGGAGCAGGAATTGACAGAGGCATGCTTCTTGCAAAGGAATGCGGATTTGATTCAATAGCTCTTTTCCAATCAAGAGAACCCGTACTCATCCCTATTGAATAAGGTGATTTAATGAAAATCAAGGCTTATGCAAAAGTAAATTTAATGCTTGACATTCTGGGCACTCTTCCGAATGGTTATCACAACCTCTGGATGATTATGCAGTCTGTCTCCCTTTATGACACGGTGACTGTGACAAAAAATGATTCAGGAAAAATCACTCTCACTTGTTCCAAAGAGGGCATACCCACAGACGAAAGAAACATCGCCCATAAGGCTGCACGTGCATTTTTTGATGCAACTCAGATTTCCAATTACGGAATTCATATTGATATTGAAAAAAGCATTCCCTCTGAAGCAGGTTTAGCAGGAGGAAGCGCTGACGGTGCAGCAGTAATAAAATTACTTAATGAGCTTTTTGAAACAAATCTCACTGAAAGAGAGCTTTGCAGAATCGGCAGAAAAGTCGGTGCAGATGTTCCTTTCTGTATTGCGGGCGGTACTTGTCTTGCGCAGAATATCGGTGACGTTCTCTCGCCTCTTGACGATATTCCGGACTGCTTCTTTGTCCTCGCAAAGCCGAAGATGGGTGTTTCTACGAAGGAAGCGTATGACAGCTTTGATAACGCATCATATATCAAAAAACCAAAGAGAGAAAAAATGCTCATAGCTGCGGCAAACGGAAACTTTGACGAAATGTGCCACCTTGCAGCAAATGTTTTCGAGCAGGTTATTGAAGTTCCCGAAAGAGTGGAAATCAAAAAAATCATGCGTGAAGAAAACGCAAAACTCGCACTCATGAGCGGTAGTGGTCCTACTGTTTACGGAATTTTTGAGAACGAAAATGACGCAGAAAAATGTGCAGAAAAGCTTAAAAGCATCACAAAAGATGTTTTCATTGCAAAGCCTGTTCCCTTTGCACTGGAAATAATTGAATAAACACCTAAAACACTGTCCACACTTCTTTTGAAAGGACAGTGTTTTTTTATGAAAAAATTTAAACTTTTTGAAATTTCACTTTTAGTCGGTTTTCTGATTGCAGTTGCTTTCAGTATCACAAGCTTTGCCGGAACCTGTGAAGAAGTCAGAGGAGATGTACTTCGTCTTCATGTGCTTGCAAACTCAGATTCAGAAGAAGATCAGCAACTTAAGCTTAAAGTGAGAGATGCACTCCTCAAATCCGGAAAAAATATTTTCGACGGCTCGCTTACAAGAGAAAATGCAGAAGAAAAAATCAAAGAAGAAAAAGAAATACTTATTGAAACTGCAGAAAAAGTTATAGAAGAAAACGGATTTGATTATGACGTGGAAATCACTGTGACAGAAGAATTTTTCACCACGAGAACATATGAAAATGTAACTCTTCCCGCAGGGAAATACATGGCATTACGTGTTCTTATCGGCGAAAGTGCCGGCAAAAACTGGTGGTGTGTTATGTTCCCACCACTTTGCATTCCTGCTGTGCAGCCTGATATTAATTTGTTTTTCACTGAAGATGAAATTAAACTTGTAGAATCAGATCCTAAATATGAGCCGCGCTTTAAAATCGTAGAAATTTATGAAAGCCTGAAAAATCGCTTTGACAATAATTGATTAATTTTCACCTCTGTGTTATACTGACAGAGGTGATTATTATGAAGTGCAGTGTTTATAAAAAATGTAACGGCTGTCAGCTTATGAATATGGACTATACTGAGCAGCTTCGTTTTAAAGAAATCAAGTGTGTCCGTTCTCTGGGTAAATACGGCAGAGTAGAAAAAATCGTTCCCATGGAAAATCCTTACCACTACAGAAACAAAGTCCAGACTGTTTTCAGAAAAGACAGAAGAGGCAATTTAATTTCGGGAATTTATCAGTCTTCTACAGGCGGAATTGTAGGTGTGAACTCATGTCTGCTTGAAAATGAAAAAGCATCTGCTATTGTTGCCGATATTAAAAAATTAATAAAAAAATACCGCATCTTCGTTTACAACCCTGCAAATGAAACAGGCTTCTTGCACCATGTTCTCATCCGCTCAGGCTTTAAAAGCGGAGAAATCATGGTTGTTCTTGCCACAAGAGAAGAAAAGTTTGACCAGAGAAATAATTTTGTTAAAGACTTAGTCGAACTTCACCCTCAGATAACTTCAATTGTTCAGACAATAGGCAAATCAGAAAAATTGATTCTCGGAAAACATCAGAAAGTTCTTTTCGGAAAGCCTTACATAGAAGATATTCTCTGCGGTCTCAGATTTAAAATCTCTGCAAATTCTTTTTATCAGATAAATCCCGTGCAGACAGAAAAATTATACACAAAAGCAATCGAACTTGCCGACTTGAAAGGCAAGGAAACTGTTATTGATGCTTACTGCGGAATCGGCACAATCGGACTTATTGCAAGCAAAAATGCAAAGAAAGTAATCGCAGTTGAAAACAACAAAGATGCCGTTAAAAACGCAAAAGAAAATGCACAAATAAACGGAATCAAAAATGTAGAATTTTACTGTGCAGACGCTTCCGATTTCCTGAAAAGTTATTCGGAAGAAAATAAAGCGGATGTTGTTTTCCTTGACCCGCCAAGAATGGGAAGCACTCCGAAATTTTTACATTCAGTTTTAAAAGTGAATCCGAAAAAAATCGTATACATTTCATGTAACCCTGAAACACAGGGCAGAGATTTGTACACTCTCGTCAAAGGCGGATACAAGGTAAAAAACATCTGCCCCTTTGACATGTTCCCTTTTACGAATCATTGTGAGTGCATAGCCATTTTATCAAAGGAGAACATCAAATGAATAATTATGTAACAAGAATACATCTCAAACCAGGCAACTGCGATCACAACGATCTTGAAGAGTTGGTTAACTTATGCCTACATACAAACGAACAGTTTCTTGCAATCGGCTGGAGCAACCTCTGCGCAGACAAAAACTGTGAGATCAAAGACTACGATGCATTTTATAACAAAGCAACATACGGTGTGAAAACGAATCCCGTACTTAATGTTTTCAAAAAAGCTGAAAAGAATGACTTGTTCTGGACAAGAGACCGACAAGGCGTTTATTGGATATGCAGAGCAACAGGAACAGCTGAACCCAAAATACCTCAGAGTGACGAAGAAACTGCACTTTTCAAAAAGCTCGACATCGGTGCATTTATACCTGTAAAAGCCTACCCCGTAGGTTTAGAAGTTCCAGGACAAATAAAAGCCTCTTTCAACAGACCGCTTGGCGGAACCTCTCATAAAATCTACGAGCCTAATATTTTTGAATACTCTAAAAAAGTATATAATCTGTCGTCAGGCACAGAAACTTATGAAGTTTCAGAAATCCCAAGTGATATCCTTGATAACCTACCGGATTTTGACCTGGAAGAACTAGTCATATCTTACCTTCAATTGAAAGAAAATTATTATGTGCTTTCAAACTCAATTGCCAACAAGTCAACAACAATAAAAATTGAGTGCGAGCTGATACACAGAAACAAAACTGGATTAAAAAAAGCAGTTGTTCAGGTAAAAGGTCCTAAGGCTGAACAAATTGATGCCCTGGACTATAAAGCTTATGATAATGACGGTTTTATCGTTTATCTGTATGCTCCCAGAATCATAAATCAAGATAAACTTAAAAACTGCATAATAATCACGACAGACGATCTGAGAAATTTCTACAGTGAATACAAAAGCATTTTACCGAAATCAATAACACTGTGGGAAAAACTTTAAAACGTTTTCTTACCAAATCGTAAACAAAAAAACAAATCTATTGACAAAAGTTTATCTTACAATGTACAATAAACTTACATTTATAAAAAAGGTGTTGAAGAGATGCAAATCAAACACTCGCTGGTTATCCCCTGCTTCAACGAGGAAGGCAACGTTGAAATATTTTTCCGTGCCGCGAAAGAAGCTTTCAAGGGATATACAGATAACTACGAACTGATTTTTGTCAACGACGGAAGCCGTGACAAAACAGGCGAAAAACTAAAAAAAATATTTGAAGAAAACAAAGACACTAAAATCAAAATAATTAATTTCTCAAGAAATTTCGGAAAAGAAAGTGCAATGTTTGCAGGTCTTGAGGCATCAAGCGGTGAATACACAACTATCATTGATGCCGATATGCAGCAGAGACCTGAGGTTGCAGTTCAGATGGGTAAAATTCTGAACGAGCATCCTGAATATGACATGGTTGCAGCTTTTCAGGAAAAGAGAAAAGACGGTGCACTTCTCAGCAAGGTCAAAACTGCTTTTTACTCTGTTATCAACAAAGTCAGCGAGGTTAATCTGATTGAGGATGCAAGCGATTTCAGAACAATGAGACGAAATGTTGTTGAAACTATCATTTCACTGACCGAATACCACCGTTTTTCAAAAGGTATTTTCTCATGGATAGGATTCAACACCTGTTCAATTCCTTATGAAGTTATGGAAAGAGAAAGCGGCGAAACGAAATGGTCCGTCAGAAAGCTTATAAAATACGCTCTTGACGGAATCATGGCTTACACAGATTTACCTCTTAAGCTACCCGTTTATTTCGGTATCGGCACAGGAATTTTTGATGTACTTCTCTTCCTCTGTCTGTTGATTGCTGATTTGGGATTTGATAAAGATTGCGGTCTCGGATTTATTGCATGCCTTGTGATTTTCTTGTTTGCAATTCTCTCTGTTTTTCTCGGAATCATGGGAATTTATATCGGAAAAATTCACACTCAGGTCAAAAGCAGACCCATTTATATAGCGAAAGAGATTTTAACTTATGAAGAAAATACGTGATTTGTTTATTAAATATAAGGAGCTTATCCTTTATGTATTCTTCGGCGGACTTACGACACTTGTAAACTTTGCGGCATTCAAGTTTTTCAATGTTGTTTTAGGCGAAGAATTTTATCTTGTTTCAAATATTATTGCATGGTTTGTTTCCGTAGTTTTTGCATACATTACAAATAAGCTTTTTGTATTCGAAAGCCACACATGGCAGACAAAAAAAATCTGCAAAGAAATCTTCTCATTCTTCGCAGCAAGAGTTTTTTCTTTAGCTATTGAGGAAGCAGGACTTTTCGCACTTATTGACCTGCTGGGATTTGATGAGTACCGGCTTGATATTTTCGGTTTTGTTCTGGGCGGAAAAATGATTTCAAAAATTCTCCTCGCGGTAATAGTTGTTATCCTCAACTATTTCTTCTCAAAGCTTGTAGTTTTCAGAAAAAAGAAAAAGAATTAACAAAAAATTGACCTCGGTTTTAAAACCGAGGTCTTACTTTTACCATTTGTTTTCTACATATTCACAGAACGCATACATATCCTTGATCTCGAGCTTTGTGCCGTCATCAAGTGTTACGTCACCGCTCCACAAACCATGTACCTGATGTGAATGCATACGAGCAAGGTTTGCAACATTCAGGTCTGAGTGGTGGTCATAGAATGGCTCCATAGTCAGATTGAATCTGCCGTCCTCTGAAATAAATTTCCACGGCTCCATATATTTATCGGGTTTCGGGAATGTTTCAACGTCAATTGCTCCGAATTTATGTGCCTTGCTGTCATAGAAAAGACAGGTTTCCGTTGCGTTCGACTCATCGCCGATGCCCCATGTAATTTCAAAGCCAAAGAGATGCTTTTCACCATTTTCATCTGTAAGATATGTTGAACCGCTTCCCCAATACCATACCATCTGATAAGGAGTGTTTACTCTGCCCCAGTCAAGAGATGCAAAAGTATCGTCCTTTTTGAATTCATAAATCTCATCGCCGTATTCAAATGTACCTTCGCAGGGCATGCACATCTGCTTCGTTGTCATGAAATACTTTGTCGGAAGGCCTTTGAAGGGCAGAACAGTGGTAATGTTTTCAAGACCTTCAGGAATATCCATCCTGAAGTTACATTCCACATTCTTCATTTTAAAATAAAGCGTTCTTTCTGTTTCCTTAGTGTCAAATTCAAACTCTGCTGCACCGATTTTCGCCTTGAAATTATTGGGCACATCTCCTTTGGGATTGGGAACATATTTTTTCCCGCCCAGGAAAGGTGACATAGCGTCAACGATTACCTTTTTGTTTCTCAGGTCAACAAGTTTTGCTGAAACATAGCCACCGATAGAAATATTTGCAAAACTTATCTGCACCATAAACTTACCGTTGGAAAGCTGGTAAAAATCCCATTCCTTTTTCCTGTTGTTAGGTGTAGATCTGGTTCTGTCATATTCAAAAACATTTCTTCTTGCCCAGCCTTTTGCAATCAGCGTGCCGTCTGAGCCGAGAAGTGGAGTTTTCTCTGTATATTCCCTCTGCTTTGATTTTTCATCCCATTCCCAGAAGCTCTGGTATGTTCTTTTTTCATTTGCCATGTAAACACCCCTTTTTAGAATAATTCTCCGTTAATTAATCTTGTAAATATACCTGCAAGGAATCTAAAGCTATCAGAAATCATGTCAAAAAGTGTATATCTGTCAAGTTCACCCTCTACACCGTCACCGCCGTAACAACCGATGTTATTTGAAGTAACTTTTTCACCGAAGAAATCGTATTCCATTTTTTCAATGTCATCCCTCTCAAGACCTGCACCGATAAGACGAGAGCCTTTGATAAGCTTGAAGCTGTTTATATCTGTCACGTCTTCTCCTGCAAAATCAGGTCTTGTGTTCATTGAAAGCAGGTCGAAAGGAGGATTGGGTGCCATATAATAGCAGTTGTTTGTAAAGTCTGTTTTTGCATTAAGATTTCTGTCATTGTAATAAAAATAGTAGCCCGGCTTGAAAGTGAAAATATTGTTTGCCACAATACCGCTCATCACATTTACAACATGCATTTCCGGTCCGTTAACAATTGTATTGTTATAGAAACGGAAATCCACCTCACCCGAGCCGCTTGCCATACTGTTTCTGCCCACGTTGTCGTTGACAGAAAGACAATAGCGCACTGTGTTGCCGGCCTGAGGTCTTCCGCCCATTGCATTGTTACACATAAAGCGTATATTATCGTGAGAATAAATATACTGATATGTACAGTAGTTTGAGTCAGCATCAAAGTCAACTGTCATTGCGTCACCGTAGTTTTTCTGACCTGCAATTTCGGTGTGCTCAATGACACTGTTTTTTGAGCCCCAGAACCACATTGATGCAGTAAAATATTCAATGCTTCCATCGGGCAGAGGCTCTGCACCGCCAAGACACGTGTTGAGAGAAGTACAGTTTGTAACTACCGCTCCGTCGCAAACACCAACTACAATTGCTTCCGCATACATGTTATTGAAATAACAGTCTTCAACAAGTACATTTTTGTTATACGTACGGTCAACAGAGCCAAGGCTGTCTGCAGGATTTCCGTAAACTATACCCCAGATAAGGAAACCACTCGCACAATTTTCAACGCTGCAGCCTCTGATAGTAAGGTCATTTACAGTGTGAGCGTATCCTGAACCCCACAAACCGTTTACTATAATTGCAGCACGTGCGTCAGCTGCACCGCTTCCGAAAGGATCTCGATGGTGGCTATCATAATTCTGCATATCATAGAAATCAACGTTTTCAATCGTCATACCGTTTGACTGCTTATTAAGTCCTCTTATCCAGATACCGCCACCATTGGGAGCAGTAATTGCAACTTCAGAAACTGTAACATAGTCGCAGTCAACAAAATCAAAAACTTCATTGTGATTTGCAGTTCTGAGAACAGGCTTATCCTCATCAGCATCTCCATAAGAAGAAATGACAATCGGGTTTTCCCTTGTTCCTGAAACAGTCATAGTTACTTCAACGTCATAAACTCCGCCACGCTTGAAGAGAACCTTTGTGCCGGGAACAAAAACCCATTCACCGTGGTTAATTGTTTTCCATGCGTTGTTTTCGCTGAGACCTGTGTTTGCATCGTCACCGCCAACACTGTCAATATAATATGTCGGTGCGAAATCCTCCGCAGAAACACAGATTGACATGCAAGCAAAAACAATTACTGCACACAAAAAAACTGAAATAATTTTTTTCATAAAAAGCACCTCGTTTCTACAAACTAATTGTAACAGATTTTACATATGTTTTGCAACACATTTTCAATAAAAAACCAAAAGGCAAGAGCATAAAAAACTTTCTGCTCCTGCCTTTTTATTAAATTACAGCTTTGACCATGTTTTCGGTCCTGCAACACCGTCTGTTACAAGACTCATTTTTTTCTGAAAGTTTTTCAATGCATATTCTGTGTTTTTGCCAAAAACACCATCGCAAATCAAATCCTTGTCCGAGGAGTCCTTATATCCCAGCTTTCTCAGCTTTTCCTGGAGAAGCTTTACCTCTTCGCCTTTTGAACCGACTTTCACTGTAGCAAAAAATGAATTCACACTGTACGTCGAACCATTACTTCTGTAGCGAAAAAATGATTTATTCTTTCTGGTATCAAGGTGCAGAAATTTCTGATATTTATCATCAAGACCTACACCCTTGAAACCGATTTTTTCAGCGTACTGTGCCGCTTCAAGAAGTTCTGAATTGTCAGAAATTGTAACATCCGCTGCCAGACCGTAAAGGTGCTGTGAATTTGCAACACCTCCCACCTTTTTGTTATATGCTGCTGTTCTGTATGCGGATGAAATATTTATGACACCAAACTTATCACGCATCTTCTGAAGAAGAGAAACAAGCTTTTCATCGATTAAAATTTTGTCAGCACCGTCACGGCTTCTGAATTCCTTCACCTTAAAATTTTCAGAAAGTTTTTTTGCACCGTCATTTTTCAGTGAATATGTTTTTACCGCCACGCACTTTCACCGCTTTCAATAGTTTCCGGTTTTTCTGACCAGATCTTTTTCGCTTTTATGAGCACTTTCTCAATAATCTTTTCAAGCTGTTTTTCACTGAGAAAAGCCTTTAAAACTGCAGGCATTTTTGAGTGAATTTTCTTCACCACATACATCAGCTTTATTTCACCGGTTTTTCCACCGTAAATTTTTTCCGCCTCAGTTACCAGAGAAAAAAGATCAGCCCTGAGATAACCGAGATTGTTTGTAAATGAAGAATAAATCATAATAAATAATACAAAAAAAACAAGCAGAATATCGCTCCAGTTATAAATTATAAATTCAATTATTTTCATAAAAACTCCTTATCCTAAATGTAATCAGTTTCTTTTAGTTCATCAATTCTTTTGTGCGCCTGTTTACAGCTTTCTTCTATACGGGTCACACGCTCAGAAATATTATCAATTTTAATATTCACCGCTTTGTTTTCTCTTTTCAAATCATCTATACCCGCTTTGATATAGCCAACATCGGATTGAAGAACACCTCTCCCCTCGCTCATGTTTTCTATATCATGCTTTTCATTTCTTTTGTGCGTAAGAAAAGAAAACACAAAAGACATCACAAGACCCGCCAGAGTACACAGAATTCCTATCTGCCACTCTGTCATGCGAAGGCTCCTATCAGAAGAAAATAAATGAACGCGGCATACATGGAAAATACATTCATCAGATTAAATATCATAAATTACCCCCGTAATCTCTCTGAATTCTTCAACTGTAATCCAGCCTTTAAGAACCGCATTTGTAACTCTTTCTTCTTTCCACAAGCCATCTTCAAAATATTTTTTTACTTTTTCATATTTTTTACTCATCCTCTTCCTCCTCAAGTGAAATATCACACATCATTGCAACATAGTCCACATCTGACATAAGCTTTTCAATCCGAACTGAAAGGACAGCGTTTTTCTTCCTCTCTTCTATCAACTGCTGCAAAACAGATTTAACCTTTATCATACAGAACCCCCTTAACAAATACAGCACGCAGGTGATATGCCGTATGCGAGAACTTTTTTCACCTTAACTGAACCTACTGCACCGTCAGTCAACACTCTCATCAGACCATCGTCACCGTATGCAGAATTTCTCAGCCACCAATGACGTGGAGAGTGCTCAAGATTTTTTATTCTACATGCATCACTGCTTTTATCAGGACTTGTGTAGGATGAATTTTCTCTATAGTACTCATAAGCATTTTCGCCTTCTGCAAAAACCTCTTCAGAGGATATAAGGAAAAACTTATCCTCCGTTATTATTTCACTGCCATCAGAAAGAACCGTTCTCTTTTTCACGGGATTTACCGCCGCGAGAAAGTCCTCATCCATGCCTGTACAGAATCCAGAAACAGACATATAATCAAGCGGTGCCAACGAATAATCGTTGCTCATTGACCACCAGTCTTTCTCGGAGGAATTAAGCCATTTTCTTATATCGGATTGACTATAGTCCATATTTCCCATTTCCGAATGCAACATAATATTGCCCGAGCCGAGTTTTTCACCTGTTAGTCCTTCCTCGCTGTCTGAAACTGAATCTAACGTAAATGATGCATGTGATACAGATCTTCGCGAAGAATAAAGATAAACCATATTATCACAAATCCTTATGATGCCTCCACGAGGAAGGTTTTCATTGAGGGTAAAAGAATAAAACTTCGAGGGTGAATCATAATTTGTCATTTCAATATAGTATTCACCGGCAGTAAGTTCGCTCACTGTAAAATAAGATCCTTCCGGAACGGAGAAAGGCATATTAACATAGCAGTCCCTCATCTGAAGAGTAAGTGAATGTTTTTTATCTTCATCTGCCGGTATGTCCTGATCGATTCCTATTACATCCCAGACTATCTCGCTGCCATCCTTTGTTGACACAAACTGATCTCCCACATGCACAAAATCTCCTGCTCTTCCCGAACGCACAAGATACAGAAGCGTTTCCCATGAATCGATTGCAGTTACGTCAAAATGCTTTGAATTGAGCTCGTCGATAGCTTCTTTCACATTCTCTGCTTTAAGACCACTAGTGCTATTATCAAAGGAAATTTTTCTTGCATCTGTAGTTTCGGGTTTTCCCTTGACGCAATCCCAATGTGTATACGGGAAAATTGTTTCATCTTCAAAAGTGAGAAACGATGCTTTACCAAGAATACCAAAATGTTTTTCGGCTTTCTCATAGTTTTCTACCGCCGCATCGGTGAAGTAAATGCGTACATTCTGCCACTCTTCCTCTGTACCGCTGTAATAAATGTGAGCCAGGTTTTCTGCATTTTCAAAGGGACCGCTGACAGTTTCAATGCTTCTGCCGAAAAAAACTCTTTCAAGCGAAGGAAAATTCAGAACATCATAATCTGTAATTCTGACATTGTTTCCGAAAATTATTTCTTTCAAATTTTCTGCTGCACCAAAAAAAGCTGTAACCTCAGTAACAGGAAGACCTTCATGCTCATCCGGAATCACAACTTTTTCTGTTGTAAAATCCAAAAGGTCTGTCACTGTATAGGCATCACCTGAATCATTCAGACTATAAACAAGCATTAATACACCTCCATAAATAACGGCTCTTCACTTACAAAATCAAGAACCGAAAATATAATTTTCTTTTCTTTTATTTCCGCAGATTTTCCGTTTACCTCTGCTCCGTCAACAATATTTGCTTCTGCATTTTCAGGCGCATGAGAAGAAAGAGCATGATTGTATGCACTGTCATAATTCTCTTTGAGTTCTTCGCTGAAACCACAATCTTCAGGTAAATCTGCAAGATCTTTATATGAACCTGAAAAAGCTACAGATGAAAGCGATGAAACATCTGCTTTCATAGAAATATCCTGATGCTCCGTAAGAGAAGAATCAAGCTTCTGCTTATCTGCATCAGTAAAATCGTTTGACGTGAGACCTTTGCCATCCTGTGCTTTGACAGCGTCAATATTTTTTCTTGCGATTTCCTTTTCTGTCTCTGTAAGAATCTGTGCAATAAACGACACTGCAATATCGTTTTCCATGTCGCTTAGTTTCGAGGGAAGCTCTTCTTTCCTGATGAACGAATCAGCATCAGTAATAAAGTTTTGTTCATTTACCCATTTTTCTGTTGCATAACCGTCAAGGCTCTGGTACTCCTTGAGATATCCCTGGTTTTCAACCCAGTTTTCCGTAGCATACCCGTCAAGATTTACATGCTCCGTAAGATACTTCTGATTTTTAACCCAATCCTCTGTAGCATAGCCGTCAAGACTCTGATGTTCTGTAAGATATGTTCTGTCAAGCTTTGCGGGAGTTACAGCCTTGTTTGCCAGCTTGGAAGTTGAAACAGTAAGAGGACGAAGTTTTGTTTCGCCTACAGAATAATTGGCAAGTTTTGTATTTGAAACAGAACCATCTGCAAGCTTTGCCGCTGTTATATTCTTGTCACCGATTTTATCCGTTGTTACGGCACCGTCAGCAAGTTTTACGCTTGTAACACAATCATCATCAAGTTTTTCCGTTGTTATAGCTTCATCGTCAATACAGTCTGTCGTTACCGCATTTGATCTGATGTTCGTTCCTGAAACACAGCTGTCCTGCAGATGACCATTTGAAATAGACCAGGGTGCAATTTTTCTGCTGTCTACAGACAAATCCTTAAGATTTGCACCATCAATTATCTGTGTTTTCAGGTTTTCAGCAACAGCATTATTAACCTTTTCTATGAACTTCACATCAGGTCTTACCGTTTCAAGCATTACACCTTCTCCGGTGAGCGAAGGTGCAAACTCAAGGGTGAAAATTCCTGATTTGATAATTGTTGTAACATTACCTGCTTCATCTGTTTCATAAGCATCAATCTGCACCATAACCTTTGGTGATACTGCTATGTAATCATATATGGGACAATAAAGATATCCGCCGTAAAAAAACATACCGCTGTCATCATCAGAATCTCTGTAAATGTTTTCGGTAATAATTTTTCTCGACAGAGAATAAGGTTCAAAGCTTAGTGTATAATATTTAATTTCAGGCATGATAAAGCTTGCATCAAGCTTTATTTTCAAACGCTTTGCACAATATTCTTCAATTCTTCCCATATCTGATGGAACATCAAATCCACCTGAAGAATTCATGGTGATTACTATGTCTTTCATTAAATTTCCTTTCCGCCTCAGGAGTAATAATTAAGAAGTGTACGGGCTGTTTCCATCATCTCGTACCTTTGCTTGTAAAAAACACGCAGCAGTCTCTGAACGGTGAAAATCTCATCGCTGTTGGTCTCTTCAAAAGCCTTCTTGAGTCTTTTGCGGTATCTTTCAATTTTTTCGTCAAGTATTTCAATCTCTTCCAGATATTCCTCGCCGAGTTCTCTGAGTGTTTTTGTCAAGTCAAATCCCCCTTTAAAATGTAATCGGTAGAAACGCCAAAAAAGCCTGAAAGCAACACAATTTCTCCGGCAACAGGTTCAAGCTTCCCGCAGAAAATTTTTCCGAAACGGTTTCTGTCCAGAACAAGGGTTTCACACAATTTGTCTTTTCCTACGTTTTCTTTTTCCATAAGTCTTGAAAGACGCAGTGCAAAAGCATGAGGATAAACTCTTCCGGAAGCTAAAAAAGCACTGTCCCTCATTCTCTGCAGAGGCATCATTATGTCGCGTGTGCACACATCCTGATAAAGCATTACATATTTCAGAGCTTTGCCTATTTTTTTCACAGCCTTGTCATAATGCTTATAAACTGACGCTTGTGAAAGGCCGGTCTTTTCTGCAACATCGGAAAATTTTTCGCCGTAAAAAAACACCCTCGCGAAAATATCACTCTTTACCGTATCAAGCTCATTCTCCATTATGCAAAGGATAAGCTTGTGCATATCGCGGTTTCTTTTTCTCTCAAGGTATTCCCTCGGAGATTCGATGTTTTCGTCATAAAGGGTATCAAACTGTCTGTGAGCTGAAAGCAGCTCTTCTGTAGAAAAATGTGTTAATTTTTCAGATTTTTTTGCCAAATTTATTATTCTCCTTTCTCATTTTGTAACCGAACAAATGTTCGTTTACGTTTTTTAGTGTAGAGCAGTTTTCCGTATTTTTCAATCAGAAACATGAGAAAAGAGACCTTTTCGGGACTTTACTAAAAAGGTCTATTGACAAGCTTTTCAACCGGGAGAGTTGACAAACTTCCAAAAAACAGCTATTTTAAAAATATAAGGGGTGAAGAAATGGAAAAGAAAAACCTGGCAGAAAGCCTGTGGCGGGAGCACGAACCGTACATCAGAAAATTCTGCGAATACAAACTGCAAAGCCTGCCCGATTATACAGATGACTGTATTCAGGAAGTTTTCCTCGTTTTATTGAAGGCACTTGAAGACGAAAAAGAAATCACTTATCCCAAAGCATATCTCACAAAAATTGCTCTCAACAAAATCAATGACATCTATAAAACAGAAGAAAAAAAGCGAAAGACAGTTGTATCCCTTGACGATGTGAATGAAAGTACCGGTTTTGATTTTTCACTCACAGAGGAAATCTCAGAGGAAGAAACAGAAAAACATCTTGAAAAAATTCTCAGCACTCTTACAGACAGTGAGAAAAAACTCATTGAAGATTTTTACATAAAGAAAATCAGACAAAAAGAGCTTGCAAAACAGATGAACATTTCCGAAAATGCTCTAAGACAACAGGTTTTCAGACTTAAAAGAAAAATAATTAAAGAAATAAAAAAATTTACCACGTAACATTTTTTAATTTTTCAGACTATATAAGTGAAGGATGATTGAAATGATAAAATCTTCAGATATCATAAAGCTCCTTAAAGATAAAAGCACGGACTTATCAAAAGAAGAACTCGAAAAAACTATTGAAGAAGAACTGATTAAAGACGAGAGCGAAATGGATGCAGATCTGATTGAATACTGCCTCGACGCTCTCAAAGAAAAAGAAAGCGCACCGAAGAAAAATAAGTTTTCATATGTCAGAATTGCATCTTTTGTTGCCGCAGCTGCAGTACTGATTTTTGTAATCGCCGCAGTTATCCCGAAACTGACTGACAGAAGAAACGATGACAACGGAATTGTTGCCTCATCAACAAGTGAAACCGAAAAAGAAACAACTACCATTCCGAAAAACACAACAACAAAAAGCAGCACTGAGAACGCATCCGTTACAGAAAAGCTGTCTGCTGATGATGTACCCACAGAAACAAGGCCTGCTCCTACTTCAAAAGAAGAAACAACAAAAGCTCCCACTAGCGACAAAGGCTTTTCAACCATCGCGCCCGAAGAGAGCTTTGAAAGTATACTTAAGAAGTTGCTCGCAGCAAACGGCTTTGACAGAGTTTCTCTTCCTCATAAAATATTTGAAAATGCTGAAATTTTGAATAAACGCTTTGAAGAAAACAAAGCAGAGCTCATAATAAAATCAAAAGAAAAAACTTACAGCATCACTATCGAAAAATCTTCCGAAAAAGCCGAAGAAGAAAGTGTGATTAGTGTAAACGGTATTAATGTTTCAGTGGAAAGCGAAAACAACTTATCTGAAATCAGATACAGAGAAAACAATTTAAACCACAGAATAGTTTTTGAATCATCTTACGAAGAGGCGGTGAGAATTGCAAAAACTATCTGTTAAAAAGGAGTGTCTTTTATGAAGAAAAAACTTGTAACAATAGTTTCTGCATTACTCATGCTGATAGTTTTCCTTTCTGCCTGCGGACAGAGAGAAGTAAACGGTCCCACACCTGACACATCAAAGCATGAAGCAACAACGGAGGAAAACACCACTGAAAACAAAACAGAAAAAGAAACAACAACTGAATCCGAAGCAACCGTATACAGACCCACAGTGCCCACGCAGCCTGTTTCCGACCCTACGAGAGCATCCACCACCTGTGTTCCGGATGTTTCAATCAACTTCCTTTATAAGCCCGAGAAAATAATTTTTTATCACAATGGCAAGCCTCAGACTCTGACAGAGGAAATGTGCGAAGATGTTATCGATGAAATAAATAAAGCAACCCGAAAAGAAAAATGGGGCATGCTTAAACTTGCAGTTTTTAACGAAGACATTGATAAAATCAAAGAAGAAAACTATTGCATAGAAATCCATTATGACATAAACAGTGACGGAACACAGCTTTTAAACGGTCTTAAAGGCGAAAGCATAAATAATATGACCTTCCGTTTTGAAAAAGTTTTCATTCCGTTAAACGGCAACTATGAAGGCGTTATGTTCTTTGAAAAAGATGGAATATACAGAAACGGCCCGATAAAAGCCTATAACTATAATCTTTCAGAAGAAATACTTAAAGATATTTTAGATGAATGGGTAACTCCTCCCTTGACTTTAAACTAAAAAACAATTATCATTAAAGTACAAGGAGGTAGTAGAAATGAAAAAATTTATTTCAATTCTTTTAAGTTTAGTTTTTGTTTTTCAGTTGGGGACAGTGGCATTCGCTTCAGATGCCGAAACAACCGAAGGACAGACAGACGGTTTTACTGCAGAAGATTTTCTCACCACAGACGGAACAGACATTGTCAATCAGAAGGGTGAAAAAGTTATTCTCAAAGGTGTAAACCTTGGCGGATGGCTCATTCAGGAGGACTGGCTCTGTCCTTATGAAGAAGTATCTGACCACCACGAAATGCTTGAAACACTGATTGACCGTTTCGGCACAGAAAAAGCGTACGAGCTGATGAATACATATGAAGATAATTTCATAACAGAAACAGACCTTGATATTATCAAGGAAATGGGCTTCAATGCTGTGCGTGTTCCCTTCTGGTACAGAAATTTCTATTCAGACGATAAAGGCACAAAGATCCTTGACGAAAATGGTGCTTGGGATTTATCAAAACTTGAATGGGTAGTGGAAGAATGCAGCAAAAGACGCATCTATGTTGTACTCGATATGCATGGAGCACCAGGATTCCAGAGTGATGCTCCCCATAGCGGTAAAGGTGACAGCTGCGGACTTTATGAAAAAACAGAAGAGGGCGAAAACTACCGCGTTCTTACAGACGAGCTGTGGACAGAAATCGCTCTTCGCTTCAAAGGTAACCCTGCAGTTGCGATGTATGACCTGCTCAACGAGCCTATGTGCGATGTTGAGTGCGGTGAACTTACAAGAAGAGTTAAAAACGAATCAATCTATCTTCGTCTCTATGACACAGTCCGTGCAGTAGACGAAGACCACCTCATCACGATGGAAGCAATCTGGACAGGCTTTGCACTTCCCTGGGCATGGGCAAGAGGATGGGAAAACGTTGTTTATCAGGTGCATTTCTATAACAACTCAGACTTCATCTTTGCATTCTTCCTTCTCCTCACAAGATTTTTACATCCCACCGTTCCCCTCATGATGGGTGAATTTTATCCCCATCAGAAAACAACGTGGGAAGGCTGCTTCAAATCACTTAAGAAATATGATTACAGCTGGTTCCTGTGGACATACAAGGCTGCAAACCACGGAATGTGGGAATCAGACTGGTGTCTGAAGGGTGCCGCTGACGGCTTTGAAAGAGCAAAGATAAAAACTGATTCCTACGAAGAAATCGCACGAAAATGGGGCGAAAAAATTCAGACTCAGAACACATACGTTGACACAGGTCACTTTGACAGAGATGTAGCTGAGCATCTCAAATAAACCATAAAATTCAAACCGCTGACAGTGAAAAACTGTCAGCGGTTTTGTTCATCTTAAAATAATAAAATTTTATTTCATAAAGAAAAGTGATGAAGCAATGAGAATCTGTGCTCCGTAGTATGTAATGTGGTTAAGTACAACACGCAGTCTTGTGCATTTGCCTTTCACAAAGAAAATCTGGCTGAGAATGAGGTCGGATGCAAAAAACGATATACCGCCTGCAAAGAAAAGAATCTGCGACAGCTCCATGCCGTGATTTATCATTGTCATAAAGCCAACGGAAAAAGTCATTGATGCAAGAGCGCCGTATGCGTTTGCAATCACCTTGAATTTGCCCATTTCCATTCTGAAAACCTTTGTAAGTCCCACGGAAGCAACAAGAACAACCACCGGTGCTGTAAAGCAGATGAGAGCATTGACAAGGCTCATGGGATATGTGATAAAAACAGCAGCTACAAGTATAATATGCTGAATCATAAAGGTAACGAAGCCGAGATTGAAAAATGTATCGTTGCCCTCTTTCTGAAGCCATTTCAATTCAATGAAAACGTCACCGAGAACACCGAAAACTCCACCCATAACTACCATCAGTGCGACAGTAAGATTTACATCAGGGTTACTGATTATTGCTGCAATTGCTGTTGCCACAAAAAGTGAGCTTGCACATATCTTGACAGCAAGGTCAGAATATTTCACATTTACCGTTCGCTTGATTGTAAAAAACGCGGTGACCGCTATACACAAAGCAAAAACTATCCAGAACAACATAAACCTCTCTCCTCACATTATATTAATAATTAAATTCAAAGCCTAACAAACTTTCTTTTTTGTCTCTTCTGTTTTCATACAGTTCTTTCCTCACTGTAATCATACTGAGATTGTCGTACCCTAATTTATAATACAACCTCAATGCCGCTTCATTACGGGGAACAACGTCAAAACAGATTGCAGTATACCCGGGATTTGATTTTATAATTTCTTCTGCAATTTTTATTGCCGCGGTAGCAATACCTTTGTTTCTGAAATTTTCATCTACAAAAATATCTTCTATCCATGCGACATTTGAGCCTTTGTATGCAAGGTGGATAAAACCTGCAGTCTTTTCTTTATAATCTATTATATACATTTCGTGGTCAGGTTTTAACCATTCGTTCAATGTTTCTTCTGCCATCTTATAATTCAGGTTTTCTTTACCATTGACCAAGGCTGAATGAAAGCCGAAAAACACTGCAATTCTTTTTACGGTTTCTTCTTTAAATTCATCTGAAAATCTTTTTAAACTTATCATAACCAACCCATATATTCTCCCAGATATCCTGCTCCGATTCCTGCTACGGCAGAAATTACAATGATATAAATGGGGTTCATTTTTTTCTTCAGTGCAAGGAAAAGCGTCACCGCAAAAAGAAGCACCGAGAAAATGAAAGTATAGCTTGCCATTGCCGAAAGTGCAATCGATTCGGGGAAGAAAACAGTTTTACCGATTGAAATTACCGCTGCACAGATAAGTCCGATTGCGGCAGGCTTCAGTCCGCCGAGACAGCCTGCAACAATTCTGTTTTCTTTGAACTTCTGATAAAATTTTGCAACAAACAAAATCACAATAAATGATGGCATTACAACGCCAAGTGTTGCACAGATTGCACCCAGAATTCCACCGCCAACGCCTAAAAATTCCTTGCCCATCTGTGTTCCTACAAATGTTGCCATGTTAATAGCAAAGGGGCCGGGTGTTGATTCGCTGACAGCGATGAAGTCAATAATTTCTTCCATTGTCATCCAACCATTACCTATTGCTTCTGACTGAATAAGAGGAAGCATTGCATAACCGCCGCCAAAGGTAAATGCACCTATCTTAAAGAAAGTGAGAAAAAGCTCAAGAAAAATCATTTTTCTTCCCCCTTTCTTTTATTTGTAAGAAGTGAATAAACAAGACCCATTACAGCACTGCCTATAATAACAGCAAATACATTTATATCAAACACTGTTGTAAGAATAAAAGCAAGTGCCACAATTGTGTATGCCACTGCATTTTTAGGACAAGCCTTCATCATGTTTTTCGCTGCCTTCACAATAAGCGCAAGAACACCCGCTCTTATTCCAAGGAAAGCATATTTTACAACCTTGAAGGCAAGGAATTGCTTAAAGAAATATGAAACAACAGAAATAATAATAAGTGACGGCAGAACAACACCGAGTGTTGCCATAACCGAGCCGAAAACTCCTGCCACCTGATAGCCTACAAATGTTGCTGAGTTAATTGCAATAGGTCCGGGAGTTGATTCGGAAATTGCAAGAATATCAAGAATATCCTCGTTTTTTATCCAACCTCTTTTTTCTGCAACCTCTGACTGAATAATAGGCACCATTGCGTAACCGCCACCAAAGGTGAATGCACCTATTTTAAAGAACACTAAAAATAGTTTCAGTGCCTTTTTAAAATTATCTTTCATTAAAAGTAACCTCTTTCCGAAACATTTCCCGCTGCATCAACTGCTTCTACAGAATAAGTTCCCTCTTTATCAATCACATACTGAAGTTCACTTCCCGCTTCAACATATGCTACTGCTTTTTTGTTTCTGTAAACAATATAATGAGAAATACCAATGTTATCTTCCGATTCTTCCCACGTGAGAACGCCTTCATTATCTGCAAGCTTCTGAGGAATTGTGGGACATTCTGTTTCCACAACATAACCATTATTCACATAGTCAAGATATGTTTCCTCAAAAGCAGGATTAACGTATGAAGGACTGTGGTAATGATTATATGAGAAAGTTATAATATTTTCACAGTATCTTGATGCAACATCAAGCTGATGTGCAAAACGGTCAATTGTACAAGGAACTGAATTTACATTGAGTGTTGCGGGCGGAACAAAAATTCCGCTGATAACACTTTTGGCTCTGGCAAGAGTAAAGTTTTCACAGTTTGCCCAGAGCTTTATATCTTTGTCGCTTGTATCAACTGCAGCACGGTACATCTTCCATATTTTTTCCAGATCATTTTCCTGTATCCACTGTGCACCTACTGCATCCTGAGGAGCAATAATATCTCCATCACGGAAATTTACATTATTAATTAAATAAACCCACATAGGCTCTGTAGCCATAACCATGGGAACTGAAATATATTCCGTGTAATAGGGGCTGAGCATAAGCGGTTTAGATGACGGGATTTTTCCTATTACTATGTTAATCCCTTCAATAATTTTTTCAATTGCTATCTTCATTGTAGGCATGTTGTTAATTTCAGGTGTAAAATAAAAGCCGTAAACACCATCATATTTTTCTGAAATTTCCTCTGCCATATCTGACATTACCCTGCATACATCAGTATATGTAGCTGTAAGTGCTGACTCAACCCACCAGTCATCAAACATTGCAAGTCCTACAAAAACTTTTATGTTACTGTCCTGACAAGCTTCAAGAGCCTTTCCGATAACGTCTGCACCGTAGGTTTCAGTCCCTGCAAACACTTCAAGCTCTGAGGGATAGTAAAGTTGCCATGTGCCGTCAGCAGACAGATTCGCCGTATCCTGAAGAATCAGATATTCTACACCTGCTCTCTCCATATTTTCAACCTCTTCTGCCCATCTTTCACCGTCCCAGTAAGCACTCATCCATGACTGAATAAATGTACCGCTGTAAACGGGGTCACATTTCCTCTCAGGTTTTTCGCCGAAGGGCATAAGTGATATTATAAGCGCAAAAACTGCAGATAAAATTTTAATCATTTTTATCTCTCCTCTCAGAATATATTAAACCATATTTTACAGATAAAATCAATAGAAAAGGAAGCCATCGCAGGATGACTTCCTTTTTCTCCATAAGTTATTATTTTCCGCTATGGCAAAAGTTTTTGTTTGCACATCCGTTACAGCCACAGGAGCAGGAGCTTTTGCCGTTTTTCTTATTTATTATACCTCTGACGACGATTGCCACAAACACTATTCCAACAATCACCGCCACAACAATTGTCTGCCAGGTCATGTTTTTTCTCCTTATTTTTTAAGTGATTTATTCTCGTATCTGTTTTTCCTGAAAAGCATATAGAGAAGTCCCGCAAGAAGGACGAAAGCTACCGCTGTCCACACGGTAAATACACCTGTTGTGAAGAGCATACCAAGCTGATACACGATAAGCGAAATCACATAAGCAAAAAGTGTCATATAACCGATAGCCGCCGCTGTCCATTTAGCGTTGTTCATCTCTCTCTTGATTGCACCCATTGCAGCAAAACAAGGAGCACAGAGAAGATTGAAAATCATAAATGAATATCCTGACAGACGGCTTCCGCCGAAGAACTCAATACCCATGCTTACATAGTCAGACTCTCCCATTGAAGAAAGTGCACCGAAAACACCAACGATTTCTTCTTTTGCAACAAGTCCGAGAATCGTTGCCACCGCTGCCTGCCATCTGCCGAAGCCAAGAGGCCTGAAAACAACAGCAAGGAAGCTTCCGAGAATATTGAGAATTGAATCTTCTTCACCTGTAATGTAGTGAATACCGCCCTCAAACGAAATACTGTTAAGCACCCAGATGATAACACTCGCTGCAAGAATAACTGTTCCTGCACGTTTGATAAAGGACCAGCCTCTTTCCCATGTTGTTCTGAGAACATTTGATGCAACAGGCATATGATAAGACGGAAGCTCCATAACGAAGGGCGCTGCATCGCCTGCGAAGGGCTTTGTCTTTTTAAGAATCAGACCTGAAACGATAACTGCTGCAACGCCGATGAAATATGCAGATGTTGCAACAAGCGAATTTCCGCTAAAAAGTGCACCGGCTATCATGCCTACAACAGGCATTTTTGCACCGCAGGGAATGAAAGCTGTTGTCATAATTGTCATTTTTCTATCCCTATCCTGGTCGATTGTACGCGATGCCATAATACCCGGAACACTGCATCCAGAACCAACCAACATAGGAATAAAGCTTTTGCCTGAAAGGCCGAACTTCCTGAAAATTCTGTCCATGATAAATGCAACACGTGACATGTAACCGCAGTCTTCAAGAAGAGACAGAAGAAGGAAAAGCACCAACATCTGAGGAACAAATCCCAGAACTGCACCTACACCACCCACAATGCCTTCCTGAATAAGGCTATAGAGCCACTGGGCTACAACGGGTGTGCCGTCTGCAGCAAGAAGGAATCTGTCGAGAATCTCAGGAACGCTGAGCCAGTTTGCCATAAATTGAGGAAGGTCGCCTGCTGCAGCACACTCAGCGAAAGAGCCGAACAGACCATCGTTCATAAAAACTACTGTCCAGTCACCGATAGTGCCAATTGAAAGCGTGTAAACAGCAAGCATGATAAGTGCAAAAATCGGAAGAGCAAGAATTCTGTTTGTAATCACTTTATCAATTTTGTCCGAGGTTGAAAGTCTGCCGATACTTTTTTTATCATAACAGCCTTTAAGAATTCTGTCGATATAGAGATATCTTTCATTAGTAATGATGCTCTCGGCATCGTCATCAAATTCTGTTTCAACATGAACAATATCTTTTTCGATATGTTCAACAATTGCCTTGTCAAGCTTCAACTGCTCAACAACCTTGCTGTCACGCTCAAAAATCTTGATAGCATACCATCTCTGCTGCATTTCAGGCATATTATGTACTGTTGCCTCTTCAATATGAGCAAGAGCATGCTCAACCTCTCCTGAGAAAATATGAGAGGGCTCTGCTTTTTTCGCTTTTGCAGCTAAAATGGCAGCTTCTGCTGCTTCGAAAGCGCCTTCGCCTTTAAGTGCCGAAATCTCCACTACTTTGCAGCCAAGCTTCAAACCTAATTTTTCAACATCTATTTTGTCACCTTTTTTTCTGACAATATCCATCATGTTTATTGCGATAACAACGGGAATACCAAGCTCCATAAGCTGAGTTGTCAGATAAAGATTTCTTTCAAGGTTTGTGCCGTCAACAATGTTGAGAATTGCATCAGGTCTTTCACCTACAAGATAATTTCTTGCAACAACTTCTTCAAGTGTATAGGGAGAGAGAGAATAAATACCGGGCAGGTCAGTGATGATGACACCCTCGTATTTTTTTAGCTTACCCTCTTTATGTTCAACTGTAACTCCCGGCCAGTTACCCACATACTGGTTGGAACCGGTCAGAATATTGAACAGCGTTGTTTTTCCGCAGTTAGGATTACCTGCAAGAGCTACTTTCAGATCCATTATAATTTTCCTTTCTTTGTTGTAAATCGAAAGAGTTATTTCTCAATTTCTATCATTTCCGCATCGGCTTTTCTTAATGAAAGTTCATATCCTCTTACCATAACTTCTATAGGATCACCTAAAGGTGCCACCTTACGGACATATATTTCAACACCTTTTGTAATTCCCATATCCATAATACGGCGTTTGACTGCACCCTCACCATGAAGCTTGATAACTTTAACTGTTGAACCTATTTTCGCATCTCTTAACGTTTTCATTTGCTCTTCTCCTAAAACGAGATTAGAAGTTAGTTAAGACTAACTCCTTGTATATGATAATAAAATTTATGTAAAAAGTCAATGTATTTTTCGTTATTTTTTTTATTTTCGTCACTTTGTCGTCGGTTAGGCAAAACTAACCCCTTCTTTTTGCAAAAATATACAAAATTTTTCCCAAAAAAAGATGCCGGGTAAAAACCCGACATCTTTATGTTTTATATTTTCATAATTCCGAGAGCATCAAGAACTGATGAAATAAGAATAAGCACGATAAAGATAGGTGCAATATACTTGATGACAACTGTAAAAAGCTTCTTTGCTGTGAACTTACCGCCGATTTCCATTTCTTCAATAAGCACCTTGGGTTTAAGGACATATCCCACAAAGATACATGTAAGAAGAGCAACAATAGGCATCAGCACACTGTTACTTGCAAAATCAAAGAAATCAAGGAAAGCCATACCGAATACTGTTATATCAGCAAGTGATCCGTAACCGAGAGCTGAGGGAACACCGAGAATGATACAACCTACAAATACAACAAGGCATGTAACCTTTCTGCCCCAGCCGAGCTTGTCTCTTACAATTGAAACAACTGTTTCCATAAGTGAAATTGAAGATGTAAGAGCAGCAAAGAGAACGAGAACAAAGAATACGATACCTACAATTGTACCGCCTTTCATAGCCTCAAAAACCTTGGGAAGAGTGACAAACATAAGTCCGGGGCCCTTACCGAGAGCTGCCTTGTCACCGCCTGAGAAAGCGAACACTGCAGGGATAACCATGAGACCTGCGAGGAAAGCAATACCTGTGTCGAAAATTTCAATCTGTCTTACTGATGATTCAAGGCGAACATCCTTCTTCATGTAGGAACCGTATGTAATCATGATACCCATTGCAAGAGACATTGAATAGAAGAGCTGTCCCATAGCAGCGAGGAAAGTATTTACTGAAAGATCCTTGATGTTGGGAGTGAAATAATATTTAACACCTTCCATAGCACCGGGAAGAGTCATTGAATAAATCGCAACAAAAATTGTAAGAATTACAAGAACGGGCATCATAACCTTACTTACCTTTTCAACGCCCTTTTCAACACCAAAAAGAACAACAAGTGCCGTAAGGCCGAGGAAAAGCAAGAACCAACCTATGGGTTCAACGGGCTGAGTGATGAATGTATCAAAATATCCGTCCTTAGCTGCATCTGCTGCGCCACCCGTAACAAACACATAAAGATATTTCGAAACCCAACCGCCGATTACTGAATAGTAAGGCAGGATTATCACGGGAACGATAGCCGCGAGCCATCCTACAAATGAAAATCTTTTATCAAGCTGTTTAAAGGCGCCGATTGCACTCTGACCTGTTTTTCTGCCGATTGCGATTTCAGCACACATGAGAGCGAAACCGAATGTTACTGCAAGCAAAGCATAAACAACAAGGAAAATACCTCCGCCGTATTTTGCAGCAAGATAGGGAAAGCGCCAGATGTTACCGAGGCCTACCGCAGAACCTGCAGCAGCAAGAACAAAGCCGATCTTGCCTGTAAAGCTACTTCTTTTTTCAGCCATATTATTACCTCCTGAGAGTGGTTTCCTATATTATACCAATAAAAACTTTTTTCGTCAATGTTTATTCAAAAATCCGTCATAGAAAAGACACAAAAAGGCAGAAGGAAGACCTTCTGCCTTTTGATATTATTTTAACTGAACAATTGTTACACCATTCTCGCCCTCACCGTAAATTCCGAGACGATAACTTTTAATAAAAGAATTTCCTTTAAGATACTGTTGAACAGCACTTCTCAGTACGCCTGTACCCTTGCCATGCACAACGGTAAACTCAGAGATTCCCAAACGATATGCTGTATCAATATATCTGTCAAGAGTCATGATAGCCTCGTCAGCAGTCATTCCTCTCAGGTCAACTTTTGTTTCAGCCTTTGCTGTACTTCTTGCCTCAAAGTTTGAGCTATTATTTCTTTTAGGCGCAGGTTTCTTTGATACCTGTTTTTCAACAAGTCTTAAATCTGAAATGTGAACACGAGTTTTGATCGCACCTGCAACAACACCCACCTCACCTTTTTTATCAGGAAGAGATGTAACTTCAGCCTGTTTTGCAAGGCTTGCAATCACAACACTGTCACCGATTTTAAGTTCTCTCGGCAGAACATAATCCTCATCCTCCGCAAGATTCATCACGGGGTCTGCCGCACTGTCAAGAGCTTCCATTCCTCTTTTCATTGCAGAACGTGCACGACGTGCTAAATCCGCAGCATCCTTCGTTTTCTTCTGTTCTTTCTTAAGTTTGTCTATTTCTGCGAGAAGTGCATAAGATTCTCTTCTTGCTCCGTCGACAATTCTTGCTGCCTCGCCTCGTGCTTTTTCCATTTCTTTTTCACGAAGAGATGCCATTTCTTCCTTCTGCTTTGCAGCTTCAGCTTTCATGCGCTCTGCATCAGCAAGAATTTTCGATGCTTTTTCCTTTTCTTCTTCCATAGACTTTCTTGTGCTTTCAAGCTTGTCATAAACGTCCTCAAAGCGTGTGCTTTCAGTATCAACAAGCTCTTTTGCACGCTCTACAACATCACTGCCCATTCCGAGTCTTTCTGAAATTGCGAAAGCATTTGATTTACCCGGCACTCCTATAAGAAGCTTATAAGTGGGTCGGAGCGTTGAAACATCAAACTCACATGAGCCGTTTTCAACACGTGGAGTATCAACTGCATAGGATTTAAGCTCCGCATAGTGAGTTGTCGCACCAATCTTCGCACCTAAAAGATGAAGCTTTTCAAGAATTGATGTTGCAAGTGCCGCACCTTCAATCGGGTCAGTACCTGCACCTAATTCGTCAATAAGCACAAGACTTTTTCCGTCAGCGATTTTCAGAATTTCAATAATATTTGTCATGTGTGCACTGAAAGTAGATAAAGACTGTTCTATGCTCTGCTCGTCTCCGATATCAGCCAGAACACGTTCAAAAACAGAAACACGGCTTCTGTCTGAAACGGGAAGCATAAGTCCACACATGGCCATAAGCGACATAAGACCTAACGTTTTTATTGAAACAGTTTTACCGCCTGTATTGGGACCTGTGATTACAAGAGTATCAAAATCTTCACCAAGTCTGATGTTGACAGGCACAACCTTGTCCTTTGAGATAAGAGGGTGTCGTGCATTGTTAAGTTCAATAATTCCCTCGTCATTGAGAATGGGAACAGATGCGTTCATTTTATAAGCCAACTGGGCTTTTGCGAAAATAACGTTAAGCTCAACTGCACACTCATAGCTGTTCTTTATTGTGTTTGCAAATTCACCACACTGAGCAGAAAGTTCAGCGAGAATTCTTTCAATTTCATCTCGTTCCTGCGCCTGAAGAACTTTGATTTCGTTATTTGCTTCAACAACTGCAGCAGGCTCGATAAACACAGTAGCACCTGAGGAAGAAGTGTCATGCACAAGACCTGCAATTTCTCCTCTGTGTTCATTTTTTACAGGAACAACAAATCTGCCGTTACGCATTGTGATAATGTTTTCCTGCAGAAATTTCTGATTGCCCGATGAGCGGATAAGCTTATCAAGCTTTTCCCTTATATTTGATTCCTGATTTCTTATCTTCCTTCTTATAGTCTGAAGAAGTGGCGATGCATTATCGCTGATTTCCTCTTCGGAAATAATAGCGTTTGTAATTGCATCCTCAAGAAACTTATTGGGACTGAGAGCATTAAAATAAACATCAAGAACAGTTTCTACGCCCGAGTTTGTACTGCGCCATGTAACAATTGAACGTATAACATGGAGAACAGATGCAATATCGAGAAGTTCTTTCATATTGAGAACGCTTCCGGCATCTGCACGGCTCAGAGCATTGTTTACATTTTTCAGACCACCGAAAGCAGGACCGCCGAAACGTGCAAGAAGCATGTGAGCGTCTCTTGTCTGATTCAGAAGTGACTCTGCCATTTTAAGAGAAGTTTCAGGCTTCAGTGAAAGCGCCATCTCTCTGGCATCGGGGCAGGCAGTATGTCCTGCCAGCATTTCAAGAACTTTAGGCAGTTCAAGGGCATTTAAATCCCGTTGTCTGAAATTCATGTCCTTAACACCTTACCTTTCATAATACATGGTAAAAATCAAGCGTTTTAAATTTCCTCTGCAAAATGGATAAAACATATTTTTCTGTCAGATCCGAAAGTGCAAGTAAGCTTGATTCATTTAAGTTAAAATTAAAAATTTTCTGTCTGTCGCTGAGAACAATATATCTTACTGCGGAAATCACACTCATTGGAACTTTCATTCCGAATTTTCCGCATTCTGAACAAAAAATATTTCCATTCTGAGTGTCGAAGAACATGTATTCATCCTCATATTTTCCGCACTCTTCGCAGGCGACAATATTCGGCATATAACCGCTGAGTGACAAAATGGAAAGTTCAAAAACAGATTTGATAAGTTTTTCGTCCCGCTTCTCATTCATCAGAAGCATAAGTGAATTGAGAATCAGTTTCAGATAGTCCTCAGCATTTTCTTTTTCGGGAGCAAGACATTCCGTCAGCTCTGCAAAATACTGTGCAAGTGCAATTTTTTTTACATCGTTTCTCAGATTAAAAAATATTTCTTTTGGTTTCGCCGCTTCAATTATGTAAGAGCCTCGTTTCTCAGCAAAACCGAACTCAGAAAAAGCAAAAAGCTGTGTTGCTGCACCTGTACGCGAGCCGATTTTTTTTGCACCATAAACGTAGGCTCTGACTATACCGTAATCACGAGTCAGAACGGTAACTGTCTTATTCTGTTCGCCCGTGCTGTTCTCTCTGATTATCAGACCGTCTGTATTCATCCTTCTCAGCTTTTTCCTTTCCTTTTTTGTCTGTACAATAATTCAGATAATCATCAACTTTTCCGCTGAGTATAAATTTATTCCAAAGCATTTCGTTTCTGTCCATTCAAACCGCCTCCCACAAATAATCTTTGCAGAAAGGCAAAAAATAATCAGCGGAAAATTTTTCATTTACTCATTATCTAATCCAAAATTATGAATAAGACCTTCACGATTTCGCCAGTCCTCTTTTACCTTTACCCAACACTGAAGATTGATTCTGCATTCGAAGAATTTTTCCATATCTTCTCGTGCTCTTGTGGAAATAGTTTTCAGTGTTTCACCCTTTTTGCCGATAACCATACCCTTGTGACTATCCTTTTCGCAATAGATAATCGCTTCAATATCAAGCAGATCAGTACCCGGTCTTTCTCTCATTTTTTCAACACTTACCGCAATACCGTGAGGCACTTCTTTGTTCATTCTTCTGAGAATTTTTTCTCTGATAATTTCAGCAGCAATAACTCTCTCGGGCTGGTCAGTAAGTGTATCATCGGGGAAGAAATGAATCGATTCAAAAGCAAGACCTTTCAGCTCATCAATAAGTTCCTTGATGTTTGAGCCGTTCTGTGCAGAAACAGGAACAATTGACGCAAAATCATAAAGCTTTGACATTTCCATAATTCTTGACATAAGCTCTGTTTTATCAGCAAGAGTGTCAACCTTGTTGATTGCAAGAATTACAGGCATCTTTTCTTTTTTGAATTTTTCAATAAGTTCAAGCTCAGCAGGACGCATTTCGCCTTTTGGCTCAATTACAAAAAGACATGCATCAACACCCGAGATGCTGTCACTGACTGCCTTTACCATTTTTTCGCCAAGCTTATTATGAGGTCTGTGGAAACCGGGTGTATCAGTGAAAACAAGCTGTGTTTCATTCTGAGTAAGAACACCTACAATTTTTGTTCTCGTTGTCTGAGGTTTATTTGATACGATAGCAATTTTCTGCCCGATCATTTTATTGAGTATGGAAGATTTCCCCACATTCGGACAACCTACAATTGCAATAAAAGCTGTTTTTGTATTCATAATTTTTCTCCTGAAAAAAGCCGTATAAAAAATACGGCTGAATTTTACTATTTCTTTTTACCGCTTGGTATTCCTTTTAATATAAATGCAAAAGTTAAAACAAGGCTTGCCGCAAGAATCACAAGAAGATAAATTCTTGACTTATAATATTCCACCATGGCTCTGAAAGCTTCAGGCTGCAAAAGAATCACAAGTCCCACAATCACAGAAAATATTGCAGAAACAAGAACTGCACCTGCTGCTGCATCCTTTGAAATTTTCGCAAGAGGATTTTGCTTTTCTGTCGCAAGGTCAACTGCTTTTTCAACTGCAGTATTCACAATTTCCAATGAAAAAACAAGAGCGTTGCAAAGAAGTATTATTGCCCATTCCGTCTTTGAAAGAACAAAAAAATCATAAACAAGAAGATAGGCGTACATATAAACGCAAAGAGAAAAGTGAGCTCTCATATTTCTCTCATTTTTAATGCACCAGAGTATACCGTTACCTGCGTATACAAAGCTTTTAAGCAAACCCTTCATAGCTTATTCATCACCCATATAGTAACTACCGTTTCTCTTAAGGCCCAACTGAGTAAGAACAGTCTCTTCCTTCTCTCTCATATGTACGGCTTCAATACCGCCGTTTTCGTGGTCATAGCCGAGAAGATGAAGCATTGAATGAACAGTCAGGAATGCAACCTCACGTCTGAGTGAGTGACCATAAGCCTCTGCCTGTTCCATAGCTTTTTCAAGCGAAATCACAATATCACCAAGCATCTGTGCGCCTGTGTCATTATTGATATCGTAAACACCATCTATTCCCAGAGGGAAAGACAATACATCTGTAGGACGGTCAACGTTTCTGTATTCACGGTTAAGTCTGTGAATTTCTTCGTTGTCAACAAATCTTACACTGATTTCAGCAGGCAGAAGAAGATTTTCCATTGTAAGCACTGCAATACAGCACTGTCTTACAAGCAGATGAATACCTGTAGGAATTTTATGCACCTTCTGATCATTGCTGATGATAACCTTTACCTTTCCTCTTTCTTTCATTTTCTACACCCTTTCGCCTTTTGTTTAATTTCTCTGTTCGCTTTTCTCATAAGCCTTGACAATATCCTGAACAAGTCTGTGTCTTACAACATCCTTCTCGCTGAAACGGATAACGTCAATGTCTTTGATATTTTTAAGAATTTTTATTACCTCAACAAGACCTGATTTTTTACCGTCAGGCAGGTCAACCTGTGTCACGTCGCCTGTAATTACCATTTTGGAATTGAAGCCGAGACGTGTGAGGAACATTTTCATCTGCTCTCTTGTGGTATTCTGAGCTTCATCAAGTATAATGAAGCTGTCATCAAGTGTACGTCCTCTCATGTATGCAAGAGGAGCCACCTCAATTGCGCCTCTTTCCTGATATTTCTGAAAACTTTCTGCTCCCAGCATATCAAAAAGTGCATCATAAAGAGGTCTCAAATACGGGTCAACCTTCTGCTGCAGATCGCCGGGAAGGAAACCTAACTTCTCACCTGCTTCAACAGCAGGACGTGTGAGAATAATTCTGTTGACCTGCTTCTGTCTGAAAGCTGTTACAGCCATAGCAACAGCAAGATATGTTTTACCTGTACCCGCAGGACCGACGCCGAAAACAATTGTGTTATCTCTTATAGCCTGAGTATATCTTTTCTGTCCCAGAGTTTTAGGTTTTATTGGTTTTCCTTTTGCAGAAATGCAGATACAATCAGATGACATGCTTTCAAGCTTGTCCTCATTTCCCTCACCCACGAGGGAAATCACATACCTGATGTTCTGCTCAGAAAGTGTTTCTCCTTTGTTTATGAGAGTGAGAAGTCCGTTTATTGCTTTCGATGCTCTGGAAACATTTTCGGCATCACCTGTAACCTTCAGCTCACTTCCGCGGCTTACAACTGCAACAGAAAACTCATTTTCAATCATTTTTATATTTTCATCAAAACTACCGAACAGACTTACAGCCTGCTCCATTCTGTCAACATTTATAATCTGCTCGTACAAAATTAGACCTCCGATTTTGCAATCAATACTATTTTACATTGTATTATAGCATTTTCAGTTTTATCTGTCACTATATTTTGTAAATATTTTCTAAAATTTTTCGAAATTTTTATTCATTGTGTACTGTTTCCGGAACAATATCCATCTTTTGAAGTTTTGCAATATTTTCCGTACACTCAAAAACAGAAGTGATACATACGCCATTTTCATTTTCTGTTATTTCAGAAGTCACACTGTCCGTCTGTATCTCATCAAAATCCTCATCAATTTTTCTGAAATATGCTTCTGCGCACATCAGCTTCATGCAAGCCTTATCGAGTTTTATATTTCTGTTTTCATAGGATGAATACCTCTCCGTTGTTATTCCCACCGGTAATTTATTCTTTCCTGCAGACATGAAATTTTCATCTACGGAAAAATTGTATTTTCCTTTCTGGCCCATTAAAAAATTTACGGGAAAATGCAAAGAAAAAAAGTCAATAAAATACCTGTTTCTTATCTTTGTATAAACTCTCATCTGCTGTGCTGAGCTTACAGACGCACTGACAGTATTTTTTGTTTTCGCAATAACATTTGCCTTTGCCTTATAAAAGCTTACGCTTTCATCTTTATTTATGACAGCACCGCTGACAATTATATCACCTTTTTCAACCGCGCTTCCGCTTTCTGAAACAGGTGTACCGATAAAGCATTCAATGACCTTTATCTGTCCCGACTTCGACGCAATAATATTTGAAGGAGTTTCCTCTTTATCTTCAACTTCCTTTTCAATTTGTTCTTTTACTTCGATACCTATTTTACATCCGTCAACATTCACCGCACACCACATCAGACCACCAATTTTCCCCAGAGCTTCAAAGGCTTTTTCTTTAGGATTGATGCTGCTTTTTTTCATTCCTGTTTTTATGCCCATATCTTCAAAACAACTGAGAATTTCCTCTGCAGGCATTTTCTCGTTTCCTGAAACATTTACCACCCATATTCTGCCCGAGAGAAAAGATGTTATTAACACCGACAAAAAGAAACCCACAATTATACCTGATCTCATTCTGTTTTTACGGACAAAAAAAGGAAGTCCCGTCTTTTTAAGAATACGCACTTTCATCCCGGATTTCTTTGCCACCATACGAATGCGTGCATAGTCCTTTATTCCGCACACACCAAGTATTGTATCTCCGAACATTTTAATTTCCTGTACGCTTATTCTGTTTGCGGCGCACAAATTAATAAATCTTTCAGGGAAACCGCCCACAGCGCGGAATTCAACATATCCTTTCAGGAATCTCAGAAGCCTTTCCCAGAACATACCTTCACCTCACCCGAACTCAACTGTCATAATGTTACCCGAAATAATTGCCCGTGATGAACCGTATTCTTTCATGCACAAATCGCTTCCGCAGAAAAGAACAGTATTTTTACCCATATTGAGTTTTATTCTGCCGTCAGAATATTCCAGAATCCCTGCGCAATCATTGACTATGGCTTCGCGGTTACCAAAAAGCTCAATGTGATTGAAGCCGTTCATAATTGCTTTGGGGAAGCCAAGCTCTTCTGCAAATTTTTCACCCAATGCCTGTTTTTTATCATTCATTTTCATCGCCCCTTTTATATAAAAATTATGTTTATTTTTCTGTTTATATTCATATCTTATAAGGGTGATGAAATTGAAAAAACTTAAACCAGATAAAAATCTCAAAATATTTTTCGCGCTGATTTTGTCCGTGCTTTTCGCCTGTGTGCTCATTAAGTACCCGTCCCTTTCTTCTGAAGGAATTCTGAAAGGTCTCGGGCTGTCTGCAGGTACAATGGTCCCGTCACTTTTCCCGTTCATTGTAGTTTCAACCTTTGCGGCAAATAGCGGAGCAGTTGATTTTCTGGGACGAAAAACAGATAATTTTTTCAGAAAAACTTTTAAACTTTCAGGAACTGCAGGCAGTATAGTTTTCTTCGGACTTTTCGGCGGATTTCCTGTAGGGTGCTCCATGGCATCAAATCTTTATTCTCAGAATAAAATCACATCCTCAGAAGCAAAAAGAATTGCTCTTTCTTCAGTCAACGCAGGACCTGCATTTGTTATCGGAGCTGTAGGCACAATGATGCTCTCCTCCTTCAGAGCAGGAGTTATAACCTTCGTTTCACTTTCTCTCTCTTCACTTATTATTGCATTCATTACCAAATGGATTCTCCCGTCAGATACAGAAACTGAAAAAAGCAGCACATCAGAAGTATCTCTTTCAGATGCACTTGTCTCATCAGTTTATTCATCTTCAAAAACAATGTTTTTAATCTGTGCGTGGATACTTGTTTTTTCATGCTTCATAAACATTCTCACAAGCACTGCCGAAAATGAAAAGCTGTCAGGATTAATAAAAATTTTTGCAGAGGTTTCACAGGGATGCGAGCAGATCTCAGAAACAAAAAATCCCGCTCATCTCGCCTTTGTCATCGGCTGGAGCGGTCTTTGTGTTCACTGTCAGGTTCTGCCTCATGTAATTAAAACAGGCCTTAAAATCAGATACTTTTTGTGCTCAAGACTTTTTCATGCCTGTCTCTCGTCATTAATCTGTGCAGGATTTTTGAAAATGTTTCCCTGCGACATTTCAGTTTTTTCCACGGGAACTTCCGCAATAGTCAGAACCTTTGCAGTAAGTGCACCTGCAGCAGCAGGACTGCTTCTGATGTGTGCAATTTTCATTTTAGACCTTGATACTCGCAGAAAAATGTGTTAAGATATATCAAAAGGAGTGAGTGTCAATGGACAAAAAGCAAAGAACTATAACCAAAGAAGATTATTGCTGTGCTATTTGTGCCCATGGAAAGAAAGCACCCGACAGCGATATGATTCTCTGTTATAAAAAAGGTGTTCTTCAGCCTGATTATAAATGCAGATCTTTCAAATACGATCCCTTGCGCCGTGAACCCAAAAAAACGCCCGAACTCCCCGAATACACATTTGAAGATTTCAAACTTTGAAAGACAAAACCCACCAGCGTTTCCGTTGGTGGGTTAATTTTTAAGTTTACGCAACATAATCTTCAAAGCTGATAATATTTGAGTTTACTCTTGTCTGAGATGCTTTTTTTGCTTTTAAGCTTTTCACGTATTCCTCAACTGACATTCCTGCTTTGCGTGCCTTTATTCTGAGCCTGATATATTTGAAAACAACTCTTTCAACTTCCACAAGTTCTTTTTCATAAAGGTAGCCTAAAACTACTGCAATTGCGAATACGATTCCGAATGCGATTGATAAAGTTAAGAAAAGTGACATAATAAAAACTTCCTTTCGTTTTTTACATTTTGTTTTATATTTATGTGAACGTTTGTTCTTTATGTCACAATTATAACACAAAATTTTAATTTGTCAACACAAATGTTCGTTTTTATATTTATTAAAGTACCAAAAAGTGGACTTTTCTATGACTTTTTTCTTAAAATTTCAAAATTTTTCGTATTTTTTGCTATTCAGTGGAAAAATTTTTCAGAATATGGTATAATTAATTTATAAAAAAATCCCCTTGGAGGTAAGAAAATGAAAGTAATGGTTTATAAAACAGCAGAAGAAATCGCAGAAGCTGTGGGCAGAATTATCATCAAGAGAGTTGCAGACGAACCCTCATGTGCAATCGGCTTCGCAACGGGTGCATCACCTGTTCCTACATACGAATACATAGTAAGCGAATTTAATAAGGGCAACATCTCTTTCAAGGATATGAAAACATTCAACCTTGACGAATATTGCGACCTTCCTGTTGATGACAAAAACAGCTATCACACATTCATGCACGAAAACCTTTTCGATAAAATCGATGTCCAGGCAGAAAACATCAACTTCCTCGACGGTAACGCAGAAGACTACGATGCAGAAAGCGCAAGATATGCTGAGGCTATCAAGGCAGCAGGCGGAATCAAGGTTCAGATTCTCGGTATCGGCACAAACGGCCACATTGGCTTCAACGAGCCTGCAGACGAATTCACAGACGAAGCATTCAAGGTTACTCTCACACAGAGTACAATCGACAGCAACCAGAAATATTTCGGCGAGCAGGCAATGCCCAGATACGCTATGACAATGGGTATCGGCAGCATCATGCGCTCAGAGGAAATTGTTCTCATCGCAACAGGCGAAGCAAAGGCAAAAGCAATTGCAGCCGCCGTAAACGGCGAGGTTACACCTCAGTGCCCTGCTTCAATTCTTCAGAACCATCCCAACGTTACATTCTTCGTTGACGAAGCAGCAGCAAGCCTTCTTAAATAATTCATCAGACAAAAACACACGGTCTGTCCTTTTTCAGGATAGACCGTGTTCTTAAAATATTCGGGGCATTAATTCAGTTGGTAGAATGTTTGCTTCGCAAGCAAAATGTCAGCGGTTCAACTCCGCTATGCTCCACCATAAAAGGTCACCCTACCCCTACCGTTGGTAGAGTGACCTTTTTCACTTTATATGCCTCATGTTATCAACATCATACCATTTCACCTCAAACCCTGCTCCGTGAGAGCAGAAAACAGATGATGAGGGATTTTCTAAATCTCTTTCTTTTTCATAACCAATATTCTTGATTATTTCTTCTGCATTGTGACACGGTCTGTAGCCGTTTTCACGCATGGAAATGAAGCCCTTTCCCGACGTGTAAGAAACAACCTCTTCAGGATAATTCATAAATTCCGAAACAGGACCTATGCCTTTAATAATTGCTTCTGTTTCTGTCATTTCAGGAGGTTCAAACTCTCCGCATAATCTCTGAATGTCAGAAATCGCCTTTCCCATGGAGTTTATCGGTACACGCAGAGTAAAGGAATAATACGGCTCAAGAAGAATATTTTCTGCCTTTTCAAGCCCTTGTCTTATTGCTCTGTATGTAGCTTCTCTGAAATCTCCGCCCTCAGTGTGTTTCAGATGTGATCGACCTGCAGTAAGAATTATTTTCACATCAGTCAATGGTGATCCTGTTAAAATTCCCACATGCTCCTTTTCACCGATATGAGTAAGAACAAGATTCTGAAAGTTGGAATCAAGCACCTCGAGACTGCATTCATTTTCAATTGTGATTCCGCTGTTTCTCTCTGCAGGCTCGATTCTTAGTTGTGTTTCTGCATAATGGCGAAGCGGCTCATAGTGACCGTAGCCCATTACGGGCTTTGCAATTGTCTCCTTGTATAAAATTCTGCACGGTCCGAAACTTATGTCTGTTCCGAATCTTTCTTTGACAATTTCCTTCAGAATTTCAAGCTGAATTTTTCCCATTACCCGTATCTGAATCTGTTCGTTCTCAGCATAAGAAGAAATATGAACGGAAAGCTCGGGAAGCTCTTCTCCTATTATACTGAGTTTTCTGTAAGCGGTGTGTAAATCCGTACCGTCACAGATAATAACCTCTGCTGACAACAACGGTTTCAGCTCAGGCACAGAGTTATCTGAAACTCCGTTCAGGTCAATAGTTTCCCCTGCCGATACAGAATAAAGCCCCGTTACCGCGCAGACACTTCCTGCCACAGCTTCATTTACTGCTTCCGTTTTTTCACCCGAATATATTTTTATCGTGTCAATCTTCTCGTTACCAATCGCTGTTTTGACAGATAGCTTTCCACCTGTAAGCTTTATAAAGCTTACTCTGTTTCCCTGGTTGTCGTGGAGAATTTTATAAATTTTTCCGCTGAATTCGTCGGGGTATTCTTTGCAGACCGTATACTTTTCAAGGGCTTCAAGAAGCTTGTCGACACCTGTATCCTGCAGTGCCGAACCAAAAAAGCAGGGAAAAACCATTCTTTGTAAAACGGCTTTTGCAATCTCATTTTTCACAAAATTCTGATCTGCATTTCCTTCAATAAAGGCTTCAAGCATCTCCTCATTTGTCATAGAAATTTCTTCATCGAAAGCATCCTTTTCCTGAGTAAAATCAATGCAAACGCTGCTCAATCTTGACTTTAAACTTTCCATCAACGATGACTTCTTAAAGCCGTCCCTATCCGTTTTGTTGACAAAAACAAAAGCAGGAACACCGTATTCTGAAAGCAAGTTCCATATGGTTTCGGTATGGCTTTGTATCCCGCTGATACCATCGATAACAAGCACTGCGTAATCAAGAATACGGAGTGTTCTTTCCATTTCTGCAGAAAAATCCACATGACCCGGAGTGTCAACAAGGGTAAATCTTTTCTCTCCTATAGTAAAAGGATTCTGTTTTGAAAAAATCGTGATACCACGGCTTCTTTCAAGCTCATGGGAATCAAAGTGTGAATCCTTTTTGTCAACACGACCAAACCGACGGATAGCACCTGTTCTGTAAAGAACAGCTTCCGTCAGCGTAGTTTTGCCCGCATCAACGTGAGCGAGTATTCCTATTACGCTTTCTGCACCGCGCATAACACTACCTCTGAATATTTTCCTATATTATATCAAATTATAAAATTAATCGCAATACACTGTTGAACTTTGTCACGGTTTCTGTTATACTTCTTTCGGTGATTTTATGAACACATTGATATTAAAAAACAACTTAATAGGCGACAAGAAATTCTACCGCCGCGTTATAGCAATTGTGCTTCCGCTGATTATTCAGAACACTATAACAAATGTCGTAAGTTTACTCGACAATGTTATGGTGGGAAGCGTGGGAACACTTCAGATGTCTGCTGTTGCAATTGTAAACCAGCTCATCTTTGTTTTTAACCTTTGCATTTTCGGCGGTCTTGCCGGTGCAGGAATTTTTTCCACTCAATACGCAGGTGCTAATGACAACGAAGGTGTTCGTCACTGCTTCAGAATGAAAATCTATATCGGTGCTGCAATGTTTGTGCTTGCGTCCATTATTTTCACAACCTTGTCGACACCTCTCGTATCCTCATACCTTGCTGAGGACACATCACCTGCCGACGCTGCTGCAACTCTGGGATATGGTGTTGACTATCTGAAAATCATGGTGATCGGACTTCTCCCATTCACAATCTCACAGATTTACGGAAGCTCACTCAGAGAACTGGGCGAAACAAAGCTTCCTATGGTCGCAAGTATTATAGCAATTTTTATAAACCTGATTTTTAATTATCTTCTGATCTTCGGAAAATTCGGTTTCCCCCGCCTTGGCGTTTCAGGTGCAGCAATCGCAACAGTTATGTCAAGATTTGTGGAAGCTATCATAATTATTGCTGTTGTCTGCGTAAAAAGGAAAAACTTTCCCTTTATCAAAGGTGCTTTCAGAAGCTTCTACATCCCCGGCAAGCTTTGCAAGGATATTTTCACAAAGGGTATGCCTCTTCTTGTAAATGAATTTCTCTGGGCGGCAGGTATGGCAGTTCTTCTGCAGTGCTATTCCGTCAGAGGTCTAGAGGTTGTGGCAGCTGTCAACATTTCAAACACAATAAACAATCTCTTCAATGTAATTTTCATTTCTATGGGAAGTGCCGTGGGCATTATCGTCGGTCAGCATTTAGGAGCTGACAACGTAAAAGAAGCAAAGGTATCTGTGTGGAGGCTGATTGCCCTTTCAATTGTAATATGCCTTGTAATGGGCGGAATTATGGCACTGCTTGCGCCGTACATTCCCAACATTTATAACACAGAGACTCACGTCAAAGAAATGGCAACAAAATTCCTTTATGTTGTGGCAGGTTTGATGCCTGTTTTCTCATTTGCCCACTGTTGTTATTTCACCCTGCGATCAGGCGGCAGAACAATTCTCACTTTTGTTTTCGACAGCGTTTTTACATGGGGAATTGTTGTACCTTTTGCATACTGCCTTGCAACATTCACAACGATATCCATCGTTCCGCTTTATCTTGCAGTACAGTCCCTTGAATTTATCAAGTGTGTCGTCGGATTTATACTTGTAAAAAAAGGTTACTGGATAAGAAACATCGTAAGCAACAAATAATCAAACCGCATCACTGGTGAACAGCAAATCCGGTGATGCGGTTAATTTTTTATTTAATATAAAGTGTGTCGTTTTTCTCTTTCAGATCAAAGAGTGCAGGTCTCTCAAAAGGATTTTCATTCGGTGAATGAAGCACAAGCTTCAGCTCATTTTCCTTCGTTCTGAAAATCATTCCATGACCACCGTCTTTCTCAAAAAGAAGTCTTTCATCATGAATCCAGTTTCCAACTATGTGGCCGTTATCTGAGTAAATCATTGCCTGACAATATTCATGATTATAGAAACTCGACCAGATGAGAATCAGTTTTCCTCCTTCCGTTCTGTAAGCAAAGGGTCCGTCGGTAACGAATGTTTCTCTTGTTTTATCAACCCACACAGGCTCAGATGCTTTGAAGAGATATATGGGCTCGCCCTTTGCCGATTTCAGGTCATCGGTAAGCTCCACAGCCCACACTTCTCCGTCTTTTACCTGTACCCACTCGTGACAGAAAATCATATAAGGCTTTCCGTTATCAACAAGAAATGTTCCGTCAAGGCACATCCACTCCTCAGGTGTAACAGGTCCGTCACTGTGAGGGAGAAAAGGACCTTCAGGTTTTTCAGATTTCAGAATCTGAGTACCTCTCATTCTTGTATCACTGATAAAGCTTACAAACATATAAAAGCTTCCCTTATAAAAATGAACCTCAGGTGCCCAGAAATTTTTTTGTGCCCAGAAGTTTTCAGGCGGAGTGAATACCTCTATAGGATCGCTCCAGTTTTCAAGATCTTCACTAACATAAACATCAAGTCCTGTGCTTTTGTCTGTCCATGCCTCACTACCTCTCGTGCCGTACATATAATATCTGTTATCATACATAAGCACAAATGGATCTCTTATATTAATGTCGCTGAATTTCATTTTCATCACCTCAGAAAAAGTTTATCATACTTGAAAGATTTTTTCAACGACAAGTTATTGAAGAATAGGAATTCATGTTATATAATAAAAACAAAAAATTTTTTCAGGAAGTGTTTTTATGAAAAAGTATAAATATCAGATTCACACCCACACTCACCCCTGCAGCCATTGCTCCCACATGATGCCTGACGAGCTGACCAAAGCCCTGCACGATGGCGGTTATCAGGGCTGTGTTCTCACAAACCATTTTTACTGGGGAAATACAGGCATTGACACAGACCTTCCTTGGGAAGAGTTTGTAAGAGCGTATGAAGAGGATTATATTGCATGCAAAAAAAGCGCAGAAAAATACGACCTCGATATCATTTTCGCAATTGAAGAAGAAGTTGAGAAGGGACTTGAAATTCTCGTTTATGGGGTTACTCCTGAAGATTTATATTCACACCCTGAACTTCAGGCATATGACATCAAAAACTGGTCAGTTCTTCGTGAAGAATGGGGTGCCGTCATCATTCAGGCTCACCCCTTCAGAAACAGACAGTCAATCCCTGTAAGAAAAGTTTTCCCCCATAATCTAATAGACGGAATAGAGATTTACAACTCAGGCAACAATCCTGAGGATAACATCGAAGCAAAAGAATATTCAGAAAAATACCCCGAACTTATTACCACATCAGGTGCCGATTCACATTCAGGCAAAAACGCATGCGTCGGCGGAATTGAAACAAACGAGAGAATCAGAAACGAAAAGGACCTTGTGAAAATTCTGAAATCAAAAAACTTTGAAATTATTAAAATTTAAAATATTTTCCGTAAAGTATTGACATTTACCTTGCGTGAAAGTATAAAATCGGTCTGAAAGGAGGTCAGTTTATGAAGATTAAAGAAGTAATAGAAAAAACAAAATTAACTGACCGCGCTATCAGACTTTATATTGATAACGGCTTGGTTTCTCCCGGCATTGAAGAAAACTACAGCGGAAGAAAAAACATTGACTTTTCTGAAAATGATGTTGAAAGGCTGAATCAGATTGCACTTCTGAGAAAAGCAGGGTTTTCAATTTCCGATATAAAAGAAATAATTTCTGACGATAAAAAAATTGAAGAAATTGTCAGGAAATTTATTGACGAAACTGACGAAGAAATTAAAAGCAAAACTGAAGTTGTGGAAAAGCTTAAGGCAATTTCTTTTGATGAAAAAATTTCTTTAAAAACACTTTGCGAAAAGTTGTCGGGAACTGTAGAAGAAATAAATGTACCCAAAGAAGACCTTGATGCTCCTCGTTCGTTTAAAATTGCCAAAAAAGTTATGCAGATTCTGTCTGTAACAGGAATAGTTATTTCTATAGGTGTGATAACTACAATCTTAATATCTGTTATCAGTTCCTATAAATATTACCTTCCGACTATTGCGACTCTTCTTGTGGGGCCTATAAGCTTTGGTGGGCTCATCTGTGTTGCCGTACTGTGTTTTTCGGTATTGGGAATTTTCAAAGAAAAACGCAAAGGAAAAGAAAACAGAAAAACCGATACAGCCACATCTGTTTCTCTCCTGATTATTTCCGCAATCATTTTCATCCCATCACTTCTTATGTCACTTACCTTTGGATTTGTGGAAGGCTGTTCAACAACAAAAAATCCTGACAATTATCTGGTTGTTGATATCGATGTAGAGCAGAATATGGATGAAATATTAGAAATATTTCCCGGTAGAATCCCCTCATCCCTTCACACCAAAAACGGCTTTGATGACTCGGTTAAATATTGCTATTATTTTGAAAGAAGCCTGTCTGCACAATATAAAATTCTTGCTGAATGGACATTGAACGAAAATGAATATCTGCAGGCAAAAGAAACTGTTCCTCAAAGCAAAGAGCATATAATTACCACGAGAGGTGATTGGACACTTTTGCATTTTCTCAACAGAAAGTGTCCCGGTCTTTCCATAGAGGAATCTATCAGACGGGATTGCAACAGTTTTGTTTTTGCCTATAACGACAAGGAAAAGAGAGTCAGATATATCGCATCGCTTGACTATTCAGACAGCCCTTATTACAAAGAACTTGATTGGTAATGAGGTGAGCGTATGAAAATCAAAGAAGTAATAGAAAAAACAAAATTAACTGACCGCGCCATCAGACTTTATATTGACAGCGGCTTAGTTTCTCCCGGCATTGAAGAAAACTACAGCGGGAGAAAAAACATAGACTTTTCTGAAAATGATGTTGAAAGGCTGAATCAGATTGCACTTCTCAGAAAAGCAGGTTTTTCAATTTCTGATATAAAAGAAATAATTTCAGATGATGAAAAAATTGAAGCAATCGTTACAAAATTTATTGAAGAAAGTGAACAGGAAATCAAGAGCAAAAGCGAAGTTGTAGAAAAGCTTAAAACTATTTCTTTTGACGAAAAAGTTTCTTTGAAAAATCTTTGTGAGAAATTGTCGGGTACTGTTCAAGACACGGAAGTACCCGTTGAAGATTTAAATACACCGCGTGTTTATAAAATCACAAGAAAATTTTTCAAAATATGGGGACTCGTCGGTTTTATTTTCTCAGTTGTTAGTATTGTTGCCGTTTTCATTCTTGATTTTTCTTTTTTCGGGTACAAATTTCCATCCGTTATAACAATATTGGCCACTCCTGTTTTATGTTGCTTTTTCTTCATTTTTGTAGTTCCGATGTTCTTTGGTGTGTATAAACTAAATAAAGGTCCTTGTTCTCCGAAAGGTGACCGGGGTGCAGACATATATTCATCTGTCATTTTATCTGTTATTGCAACAATACTGTTTGTCCCGTCTCTTTTTCTTTCGTGTCTTTCCTGTTTTATGCTTGGCGAATCTCAGACAACCAACCCGAAACATTATCTTGAAGTTGACGATGCAGTAGAAGATGAAATGAATATTGTTCTTGAAGTTTTCCCCGGCAGAATCCCTTCATCCGCAAGAACTTCTGAAGGATTTTCTGATTCAACAAAATATTACTACTACTGTGAAAATTCTTTTTCACTAAACTATATCATCGTCGCCGAGTGGGAATTGCCTGATGAAGAATATTTACAAGCGAAAGAGAAAGCAAAAAAAGATAAAACTTATATTACGAAAGAAAAAGGAGATTGGGTTTGTCTTTATTTCGGATATTATTCCCACGCATCTCATTTGAAAGAGATTACAGAAACAACTCAGCCTTACCGAAACTTTCTGATTTTCGCCTACAATGATAAAGAAAACAAAGTACGGTATATCGCTTCTGAAAGACACTCAGACGAAGAAATAAAAGAGCCCTACCACATTTCCCTTGACTGGTAAGCAAAAGCACAGAGACCGAAAAATGCAGTCTCTGTGCTTTATTTTTATCAGTTATTATCTACCCTGAACAGATTTTTTGTCATCCTTAAGAATTCGTTAAGCTCCTCAACATCAAGCACAGGCTCATTCTTTACGCTTTCAAGAGTCGCCTCTTCCTTAGCGAAGGGGATTTGTCTTTTGCCTTCTCCGATGTCAGACATCAGCTTTTCAAGTGAAAACAAACTGAGTGGCGGCAATTCAAAAGGTTTCTGCTCTACAGCATCATATCCCTTGAAAGATTTGTACATGTCAATATCTGCAATTTCAGTAATAACAGGATACTGCCTTGCGTGAATAATAAGTGCTTCGCCTTTTTCTTTATCAAGTCGCTGAAGCTCCGAAACAGAAATGAGTGGTCTTCCCTCTTTACCGTTTCCGCTTACGTTTCCGCAGAGTGCACTTATCTCTTCAAGAAGATCAAGCTCTTTTGAGGTAAGGAATATCCAGTTATCACAGTTACCCTTTATCGTGTCTGCATCTTCTCCGTATTTGCCTCTGAGCTGATGCAGGCTCTGTGCCACAAGAAAATATCTCATATTTCTGCTTCTTGCCGCAGAAATCATGGCAGGCATATCAGGAACTTTCGGAATATTGCAGAATTCATCAAGCACAAAATTCACTCTCACAGGAAGCTTTATGTCCTTCTCCTTCTGCGCCTCGGCGATAAGAATTTCATAAGCCTGTTTGATGAAAGTTGTCACAAGAAAATGATATGTAGTTTTTTCGTCGGGGACAATAATATACACCGCTGTTTTTTGTCTACCAAAATCTTTTATATCAATCGTGTTACCTGACAGCATGCGGGTAAGATTTGTCTGAGTATTGAAAACTCTCAGCATACCGTAAAGGCTTGCATAAATGCTCTGCCTTGTTTTTTCAGCACCCGAAAAAACACCGCCGTAGTTCATTCCTGCCACAGACTCGTCTGACATCTGTACAGCAAGTGCAGACAATTTTTCTTCATTTTTCAAATGACCAAGTGCAGACAAGCTTCCCACATTGACTTCATTTTTATCTGCACTCTCAAACAGCACAAGAAGATTTGCAAGAGCAAATGCCGCTGCCATTTCAGGCCAGAAAATGTCCTTCGTGTTTTGTCTCTGTGGCTCTGAAATAGTAGCAACAAAATCGTTTATCATTGACATTGCGCCCTCTGTATCCCCTGCTTTATACTTTTCATACGGGACCTTCAGCGGATTCCACATATCACCGTAACCTATGTCACGGAAATTGAGCACAACAATGTTATATCCCTCAGCTTTTGCATAGCCTGATGTTTTCGCGTAAAGCTCACCCTTAGGGTCAGTCGCAACAAATGACTCACCCGCTTTGATAAAAAGATTTATTGCGGGCATACAGAAAAGTCTTGTCTTTTTTGAGCCTGTTGCACCGAAAATCAGAGTGTGGGTATCCTTTCCGTCAACATAAACCTTTTCGCCGTCTGAAAGCAAAGGAACTCCTCCGCACTCAGATTTTTCATCTTTTCTCAGGTCAACAAAAGTCCCCGATTTCTGAATTTCCTCTATAGTTGCCCATCTGCTCTGATGGTTTGTTGTCATATATCTTTCATATTTAAAGCTATCGTAGTTCATTTCGTCCCTCCGGAAAATCCTATCTGATGAGGTTTAGCAAGATTGAGTATAAATTTACCGATATACTCGCTCTCTGCTGAGAACGGGCGAAGTTTATCTGCTGTAAGACATTCTGAAAAATCTCCGTCACCTGACAAAAGCTCGTACACAATACCGATGCCGAGAAGGCGTACTGTTTTGAAGCCGTCAAAGCTCTTATTTTCTCTGAGCTTCTCAACTGTTTCTTCAAGCAGTTCTTTTCCGTCTTCTGTAACACACAGACCGTATTTCACGAAAACCTCTTCAAGATACTCGGTAAACTCTTCGGAAGAAGGCATTTCAAGTCTGATTTTCTCAACTCTCATATATGACCTTATAGTTACATCCATAGCCTTTATATCCTTCTCATTTCCGCCTGCATATGTGAGAATTATAAGCCACTTTTCGCTGTTACTTGCCAGGTGTTCAAGAAAACTTCTGAAATATTTTTCATCCTGACGTCCCATATACTCGTCAATATCAATTCTGATAATACCACGGAATTCATTTCTGAAACCTGCCGCAAGAGACACACATTCATTGAATCTATCAATTTCTCCGAAAGGTTGCCCCTCGGGAGAATATCCCAGAACAAACTCAAAAAATTTATAGTCGCCGTAAAAACTTATAAGGTTTTCTTTTTCAGAAAGGTAATCAGCGAGTTTCTGCAAAAGATAGGTTACTCCCGAGCCTGAGCTTGCTTCAAGAATTACATCAGGCAAAAGAATAGGAAGGTCGGCAGGAATTTTGCTTATATTTGAAGACAGCCTGTCCCATTTTTTTATGAGGTTTTTAAACTCTTCGGCACCATGCATCTGCATAATAGCATCGTAAAACTCGTTCATTTCCATCTATTCTTTCTCCTTATAGTCAAAACCATGTTTTTTTGCCCACAACTTCAGTGACTCTGCACTGAATGCTATTTTACCAAGCACATCGATAATACTCTCGAACTCAGCTTTTTCAGACTCAGAAACTTTCCCGTCAGCAAAGATCTTGTAAATTCTGCTTTCTATATGTTCCAGCTCATTAAGAGAGACCATCAACTTTACAGAAATTTCAGAAAGATTATCATATTCATACATTTTAATCGGTTGTTCCTTGCCTATACTACATTCACAGGCACAATAATAATTACAAAGTTCAGGAGCACCATAAACCTCTGCCATAATTGCAACATCATCCGGATGAGGGCTTTTTTTGCCATTTTCGATAGCAAGAAGTTTTGATTTGTCAATACCTAAAAACTCTTGTGAATTTTTACTGTCATTAAGAAGAAAATTTTTCTCCGCTGCCTTTTTTCTCGCCTTACGATAAACATTATCTTTTTTCATTTTACACCCTCCTGTTTTTGCTTATAGTTTATTCTAAATGTTTATTGAGTTTTTGTCAATATAATTATCAATAACAACAATGCCACCCACCCTGGCTCGGGTGAGCAGCACTGTGAATAAAAAGTCCGATGAAAAGTCAGTTTACTCAGGGAAGGCGATCATACTTGATAACATATACCGGATTATAGAAAGTCGTTCCACTGTATGTAGTTGAGTTGCCTGTGAAATAGGTGGAATAGCCGTAATATGAGCCGTTTGAATTAAGCTTGTTTACGATAGCGAAGTGCAGGTGTTTACCGTAATAATTATCTTTTCCGTAACCTGAACCACCAGCTACTGCAATCTTCTGGCCTCTTGAAACTTTTCCTGATGTAACATTGAGAGATGCAAGATGTGCATAGAAAGAATATACAGTCTTGCCATTCAAAGTATGCTGAATTATAATGAATCGGCCGTTAGCTCCGTTCGGAGACTTGGAAGAAGCAACGATTTTTCCGTCTGCAGCTGCATATACATAGCCATTAGTACCCCAGATATCAATACCAAGGTGATAGTCTCTTGCTGAACTGTTATTTGTATACGAGGCCCAACTCATATTACTGTAGGATCTCCATGTGCAGTACGCATTTTTCATAGGATAATCCCATGCAGAACTCGTCTGTTTAGTCGTTGTAGTTGTTGATCCCTTAAGATTGTTATACTGACTTGTAGTCACCCAAGCCATTCTCCAACCTGAAGGATTACTTGCTGAACCGATATTATAAAGCACCTGTGTATAACTACCTGATACTGCGAGTTTGTAAACTTTGTCACCTTTTGAGATGCTACCGGCCTTAAGTGAAGTGCTTGCTCTTCTGTATGTAGTGGCAGTTGTTTTAGCTGTAATGGGAGAAGCGGGAGCTGTGGCTTTTGTTACAACACTGAGAGGTATGTACGCGTTCTTTCTCCCCGATGATATCGGATATGAACAATATGCATAATACTTGCCGTTGCTGTTTTTTCCTATCTGATAAATATGTACTTCATCACTTGCGTAGATTGTACCTTTTTTAGAAGAGAGAGATGTTGAAGTGTACGCTGTTGTATTGTTGCCTGTGCTGATGGTATAAACCTTAATTGGCTTGCCGGAGCTTATGCTTGGCCATGATGCTGCTGAAAAACTTATGGTAAACATACTGCAAACAGTAACCATACATATGATAATTGCCAGAACCTTTACTGAAACCTTTTTAACCTTATTAGCCATTTGTAATTCTCCTTTGAATTTGATACTTAGATTTTAGGTTGTTTTTTGTTCGTTTTGCTGTTACGGGGGCCTATTATCTCGCATAAATCATGCTTCCTCCTGAAAAATTACTCTTTTTTGCTGCATATCGTCTGTTGGGGGTTGTACAAAAACGATACACAGCTTTTATCAAATCGTAATGTGATCTGATACATATATTATACTCCGCATTAACTTTTTAGTGGGGCACAACGTTTCATCTTTATAACAACAAAAGTCGTAAATCTCCTACCTTTTTTCTAAAAAAGTGTGTCTCTATCTGTTAAAGCAAAAATTGCCGGAAGAAGGTTTTCCTTCTTCCGGCAATTACACTTCACAGCAAGAATCTATTTCACTCGAATTTTTTCTGTTCTTTTATATTGTTCTTTTTCATAATACTTCACGTGAAGAATACCCTGTGACAATTTATTGTCGGTAAAATAAATTTCTGCGTATCCGTCATCATTTTCAGGAGCATCATAATATTCATGGTAATCATCGTTGATATAGAAGCGGTAATATTCTTCTGTGCCTGAATCGGTATAAGTTGTGAAAAGCGTAATATTCTCACCGTATTCTGCACCGAATTTATCAAGAACAGAACTTTTTCCGTCGCCCGCTTTGAGATTTTTAAAATCTTCGATGCACTTGTCAAAATTATCATCTCTTACTCTTTCGATATTATAATCATCATCGCCGATTTCCGATGCAATACCGATTCCCTTTGACTCTATCAATCCACCTTCTCCTTTTGAAATATATATGATCCCGTTTGAAGGATAATAGTATTCTTTATGAATGTAATCTCTTGTGGGATAAAAATAAACCTCATATTCTTCATCAAGCTTTAAATTCAGTTCTTCATAATTGTGTCTGAATTTCAGAGCCATATTCCAATCAAGAGTTTTTTCAAAATCTTCAACTGAAAAATATCCCTCTTCTTTAAGCATCTTTACCACGTCATCATAGAGCATTCCCTCTTTGATTTTGTAATAATCCATCTCGGCTATACAGCTTTTCACCTGATACGGATCTGTAACAAACCATCGGGGATAATGTTCAAAGTATTCTCCGGATTTTTCAATCATCACAGAAGATGAAACAGAAACCAAACACATTGCTGCCATAAAAGCAGCGATGCCTTTTTTATTTTTTTGTTCGGGTTTTCCGTGTCTTTTTATTTTCTCTGACAAAATAATGCAGACTACTGCAAACAGCACAACAAAAACTCTGCTCATTATCAAAACACTGACAGGATATTCACTAAAACTATCAATCACAAATGTTGTTGTCCTGTCTATCACAAAACCTGAATTTAAAACAATACTGCATATTGCCTGACAGGGATACCAACAAAAAAGAGGACACAAACCTATTATCAGATTTGAAATGCCTAAACTGAACAAACATTTCCGATAGCCTTTTCTGTAACAAAAAACAGTCAGAAGAATAAGAAGCGTGATAACTACAAAAGATTTGAATGACAAATAAAAATCAGGAATATAATAATCTCCGGTAGCAGCAAAAATATTCAGCACATCCGTTATAGCGGTTACATAATCAAAACACAAAAGTATTATACCGATCACTACCGACCACCATGTTTTTTCAATATGCAGTTCTTCAAATTCTTTTCGGATTGATTTTTTTACATCTTCACTCTCGCCCATGTCAGCAAGTGCTTTTTCAATGCAATCGCATTCTTCGTATCCTGTTTCTTTATAATAATCGAATCTGTCCAGAATGTGGCTTTGCAGTTCATCGTAAATTTTCTGTTTTTTCTTTTTAGATATATTCTGAGGCACTACCGAATTTAAGTAATCTTCAATTCTTTCCATAGTTCCCACCCTGAATCAAGCCATTCCGAAAGCTTTACCGCCAATAACCTTACCCACAGCAGAGGAATAAGTTTTCCAATCTTCCCTTGATTTTTTCAGAACATCAAGACCTTTTTTAGTAATGTGGTAGTATTTTCTTTTTCTACCCTGCTCGCTCTCTTCCCAGTAAGATTTTACATATCCGTTATTTTCAAAATTATGCAGAATGGGATAAAGCGTTCCTTCCTTGAAGTTAAAAACATGCTCACTTCTCCGTTCAATTTCCTTGATAATCTGATAGCCGTACATGTCTTTGTTTTCAAGTACAGACAAAACAAGAAGTGAACTGCTTCCTTTTGAAAGTTCTTTTTTTATATCCATAAAAACTCCTCCTTTAACGGTGCATAGAGCTCCGATACCTAGATACTCTATGTACAATATATCATAAAAATTTTTTCTTGTCAAGTTTTTATTTAAAATTCCCTCGGTCTCTCTTTCGGCAAAAAAATTACTTCCCCTGAAAATTCAAGGGAAGTTTATCTTCCAAAGCTTTTTTATGTAAGCTTTGAGAACAATCCAACTATTAACAGTGAGATATTCTCCTCTTCCAATCTCTGTACGCATTTCAAAAGGAAGGCTTGATTCTGTATCAAGAAGAACAGGTGTTATACCTGCATTTTTTGCACCGTCAACATCAGGTATTTTACCGTCTCCGCAATACCAGCAGTTTTCAGGATTTACATGAGCATAGTTTGTCGCACAAATAAAAAGGGATTTATCAGGTTTTGTCAGAAGTATGTCAGCACTTGTCAGACAAAACTCCATTTTATTTCCGGGAAGCCATCTGTCAATTGCAAGGCGAAGCCCTTCACCGCTCATAGCATTGTTACTGATAACCGCAGCGCGGATGCCGAGAGAATGAATTTCTTCAAGAAGGTCGGTCACGCCATCAATTACTTTTCTGTCTGAATTATACCGATCAAATATTTCTTCCTGCTCTGCCATGGAAATATCAAAATGAAGACCTGCCTGCATAGTCACAAATTTTATTGCAGTTGACAGCAGGAAATCAAGCTTTGTACCTGACTCTGACTTATGCACTGAGCCAATTTCTTTCATAAAACCATCCCAAAGCTTTGTTAGGGTTTCATCATCTGTCGCTTCAGGATTTTCCGATGCAAGTCTCAGCTTTGCAAGGCCATTACGAGGCACACACTTAGTATCATCAAAAAGCGTACCACCTACGTCAAACAGAATCATTTCAGGTTTTTTATAGTATGACAATTCCCTCACCCTCAGTTTATAGTGATTATCTCTTTCTCTTTACCTTCATTCCAGATAATTTCAACTGTTACAGGAATATTTGAATTCACAGTGATTTCAGGTTTTTCATCTGCAGAATTTCTCTTTTCACAGATAAGTGTAAGTTCTCCGTCTGTGCCGAAGGGATATTTTTCAATACCGTGTCTGTCTGTAAGATTCACATGCCATGTGATTTTGTTTTTTGCAGCATCAGGTCTGATACCGAAAACGTATTCAAACATTATTGAAATAGGAATAAGACCGGACCAGCCTACGAAATCTTCTTTTGACCAATTTCCTTTACGTGCCTTGCCTTCAGCAAACTCAGGAGCATAGTTTTCAAAAAGAGTTCCGGTTTCTTCAAACACGCTGACAACATTATCAAGGTGATTTCTTGCTATTTCGTATGCAAGATCAAATTTTCCGTATTCATCAAGGCCCTTGAGCACCATATAGTTTGTCGGAGCCCACACTGAGCCACACCAATATCTGCCTTCCGGACGATACTCTTCATGGTCCTTTGAAAGAGTAGGAACACGATGCTCCGTTTTAAACTCATTCTCATTATTAAGATGAGCGATAAAATCTTCGCTTCTGTCCTCGGGAACACACCTTGCAAGAAGTGACCAGAAAGCACCGATGTGTTTTGTGCCGTTGAAGGTATCATCTTTACGAAGGTCGTAATAAAACTTTGTTTCATCGTCCCACAATTTTTCGTTTATGACTTTGTAAAGTCTGTCTCTCTCCTCAACAAGTTCAGAAATAAATTCATCTCTTCCGAGAATTTCAGACATTTTTATGAGAATGTTACATGCGTTAAGCTCCTGCATACAGGCGTCAACCCATATCATATGACCGTGGTCATAGCAGACATGATATTTTTCTTCAAGTCTCGGGCAGTTATCCATTCCGCAACCATAGCCTGATGAAAAATATGTGCCGTCGCGCCATGTAAAATGCTCTCTCATCCACTGATGATAAGCTACAAGGCAAGGGTACACGCGGGCAAGTCTTTCCTTGTCACCAAAATTAAGGAAATAATCCCACTCACACCATGCCATTACCTCAGGACCTGTAGAAGATGGGTCATGTCGTGCAAAAATATCGTAACCTGTATCTTCCTCAATCTGGCGGCAGATGAAACCGTCAACATGCTGATGTGAATAGAAATTATCAAAGGTTTTCTGAAACTTGAAAATTCTGTCTGCATATTTGCCAAACATCAGCATAAACGCCGAGTCCCACATGAAAATACAGCCGTTGAATGCAGCATCAATAAAATTCGTTACGAAGCCCGTACCCTCTTTAGGCTGACGAAGATTTGAGAAAGCAATTTCCCACGCTTTGTAGTAACAATCTATGTATCGGGAATGATTTTCCCATATAGGCTGAGGTAAATCTTTTTTTACATTTTCATAAACGGGAAGCTCTTCTTTTTCCATTTCAGCACCGACGAAGGAATTTTCTTCCATCAGTTCTTTATCATCATAAGTAATTTCGTTGTTCTGTCTGAAACCTTCCATAAAATTTCTCCTGTCTGTTATTTCAATATATATCCAAGCCCCATAATAAGAGAGAGTGGTCCGAAACAATAAACCATAAACATTTCCTGATGTTCAACTTTTGTTTTGAAACAATCTGTAAGAAGCAGACACTCAAAAACATATGCTACTGCACCGCTGAAATATCCTACACCCTTAAGGATGTGATAAACATCATCAAAAAAGAAAGACAAAACAAAAAGTATTGCCGCTACAGCAACAAGAAAATTTCTTAACACAAGCATAATGTAGTCAATACGGGGATGGTCTGCATGTGTCAGTTCCTTTTTGTCCGGAATTGTCTTGTCAACTGTTTTTTGATTTTTCTTAAAAGCTTCGGCATTTTCTCAACCCTTTCGACTTTTTATACTAATATATCATATTTGCAGAGGATTGGCAACATTACCATCTGTTTTCCACATACTCGCAGAAAGTAAACAAATCTTTTATTTCAAGCTTTGTACCATCATCGAGAGTTACATCACCATTCCATATACCGTAAACCTGATGGCAATTCATTCTTCCCACCTTGAAATCCACGTCAGAGTGATTGTCAAGTGTGGGAACCATTGTCATGTTGAATCTTCCGTCCTCGGAAATAAATTTCCACGGCTCGAGAAATCTGTCCTTCGGGAATTTTTCAACATCTACCGCACCGATTTTATGCACCTTCCCGTCATAGAAAAGACAGGTTTCCGTAGCGTTCGATTCGTTACCGATTGCCCATGTTATTTCAAAACCGAAAAGATGCTTTTCGCCCTTTTCGTCTGTTATGTACTGACTGCCACTGCCCCAGTACCAGACCATTTTGTGAACGGTATTCACTCTGCCCCAGTCAAGAGAACAAAAAGCCTTGTCTTTTGAAAATTCATAAACATAATCACCGAAAATAAACTTACCCTCGCAAGGCATACAGAGTTGTTTTGTAGTGAAGAAAAACTTTGTTTCATCCTCATCAAAAGGAAAAACCGTAGTAATGCTTTCCATACCTTCAGGAATTCCCATTGATGCAGTAACTTCAACATTTTTTCCTTTATATGCACCTTTGTAAAAAAGGGTTCTTTCAGTTTCTTTTGTGTGGAAGTCAAATTCAGTTTTTCCTATTTTATCCTTAAAGCGACATGGTTCATCAGGCTTTGAGTGGGAAACATGCTTGTTTGCTCCCGCAAAATACTGAACACTGTCACAGATAACCTCGCCTGTTTTCAGGTTAACAAGCTTCGCAGCAACATATCCGCCGATATTGATATTTGCAAAGCTGACAAGAATCTGCATCTCATCATCAAAAATCGTATAGAAATCCCATTCCTTACGGCTGATGATTCCCTTTTTCACATGGTCTCTGTTATACTCAAAAACATTTTTCCTCGCCCAACCCTTTGCAAGTAAAGTACCGTCAGAGTCAAGAAGATGAGTTTTCTCAGTATATTCTGTCTGTTTTGATTTTTCTTTCCATTCCCAGAAAGGTACGTAAGACCTTTGCAGTTCATTACTCATATAAATCAACCCTTTGATTATTTTATGGCATCAAGATTTACACCCTTTGTTTCTCTCACCTTTGAAACAAGAATCACTGCAGCTACCGCTACACAAGGCAGTGCCACAAGAAGACAAGTAAGCCATACCGGCAGGAACTGCATACCAACAATTACAAGTAAGTAACCGACAGCAAGACCAATAATCACAAGAAGTCCTTCTGCACCTACAACAGATGCTCTGATATCTGTGGGAACTTTCTCTGTCATCATAATATTCATATAGTCTCTGCCTATCCAATAACATCCCTGATAAAGTCCGCAGAAACCACCGATAAGATAAGGATTCCAGAGATTATTTATTCCAATCGCAAAGAGAATAAATCCTGTTATACAAAGTAAGCTTGCACCTGTAATAAGCTTCTTTCTGCCGATAGTGTCAGCAATAAAACCCGAAAACAACGTAAGCGTTGCATAAACAATGGGAAGGACAAACATGGATTTTGTTATGTCCTCTGTGCTCATTCCTGCAATATGCATTGACGACTCATAATAAAGTGCAATTGCAGGCATACCCGCATCAAAAATTATATGAGAGATTATCAGGCTTTTTGTGTCTTTGTTTGCAAAAATAAATTTCGCTGCATTAAAAACACCTGACTGATTTCTCTGAGCTTTTTTCTCTTCTTTTTCTCTGCGCTTGCGCTCCATTCTTTCTTCATAAGGAATGGAAAGATAGGCTGTTCTTTCTTTTACAAAAACCTTTGTATCTTTTGCGAAAACTATTACCATTACCGTTGCAATAATGCCGGCTATTGCGGGAGCAAGGAAAATTTTTCTCCACTGTGTTGCATCGTTACCCATAAGAGCATTGCGAAGAACAGGTATGCACACAACGCCGAAAATACCGAGAGCTTTAAGTGTACTGTAAATTGCCGCTCTGAATTTGTCGGGAGCTTCTTCAAGAATATAAATAATCTGTATGTCATGGCCGAAGAAGAATCCGATAACAGCATAACCGAGAAGGAACATCAGATAATTAGGGGAAAAGTATATAATAAGAAGTCCTGCACTCATACCCAGTGTAGAAATGGCAAAAAGCGGTTTTCTTCCCCATTTGTCGGCAAGAGCCTTATAAAAAGGAGTTATAATTCCAAGAACATAACTGATAACGCTGACAGATGTGTGAAGTGAAAGCCCTTCTTCAAACGTGTAAAATCTGCCAAGAAAAGGATTGTTGACAAAAAACTCCGTAACAAAAGATGACTGAACGGAAACTGAAAGATTACTCGTCACCTCATCAATTATGTTTACAAAAGCAATAATAAAAAGCAGCAGTAAAAAATACAAACTGCTTGTTCCCCTTGCAGATTTTTTCTGAAGCGACGCAAGCTGTTTTTCTTCAAAAGCTCTTACTTTTCTTTCCCTGTTTTTCACAAATCTCACTCCCCGATATTTATATTTATAGTTTACAACAATACTCCTGTGAAATCAAGTTGCATTAAATATTAAAAAACAAAACTTTCTATTGTTTATATCTCTCTGATTTGATAAAATAACAGTATATTATCCTCAGGAGGGATTATTATGAAAAAAATCAGAATAGGTATTCTCGGTGCTGGCAGAGGAATAGATATCGCACAAAATTTCATGCTTCTTGACTGCGAAATCGTCGGCATCTGTGAATTCGACAAAAAAAGAGCAGCTTCAGGTCTTGAGAGGTTCGGGAAAAATGTTCCTGTCTATGAAAAGTTCGATGAACTTCTCGGGCAAAATCCCGATGCGGTTGTCCTTGCAAACTATTTCCATGAGCATGCACCATTTGCAATAAAATGCTTTGAAAAAGGAATACACGTGTTCTCTGAATGTATCAGCAACGGGACAATGGCTGAAGGCGTTGAGCTTATCCGCGCATATGAAAAGAGCAGTTCAATCTATATGCTTGCAGAAAACTATCCGCAAATGAAATTCAACAGAGAAATGAAGAAGGTCTATGAAAGCGGCACACTGGGCAAGATTCTTTATGCTGAAGGCGAATACAATCATCCCCTTGATATAACAGATGTGTCTTTCAGCAAAACATACGCATACTTTCCTGAGCACTGGAGACACTATCTGCCGCGAACCTACTACATAACTCATTCTCTCGCACCTCTTATGTGGATAACCGGTGCAACACCGAAAAAAATCTGTGCTTTCCCCGTTTTTGCCCCCTTTGAAGAAAAAGCTTCTGCAAGATATGTGGCAGACAGAGCTGCGATTATGACAATCTCAAACGTCGACGGCTCCGTATTCAAGGTTGCTGGCTGCTCTGCCTTCGGATCTCACCACAACTCATACCGTATCTGCGGAACAGAGGGACAAATAGAAAATGTACGTGGAATGGGCGAAAAGATAATGCTCCGATATAACAGCTGGTCTGTTCCGGAAGGCAAGGAAGAAGTCAACCTCTATGAACCCTCATGGAATGATAAGGACGAAGATTTTATCAACCAAAGCGGTCACGGTGGCGGTGATTACATTGTAGCAAGAATGTTCCTCAAATGCATTAGAGAAGGCAACGAGCCCGAACATCCTTATGATATTCACTCCGCAGTAACCATGTCGTCTGCTGCAATTCTCGCCCACCGATCTATTCTGAACGGCGGTCAGCCCTTTGATATTCCCGATTTCCATCTTGAAGATTGCCGTAAGGAATACGAAAATGACAGAGAAACACCATTCTATGGTTCTGACGGCTCCGAACCTACCATTCCCTGTTGCTCCAAAACAGATTATAAGCCTACCGAGGAACAGTTAAAAGGCTATCTTGAAATCATTAACAACTGAAAAGACTCCGGACACTTCATCAGAAATGTCCGGAGCTTTTTAACTTTTATCGTAAATTTTTCATCTTTTAAATTTCCGCCTCAAAAAGCCCTATGCTTTCTCTTCCCGTAATATTGTTTGAAACGTTTCGTGCATTAAAATAAAGTCTCAGCTTTTTATCGTAATATGTCAGACAACAAGCATAAACATACTGTGCCATCCAGTTATTGTTTCCCCACTTCTGCGGAACAAGAAAAGGCTTTACAAAATCAAACTTCACGCCGTCCTCGCTTCTGAGAAGCATAATCGCAGAATGGCTTTTTCCATCCTTTTCAAAAAGGCCGTTCTGAAGCCCGATGTAACAATCCTTCAGCTTATAAACCTTCAGACATCCTGAGCACAGATTCAGCCACTCGATGTTTTTATCGGGGCTTATTATAGGTGCTGTTCTTGCCGTATAAGCCTCAGCAATGCTTTCACTTTCAGCAAAACTGATATGCCTCGGCTCACAGAAACCGCAGTCCTTGATAAAAGTCTGACCGCAGGAATAATAAAGACGATAACCGTTTTCTTTGATAAACAGAAATGGATTTGAAAGTGCCTGACCATTTTCATCTATCTCAAAATCACGGCTTTGTGTAAGCACAGGCTGCGACTCTGTCCATGTGTGAAGGTCTGTGCTTTGCGTGCAATAAATTTCACTTTTCCATTTTACACCTATGAGCGTAAGAGCATTCAAAAGAACGGGCCTTGTTCTTTCGTAAAAAAGATAATAGTATCCGTCAATATAATTGATATTCGGACGCATCGCTCTGGACACAATTTTATCACGCTTTTTAAAATCAATACCATCAGAACTTTCGTAGTGATAAACACCAAAAAAAGTATGACAGAAAAGATGCCACTTACCATCATGGCTTTTATCAGGAGTAAGCACACTGGGATCCGCAACAACAAAGCTTGACGCAGGATTTCGTAAGATGGGATTTTTTTCATACAATCTGAATTCAGCATTGTTAATATCATCAAAAGAAAGATTTATCAACACAACCACCACCTTATTAACATTATATTATAAAATTACTTTTATTTCAATCTGTATATCCAAAATCCACCTAAAAATGAAAGCGAAAAATATTATCCTTGACCGATGTTTTTCTATTTGCTATAATTAATATCAATATGCAATGCACGTTTTTGAACGGAAGTGATAGTTTGAGTAAAAAGAAAGCATTATTAATAATCAATCCATGCTCCGGCATTGACCATAAACGAGTCAGCTCATCGGAAATAATCGATAAACTTTCTTCTGCTGATTTCGATTTTCATGTTGAGGAAACAAAGGGTCCTGATGATGCTACCAAAATTGTCAAGGAAATGGGCAATAACCACGATCTTATTATCTGCTGCGGTGGTGACGGAACTCTTAACGAGACAATAAACGGCGTTTTAAAGCTGGATAAAAGAGTGCCTGTGGGCTATATTCCTTCCGGCTCAACAAACGACCTTGCAAGCACCCTGGGTATTCCTGTAGGCGTAGGTCCTGCTGCAAATATGATTTTAAACGACAAGACAAATGGTTATGATGTCGGTTTGTTTGAAGAAAGATATTTCAATTATATCGCATCCTTTGGCGTTGCATCTGATCTTGCATATACAACACCGCAAAAGTGGAAAAACAGATTCGGTCATAATGCCTATGTATTCTACGGAGTAGGTGTAAGATTAATTCCTATGCTGACAGGTTTCAAACCTATATATATGAAAATCGAGTATGACGGCGGCTTAATTGAAGATAATATTTATTTTGGTGCTGTTTCCAACACAACTTCAGTTGCAGGGCTCTTTAAATATAACGACATCAAGCTCAACGATGGATATTTTGAACTTCTTCTGGTGAAAGGCCTCAAAAAAAACTCAGATGCGTTTGATATATTAAATAAACTTATTCATAAAGATTACAGCGGCGACAACATTATTTTTACAAAAACAAAGCATGTTAAAATCACATGTGAAGAAAAAGTTCCGTGGACTCTTGACGGTGAGTTTGGCGGAGAACACAGTAATGTAGAAATAAATGTTATTAACAATGCTTATGATATTTATTCTGACAATGATAAATTATTCGTGCGATAAAGTTTAAATAAATCTGACATGAAAAAGCAGGGAAAAACTCCCTGCTTTTTATCATATGCAGTCAGATTCACACCTTTCTATTTTAACTTAATTCCTTTATAAATATAATACGGCTTTGAAAAAATATAGCGTCCGTCTTTCTCAGCTGATTTCAGATTATCAATAAACTCATCATATTCTTCTTTACTAATAGCCCCTGTGTTTTCTTTATGTAGCCATGCGATATCCAAACTTAAATCAAAACCGAATGTACCTTCTGTATATTCAGTCTCAACAACATTGTGAACGCTTACGGAACTTTCAAACTTTTTGCTTTTGTTGAAAAAGCCGTACATTCTTCTGCCTATCCAGCTGTCGAGGTCATCCATCCAGGGTTGCTTTGTCACTGCATACGCGTGAATCACTTTTGAAAGTAACTCTTTATTTTCTCCGTTATATACAACACTGTCCCAATCACAGTTTACGCCAATCACAACTCCGCCAGGCTTTAGGATCCTGTGAATCTCACTGACCAAAAAACCTTTATCCGATACACACTCAAACATATCCTTTGTAAAAACAAAATCAAAGGTGTTATCATCAAATTCAAGCTTCTTTGAGCAATCCATAACTCTGAGCTTAATCGGCTTTTTGTATCTAACATCCTTAAACCTTTTGTCCGTTATATCTACTCCTACAGCTGACTTGATTTTGTTTGGAAAGGCTTTTTGAAACGCTAAAAGAAAATTTGCATCTTTGCATCCTAAATCCGCAATTACCGCATTATCCGGTAAGTCTGTTTGTTGTGAAATTACGTTGAATAATGTATTATATTTAAAATTTTTCATTTTTGTTATTCCTCCAAATAAAAAAATACTGTTAACGGCTTTGTGCCATTAACAGTAATATGAAAGGTAAACTTTTCTCTATCACTCCGTCAGGCACACAGCACTTTAAGCCTGTACCTGATAAAAGATACAAGCTATCTTCGTCTGCGTCGGATAGAGATAAAGAACATACCGTTTCCTCCAATTAAGATTTGTAGTAATTATACTACAAAATTTATAAATTGCAAGAGTTTAATAAAAATACATCAGAATTATCATCATTCAAAAATATCAATAATCAGCTTGCGGATTTCAACGATTGCGATACTGAATACCTGACGGATAACTCTTACGACTTTTTCAAAGAAGTTTTCCGTTTCAAGCTCGCCGGTCTCCCCCTCGGCAGAATAACAGCCGATATTATTGCTTGTTATTTCGTTGCCGTAGAAATCTGTCATGCAACCGTCCTCAACCTTAAAGCCTGCTCCGATTAACGGTGAACCCTCTGCAAGCTGATACGCTTTTATCGGATCGTCGCCACCCACAAAACCGGGAAGCGTGTTCAACGCATCCTTATCAAAAGCGGGATTGAAGGTATTGTAGTAACAATTGTTGGTAAACACGTTATTCCAATCCTTCATATCGTTATTCTCATAATAAAATTTATGACCGTCTTTAAAGACTATAATATTGTTTGCAAACAGAGAGTCATAAATACGGGTCATCTGGAATTCAGGACAATTGATTATCGTGTTGTTGTAAAAGCTGAAATTCCATTCACCGTCGGCTACACCGATTTTGTTTCTGCCCTGATTATCATTAACAGACAGACAGTATCTTACCGTATTACCTCTGTTGCCGCCACTTGAAGGATTGTTACACATAAATCGCATATTGTCGTGGGAATAAATATATTCGTATGTACAGTTATATGAGCCATGGTCAAAATCCACAGTCATTCCGTCACCATAGTTTTTCTGACCTGCTATTTCGCAGTAGCTGAAAGTGCAGTTTGATGAGTAGTGAGTCCACATTGCTGCTATAAAATACAGAATTTCTCCGTTTTCATCAAGGCCCACACCCTGACAGCAGTCAATAGCACGGCAATGTGTTACAAGAGCACCGTCGCAGCCTTCCAGAACAACTGCTTCACCGTCCATATTGTAAAATTCACAGTTCTTTACAAGTGCATTTTTGTTCAGGTCCTGGGAACCGGTGAAAAATATACCATTGCCGACATCGTATATTTTACAGTTCACCGCCTGAAAATCATTAACAGGATAAGGTGAACCACCGTAGCGTTTGATAACGATTGCAGCTCTGCCCGAAATCGGACCTTCAGTATAATTATCACGGCAGGTTACAGTGTAGTTCTGCATATCGTGAAATTCGCAGTTTTCTATTCTTACACCCTTTGATTCTTTCGTGACTCCGTCAACCCAGATACCGCCACCATTGTGCGCCGTAATTTCAAAGCCCGAAACGGTCACATAGGAGCAGTCGAAAAGCTTCATAACTGCATCTCTTACTTCAGTGTTGAGATGTGGCTTTTCGCCCTCACCGTAAGATGAAATAACAATGGGATTTTCCTCAGTTCCCGAGCATGTAAGCGTAATTGCACAGTCATATTTTCCGCCTGACTTGAAGAGAATTTTATCGCCTGCTCCAAGCGTTAAAGATTCGATATTATCAACAGTTTTCCATGCAGTAGCTTCTGATAAACCATTGTTTTCGTCATCGCCCGTTACACTGTCAATATAGTAAGTTGTACCTGCAGCAAACACAAATGGTATTACACTCAGGGTGAGTATAACAGTAAGAATTACCGATAAAAGCTTTTTCATAACAAAACCTCCTTGAATTACGATAAAACAATTATAGCATTGAAATATAGAAAATACAACATACAATAAAACTTTTGTCACAAACAAAAAACAAACCCGAACGTTTCATCAAAGAATGAAAAGTTCGGATCAGGTACCTGTGCTTTTATTATAACTTTTTAACTTTTATAAAACTTTTAAAAGTTTTTCCTTCATTTTCTCCAGTTCATCCATATTTGGAATATTACTTTTATTCCACATAATTCTTTTCGGCAACCACCAAACAGGACCTTTTCCTTTATCGCCATGTTTGCCTAAATCGCCACTGACACGTGGAAACAAATGAAAATGCAAATGTGCATCACCGTTACCAAGACACTCATAATTCATTTTTTCAGCACGAAAAGCCTCTTTTACTGCTTTTGCCACAAGTGTCATTTCATTCAGATACTCTTTCCTGAAATCTTCAGAAAGTTCCCAAAGCTCCGTCACATGCTCCTTGCAGATAAATATAACATAACCATAAAAATGCTGATTCCAACCAAAAATAACATATCCCGTTTCCATTTCTTTAACAAACCAAGGATTTTCACCGTTTTTAATTTGCTCAATCACCTTGCACATATCGCAATCCATTTCAATCACTTACAATCACCTCATCAACATCATTTTTGTGGCAGACAGTATAAAAAAATTTTTTATCCAATCTGTTTTTCTCAAACAAAAAAATATTCTTTTTTGAATTTTCCATGATAATTTTTCGTATTGCAGTTTGCTCCATATCTGAATCTGAAATTATACCGTCCTTTGATAACCCCAATGAAGAAAAAAATGCCACATCTACATTAAAACGCCTTGCGTAGTCTTCCGCTATTGAACCCACAAGGCACATGTCATGTTGATAATATTTACCTCCTATCAGAAAACACGGAATCTGCAATTTTGATGCCATGAGCAATGCGTTTACTGAATTTGTAACTATTATTATATTTTTAAATCTGCTGATGTACGGTATTATGTATTGGCAGGTAGAAGAACTGTCAATGTATACCGTTAAGTTATCCGACAAATATGTCCCTGCCATTTTTGCTAAAAACTTTTTTTCTTTCTCTTCAACATAAAATCTCTTTGAAATCGGCATCTCATTATCTGTTGATGATAAAACAGCACCGCCTCTGTATCGCTTTAATAACCCCTCTTTTTCCATTTCGATTAAGTCTCTCCGGATGGTCATTTCGGACACAAATAAAACTTTAGCAAGTTCAGCTACGGACACTCTGCCTTTTTCATACAAAATATCTACAATATCGTTTCTTCTGTTCTGACTCATAATTTGATTTTCCTTGTTTCAAAAAAAGTAATTTTTCAACATTTCAAACATTTATTGTTTTTGTAATGTTCGATTGTTATAATTATAGCGAAACAAAAACAATGTGTCAAGGTGAACGAAAATGGAAATAGCTATACATATGATAGGGCTGTTCGGAATTTTAGCGAGCATTGTATCATTTCAGTGTAAAAAACATAATCTGATTTTAGCATTCAGAACCTGTAACGAGTTGATGTTTTCAATACAATATCTGCTTTTAGGAGCATACACTGGTACAATTGTCAATCTTGTCGGATGCCTCCGAAACATTATATTTGCAAAACTTATATCTCGTAATAAAAGACCTGTAGTATACATCCTCATCTTCTGCGTAGTATTTACAGTTTTAGGATTATTGTCTTGGCAGGGGTATAAAAGTATATTAGTTATAACAGCAAAAATACTGTCAACGATTGCCTATGGAAATAAAAACACAACAATTGTAAGAACCGTTATTTTTATTACCAGTACGGCATGGTTAATTTACAACTATACAGTTTCATCATATGAAGGAGTTTTGTGTGAAACACTTACACTTCTCTCCCTTGTCTTCGGAATTATACGATTTGACATTGTGCCTGCATTGACAAATAAAAAAGACAACAAATATCCCTCACCGTGACACCATCGGTCAGAAACATTGTCGCGATACTGCCCTTGGAGTGGTTGTATCGCTCTGTGTTTCTTCAAATAAGAAAGGTCGTCTTCATCTGCCACCGGCAGCGACAACCTTTCTTATCAGTTAACAGCCGACGCATCTGCCGAATTACGATGACACAGACTGAAATCTATCTGAAATGGCAAAACAAAAACCATCCGAAATTCGGATGGTTTTCTTTTGTCTCTTTGTAACGGAAATCAAACTTCTAATTTAATCTTCAATTCTGTAGGAAAATGGTTTTATATGTCTATATAAACTACTGTAATATTTCCTTTCTTTTACAACTTTATCTAAAATAGCTACTATCTTGTGCATGTATTTTTGTAAATCTTCAGGCATTGTGACAATTCCTAAAATTTCCACCTCATCAGCATCACATTCTGTTCCCATAAGATCGTCAAAAGCACTTAAGTTTGCCCCATACCATTGTGGGAAATCAAATGCAACTCTGATTCGTTCATGCAATTCACCTAAATATTTGCAGTCTGTTAAATCTAATATAATTATTTTCTTTTCTTCCATAGTAATCTCCTAAACAATCTCATAAAAAGTTTCATAATGGTCATATGTTACAAATATCAGTCCGTCATTTGACCACAATACTCTGTGTCGGTTTCTTCTGCCTTCATAATAATTTATATCTGCTTCATACCATATTCTTCCCAAAGCATCAGGCAAATGACCATCTGAATTAGAGTAAACTCCTTTAAAATACATTTTCCCCGGTGCATATTTTGATAGTTTCTTCCCGTCACTCCAACCATATTTTATAAGTTCTTCTTTTGTAACATAATATTCCGGTAATTTACCAAAATATTTAAGCCAATAATCTGCACCATCTTTTTCGTTTTTTGTTGCATTACCTGCTTCAATTGACTCCATTTGCATAATATCACACCTGCAATTATTATGCAATGGTGGAGCAGGGTCAACAACTTCATCGATTCTATAAATCTGACCATGCCTTTTACGGCATTCAATACAGGTCTTCAAATCAAGGATTGCTTTCCAATTTTTATAGTTATTACTCTGTGTAGTAATCGGTTCAAAGGTATCAAGTAATCCTTTCTCTACATATTGCGGTTCATCGTAATATACGATAGTTTTCTTTACAAAATATTTATCATTTTTGAATTCTTTCATAAATCCTCCATAAAATCAAAGATAGAGAGAACATTTGTTCTCTCTATTTAAAGTATAAACAAATTTTTAGCTTTTGTCAAGAGAAATTTCAAAATAATCAGAAAAATAAAAAGACCCTTGAAACTTCAAGAGTCTTTTTACAGGGTTTGATTTTCGTTACCCTAAGATGGCGCACAACAGTTATTCAGGGCCGAACTTAAGGTTGATTTTTGTATTTCCTCTTTCTTTGTTCTTTTAGTATTGTCTTTGAAATTGAATACAAGAACAATTTTATCATCAAACAAATAAATCGCATTTATAAAAACATCAACAAGTCTTCTGCGATGTGTCGCATTTTTAATATTGTATTTTTTCAGATTTTCAAACCAACACATAATATGTTCTTTTGTAATAACAGGTTTTGCGGCTTCCTCTTTTGCAATTTCACATTCAAGTTCTTTTCTTTTAGTCTCCAATTCAACAAGTCTTTCTTTTGTTGACTCGGTTATTATCCCCTGCTGAATTGCATCAAGAAGATTTTTAATTCCGTTATCAATATCTTTCTTCTCATTGTATAGAACAGGCAGGAGTGTATTTTCTTTATCAAAGCTTTTCAGAACTTCATCTGCAACCTGATTCAACAATTCTTCGTTATAAAGAACCTTCATTATCTGTTCAATGACAATATCTTCAATCCAATCCTTTTTCACGGTTTTCTTTGTACAACCGAGATGTTTTTTAACTCCTGTACATTTATAATATCTGTGTATCACACCGTTAGTACCGCTTGTCCCGCTTTCACCAATCATAGTGCGACCGCATTCACCGCAATAAAGTTTTGTGGTAAGAATATACTCATCTTCCACTGTTGACTGTCTTGATCTTTTCTGAACAATTTTCATTCTTTCCTGAACTCTTTCAAAAAGCTCATCTGAAACAATTCTCGGAAATCCGTCAGGCACAACAACATCTTTGTATCTGTATTCACCAAGATATCTGCGGTTGTGAAGAAGTTTAGTCATCATATTTATATTGATTTTTGACCCTCTGCTTGAACGAATACCTTTCTGATTCATTTCATCAACAATTTCTTTCATCGTATATCCGCTATCATAATGCTGAAAGGCTTCAAGCACAGCAGGCGCTGTCACCGGGTCAATAACATAGTGTCTGTCCTCATCAACACGATAACCGAGCGTAAGTGTACCACCATTGCACTTTTTGTTAAGAACATTCTGTTTCATTCCCCTGTCAACCTTCATTGCAAGTTCAACAGAATAATATTCTGCCAGACCGTCAAGCACAGATTCAAGAAGAATTCCTTCCGGAGCATCAGGAATATGTTCCGTTACTGAAAGCACCTCTACATTGTTGTCTGTCAACATCTTTTTATATCTTGCTTTAAGCTCACGCCCTCTTGCAAAACGATCAAACTTCCAGAGAATAACACAGTCAAAAGTGTGTTTTGCACTGTCTGCCACCATTTTCTGAAATGCGGGTCGAGTATCTTTTCTTCCTGTTTTAGCACGATCAATATATGTATCAACTACAATATAACCATAACGATCTGCATACGCCTGACACTCACGAATCTGACCTTCAATAGATTCTTCTCTCTGATTACTGCAGGAATAACGAGCATGCTCATCTAACTCACAATTGCTCTTTTTGTGAAAAAAACATATTTTTTTCATATCCTCACCTCTCGACTAAGATTATATTACTTTTTTCGACATAATCCACTGATAATACAAAAGTGTAGTATTTTCATACAAAAATGCTTACCTGTAATATTATAATGATGTAATAAAAAAGAAGATCAATAATAATTGACATATCAAATGTAGCAATAAAATCTATAGCAGACGTTTTTCTTCATAGTTTTTTACAATAACTATGAAGAAAAACAACCATTTGAAGATTGGAAGAATGATACAAATGATAATAAAACAAAATCTTGACATAAAGTAGAAAAATCAGGGAACTGAAGTTTCCTGATTTTTCTCATATTTAATTTAAATTTTAAGTTTTTTAAGTAACCTTGCTATTTATTAGACCGGAATTTCTGTTGGCAAATAAGGGATAAGCGCATTAATTATTTCTTGAGAATGAATGCCATTTATTTGTCTCAATACAAAGTCTCTATAGGCTTTGTTATCCATATCAAAGAAGTGTCCTATAGATGTAGAAAGTGACTTACAATTAAAAACTTTCAAAACATCGTCATAGACTTTGTTTTCAAGCACACTATTAAATTTATTTTCCTGTTCTGATTTCACTGTGTCATACTTTATACTTTCAATTAAATTATTTAGTGTGCTTCGTGCCTCTTCTTCATTCTTTTTAGAAATACTTGCTATGGATAAATGATACTTTAATTCTGCAACAACAGCTTCACACACTTGAGAATTTATTTGTCCGGCAAAACGTGTTTCGATAATATAGTTGATAACATTATCCACACGTGAATTATCCATAAATCCCATTATTCTATTAACAGCTTCGAGAACACCTTCTACTAAAAATAAATTCTCAACTTCTGCGACTTTTAATGTATAAACATCGTCTGATTTATATGCTTCTATCTCGTAATCACTACGAAAATCTCTATCGATGATACCGAAGCATTTAAAGTCATGTAACTGCTCGTTGCTCTTCATTGCTTTCGTTCGAGATATCACCGAAGTGCAACTTCCACACGGAACGATATAATAATTATTATATATTTGAGAGTACAGCTTCGTGTCATAACTATCCCATGTACCCTCAACAAACAACACCGTCTTTCTGTTACCTAAAATATCTAATAATAATTGTTCGGGCAATTCTCCACTTGAAACTTTTTCTAAATCCCATTTATTACCATCGAAATTCTTAACCCAAAACTTCTCGCTATCTTTATGGTTGGCGGCAAATTGTGTATCATGTGTTATGTAAATAAAAAAGCAGTCTTTTCTTTCCTTTTCAATTGCATCCCAAAGCCTATTCATAATTGAACGATGTAAATGTATTTCTGGTTCATCAATAATAATCGTTTTATTCTTAGGAACACACAAAGCCTGTGAGATAAGATATAAACCCACTCGTTCACCATCACTCATTGATTTACCTTTGTATTCAACATTAGTACCATCTTTTTCGAGGCTCGCAATAACTTTCCCATCTTTAATTTCAATGTTCCGATGTGGAAATACATTTTTCCATATTCTTTGCAATTTATCTGTAACCATTTCTGGTACACAATCATGCGATTGTCCAAGAGCATCTTTAGTTTTACAATCATTTATATATTTGTCTTGCTCATCACATTTTTGAGCTAACAGTGCTGATAATACATTTTCATAGTCGTCAAGCAATGACGATGTATAATCATATTGTTCGCCATCCCATGCCCAGCGATGATTATGATCATCGCTTCTTCTATCGTAGCCATACAAAACCAGATTGGTTGCTTGCTCGTAGCTCATCTGTTTAATATACTTACCAAAAGATAATGACCGTTGTGCGCCTATACGATGAATTGTAGATGGGCTTGTCTTCTCCATCCAAGCGCCAAGCTGACTTTTACCAGCACCATTTGCTCCAATAATTATTAGTGAATGCTGCTTAGTTTCATTCCATTTGATTTGGTTGTTTTCATCTGGCAAAATAAATTTGTAAATTTTTTCTTCCATGTTTATCCCCATAGCAATATATTTGTGTCAATAAAAATCTCTATTTTTAGTAATTATATCATATTTTTCTATATAAATCCATACTTTTTATAATACAAAAAAATCACGACAAAACAACTATAGTTTAAATTATAAGATAATTTTGAAAAATCTCTTATCAAAAACGAAAAAGCAGGGAACTTTTTGTTCCCTGCTTTTTTTCATATATAAAGGACAAACCCGAACGTTTCACCAAAGAATGAAAAGTTCGGATTCGCCAACTGTGGCGCCCCAAACAGGACTCGAACCTGTGACACCGCGGTTAACAGCCGCGTGCTCTACCGACTGAGCTATTAGGGCATATTAAGTTTGTTTTCGACATTTTTCTTTAAAGAAAGCCGGTTTGAAGTTTTTCAAACCGGCACTTTGTATTGGCGTCGTCCTATCTTCCCGGGCCGCTTCCAGCCAAGTATTTTCGGCGCTCATGAGCTTAACTACCGTGTTCGGGATGGGAACGGGTGGACCCTCATTGCCATTGACACCAATTCTATTGCACCGGCACGCTCGTGCTCGACACAACTTATCTCAAAAGCAAATTGCTTTGCTTTCTTTAACTTTTCTGGTGACCCGTAGCGGATTCGAACCGCTGTTGCCGGCGTGAGAGGCCGGAGTCTTAGGCCACTTGACCAACGGGCCACATTGATGGTACACCATCACGGGCTCGAACCGTGGACACCCTGATTAAGAGTCAGGTGCTCTACCAACTGAGCTAATGGTGCTCATATCTTCTCGTACCTAAAAAACTGAACAAAAACATTTCGTGAAGTCTGAACCAAACAATGGTCAAGCTCTCGACCTATTAGTACTGTCAAGCTGAATGTATCGCTACACTTACACCTACAGCCTATCAACCTCATAGTCCATAAGGGGTCTTATTAGCTTATGCTATGGGATATCTTATCTTGGAGACGGCTTCACGCTTAGATGCTTTCAGCGTTTATCCGATCCGCA
>SVPP01000029.1 GCA_015065765.1 Oscillospiraceae bacterium | reverse complement strand
GACAACCAAGAATGAGAAGAAAGCAATAATCATGCAAAGTATAATAGCAATAGTTAATTGATATTTCTTTTTGCTTTTTTTATTATTTTTTATCTGCTCAACCACCTGATTTTCACTAATGTCAGCAAGGTTTTCCCTAGGAATTCTTTTTCCTTCAAGAAGTTCGCTTACCGTCACATCAAAAAACTGTGCGATTTGTTCCAATAACTCAATGTCCGGATAATTCTTCGCAGTTTCCCAACGGCTTACTGCTTTATCTGTTACGCCAATGGCATCCGCAAGTTGTTTTTGAGTTAATCCTTTTTCTTTTCGTAGTTGAAATATAAATTTTCCCGTTTTCTCTGTGTTCATATTATCGCCTCCTTGATTAAATAATAGCATATGTTACTGCAAATGTCACTCTATATAAAATAGATTTCGCTATATTTACAATATTTATAACATATAATTCCTTATACAACATCGGAATGATTGACATAAAGTAATAGTAGTTATTTATCTTTTTAAATGAGTGCATCTATCAGGAAATAGGCTTAAATATTGACAATGACTAATTAATATAAAAATACATATTTTTACAAAAGAGAAAATCCGTAATCAAGACGATTACGGATTTCCATGGTGGAGACGGAGAGGATCGAACTCTTGACCTCTTGAATGCCATTCAAGCGCTCTCCCAGCTGAGCTACGCCCCCATATTTGAAGTAATAAGTAATAGGTAATAGCGAAGAAGTATTTGCCAGACGGCAAAAATCAAAGCGGATAACTACTTTAAAAGTATATCATCCGCTTTTGCTTTAGTCAAGTATTTTTGCAAAATTACTCAATCATTCCCATATATCTTGCGAACCAATAAATGAGCATATATGAATAACCTGGTGATGCCTGACTTTCGTTTCCGCCGTCGATATGATACGGTCTTGTACCTACTGCAGAGAACTGTCTTTCGTCCCATGCAAAGGGTTTCTGAGGTTTTACATTTCCTCCCCAGGGAATGCTTTCATCTGACATGGGTACATTCTTTCTTGTGCTGTTTATCATCTTATAATTTATCAGGCTCAGGGGATAATCCTGAAGCACTTTCACGTTATAATCAAGGTCACATACATCACCTGTAAAGGCACCATAGATGAAATTAAAGAAAGGATTACCCTCGATTCTTTCATATTCAAAATGGTGCTTAAGTCCCATGAGAATATAGTTTCTGATTGCAGGGTCATCCTCTACCATAAGATAGGGGAACGTGTTGCACATTGCAAGATAGTCGTCAATGTGGCAGGTGTGGCCGTCCTCACGCTTATGATATGCGGCATTGAGAAGAAAATGATGGTCAAGGATAAGCTCGTTATACTTTTTCATGTACTTCTCATCACCTGACATATGGTATGTAATTTTAAGGAATGCCAGCATTTCAAGAGAATTTACACCCTTTTCCCACATCCATTTGCTGTCGTGATTTAAATCATTTTCATTCCAGCACGCCCATGTTGTGGGAAGATTGTCATAATCGTAAAGGTAGCCGTCATGCTCTAAAATATGGTCAGTGATGTTACAGATTGCCTCACGTATTTCTGCCTTTTCGCCTTCATCTGCAACTAAATCATAATAGAGAAGGAATCCCATGTAATGACCTGTCATTTCATCAGAGGATGTGTCACCAAGCCATTCATATGTACCGTCAGATGAGCGGTGCCATTCTGCTCCTATTCTGTCTTCATCAAGACCTTCTCCCCAATGTGCCTCGTCAGGGAATCTTACTGCACGGGCAGTAAAACCTTTTATTTCAGGTGCCCGTGTTAAGAAGAGCATTGCATCCTTTGTTCTTTTTGCCGCTTTGAGAACTTCCTCATCTTTTGTTACTGCATAACAAAGACAAAGTGCTGACAGGTAAGATTGTGTCCACAGACCGTCATTGTCGGTAACATTTGAGCGTGTGGCATTAGTCATGTCGCCGTTTTCAATTCCGCTGATACCCGTTACATAACCCTGTTTGCGGGGGAAATATTTCTCTGTAAATCTGAAATGCTCCCATGCTTTTTCTTCAAGAGTCATTTTCTTCTGCTCGATCTTTATAACTCCGCCCTCTGAGCCTGTGTAGAGAACACCGTTTCTTTCTGCAACCGCTGTAACATTCGTAGAAAAAGCATATCTCGTTGCCGGAAGATATTTTGCACTGCCTTTTGAAATAAGTACTGCACCTGCATCTGTACCAAGGAAAGCATCACCATTTTCAAGAAATGTAATTGCATTAACGCTCTCTTCAGGAAGAATACCTATCTGTTTGCGGTTGTACCAACCGTCTTTGTAGTCATAGATATAAAGACCTTCTTTTGCGCCAACCCAGAGATAGCCGATTCTGTCAAAGGAAAGAGTGTTGATATGCAGTTCAGGCATAGGCGAAAAATCAGGGAAAATACATCTCCATGTTTTTCTTTTGCCCTCAAGCCTCTGAACAGAACGCTCGTTCGCAATACACACTCTGCCGTTCTTTTCATCAAGGCAGAAGCTTTCAAACTCAGTCCAATTTTCAGTCTCAAATTTTCCGTCATATTCACCGAAAAGACGTTTGCCTGTGAGAACATAAAGACGTGTTTCACCGCCGAGAGCCGTGATTTCTTCTTCAAACTCATGCTTCACCGAAATTTCATTTTCATTTACAGCATAAAGTGTTTTACCACTTGCAGCATAAGTTTTACCCTCTTTATCAGAATGTACTGCAGTAACATTTTCGCCTTCAAGAACTGTACTCCACGCACCATCCTGAAGCTTGTGCAAGCCTTTGCATGATGCAGCGTAAAGTGTGTTATCATCAGCTACAGCAAGGGATTTAATATCACTGTCAATCGGATATCTTGTCATTACCTTCTGAAAATAAGGCGCAGTTTTATAAATCGGTTTTTTCATAAAAAGACCTCACAATTATAAATTTTCGTTAAGAAAGTTTTCTGTAACGTCTGCCAGCTCTTCGCTTCTGTTTTCGATACAGAAATGGCCTGTTTCAACTTCATAAAGCATATCGGGTTCAAGCTCTGTTTCAATCTGCTCTTTCATCTGACCTGTGAGAATAAGGTCCTTTGTTGCATTGACAAGGAGAACAGGCATTTTAAGTTCTTTTACTTTTTCGAAATCTGTCACTGTTGCAGTAAATGATGTTCTGAAAAGGTTTCCCCCTGTTTTAGGAAGTGCCATAGGAACAGTAATGCCTGACAAATCATAATTTTTAGTAAACTCCCAGTCCATACTTGCCATAAGAAGAGCTACCCTTACTAAAGGAGTAAGCTTTGTGATAACGGGAGTAATTGTATTCATCAGTCCGCTCATGAATTTGCCTGTCATAAAACCTTTCATAGCCTGAGGCATTTCGTTTATGGGTGCAGGACAATAAAGCAGAAGTGCTTTGATGTCAGGGTTTTCCACTGCGATATTCATTGAAACCCCGCCACCCATTGAATGACCTGCAACAATCCACTCGTTCATAGGAGCAATTGTTTCTGCAAGCTCTTTCACAAGAGTTTCACGGGGCACAAAATTTGTGTTTTCATCTTCTCTTGTGGTATATCCGAAGCCGGGAAGGTCGATAAGCAGACATTCATAGCCTTTTTCCGTCATTTCTGCCGCCATGTTGTTCCACGCATATGTCGAACACACAAAACCGTGGAGCATTATAATTCTGCCTTTTGTTCCACCCTCAGGCAAAAATCTTCTGTAGTGCACTGTATAATCGCCGTATTCAAAAAATTCACTGTTTTCAAAAGGCTTTTCCTCTGTGCCGGCAGCAAGGGAGACACATGAAAACATCATAACAAAACATAAAATAAAGCTTAAAATTCTGACTGTTTTTTTCATAAAAAATTTCCTTTCTTTTCAGGTTAATTTCATTCTATCATATTGTACCTTCAAAATCAAGAAAAGCATGTTTATTTAAAGATAAGATGCACATAATTATCTCAGGCAGGTGATAATATGTATTTTGATTACTTTAATGAGCTTGAAGATGATGGTATCTTTGCAGAAGATGAAAACTATGATTCCGAGAGTGAAGAAAACTATCCTACAGCAGAGGAATATAACAGAATTCACAAACAAAAATATGACCGGTTTTAAGCGTTCTTTATAAACGCTTAAGACTGTCGATAAACCAGCATAAGCATATATGCGGATATCCGACATATGAAAAGTTTCAGATAAATAAAACAAAAAAGAATCAGAAAAGTGGGCGACACATCGAGTATCACCCACTTTTTGCATATATTTGCCATTTTTTCACCCTCTCGAAGTACCTTTGTACATCTTCGGGGTTCAAAAATGTCATTCTGCAAATTTCTCGTCAGTCTCACAGCTTGTCGAAAATCACTTTTTTCGACAAGCTGAAGCGTTCTTTATGAACGCTTTTTTGTTGCAATATTTTAAAGTATATGTTAGAATAATATTTCAGATAGGAGTGATTAAAATGTACATATTCAAACTTGAATCAGTTCTCAAGGATTACCTTTGGGGCGGTGACAGACTTCTCAAAAAATACGGCTTTAAATCTGACAAGGACATTGCCGCAGAAGCATGGGTACTTTCATGCCACAAAGACGGTCCCAGTACGGTTGTAAACGGCGACTTTGCAGGCAAAGAACTTCGCGAAATCCTCACAGAAGAAATGATGGGTGAAAACTGCAAAAAATTTGACAAGTTCCCCATTCTCACAAAGCTTATTGACGCAAAAGACAACCTTTCTCTCCAGGTGCATCCTTCAGATGAAACTGCTGACAAAGATGCTGGCGAAGAAGGAAAAACAGAATCCTGGTATATTGCTGATTGTGACGAAGGTGCAGAGCTTATCTACGGTTTCAAGGCAGACATTACAAAAGAAGATTTCATCGAAAGCGTTAACAACGGAACTTTCATTGATAAAGTAAATCGCGTTAAAGTTAAAAAGGGAGAATGTTATCATATTGAAGCAGGTACTCTCCACGCAATCTGCAAAGGAATCTTCCTTGTTGAGGTTCAGCAGAATTCAAACACAACCTTCCGTGTTTATGACTATGACCGAGTAGGTGCTGACGGCAAAAAGAGAGAACTTCATGTTGATAAAGCTCTCAAAGTTATCAACTATAAAAAACAGGAAACAGTTGTTTTCTCAGGTGAAGAAAATACTGAAAAATATTCAAAACGTCTTCTGTCAGAATGTGAGTTCTACAATTTCTGCGAGGTTAAAACTCACTCAGAATATGAAGGCACTGCAGATGAAAAATCGTTTGTTTCTTTTGTTTGTATTGAAGGCGAAGGCGAAATCAGTTGCAGTGAAAATTCTGTTTCACTTAAAGCAGGCGATTGCGTATTTATCCCTGCAAAAACAGGTGCTTTCAGAATCTCGGGCAACATGACACTTCTTGAAACGAGGGTTGATTGATGGCTGTACTTTCAGCGTCAAATCTTAATATGAGTTTCGGAGAAACCGTTCTTTTTTCAGGCGGTACCTTTGAAATCGGCGAAAATGAATCTGTTGGCTTAATCGGTGCCAACGGAGTAGGTAAAACTACCCTTTTCAGAATAATCACAGGCGAAGAAGACGGCTTTGACGGTCAGATAATCACAGGCAAGGATACCGTCATCGGCTACATGCAACAGCATGCCTGTCACGGTTCTTGTCTTTCCCTTTACGGTGAAATGATGACGGTTTTTAATGACCTTATTGAAATGGAAAACGAAATTGAAAATCTGTCAAAGAAAATCGACGAGGGTACAGACAGCCTTGATGAACTTATTGCACGACAAGGATTTCTTACGGAAAAATTTCAGTCAATGGGTGGACTTACATATAAAAGCAGAGCGAGAGCAACTCTTATAGGTCTCGGGTTTTCAGAGGATGATTTTTACCTTCCCGTATCAGCCTTGAGCGGTGGTCAGAAATCAAAACTGTCTCTTGCAAAGCTTCTTCTCAGCGGTGCAAATCTCCTGCTTCTTGACGAGCCTACAAACCATCTTGACATCGAAAGCGTGGAGTGGCTGGAAGATTTCCTGAGAGATTTCAAGGGTGCATCAATTGTCATTTCCCATGACCGATATTTCCTTGACAAAATCACGTCAAAAACTCTTGAAATAGAAAACAGAAAGCTTACCATGAGAAAGGGAAACTATTCCGTCTCTCTTAAGCAGAAAGAAATAGACCAGCTTACCGTTCAGCGAAACTATGATAACACAATGGCGGAGGTTCACAGAATCGAAGGCATTATCGCTCAGCAAAGACAGTTTAATCGCGAGAAAAACATAAAAACAGCTGAAAGTAAGCAGAAAATGATTGACCGCATGCTGGAAAATCTTGAAAAGCCCGACGAAAAGCAGGAAGAATTTCATTTTAAATTTACCGCCGAAGAAAAAAGCGGAAATGATGTTCTCTTCATAAGTGATTTACAGAAATCCTTCGATTCAAAAAGACTTTTCAGAAATGTAAACTTCAATCTTTACAAAGGTGACAGAACATTTCTTTTAGGTCCTAACGGATGCGGAAAAACTACTCTTCTTAAAATCCTCATCGGAAAAGAAACGGCTGACTTCGGCACCTTTAATTTCGGCGCAAACGTAAAAATCGGTTACTTTGACCAGAGCCTTGCAGGACTCGATGAAAAGAAAACCGCGCTTGATGAAATCTGGGACGAACACAAAGACTTTAATGAAACTACCGTCAGGAGTGCTCTTGCCATGTTTCTTTTCAAGGGTGAAGATGTTTATAAAAAAATCGGTGATTTATCAGGCGGTGAAAAAGCAAGAGTTGCACTTCTCAAGCTCATGCTGACAGGTGCAAATTTACTCCTTCTCGACGAGCCTACAAACCACCTTGACATACGCTCCAGAGAAGCACTTGAAAATGCTCTTCTTTCTTACGGCGGAACTGTTCTCACTGTTTCTCACGACCGATATTTCATAAACAAGCTTTCCACGAAAATCGTAAGATTTTATGATGACGGCATTAAAAGCTTTGACGGAAATTATGATGATTACTGTCAGGTTCTTGAAAAGGAAAAAACAGTTATTGAAACAGCAAAAAAAGAAAAACCGCAACAGAACGATTACAAGCTCCGCAAAGAACTGAAAAGTGAACAAAGACGGCTTAAGACTGCAATAAGCAGATGCGAGGAAGAAATAGAAAAAACTGAAGAAAAAATTTCTTCTCTTGAAAACGATTTGTCTTTGCCTGAAAACAGCTCAGATTACGAAAAAATCACCTCTATTTCTGCAGAATTAGAGGAAAGAAAACTTCATCTTGACGAGCTGCTTGAGGAATGGGAAAAACTTTCTCAGACTTTGAGTGAAACTGAAGAAAAAATCGTTGCAAACGGCGGCAATCTTTGATATACTAAATTTAATTATCAAAATAAAATATGAGAGGTGTTAAAATGAAACCTTACATTTTAAAAAGACATCTGAACAGAGTGCCCACCTTCTATGAAGTGAGCTCTCCCGAAATCCCCAAAGCTTTGTTTGAGGCAGAGTGTGTGAAACCTGACCTTACAGATTTCCCGCTCCCCCTTCCTTCAAAGAAAAAGGATTACACATGTTTCGTGAAAACTGATGACGGCTGTGAATGGTACGGCGGAATTTCCGGTCTTACAAGATACGATGCAGACGCAGAGCGTATTGAAGACAAGGTTATGTACTTTGCCGCTGACAGACATCTTTACGACAACAAGGTTGAAAAACTCCTTGCTGACGGAAACTCAGTGTGGGTTAAAACAGAAAAAGGTGTTGTACATATTGATTTTGTGGAATACTCAACTGACGAAAAGGCTAATGTCCTTCTTCAGGAAAGCCTTGACATCGTTGACAGACGTGGCATGATCAGCCACAGAATCCTTGAAAGACCCCGCGACCTCTCATCCAAATATCCCGACAACGAATGTGATAACGACGGCGGATTTACAGCAGCATATGCAGTAGGTGAAATTTTCCACTATGCAACACTTGCCCGTGAAAAAGGTGCAGATCACCCTGAAACACTGAGAATCAAGGCTGTAGCAACAAGAGCTTGCGAAGCTTGTCTGCTTCTCTTCTACCTTCCCGGCAGAGGTGACGGCTTCTTTGCAAGAACATATATGTGCCCTGATGAGAGACTTCCCGAGGATGGTCTTTTCTTCAGAAGAGAGGGCGACTACGCATATCTTAACAACAGCGGCGATGCACGCGGAGGAAAATATGTAGGCGCAAAGAGCTATTGCGGTACACCTATTCCCGAAAGACTTTCACACCTTTACACTGACCTTGGCTACACTGCTGACGGACTTCTCTACAAAGCAGATACATCAAGTGACGAGGTAACTCTCCAATACCTTATGATGAGATATGCTCATGAAATTCTCGGCCCTGTTGACCCTGAACTTGATGAAATCATCAAGGAAACAATCAAGAAAACAACATATCATTTCATTGATAACGGCTATCAGATGGTTGACTTCCATGGCGGTCCCACTGCATGGGCTAAGTGGAATATGGATTATTTCAATTCAGAAATGGGCTGGTCAGACGGTGCACTTAATGCAGCTGAACTGATGTTCTATTTCAAAGCAGCAGACTTAGTTCTTGGCGGTGACGATAAAATCAAGGCAGCGCTTGAGGATGTTTATTCTCTCGGATATCCCGAGCTTGCAACAAAGCATCATGAAAGATTCTATAAGGCAAGCATGGCTAACGAATACGACCTGAGAGAAGACATGATGTATGGCGACCACATGTTGGCAGTTGTTTCCTACTGGCAGCTCTGCGACCTTGAAAAGGACGAAAAGCTTCTTGAAATGTGGAAGAAAGGCTTCAGAAGCTGGAGAACAACTCTTGCAAAAGAGCATACTCCCTGCTATGATTTCCCCTACACTGTTGCTACGGGCGATGAAATCGATATGGAAAGAGCCGTGAACTATTTCTACCGTTGCTCACCCACACGTCTTGCTTCAGGCGTTACAATCGATAGAAAAGACTATCCCATGCAGACACGCTTCAGCGGTACAACAAAGGAACTTTCCTCACTTCTCCCTGCTGACGAAAGACACATCGCAAAATATGACAGAAATCCCATGGCATACCGTTCCGAAGATTCACACGGTATGTACGGCGTTGAAAGCTGCTTTGTTTATACTTTCGCTTATTGGACAGGACGCTACTACGGACTTATCGGAAGCGAAGAATAAAGGAGGAGAAGAATAATGAAAAACTATACACTCGCTGTCCTCAAGGCAGATAAAAACGATATTGCAGGCAGTTTTGCAAAGGCAATTGCTTTCCTTGAAAAGAACGAGAAAAATATTCTCAACGCTTTTTACGCAAGCGATTACAAGTTCATCAAAAAGAATGAGCCTGAAACCTTTGAAAAAGTAAAAGCACTGGTTGCAAGCGGCAGACTTCAGCCCCTTGCAGGTTGGTGGAACGACAGTACGGATGAAAAAATTTCTGATGAGAACATGGCAAGAAACACTCTTTATTCACAGAAATTCTTCATGAAAAACTTTGGCAAGGTTTTCCGCACAGCATACGGCAAAAAGCTTACAAATCCCTGTGCAATTGAAATTCTCTTCCGTTCAAGAATCAACTGCTATGTTGAAGAGGATGCAGATGCAAAAGCTGATTACTACTGGCTTGATTCTAAAAACCTTAACCGTATTCTCGGCACATCTACAAAGGTTCTCAATTTCAAATCAATTGATGAAGTTACAGATGAAGACACAACAATCACTCTTGATGAATACTTCCACATGTTCTACAACAACCTTGATGACGTTGATGCAATTGCAGACGTAGATTTTTCTGATTCTCTTCCCGAAAGCGAAACAGAAAAGCTTCTTCTTCAGTGCGAAGTTCTCGACGTTGTAAATGTTGTGAAGAATGGTGCTGAAAGCAAAATAAAAGAAATTAATAAGGCGTGGAAGGCTCTTCTTTCAGGCTTCCCCTGTGCAAAGGAAAAAGCTGAAGCAATTGCAAAAGAACTTGAAAATGTTCAGGCTGCTCCCTCAGATATTTTTGAAACAACAAGTGAAACTGCAGAACTTGTAGCTTTCAGAAAATGCTGCAAAAACAGTGATAAAATCATTCTCAGAATCAGACAGACAAAACCTGTCAGCGAAAAAATCATCGTTAAATCCAAACTTCTCGATGCATGCTTCTGGGTTGATATTGAACCCTATGAAATCCGTTCATTTATCATTGATGCAGACGGCATTGCAGTGGAATCAAACATCATTGAAAACATTGATATCTAAAAAAATTCAAGCATATAACAAATCCCCTCGTTTCCATAGAAACGAGGGGATAATTTTTGTTATTGTTTATGCTTCAAGGAATGTTGCAAGTTCTCTGATTGCATCTTTGATATTTGAATCAGTAATTGTTTCACCTGAAAGATCATCAAGTGCATCCTTTACTGCATCTGCACAATCATCAATAAGCTTTGTGATTGTCTTGTAATCTTCATACTTGTCATAATCAGCCTTATATGAATCATTAAGACCTTTTGCTGAAGCGAGGTATCCGTCTGCTGCTTTGAGCTGCTTGATAGCATTGTCAAGTGCTGCTGTTTTGTCTTCAGCATCAATTGCATCGTTGAGAAGATTTTCTGCGTTGAGTGCAGCTTCAACACCTAAATCAAGGTCAGCAATAATCTTTTCTGCATCCTTGTCATAAGGAACTTCGGGACACTTTACTGTAAGCACAGCATAGATATCGCTGTATCTTGAATGTTCAACCTTAAGTGTACCTTCGCCGGGCTGAAGTCTTACGATTTCAAGAGCAAGAGTATCATCTGTTGATGCCTTTTCATCTACGATATAGATAAAACAGAATTTTTCTGTAAGCTCTGCAAGCTTTTCTTCGTCGTTAAGAATTTCCTCTGTAATTCTGTTACCGTCGATTGAAATTACAACATCGTCGTCTTCATCCATATTTTTGATTGTAAGGTTAACCTTGATTGTTTCAAAGTAATCCTTGAACTCAATTGTTGCGGGCTCAAATGTAATTTCAGGAACAACAGCAAGGTTCATAATCCTTACCTTGGGAGATGATTCGCTGTACTTTCTTTCGCCGTTGACTTCCTTGTAAGATTTTGCTGTGTAGTAATAAATCTTGCCTTCTTCTGCAGTTGTGTCTGTGTAAGCAGTGCTGTTATTGCTCTTTGTCATGGCAATCTTTGTCCATGTTTTTGCCTTACCTGTTTCACTTCTGTAAATAGCATAACCTGCTGTGCCGAGAACTTTATCGAATGAGAAAACAACGCCGTCTTTCTTAGCAATTGCCTTAAGATTCTGAGGAACTGCAACATCCATGATTACCATTTTGTAAGCCTTTGAAGAGGGGCTTGCATACAGTGTTCCGCCGATTGTCTTAGTAGCCTTGATGCAGTAGTAGTATGTCTTACCGATTTCCACCTTTGAATCTGTGTAAGAGCCTGCCTTACCACTGTTGATAACCTTAAGTCTTGACCATGAGCCGGCTTTACCTGTAAGGCTCTTGTAGATGATGAAGCCTGATGCATCACTTCTTGCATCCCATTTCATAACAACGCCTTTACCGCCGTTACCGCAAAGAGCAAATACTGGTTTTTCAAGACCTGTTTTTATCTTGTGCTTACCGCTCATATCTGAAAGATATTTTGTGCCATCAAAAACAAGATAAGCCTTTACTGTGTAAACATAAGTTTTTCCGGGAGCGACAGTCTTATCTGTGTAAGATGTTGCACCTGCTTTTGTCTGAGCAAGTTTTTTCCATGTGCCTGCTTTACCTGTTGCACTTCTGTAAACAAGGAAGGTCATATCTTCATCATTATACTCTTCCCACTTGATTGTTACAGATGTGCATGTTGCACTGAGTTTTGTAACTTCAGGAGCAGGAACTTCAACCGGTTCTGCTGCTGAAACTGCAACTGCGAAAGTTGACACTACTGTGAGCAGCACCATTACAATGCTGAGAACAGAAAGTAATTTTTTCTTCATAAATACATCTCCTTTTTATTTCTATGTTTTTATTATAACATATAATAAACTTTTTTCAACAGGCTTATTTTATGCCTGCACTTTTAAGAATCTGATTGAGATAACCCATTACCATTGAAACCATAGGTCCGCTGAGAGCATCTGTGTTTGCAAAATCTTTGATTATGTTTGCAACCTTAAGAAGATTAGCTGTAAGCTCTGCATCAGCACCGTCAATATCGGCATATTTCTGAGCAAGCACGTTTGCTTTCTCAAGAAGAACTACTGCTTCGCCGATTTTATCTTTAGCCTTAGCAGCAAGCTCAAGCTTTTCAGCATCTGTGATTCCGTCCTTCTGTGTTTCTGAAAGAATTGTCAGAACTTCACTGAAGAGTTTATATGCCTCTTCCATATACTGCTTTGCTGTGTTGTAATCGTCATCAAGGTCAAGCTTGTCAGCTCTGATTTCGATTGTAACTGTAGAATCGGGATAATTGTCGTAATAGAGAGTAAGTGTTGTGTCGCCTGCGCCGATTCTTGTAAGTTCAATATCAACAATATCGCCTTTCCACTGTCCCCATTTTATAGCAACAACAGTGGGGTCATCAACCTTTGCCTTGAGAACATCATATTTCGGTGCACCGTCAACATAAATCTGAACATTCTGTTTTTCAAGAAGCTCACTGAAAACAACTTCACTCACTGAGGGAGAGATTGTAAGAGTACCCTTCTTGCAAGTTTCACAGTAATTTTCCGATTTGTCACTGTAGATATTTTTGCCGTTAAGGTTTTTATAGGATTTCACGCAGTAGTAATAATCAATACCATAAACTACTTCTTTGTCAAGATATGAAAGTGTATTGTTGCTCTTTGTCATAGCAATTTTCTTCCATGTACCTGCTTTACCTGAGGTGCTCTTGAAAATTGCATAACCCTTTGTAGCAAGAACCTTACTGTAGGAGATAAGCATACCCTCTGATGTTGCACGTACTTCAAAGTTTTCAGGCACTGCTACGTCCTTGATTACCAACTTATAAGCCTTTGATGACTGGCTGTAATAGTCTTTACCATCAACAGTTTTCCAATATTTGATACAGTAGTAATATGTTTTGCCGATTTCAACCTTGTTATCGGTATAAGAGCCTGCCTTGCCACTCTTTATAGTCTTGAGTTTAGACCATGAACCGGCTTTACCTGTTGTGCTCTTATAGATAATTACACCTGCTGCACCTTTTATTGCATCCCACTTAAGGAGAACGCCCATACCACTGTTTCCTGCAAGAGAGAACACCGGTCTGTCAAGAGTTGTCTTAACCATTTCCTTTGCACAAGAACCTGATGCAATAACCTTCTTGCCCTCTTTGAGAATTGTTTTTACTGTGTAATAGTATGTTTTGTTAGGAAGTGCAGAAGCATCTTCATAGCACATTTCGTTTACAGTTGCAATTCTTTTCCAAGTACCGGCCTTACCGCTTTCACTTCTGTAAACATAGAAGCCTGAAAACTCTTCATTATAGTCATACCATTCAAGAAAAACTACACCGTTTTCAGCTCTGATACCCACAATCTCAGGCTTTGACAATTCTACAGCCGCATTTACTGACATTCCTGCAAATGTGGAAAGAAGAACTGCAAGCACAAGACATGTACTGATAATTGAAAGTATTTTCTTCTTCAAAATAACATCTCCTTCTTGATTGTTTTTTCTCATAACGATATTATACCATACATTTCTTAAAATGGTAAATAAATACTATAAAAGTTTATAAAAAATTCTTAAATTTCTCAGCTCTCGTGTAAGCCTCTGCAACATAATCAGAAAAAGACATACATGCATATTTATCGTGAGCATTTCTTTCCGGCTTGTTTTTGCTGACAAGCTCAAAAGTAAGGCACTCGGGACAATTGTATTTTTTAAGCCTTTCAGCTATATTTTCCCAATCGGCAATTCCGTCAAAAGGAAGCAGATGCAAATCATCATACCATGTTTTTATTTTTTCATCTTTCATGCCAAGGTTGTCATTAAGATGAGTAGCAAAAAGCCTGTCACCATAGAGAGAAAGCATATCACGACTGAAATTATAGCACATCTCGTGCCCCGCATCAAAACAGAATCCCACATTGTCAAGGTCTTTACATCTGTCTAAAACTGCTGCCAGATACTCTTCACCCTCAGTGTTTTCAAATGCGATTCTGATTCCTTTTTCTTTTGCATACTCGCAAAGACTTCTGAATCTTTCCGCACCGATTTCATTGGGAGTATGTCTTTCCATGCCGATAATCACATGGCAGATAAGCAAATCCACCCCGATTTTCTCACAGGAATCCACGCAGGCTTTCAGCTCCACGAGAACCTTTTCAGCCTCTTCTTCAGTGCCTTCCCATATTACATGCATCTTCCCGAATGGTGCATGAACTGACTGATAAATCAGATTTTCTTCTTCGGCTATAGCTACATATTTCATCAGATTCTCAAGGCTTTCCGCATCTGTAAAAAATCCATCAAATCCTGCTTTTTTTATGAGCCTTATCTGCTCTTCCGTGGGAACATCAAATCCCATTCCTGTACCAAGACAAAGCTTGTAATCCATTTCTGTCTCCCCTAAAAATAAAGGCAGGTAAAACTACCTGCCCCAAGTTTTATTTTTTCAATCAGTGAGTATGACCTTCGTGAACGATAACTTCAACTGCTGTTGAAAGATTCTCGGAAAGAGTTTTTCTGCCCTCTGCTGCAGTAACCTCAATAGGTGAACCTGCTACGGCACCGTCCTTAAGGAAGAAAATTGTATTGAGAACCGCTTTGCCGCTTGTTGCAACAATAATCTGGTCGTAAGTTACTTTCTTACCCGAGAAGCTTGCAACCTTATCTTCCGTATAGTTGATTTCAACACATGAAGCACTTTTCTTCATTTCTTCAAAGTCAGCCTTTGCATCTGTAACCTTCAGCGTGTCGTGGATAACGCAGTCATTAAGAGCTGCTGTTGCAGTCATAATCTTTGTTGCACCTTCCTCATAAGAAACCTTTTCGCCTTTAGTCCACACATTCATTGTTGCAATATGTGAAAATCTTGTTTCTGCGTTTACCATGGGAGAAGTTGTGGTTTCTGCTACAGTTGTTTCGCCCTTTGTTGTTTCCTCTTCGTTGTTGCCTGCACATGCGGCAAAAGCAAAAATCATAATGCCTGCCATGAGAATTGCTATAATCTTTTTCATAAATTTACATCCTCTCTATTTTATTAAAATAATTATATCACAATCCGTTTTAAAGGTCAAGTTATACATTGAAGCGGAAAAGAACAATGTCGCCGTCCTTCATAACATATTCTTTACCTTCACTTCTGACCAGACCCTTATCCTTACATGCAGCCATTGAGCCGTTAGCCATTAAATCTTCAAAAGATACAACCTCTGCACGGATAAATCCTCTTTCAAAGTCACTGTGAATTTTACCGGCAGCCTGAGGAGCCTTTGTGCCTTTTTTTATTGTCCATGCACGCACTTCCGGCTCACCTGCAGTAAGATAAGAAATAAGGCCAAGAAGATCATAGCTTCTCTGAATAAGAAGGTCAAGGCCGCCTTTTTCGATGCCAATGTCTGCAAGGAACATTTCCTTTTCTTCCTTGTCAAGAGAAGCAATTTCTGCTTCAAGCTCTGCACAGATGGGAAGCACCTGGGCACCTTCTGCCTCTGCAATTTCAAGAACTTTTCCGTAATATTCGTTATTTTCAATTCCGTTTACAAAATCATCTTCACCCATGTTACAAGCGTAAATAACGGGTTTGAGTGTAAGAAGAGCAACTGATGAGAGAAATTCTTTCTCTTCGTCGTCACATTCAATACTCCTTGCCAATTTACCGTTTTCCATTTCAGCATAAGCTCTCTTGAGAAAATCAACTTCTTTTGCAAGTGACTTGTCGCCCTTCATAGCCTTTGTGCTTCTGTCGATTCTTCTTTCCATCATTTCCATGTCTGAGAAAAGAAGCTCAAGGTTGATAGTTTCAATATCTCTTGCAGGATTGACAGAGCCGTCAACATGCATGATATCATCATTTTCAAAGCATCTTACAACATGGATAACCGCATCAACCTCACGGATATGAGAAAGGAATTTGTTTCCAAGTCCCTCACCCTTTGATGCACCTTTTACAAGACCTGCGATATCAACAAATTCAATAACTGCAGGAGTTGTTTTTGCGGGGTTATACATTTCTGTAAGCTTGTCAATTCTTTCGTCAGGCACTGCAACAACACCAACATTAGGCTCGATTGTACAGAAAGCGTAGTTTGCTGACTGTGCACCTGCATTTGTGATAGCATTGAAGAGTGTACTTTTTCCTACATTTGGAAGTCCTACTATACCGAGTTTCATTAAACTGTCTCCTTCGTTTTCTACAATACATCTAATTATATATTAAAGTGCAGAATTTCGCAACGGTTTTTCAAAAAATAACTGCTAAAATATTGTACAGAAAGGGATTTTAGTGTATAATAGATTGAATATGTATGAAAGCAGGTGCAAAACCTTATGAAAAATATACTCGTTACAGGTGGCGCAGGATTTATCGGAAGTAATTTTATTTTCTATATGTTCAGAAAACACCCCGATTACAGAATTGTCTGCGTTGATGCTCTGACTTATGCAGGCAATCTTCACACTCTGGAGAATATTCTTGACAATGAAAATTTCCGCTTTGTAAGAGCCGACATCACTGACAGAAAAGCAATTTTTGCTCTCTGTGAAGAAGAAAAATTCGATGCCATTGTCAACTTTGCTGCTGAAAGCCACGTTGACCGCTCAATCGAAAACCCCGAGGTTTTCCTCAAAACAAACATTCTCGGCACACAGGTTCTCCTTGATGCTGTGAATAAATATTCAATTCCCCGTTATCATCAGGTTTCAACTGACGAGGTTTATGGTGACTTGCCCCTCGACAGAAAAGATCTGTTCTTTACTGAAACTACTCCTATTCACACATCATCACCATATTCTGCATCAAAAGCTTCTGCAGATCTGCTTGTGCAGGCTTATATCAGAACGTTCAAAACTCCTGCAACAATTTCACGTTGCTCAAACAACTATGGTCCTTTCCAGTTCCCCGAAAAGCTTATCCCCGTTATGTTTGTAAAAGCTACTAACAACGAATCTCTTCCCGTATACGGCGAAGGTGCCAATGTACGCGACTGGCTTTATGTAGATGACCACTGCAAAGCTATTGACATGATTCTTGAAAACGGAAAAATCGGTGAAGTTTACAACATCGGCGGTCACAATGAAAGAACAAACCTTGAGGTTGTAAAAACGATTCTCCGCTCTCTCGGCAAAGGTGAGGACCTTATCACTTATGTTACAGACAGACCGGGTCACGATATGCGTTATGCTATAGATCCGCAGAAAATCAAGGACGAGCTTGGCTGGTATCCGGAAACTGATTTCGATACAGGCATCGCACAGACACTTGAATGGTACAAAAACAATACCGCTTGGTGGGAAAACGTTTTAAGCGGTGAATATAAAGCGTTCAACGAAAAGGCAGGTAACTGAAATGGCAGTTTTCAAACCCTTAAAAGCAATAAGACCAAAACCTGAATACGCTGATAAAGTTGCAGCACTACCCTATGATGTTATGAACAGCGAAGAAGCAAAGGAAATGGTAAAGGGTAACCCTTATTCCTTCCTTCACGTTGACAAAGCTGAAATCGATTTACCTGAGGGCACTTATCTCTACTCAGACGAAGTTTATCAGAAAGCCAAAGAAAATCTTGAAAAACTTGTCACTGATGGCATCTGCATTGATGATAATGACGCGAAATATTACATCTATCGTCAGATCATGAACGGCAGAGCTCAGACAGGAATTGTGGGTGCCGCATCAATTGATGACTATATTGAAGGCAGAATCAAGCGTCACGAATTCACAAGAGCTGATAAGGAAGAGGACAGAATCCGCCATATCGACACTTGCGATGCAAACACAGGCCCTATCTTCCTTACTTACAGACAAAAAGATAATATTTCAGATTTTATAAAATCATATTGCGACAACAACTCTCCCATTTATGATTTTGTAAGTGACGGCGTTCAACAGACAGTGTGGGAAATCAGCAGTAAAGATTTAATTTCAGATCTTGAAGAAATGCTCAGCAATGTGGGTGATTATTATATCGCAGACGGACATCATCGCTGTGCATCTGCTGCAAAAGTCGGCATGAAACGAAGAGAAGAAAATCCTGATTTCAACGGCAGTGAGGAATTCAATCTTTTCCTTGCTGTCCTGTTTGCTGACAGCGACCTGGAAATCATGGACTATAACAGAGTTATCAAGGACTTGAACGGTCTTTCAGCGGAAGAATTTTTAAATAAAATCAGCGAAAAGTTTGAGGTTGAAAAGCAAACTGCATGTGAACCCTTTAAACCTTCAGAAAAACACACTTTCGGTCTCTATATGGAGAAATGCTGGTATAAGCTCACCGCTAAAGACGGTATCTTTGATGAATCAGATCCCGTTGACAGACTTGATGTTTCAATTCTGCAGAACAATCTTATTTCCCCCATTCTCGGAATCACTGATCCGAGAACCGATAAGAGAATCGACTTTGTAGGCGGAATCAGAGGCCTTAAGGAGCTTGAGAAAAGAGCTGAAAGCGACATGAAAATCGCATTTTCAATGTTCCCCACTACTCTTGATGACCTAATGTCAATTGCCGATGCCGGCAAGGTTATGCCGCCTAAATCAACTTGGTTCGAGCCAAAACTTTTAAGCGGACTTTTTATTCATAAACTTAAATAAAGTAATTTAATTTTCAGGTGATACTTTTGAAGAAAGAAAATATCAGAAATTTTTCAATAATTGCACATATTGACCACGGCAAATCCACTCTTGCTGACAGACTTCTTGAAATTACAGATTCTGTTTCGAAAAGAGAAATGACTCAGCAGATTCTTGATGACATGGACCTTGAAAAAGAACGTGGAATTACGATCAAAGCTCATGCCGTAAAACTTGATTATAAAGCTGAGAACGGTGAAGAATACGTCCTCAACCTTATTGACACTCCCGGTCACGTTGACTTCAACTACGAAGTGTCCCGATCTCTTGCTGCGTGTGAAGGTGCCATACTTGTAACTGACGCATCACAGGGTATTGAAGCTCAGACTCTCGCTAACACCTATCTTGCTCTTGACCACAATCTTGAGCTCGTTCCTGTTATCAACAAAATTGACCTGCCCTCCGCTGACCCCGACAGAGTTGCTGCAGAAATCGAGGACATTATAGGTCTTGACTGCTCACTTGCTCCCAAGGTAAGTGCAAAAACAGGCGAAAACGTTGAACAGGTTTTAGAGAGAATCGTAGCCGAAGTTCCTGCTCCCGAGGATAATGATGACAAGCCTCTGCGTGCACTTATTTTCGACTCAATTTACGATAGTTACCGCGGTGTTATTGTTTATGTAAGAATCGTTGACGGTAAAATCAAAGCAGGCGATACAATGCGCATGATGGCAACAGGAGCAGAATTTACCGTTGTTGATGTAGGTTACATGAGAGCTCAGCAGATGGAAAGCGCAAAGGAGCTCACATCAGGTGAGGTTGGTTACATCACTGCATCTATCAAAACAGTCAGCGACGCACGCGTAGGCGATACAGTAACTCTGGCTTCAAATCCTGCAACCGAAGCTCTTCCCGGATACAGGCAGGTTCAGCCCATGGTTTTCTGCGGTGTTTATCCTGCAGACGGTGCTGACTATGAGGCTCTTCGTGACGCTCTTGAAAAGCTACAGCTCAATGATGCTGCGCTTTCATATGAACCTGAAACATCGGGCGCATTAGGTTTTGGCTTCAGATGCGGTTTCTTAGGTCTTTTACATCTTGAAATTATTCAGGAAAGACTTGAGCGTGAATATGACCTTGACCTTGTTACAACAATCCCGAGCGTTGTCTATAAAATTTATCTTTCAGACGGCTCCGTTGTCGAAATCGACAATCCAACACACTATCCTGACCCTGCATATATCGACCACTGTGAAGAGCCTATCACAAATGCTCACATCTATTCACCAAAAGAATATGTAGGAACTATTATGGAGCTTTGTCAGGACAGACGCGGTGTTTTCAAGGATATGACTTACATTTCTGCAGACAGGGTTGATATCCACTATGAGCTTCCCCTCAACGAAATTATTTACGATTTCTTTGACTGTCTCAAATCACGCACAAAGGGTTATGCATCCTTTGACTATGACATCAAAGGCTATGTAGAATCAAAGCTCGTCAAGCTTGATGTTCTCCTTAACGGCGACATCGTTGATGCACTTTCGTTTATCATTCACTCTGACAAAGCCTATTCAAAAGCAAGAAAAATTGCCGAAAAACTGAAAGACAATATTCCTCGCCAGATGTTTGAAATTCCTGTTCAGCTTTGTGTTGGCGGTAAGGTTATTGCAAGAGAAACAATCAAGGCAATGAGAAAAGACGTTCTTGCAAAATGTTACGGCGGTGACATCACACGTAAGAAAAAGCTTCTTGAAAAGCAGAAGGAAGGTAAAAAGAGAATGCGTCAGTTCGGTACTGTTGAGGTGCCTCAGGAGGCATTCATGGCAGTTCTCAAACTTGATGAATAAACGGAGGTATACAAATGAAAACTCCTGAAATACTTTTAAAAAAAGCAGATGAGCTTGAGAAGAAAATGGAAAAGGTTTTTCCGCCTCTTGCTCCACTTGCAAAACAGTGCTTTCTTAACACAATCGAAACCACAACAGAAGAACTTCCCGATGGCGGATATTTTGTAATCACAGGTGATATTCCCGCCATGTGGCTTCGCGACAGTGCTGCTCAGTTAAAGCCTTACATTAAATATGCAGCAGAAGACGAGGATTTGAAGAAAATTTTAAAAGGCGTTATTGCAAAGCACGCTTATTATGTAAATCTTGATCCCTATTCAAACGCTTTCAATGCTGTCCCCACAAAGGATAGCTGGAAGGATAACACAGATTTTGAACATGAACTTATCTGGGAGAGAAAATACGAAGTAGATTCACTTTGTGCACCTCTTTATCTTTCTTACGAATTCTATAAAGCAACAGGCGACAAAGAAATTTTTACAGAAGAGTTTGAGCGTATGTTGGAAACGATCGCCGACCATTTCATCAAAGAACAGCATCATGCTGATAATTCTACATATTTCTTCGACAGAGAGAATGCTTCTGCATCCGACACGCTCCCCTTCGGAGGCTATGGCAGACCTGTTAATTTTACGGGTATGACATGGTCAGGATTCAGACCTTCAGACGACAGTTGCATTTTTAATTATCTTGTACCTTCAAACATGATGGCTGTTGTTGCAATGAAATACGCTGCCGAAATGGCTGAAGTTGGTTTTGACAACAAGACTCTTGCTGAAAAATGCAGAAAGCTTTCTGCAGAAATCAATGACGGTATTCAGAATTACGGCATTTATCTGCATCCCAAATATGGTAAAATTTACGCATATGAAACAGATGGCTTCGGTAATTACAACCTTATGGACGATGCAAACTCCCCAAGCCTTATGGCAGCTCCTTACTTGGGTTATTGCGAAAAAGGCGATGAAATTTATCAGAACACAAGAAGATTTATTTTATCAAAGGATAATCCATACTATTTCGAAGGCAAAGTTGCAAAGGGCGTGGGCAGTCCGCACACTCCGAAAAACAGCATCTGGCACATCTCTCTTACAATGCAGATTTTAACAAGCAGCAATAAGGAAGAAATTCTTTCATGCCTTAAAATGCTGAGTGAAACTCATGCCGGAACAAACTTCATGCATGAATCCTTCAATGTTGATGATCCCACAATTTTTTCAAGAACATGGTTTGCATGGGCAAATACATTGTTCGCTCAGATGCTCGAGAGTCTTGATATCTGATTTTAAAATATCAATTTTAAAACCGCAGATTTTCTGCGGTTTTTTCTTTTTTCTGCGCATACTAAATCTGAGGTGTTAGCGCATGCATGATTCAGTTTGGACAGACAGTGTAAAATTACCCGAATTCAAAAAACTTGAGGGAAACAAAAAAACCGATGTTCTTATTATCGGCGGTGGTTTATGCGGAATTCTCTGTGCATATTTTTTAAAAAATGCAGGTGTAGATTATATCCTTGTTGAAGGCAACAGAATTGCTTCAGGAAACACTAAGAATACTACTGCAAAAATCACTTCTCAACATGGACTGATTTACAGTAATTTAATTAACAATTCCGGTTTTGAGAAAGCTCAGATGTATTTACGCGCAAATCAGATGGCACTGGAGGAATATGAAAGTCTTTGCAAAAAATTCGACTGCGATTTTGAAAGTAAAAATAATTTTGTCTATTCGCTTAAAGACAGAAGTTTAATTGAAAAAGAAGTTTTCGCTGTCAACCAATTAGGATTTCCAGCAGAATTTTTTGAAAACACAGAGTTGCCATTCAATGTTAACGGTGCGGTATGTTTTCCGAAACAGGCACAATTCAATCCGCTCAAATTTATTTCTGCCATTTGCAAAGGTTTAAATATATTCGAAAAAACTTTCGTCCGTGAAATCACGCCTTCTGCCGTTATTACGGAACACGGAAAAATTTTTACCAAAAAGATTATAATTACTACTCACTTTCCCTTTATAAATAAGCATGGTGGCTATTTTTTGAAGCTCTATCAGCACCGCTCTTATGTTTCTGCATATAAAAATTGTCCCGACATTAAAGGAATGTATGTGGATGAATCAGAAAAGGGTATGTCTTTCAGAATGTATAATGATCTTTTGCTTATAGGCGGTGGCGGCCACCGCACAGGCAAAAAAGGCGGTTGTTGGGAAGAAATAAACAATTTCACAACAAAATATTATCCCGGAAGCAAGCTCAGCTTTCAATGGGCTGCACAGGATTGCATGAGTCTTGATGGAATACCCTACATCGGACAATATGGTAAAAACACACCTGATTTATATGTGGCAACAGGATTTAACAAATGGGGAATAACTTCTTCGATGCTCTCCGCCATGATTCTCACAGATATGATATGGGGCCGAAAAAATGATTTTTTTGAATTGTTTTCACCTCAGAGAAACATCATAAAGCCTCAACTTCTAATCAACGCTTTTGAATCTGCAATCAATTTATTAACGCCGAGTGCAAAGCGTTGTCCTCATCTTGGCTGTGCACTGAAATGGAACAAAGCTGAACACACATGGGACTGCCCTTGTCATGGTTCAAGGTTTGAAAAAAACGGAAAACTTCTTGACAATCCCTCTACAGGTGATGCAAAATTCAGATAGAAAAATCCCCTCTGCATTTCTGCAAAGGGGATTGTGTTTAGTTTAGATTACGATAATCTGAATTAATTCAGAATTATACGAAATACCAGCAGCAACCAAGAAGGAAGAACCAGATAAGCCACTGACAGAATGTGTACTTAACTTTAACTGCACATGAATCTGTGAATGTTGTTCCATCTTCCATTTCAACTGTAACTGTGATAACTGCTTCGCCACGTTTGTGTGTTGTTACGTTACCATCTTCGTCAACTGTTGCAACTTTTTCGTTTGATGATGACCATGTTACTGTGTAATCAAGTTTTTCAAGATCTTCAGGAAGAACTGTTTCTGTAAGTGTGAAAGCAGGTGCTTTTCTTACATAGTATGTCTCTACATAATCCTGATCAAGCTCTACACCTTCAACGGGTACAAGTCTGAGTTCTTTCTGAGCTTCACCGCAACCATTCTTACAGTAGCCGTAGTACCAGCCTTTTTCTGTTTCGCTTTCAACCCATTCTTCCTTTGCGGGGAAGTCATGGCCGAGTGCATCAACATAATCTGCTACATATGTGTCGCCGCAAACGCTACATGTGTATGTTGTGAAGCCCTGTTCTGTACATGTGGGAGCTGTTACTACTGATTCATAATCGTGACCGAGTGCATCAATTACGAATGTTTCTCTTTCGAGTTCTTCGCCGCATACTGAGCAGTATACTACCATGTCATATGAACCGTCGTTTACACAGTCAGCTTCTTTTCTGTTTTCTTCAACAGCTTCTGCTTCTGTGTGACCGAGTGCGGGGATAACTGTTGTTTCTCTTGAGAGTTCTTCGTCGCATACTGAGCAGTATACTACCATGTCATATGAACCGTCGTTTACACAGTCTGCTTCTTTTCTGTTTTCTTCAACAGCTTCTGCTTCTGTGTGACCGAGTGCGGGGATAACTGTTGTTTCTCTTGAGAGTTCTTCGTCGCATACTGAGCAGTATACTACCATGTCATATGAACCGTCGTTTACACAGTCTGCTTCTTTTCTGTTTTCTTCAACAGCTTCTGCTTCTGTGTGACCAAGTGCATCGATTACGAATGTTTCTCTTTCAAGTTCTTCACCGCATACTGAGCAGTACACTACCATGTCATATGAACCGTCGTTTACACAATCAGCTTCTTTTCTGTTTTCTTCAACAGCTTCTGCTTCTGTGTGACCGAGTGCGGGTACCTGTGTTGTTTCACGTGACAGTTCTTCGCCACATACTGTACAGTAAACTACTGCATCGCCTGAGCCGCCTTCTGTACATGTTGCATCTGAAACGTTTTCATATACAACTTCGCCTTCTGTGTGGCCAAGTGCTTCTACTGTTGTTGTTTCTCTTGAGAGTTCTTCGCCGCATACTGAGCAGTATACTACTGTATCGTATGAACCTGCGTTTTCACAATCTGCTTCTACGTTGTTTTCAACAACTGCTTCGCCTTCTGTATGACCGAGTGCTTCTTCTGTTGTTGTTTCTCTTGAGAGCTCTTCGCCACATACTGAGCAATATACTACTGTATCGAATGAGCCTTCGTTTTCACAATCAGCTGCTGTTTCATTTTCGATAACTGCTTCGCCTTCTGTGTGACCTGTTGCGGGAACGATTACATCCTGAAGGATTT
>SVPP01000001.1 GCA_015065765.1 Oscillospiraceae bacterium | reverse complement strand
TGTCACAAAATGGCTCAAAAGCTTGATGTTACAGGCTTCTGAGCCGTTTTCTGTTTGAAAAAGCGTATGCATATTTATTCAAAAGTATACAAGATTTAGAAAAAATCCAAAAAATAACCACAATATATTGTGAAAAAGTATTGACAAGTACATTTTCTTGTGTTATTATAATCCAGCAAACAGAAAGTGACTATAAAAAATCGTAACGGAGGTAGAAATTATGTATCGCGTACAGAAAAGAGACGGCAAAATCGTAGATTTCGACATCAGAAAAATCACTACAGCTATCAAGCAGGCTTTTGAATCTTGTGAAAAGGATTACAATGACAGTGTTATTGACTTCCTTGCACTCAAAGTTACTGCTGACTTCGAGCCCAAAATCCAGGATTCTCTCATCACAGTTGAAAACATTCAGGACAGTGTTGAGTTTGTTCTTGTTCAGGCAGGTTATGCTGATGTTTCAAAGTCATATATCCTTTACAGAAAACAGCGTGAAAAGCTTCGTAACATCAAAGGCACACTTCTTGACTATAAGGACCTTGTTGATAACTATGTTAATATCAACGACTGGAGAGTTAAAGAAAACTCAACTGTAACATATTCAGTAGGCGGTCTTATTCTTTCAAACTCCGGTGCAATCACAGCTAACTACTGGCTCTCTGAGATTTATGACAAGGAAATTGCAGACGCTCACAGAAACGCTGACATTCATCTCCACGACCTTTCAATGCTCACAGGTTACTGTGCAGGTTGGTCACTTAAACAACTTATTCAGGAAGGTCTCGGCGGAGTTACAGGTAAAATCACATCTGCTCCTGCAAAACACCTTGCAACACTTTGTAACCAGATGGTTAACTTCCTCGGCATTATGCAGAACGAATGGGCAGGCGCTCAGGCATTCTCATCATTTGACACATATCTTGCTCCCTTCGTAAAAGCAGATAACCTTTCATATGAGCAGGTTAAGAAGTGCATCGAATCTTTCATCTATGGTGTAAATACTCCTTCTCGTTGGGGTACACAGGCTCCTTTCTCAAACATCACTCTTGACTGGACAGTTCCCAATGACCTTGCAGAGCTTAATGCAATCGTTGGCGGTAAAGAACAGGATTTCAAATACAAAGACTGTAAGAAAGAAATGGATATGGTTAACCGTGCATTCATCGAAATCATGATCGAAGGCGATGCTCACGGTAGAGGTTTCCAGTATCCCATTCCCACATACTCAATCACAAGCGACTTTGACTGGTCAGAAACAGAGAACAACAAGCTTCTCTTTGAAATGACATCAAAATACGGTACACCTTACTTCTCAAACTATATCAACAGTGATATGGAGCCCAGCGACGTAAGAAGTATGTGCTGCAGACTTCGTCTTGACCTTAGAGAGCTCCGCAAAAAATCAGGTGGTTTCTTCGGCAGCGGTGAAAGCACAGGTTCAATCGGTGTTGTAACAATCAACATGCCCAGAATTGCTTATCTTGCAACAGATGAAGCTGATTTCTACAAACGTCTTGACAGAATGATGGACATTTCAGCACGTTCACTTCACATCAAGAGAACAGTTATCACAAAGCTTCTTAACGAAGGACTTTATCCCTATACAAAACGTTACCTCGGCACATTTGAGAACCACTTCTCAACAATCGGTCTTGTTGGTATGAACGAAGTAGGTCTCAATGCAAAATGGCTTGGTAAAGATATGACTCATCCTGAAACTCAGAAATTCTCTCAGGAAGTTCTTGACCACATGAGAGAAAAACTTTCAGACTATCAGGAAATGTATCAGGATCTTTACAACCTTGAAGCTACACCTGCTGAGTCAACATCTTACAGACTTGCAAAGCATGACCTTAAGAGATATCCCGATATCAAGACAGCATCAGAAGCTGATGAAACACCTTACTATACAAACAGCTCACATCTTCCTGTTGGTTACACAGAAGATATCTTTGAAGCACTTGATATTCAGGATGAACTTCAGACAAGATACACATCAGGTACAGTTTTCCATGCTTACATCGGTGAAAAGCTTCCTGACTGGAAGTCAGCAGCAAATCTTGTTCGTAAGATAGCTGAAAACTACAAGCTTCCTTACTACTCAATTTCTCCCACATACTCAGTATGTAAGAGCCACGGCTACATCGCAGGTGAGCACTTCACATGTCCCGAATGCGGACAGCCTGCAGAGGTTTACAGCCGTATCACAGGTTACTATCGTCCTGTTCAGAACTGGAATGACGGTAAAGTTCAGGAATACAAACACCGCAAGCTTTACAACATAGCTACATCAAAACTCCCCGAAGAGAGAGACGCAGCATGTGTATGTGATGATGCTCCTGCAGCTGACCTTAACATGGGCACAAGAACAATTCTCTTTACGACAGCAACTTGCCCCAACTGTAAAATCGCAGCATCTCTCCTTGATAAATCAGGAGTAGAATTTGAAAAGGTTCTTGCTGAAGAAAATGCAGAGCTTGCAAAAGAGCTCGGTCTCAAACAGGCTCCCACACTCGTTGTTATGGACGAAAACGGAGTTGCAAAATATCAGGGTGTATCTGATATCAAAAAGTTTATTAAGGCATAATCGCCTTATTAATAAAGAAGGTTAAACCTTGCTAACGGGAATTGCTGAGAGTTTCTTATGAGACTCTCGGCGATTTCCCGTTTTATGAGGATTTTTCGTTGGAAACTATAATTTTTCTGTTGCATAAATTTTGCCTGTGTGATAAAATGTACCCACAACACAAATTAAATTGTACTGAGTTATTATACAAAAATTATTGTATTAAAACGGAGGGGATTTTATGAGACAGAAGTTAAGCAGATTGTTGTCGGTTGTTATTGTTTTTTTGATGTTGTTTACAACAGAATCCTTATCTGTTATAGTGTCCGCTGACTCTGAAGCCTCATATATTGCTGATTTCAGAGTTGTAACTGATAAGAAAAGTGTTGCTGCCGGTGATTATGTAAATGTAAGTGTTAATCTGACTACAAACTATGAAATTGCCGGTATGCAGTTCCCGCTTATTTATGATTCTACTGTCTTTGAAGTGCAGAGCGTTGATTTTGTGGGACAAATGGCTTCCGGCAGCTATTTGTGTAACAAGAATTTGAATGTTAACGAGAGTGCATATAAACGTAATAATAATCCCGGTTACTGGACAAGTGCTTCTGTTATGGACAAATATAAAATTGCCTTTGTTTCGTGGGCGTGGGATTCAACGTATTCATCAGTACAGCTTTCATCCGAGGAAACAATTGTCTCTTTTGTCTTTAAAGCAAAAAAGAATATTACTGATATCAGCGGATTTGTGTTTATAAGTATGGATTTTCTAAAAACGAGTTCTTGTCCCGGTGGTTTGTTTTTCTGTGCCAGATTAATACAGTCCGATCCTTTAATAATGGCAGATAAAGGTCAGAGTATAAGGGTAAATTATTCTTATCCTGATGATACAATTTGTGTCAATCATACCTATGAAACAATTACAGTAAAACCAAGCTGTAGTGAAGGTGGATATACTGAACGTACGTGTTCAGTGTGTGGAGACAGCCAAATTTATGATTTAGTGGAGTCGCTCGGTCACGATTGGGGTGCGTGGTTGGAAATTAAGGCTGCTACCGAAACAGAAGCAGGAATTGAAGAACGCTGTTGTTCTTTGTGTGGCAGTACTGAGCAAAGAGAGTTGGTTCGACCTGAAAAGTCGGTAGTGAACAGTATTACTGTTATCCGCGGTACTGCTTCAATGAAGTCATATAAAGGTGAAGAATACGTTGCAATCACAATGACACCCGGCAGAACGGTGACAGGTCTTTACAAAGACATGGTTGACGGCGGTACAGTTAAACTCGTTGACGTTGTCGGCACAATTCAGGACAGAGCAGGTGACTACGTTGCATACCAGTCACAGAACAAAACTAACCCCGTTGCAACAATGAAGGTTACTTATGCTGACGGTACAACTGAAAAATATCCTGTAGTATTTGAACTTTACGAAATGGAAAGAGAAATTGACCTTGATGTTTCAAAAAATATCAGACCCATCAGAGGTAAGGTTTCACTTGCAGAGGATGCAAAGGGAGAATATATCCTTGTTGAAATGCTTGAAGGTCAGTCATCTGTAGGTGTTTATAAGGCAACTACAGACGGCAGTGCAACAGCAACACTCGACGGTGCAGAAGGTGTGCTCACAGAAAAGGAAAAGCTCTACATTTTCTACGGCTCACAGAATACATTCAATCCCGAAGGCAGACTTACAGTCACAGAAGCTGATGGTTCACAGTCAACCTACAGAGTGGTGTTTAAACTCTATGAAATGGATCCCTATGTGAATGCTGCTAAAGGCTTACGACCGGTAAGAGGTGCTGTAACATTTGATGATGACGGAACAATCCGCATCAAGATGACAAGCGGACAGACATCAGTAGGTCTTTACAAGACTATGGCAAACGGAGCAACGTTTGAAATTGTTGATGCAAATGGCAGAGTGACAAATAATCCAAGCTCACTTATGTTCTATATGACAAACAACACAGCAAACATAACTGCGACAATGGTTTTCACACTTCCTGACGGAACAACAAAGGAACAGAAAATTATTTTTGATATGGGACTTGCATCAGATCCCGATCCGCTGACATATCTTAAACCTGTAAGAGGAACCGTCAGCTATCAAAACGACGGAACGGAAGATTATATCGAGGTCAAGGCAAATCTTTTATCAACAGGTGTAGGTATTAAAAAGGACTGTCTTATAAAATACACAATCACAGATGTAGATGGAATAATGACAGAAAATGACAGCCGTTACTATGTTTACAAATCACAAAATAATGACGGTTTGACAGCAAATATCAGTTTTCTTCAGTCAGATGGTTCATATAAAACCTACAAAGTAAAGTTTGTGTTCTGACACAAAAAGGGCGGATGGAAATCCGTCCTTTTTTACTGATTGTTCAATTTCCATTAATAAAATTTAATTGACAAAAGTGCCTTGTAATGGTAGACTAAAAGTGAAAATAAATGTACGGAAAGGGTGTTTGATTATGACAGCTGTTATTGTTATGATTTTGTTGTTTCTTCTGATTTTTGGTTTAGGTGTGACAACAACTGTTCTGACGGCAGTCTGGGTATATAAGGATGCAAAAAAGAGAAACATGGATGCAATTATGTGGACTCTTCTCGCCGTTCTTATTCCCTCATACATCGGACTTATTATTTATCTTGTTTCAAGACAGAAAGAGAAGCTTTATGTATGTCCGAGATGTGGTGGTGACGTGAAGACAGACTATGCTGTTTGTCCTACATGTACTCTTCCTCTCAGAAGACAATGTCCTCAGTGCGGTCTTGCTTGCGAGGAAACATGGCATAATTGTCCACGTTGCTCAGCAGTGCTTGAACCGATGATGTACCCCATGGCAAAGCCTCAGGAGAAAAAAGACCATCTTGTGAGAAATATCGTTCTCCTTATCGTTGCAAATATTGTTGCGGTAATTGCATTGTATGCAAGCATCTTTGCGTTTGCTTTCAATAATCCCGAAGTGTTCTATGAAGATGAATTCAATATGCCTTATACCGAAGAATATGACGAGTTTGATATTTATCCCGGTAGCTTTGATTTTGATGTAAAATAAGGTGAAACAATGCCGATTCAGATTATAAGACAGGATATTACAAAACTTTCCTGTGATGCCATTGTAAACGCTGCAAAGAAAAGTCTTCTTGGCGGTGGGGGAGTTGACGGTGCAATTCACAAAGCTGCAGGAAAGGAACTTCTTGAGGAATGCAAAACTCTCGGCGGATGTGAAACGGGTAAGGCTAAAATTACAGGAGCGTATAATCTTCCTTGCAAATATGTTATTCACACAGTAGGTCCTGTGTGGCATGGCGGTATTTTCGGTGAGGAAAAGAAGCTTGCAAGCTGTTATCGGGAAAGTCTGCTTCTTGCAAAAGAAAAAGGCTGTGAAACCATTGCGTTTCCGCTGATTTCATCAGGGACATACGGCTATCCCAAGGACAAAGCACTGAAGGTTGCAATAGATACAATCAGTGATTTTCTCCTTGAAAATGATATGTTTGTTTACGTTGTGGTTTTCGATAAAACTGCGTATCAGATCAGTGAAAAACTGTTCACTGACATTAAATCCTTTATTGATGACAGGTATATTGAAGAGCATTTTCCTGTTCCGAATATGAGTGCGAGGCTCCGCAAAGAAGATTATTATAGTTGTGATGCACCTGTAGCAAAAGCTTCTATGCCTTATGGACTTGAAAACCTTCTTTCAGAGGTTGATGAGAGTTTTTCTCAGATGCTTCTTCGTAAGATTGACGAAAAAGGCATGACGGATTCCGAGTGCTACAAAAAGGCTAATATAGACCGCAAACTTTTTTCTAAAATCAGGAATGATGTGTTCTATAAACCGAAGAAAACTACGGTGATTGCCTTCGCAGTTGCTCTTGAACTGTCGCTTGCGGAAACGGAAGAAATGCTGAAGAAAGCAGGTTATGCACTTTCTCACAGCAATAAATTCGATATTATCATCGAATATTTTATTACAAAAGGCAACTATAACATTTTTGAAATCAATGAAGCACTGTTTGCGTTTGACCAGAGTTTGCTTGGTTCCTGAAAAATTTGTCGCTTTTCATGCGACCTTTTGAAACTTAAAAACCTCTATAATATGGTCGTAAGGTGAAAACACCAAACGACCATATTAATTTTTTGGAGGTATTTTAAAATGAATAACGAAAAGAAAAACAACATTACAGAAATGGTATTTATTCTTGACAGAAGCGGTTCAATGCAGGGACTTGAAAAGGACACAATCGGCGGTTTCAATTCAATGATTGAAAAACAGAAAGAACTTGATGGCGAATGTTATGTGTCAACAATTCTCTTTGATGACAGAAGCGAAGTTCTTCATGACAGAGTGAAGCTTTCATGTGTTCCGAAAATGACAGAAAAAGATTATTTTGTCAGAGGCTCTACGGCTCTTCTTGATGCAGTGGGCGGAGCGATTCATCATATCGGAAACATCCACAAGTACGCAAGACCTTCTGATGTTCCCGCAAAGACAATTTTTGTAATTACAACTGACGGTATGGAAAACGCAAGCAGATATTACAGTGCTTACGATGTGAAGAGAATGATTGAAAAAGAGAAAGAAAAATATGGCTGGGAGTTTCTTTTTATCGGAGCGAATATTGATGCAGGTCTGGAGGCTGAAAAAATCGGTATTGACAGAAACCGCTCAGTGAACTATACAGCTTCTCCGCGTTGTACTGCAAACCTTTACAATGTTGTCGAAAAGACTGTCAGAAATTACAGACAATGTTCCGTTATTGATGAAAACTGGTCAGAAGATATAGAATAAAATAACTACTTTTTAATAGGTAACAAAAGGGTAAAGAATTGTTGCGAATGTGTAACTGATATTGACAAATCAGGGCAGTTTTGATATAATGTAGAAAATCTTAGTGCTTCGGGAATGCCAAGGGATTTAAACAAATAAAAACTGCCGTTCACTCGGTATGTATTTTTATGTCCCTGTCATTTTGACAGGGACTTTTTTCAGCAAACAGGAGGAAAAAATGGACTTCGTTTTAAAGGATGCAAAAGTTTTTCGTAAAGGTAAGTTCATAAAGGGCGATATTCTTGTTAAAGACGGTCGCCTTACTCATCTTTTCGGTTTTTCTTCTGTACCCGGCGATGCTATTGTTTATAATGCAGAAAATTGTATTGTTATTCCAGGCCTTATTGATGTGCACGTGCATCTCAGAGAGCCTGGTTTTTCTTTTAAAGAAACAATAAAAAGCGGTACAGAAGCAGCAGCACACGGCGGATATACACACATCTGCTCAATGCCCAATCTGAATCCGGTGCCGGATTCGGTGAAAAATCTGAAACAGCAGCTTGATATTATCAAAGAGGATGCTGTCATAAAAGTCACACCATACGGCTCAATTACAGTAGGTCAGGCAGGTGATGACCTTTCAGATATGGACGGCATGAAGAGTATGGTTGCAGGTTTTTCTGATGACGGAAAAGGTGTTCAGGAAGCCGAAATGATGATTATGGCTATGGAGCAAGCGAAAATCTGCGGTAAGATGATTGTTGCTCACTGCGAGGATAACTCGCTTCTTCACGGTGGTTATATCCATGACGGAGAGTATGCAAAACTTCATGGTCACAGAGGTATCTGCTCAGAAAGTGAATATCTTCCCATAAAGCGTGACATTTCCCTCGCTAAGCGTACAGGCTGTGCTTATCATGTCTGCCACATTTCAACAAAAGAAAGCGTTGAAATCATCAGACAGGCGAAGAAAGACGGAGTTAATATTACATGTGAAACTGCACCCCATTATCTTGTTTTCAATGACATGGATTTGCAGGAAGACGGCAGATTCAAGATGAATCCTCCAATCAGAAGTGAAGCTGACAGACAAGCTCTCATTGAGGGTATCAAGGACGGCACTATTGACATGATTGCAACTGACCACGCACCTCACTCTGCTGAAGAAAAGTCAAGGGGACTTGAAAAGAGCCTTATGGGTGTTGTTGGTATTGAAACAGCTTTCCCCGTGCTCTGGACAGAGCTTGTTATGAAAAAAGTGATTACCGCTGAGCATCTTGTGAAAATCATGAGTACAAACCCTGCAAAACGTTTTGGCTTTGAAAGTGCTCTTGCAGACGGCAGTGTTGCTGATTTCACAGTGTTTGATGTAAGCGAAGAATATGAAATCAATCCTGATGACTTCCTTTCAATGGGCAGAAGTACACCTTTTGCAGGCAGAAAGGTTTTCGGCAGATGTCTTATGACAGTCTGTGGTGGAAAGATTGCATATGAGAATATGGAGGGACGAGAAGCGAAATGAAGCAAACAATTTTTGAAATAAAATCCAATGAAAAAATCGCAAAAGACGTTTATAAAATGGTCCTCTCAGGCGATACATCAGATCTTAAAAATCCCGGTCAGTTTGTAAATATCAAGCTTGATGGTTTCTTCCTTCGTAGACCGATTTCTGTTTGTGACTATGATGAAGGTGTCCTCACTCTTATCTACAAGGTTGTAGGCGAGGGTACAGAGGTTATGTGCAGAATGGGCGAGGGTGAAAAACTGGATATCCTCATAGGTCTCGGCAACGGCTTTGATACAAGCTTCAGCGGTGAAAACCCTGTTGTTATCGGTGGCGGTGTCGGCGTGCCTCCGATGTTTAACCTTGCAAGAAAGCTTATTTCTGAGGGCAAAAAGGTAACTGCTGTTCTCGGATTCAATAAAGAAGAAGAAATCTTCTATAAGGATGAGTTTGAAAAGCTTGGTGCAAAAGTTCTCATTTCAACAGTTGACGGCTCTGTGGGTGTGAAAGGCTTTGTAACAGATGCTATGAAAGATATTGACTTTACATATACATACTGTTGCGGTCCCGAGCCTATGCTTAAAGCAGTTTATAATGCGTCTGACAAAGGCGGTCAGTTCAGCTTTGAAGAGAGAATGGGTTGCGGTTTTGGTGCATGTATGGGCTGCAGCTGCAAAACAAAATACGGTAACAAGAGAATCTGCAAGGATGGTCCCGTTCTGGTGAAGGAGGAAATTATATGGTAAACTTAAAAGTAAATTTATCAGGTGTTGAGCTTGATAACCCTATAATCCCTGCAAGCGGAACATTCGGCTTCGGTTACGAATTTGCAGAACTTTATGATATAAACATTCTCGGTTCACTCTCATTCAAGGGCACAACTCTTGAGCCTCGTTTCGGAAACCCCACACCGAGAATTGCAGAAACAAGAAGCGGTATGATTAACTCTGTAGGACTTCAGAATCCCGGTGTTGATAAAGTGATTTCTGAAGAGCTTCCAAAGCTCCGTGCTTGTTTCAACAAACCAATTATGGCTAATATCAGCGGTTTCTCAATTGATGAATACAGAACCTGCTGTGAAAAAATTGATAAAGAAGACCAGGTTGAATTTATTGAAGTAAATATAAGCTGTCCCAATGTTCACAATGGCGGTATGAGCTTCGGTACTTCTCCCGAAAGTGCAGCAGAGGTCACAAAAGCTGTCAAAGCTGTGACAAGCAAGCCTGTGTTTATCAAACTCAGCCCCAATGTTACTGACATAGTTTCTATCGCAAAAGCTTGTGAAGAAGCGGGCGCAGACGGCATCAGTCTTATCAACACGCTTCTGGGAATGAAGATAGATCTTAAAACAAGAAAACCTGTAATTGCAAATAAAATGGGCGGTTTCTCAGGCGATGCAATTTTCCCTGTGGCTGTGAGAATGGTTTATCAGGTTTATGAAGCAGTGAATATCCCCGTTATCGGTATGGGTGGTGTATCACGTGCTGAGGATGTTATTGAACTGATGCTTGCAGGTGCAACTGCAGTTGAAGTAGGTGCTGCAAACCTTGTAGAGCCCTTTGCTTGTAAAAACATTATCGAGGATTTACCTCGCGTAATGGAAAAATACGGTATTAATAATTTAAAAGATATAATAGGAGGCGCACACTAATGGGTAAAGACGTAATTATCGCATGTGACTTTGACGGAAAAGAGGAAGTGCTCAAATTCCTTGACAAATTCACAGGAAGAAAACCCTTTGTGAAAATCGGTATGGAGCTGTATTATTCAGCAGGTCCTGATATCGTAAAGGAAATCAAGGCAAGAGGACACAAAATTTTCCTTGACCTGAAGCTTCACGATATCCCCAACACAGTAAAAAAATCAATGGCAGTTCTGTCAAAGCTGGATGTTGATATGTGCAACCTCCACGCAGCAGGCACAGTTGCTATGATGGAAGCAGCTATCGAAGGACTTACTCGTCCAGACGGCACAAGACCTCTTCTCATTGCAGTAACTCAGCTCACTTCAACAAGCGAAGAGAGAATGAAAGAAGACCTTCTCATCGAGAAACCTATCGACGAAGTTATTATGCACTACGCTTCACGTGCAAAGGTTGCGGGACTTGACGGCGTTGTTTGCTCACCCCTTGAGGCAGCAAAGGTAAAATCAGTCTGCGGAAATGAATTCCTTACAGTTACTCCCGGTGTACGCTTTGCAGACGGCGAAGTAGGTGATCAGGTAAGAATTGCAACACCTGAAAGAGCTAAGGAAATCGGCTCAGACTACATCGTTGTAGGCAGACCTATCACTCAGGCAGAAGATCCCGTTGCAGCATACGAAAGATGCATCAGAGAATTTGTTGACTAATAATTAAGTGTATTAAAATAAAAGGAGAAAGATTATCATGGAAAGACTTATTGCAGAAGATTTGCTCTCAATCAGAGCTGTATTTTTCAGACCTGACGAACCCTTCACATGGGCAAGCGGTATTAAGAGCCCTGTTTATTGTGACAACAGACTTACACTCACAGCACCTAAAGTGAGAAACGACGTTGAAAATGCTCTTGCAGAAACAATCAAAAAAGAATATTCAGAATGTGAAGTTCTCATGGGAACAAGCACAGCAGGTATCGCTCACGCAGCTATCACTGCACATATTCTCGGACTTCCCATGGGTTATGTACGCTCAGGCTCAAAAGACCACGGCAGACAGAACCAGATTGAAGGTAAACTTGAAAAAGGTCAGAAAGTAGTTGTTGTTGAAGACCTTATTTCAACAGGTGGCAGCGTTATCGAGGTTGTTAATGTTCTTCGTGAAGCAGGTGCAGAGGTTCTCGGTATTGTCAGCATCTTCACATATGGCATGCAGAAAGGTCTTGACAGACTTGCAGCTGCAAACGTTAAAAATGTATCACTTACAAACTTCGATGTTATCGCAGACGTAGCAGCAGAAACAGGCTACATCAAACGTGAGGACGTTGAGAGACTTATTAAATTCAGAAATAATCCCTCAGACGAAAGCTGGATTGGGTGACAAATATGAGAAGTCTTATTGATATTAATGATTTGTCAATCGAAGAGATTGACGAGCTTATTGCAACAGCAAACGATATCATAGATAATCCCAAAAAATATGCACATAAATGTGACGGCATGAAGCTTGCTACACTTTTCTTTGAACCGTCAACAAGAACAAGACTCAGCTTTGAAGCAGCTATGTATGAACTCGGCGGTAATGTTCTCGGCTTTTCCGAAGCTCAGTCATCATCTGCTGCAAAGGGCGAAAGCGTTTCTGACACAGTGAAAACGGTAAGCTGTTATGCAGAAATTATTGCTATGCGTCATCCTAAAGAGGGTGCACCGCTTGTTGCTTCAAAGAAAGCATCTGTGCCCATCATCAATGCAGGTGACGGCGGTCACAACCACCCCACACAGACGCTTACCGACCTTCTCACAATTCATCGTGAAAAGGGCAGATTCAATGACCTGACAATTGGTTTCTGCGGAGACCTGAAATTCGGCAGAACAGTACATTCTCTCATTGAAGCTATGTCAAGATATAAGAATATCAAGGTTGTTCTCATTTCACCTGTTGAACTGAAGCTTCCCAGCTATATCAAGCATGATGTTCTCAAAGCTCATAACATTGAATATGTGCAGACAACAAATCTTGAAGAAGTAATGCCCACACTTGATATTCTCTACATGACACGAGTTCAGCGCGAGAGATTCTTCAATGAGGACGATTATGTAAGACTTAAAGACAGTTACATTCTCACACCTCAGAAACTTCTCACAGCTAAAGAAGACCTGTGCATTATGCATCCGCTGCCGAGAGTGAATGAAATTTCCACAGCAATTGACGATGACAAGCGTGCATGTTATTTCAAACAGGTACTTAACGGTAAATATATCAGAATGGCACTTATTCTGAAACTTCTGGGGGTGGAATAAATGATAGTTGATGCAATTAAAAACGGTATCGTAATTGACCATATCACTGCAGGTCATGCAATGGAGCTTTATTCCATTCTTAATCTTGATGAGCTTGATTGCACAGTGGCAATCCTCAAGAATGTTCCCAGTAAGAAAAAAGGCAAGAAGGATATTATAAAAATTGATACTCTTATCGACGTGGATTTTGATGTTCTCGGTTATGTTGATCCCAACATCACTGTCAGCATTATTAAGGAAGGTACGGTTGAAAAGAAGCTTGAAATGACACTTCCTGCAACTGTAACTAACGTTCTTAAGTGTAAGAATCCCCGTTGCATAACCTCTACTGAGCAGGAGCTTGATCATGTGTTCAAGCTTACCGATGCAAAGCGTAAGATTTACAGATGCATTTACTGCGAAAGCCAGTCAAAGTAATATCTAATAAAAATAAAGTCAAAAACACACTTTTTTTGTAAGTAAAACTGTTGACTTATACGTTCGGCAAATTGTATAATTGTAACAATAGGATAATGTTTGTTTTTCACAACTGACGGAACAGGTGATTAAACACCGGGGGAGTGAAAAATATATTAATTTTGTCGACCGTCTGGGCAGTTCTATTTTCATTGACAGTGGGATAGAACTGCCCTTATCTGTTTAGGAGGAACCCAAAATGAAAAAAGTTGCTATAATCATGGGCAGCGACAGCGATTTGCCCGTTATTGAAAAAGGTATTGCCAAACTTGAAGAATTCGGAATTGATTTTGAAGTTCACGTATTCTCAGCTCACAGAACACCTGTAGAAGCAAAAGTATTCTCGGAAACAGCAAGGGAAAACGGCTTTGGTGTTATTATCGCAGCAGCGGGCATGGCAGCACACCTTGCAGGTGCAATTGCAGCAAACACAACTCTGCCTGTAATCGGTATTCCTGTTAAATCTACAAACCTTGATGGTATGGATGCACTTCTTTCAACTGTTCAGATGCCTACAGGCATTCCCGTTGCAACAGTTGCAATCAATGGTGCGGCAAACGCAGCACTTCTTGCAATCGAAATTCTTGCAGTAACAGATGCAGAATTGGCACAGAAGCTTGACGCAATGAGAAAAGAGGGCGCAGAAACTGTTCTTAAAAAGGACGCTGCAATTTCAGCAAAATACTCAAAGTAAGGTGATATAAATGGGCGGTTTTTTCGGAGCAGTATCTGAAAGAGACTGTATTATTGATGTTTTCTTCGGCGTTGACTACCATTCACACTTAGGTACACGTCGTGGCGGTATGGCAGCATACGATGAAGAAATCGGTCTCCAGAGAGAGATTCACAATATTGAAAATTCACCCTTCAGAACAAAGTTTGAAGGCATCACAGAAGAAATGAAGGGAAGAGCATGTATCGGCTGTATCAGTGACAGCGACCCTCAGCCTCTTCTCATCCGTTCAGAGCTTGGCAAGTATGCACTTTGTACAGTAGGTGCAATCAACAACTCTGAGGAGCTTGTTGAAAAGTATCTTACTACAGGCGGTCATTTCAGTGCAATGACAGGCGGTAAAGTAAATTCTACAGAGCTTGTTGCCGCACTTATCAGCCAGAAATCAAGTTTTGTTGAAGGTATCAAGTTTGTTCAGGATGTTATTGACGGTTCAATGTCAATTCTTATTCTTAAAGAAGGCGGTTCAATTATTGCCGCAAGAGATAAAATGGGTAGAATTCCCGTTCTTCTCGGCAAAGATGACGAAGGCTACTGTGTAACCTTTGAAAGCTTTGCTTATGATAAACTGGGTTATACTCCTGAAAAGGAATTAGGTCCCGGTGAAATCGTAGAAATCACCTCAAAGAAAATCGAGGTTCTGTCAGAGGCAAGAAAAGAAATGAAAATCTGTGCTTTCCTCTGGACATATTACGGATATCCCACTTCAATTTACGAAGGTGTTAATGTTGAAGCCATGCGTTACCGTAACGGTGAAATCATGGCGGAAACCGACAGAAAGAATGGCATTGCACAGGACCTTGACTATGTTGCCGGTGTTCCCGATTCAGGTACACCTCACGCAATCGGTTACGCAAACGTAAGCGAAGCAGACTTTGCCCGTCCTTTCATCAAATATACTCCCACATGGCCAAGAAGCTTTATGCCTTCTAACCAGAAGGAGAGAAACAAGGTTGCAAAGATGAAGCTTGTTCCCGTTCATGAACTGATTGAGGGCAAAAAACTTCTCTTTGTTGACGATAGCATCGTCAGAGGCACTCAGCTTCGTGAAACTGTTGATTTCCTCTATGAAAACGGAGCAAAAGAGGTTCATATCCGCTCTGCTTGTCCTCCTATTATGTACGGCTGTAAATATCTTAATTTCTCACGCAGTACATCTGAAATGGAGCTTATTGCAAGACAGACAATTATGGAGCTTGAGGGCGAAGAAGGCTTTAAGTACCTTGAAGAATACAGTGACGGCTCAACTGAAAGAGGTAAGAAAATGCGCAAAGCAATCTGTGAAAAGATGCATTTTTCTTCTCTTGAATATCAGTCACTTGAAGGCGTAATCAAATCAATAGGTTTACCTGAATGTAAGGTATGTACCTATTGCTGGAACGGTAAAGAATAATTTTATATAAACTCAAACTGAAAGGAAGATTAACTGTGAACAATTCAAAATCAGACAGCTACGCATCAGCAGGCGTTGACATTACAGCCGGCTACAAAGCAGTTGAACTCATGAAACAGCATATTGCAAGAACAATTACAAAGGGTGCCGCTTCCGATATCGGTGGCTTCGGCGGACTTTTTGAACTTGACCTTACAGGCATCAGCCGTCCTGTTCTTGTAAGCGGTACTGACGGTGTCGGTACAAAACTTAAACTTGCATTCATCATGGATAAGCATGACACAGTAGGTATCGACTGCGTTGCTATGTGCGTAAACGATATTATCTGCTGCGGTGCAAAACCCTTGTTCTTCCTTGACTATATTGCATGCGGTAAAAACATTCCCGAAAAAATTGCAAGTATCGTATCTGGTGTTGCAGAAGGCTGTGTACAGTCAGGCGCATCACTTATCGGCGGTGAAACAGCAGAAATGCCCGGTTTCTATCCCGTAGACGAATATGACCTTGCAGGTTTCTCAGTAGGCGTTGTTGACAGAGAAAAGGTTGTTGACAATTCTACAGTTAAAGAAGGGGATGCAATCATCGCTCTTAAATCAAGTGGTGTTCATTCAAACGGTTTCTCACTTGTAAGAAAAGTTTTTGATGTTGAAAACAGTGACATCAAAACTCCCAATGAAAAACTTGGTGGCAAATCAATCGGTGAAACACTTCTTACTCCCACAAAGATCTATGTGAAACCCGTACTTGCTCTTCTTGAAGAAGTTAAAGTTAAGGCTATTTCTCACATCACAGGCGGTGGCTTCTACGAAAATATTCCGAGAAGTATTCCCAAGGGCTTCGGCGCAAAAATCAAGAGAAGTGACGTTCAGGTGCTTCCTATCTTTGACCTTATCGCTGAAACAGGTAACATCCCCGAAAGAGATATGTTCAACACATTCAACATGGGTGTTGGTATGAGCATTGTTGTAAATAAAGAAGATGCTGACAAAGCTCTTGAAATTCTCCGTGCAAATGGTGAAGATGCTTATATTCTTGGTGAAGTTGTTGCTTCCGAAGAGGGTGTTATCATTGAGTAAAAAGAATATTGCTGTTCTCGTTTCAGGCGGCGGTACAAATCTTCAGGCTCTTATTGATTGCCAGAAAAGCGGTATGTTCGGCGAGAGTGAAATTACTCTTGTTGTAGCATCAAAAGCGGGGGTTTATGCTCTTGAAAGAGCAGCAAACGCAGGCATTGAAGGTACCGTCCTTGCAAGACGTGACTATGAAGATATTGCATCTTACTCAAAAGCACTGGTGGAAACGCTTACAAATGCAAACATTGATCTTGTAGTTCTTGCAGGCTTTCTTACAATTATTGATGAACAGGTTTATGAAGCATTTCCGAATAAAATCATAAACGTTCATCCTGCGCTTATTCCCTCATTCTGCGGAAAAGGTTATTACGGACTTCATGTTCACGAAGCAGCTCTCGCAAAGGGGGTAAAGGTTTCAGGTGCTACAGTGCATTTTGTAACTCCCGAATGTGATGCAGGTCCTATAATTCTGCAGAAAGCTGTTGAAGTGAAACAGGGCGACACTCCTGAAACACTTCAGAAGAGAATCATGGAAGAGGCAGAGTGGAAAATTCTGCCCGAAGCTGTAAAGCTTTTCTGTGAAGACAAAATAACAGTTGAAAATGATATAGTAATCATATCTGAATAAAAACCTTATCTTGTACGAAAGGAACTGATAAAATGGAAATCAAAACAATTGCTAGTGAACTTAATTCTCTTGCTTACCACGGCAGAGGTATTATTATCGGCAAAAGTGCTGACGGTAAAAAGGCGGTAACTGCTTATTTCATTATGGGCAGAAGCGAAAACAGCCGTAACCGTGTGTTTGTAGCTGAAGGCAATGCAATGCGCACAAAGGCTTTTGACGAGTCAAAAATGACCGATCCTCATCTTATTATTTACTATCCCGTAAGAGTTCTCGGTAATAAAACAATCGTTACAAATGGTGACCAGACAGATACTCTTTATGAGCTTATGGATAAGCAGATGACATTTGAACAGGCTCTTCGTACAAGAGAATTTGAAGACGATGCACCTAACTTCACTCCCAGAATTTCAGGTATTATCCGTCTTGAAAATGATGGTATGAATTATGCGATGTCAATTCTCAAGAGTGCAGAGGGTGACGATTCTTCTTGCGAAAGATTCACATATGCTTATTCAAACCCTGTTGCAGGTAAAGCAAAGTTTATCCACACTTATAACTGTGATGGAAATCCGCTTCCCTCATTTGAAGGTGAGCCCAAAACACTTGAACTTCCCGATGTTTCAATTGATGAACTTACAGACCTTATCTGGACAAACCTCAACGAAGACAACAAAGTTTCTCTCTTTGTCAGATATATCGATATTGAAAGCGGCGAAGCAGAAACAAGAATCGTAAACAAAAACAAGTAATTCAGGAGGCTAAGTATGAAAGAATTTGAACTTAAATACGGTTGTAACCCCAATCAGAAACCTGCAAAAATCTTCATGGCAAACGGTGAAGATCTTCCTATCGAAATTTTGAACGGCAGACCCGGTTTTATTAATTTCCTCGACGCTTTCAACAGCTGGCAGCTTGTAAAAGAAATCAAAGAAGCACTCGGTGAGGTTGCTGCAACTTCTTTCAAGCATGTAAGCCCCACGTCTGCTGCAATCGGAACACGCCTTCCTGATAGCCTCAAGAAAGCTTGCTTTGTTGATGATATTGAAGGTCTTGATGATTCTCCCTTGGCTTGTGCATATGCAAGAGCAAGAGGTACAGACAGAATGTCATCTTTCGGTGACTGGATTGCACTTTCAGATATCTGTGACGTAACAACAGCAAAGCTTATTGCACGCGAAGTTTCTGACGGCGTTATTGCTCCCGGTTATGAACCTGAAGCACTTGAAATTCTCAAAAATAAGAGAAAGGGTAGCTACAATATCGTTAAGATTGATCCCGACTATGTTCCGGCTCCTGTTGAACACAAGGATGTTTACGGCATCACATTTGAGCAGGGCAGAAACGAGTTCAAAATCAATGAAGAGCTCCTTTCAAACCTTGTAACAGAAAATAAAGATGTACCCGACAGTGCAAAGAGAGACCTTATCATTGCTCTCATTACACTTAAATATACACAGTCAAACTCAGTCTGCTATGCAGTTGACGGACAGGCAATCGGTGTTGGTGCAGGTCAGCAGTCAAGAATCCATTGTACACGCCTTGCAGGTAACAAGGCAGATATCTGGCATCTTCGTCAGCATCCCATGGTACTTGACCTTCCTTTCCTTGACACAATCGGCAGACCTGACCGCGACAATGTAATCGACGTTTATATTTCAGACGATTACGAGGATGTACTTGCTGACGGTAACTGGCAGAAATATTTCAAAACACAGCCCGCACCTCTCACAAGAGAACTTAAGAAAGAATACCTTTCATCTCTCAGCGGTGTAGCTCTCGGCTCAGATGCTTTCTTCCCCTTTGATGATAACATCGAAAGAGCAAAGAGAAGCGGTGTTTCTTATATTGCACAGCCCGGTGGCTCAATCAGAGATGATGTAGTAATTAACTGTTGCAACAAATACAACATGACAATGTCATTTACAGGAATGAGATTGTTCCATCATTAAGGAGTAGTGAAATGAACTTTTTTGACGAACTTGCAAACTTTGATAACGAGGTTTTTTCTGCTTGTGACCTTGAACTAAAAAGACAGCAGCATAACATTGAGCTTATAGCTTCTGAAAATATTGTATCAAAAGCAGTGCTTCTTGCAGCAGGTACAGTTCTTACGAACAAATATGCAGAGGGCTATCCTTCAAAAAGATATTACGGCGGTTGCGAACGTGTTGATATTGTAGAAAACATCGCAAGAGAAAGAGCAAAAGAGCTTTTCGGCGCGGAGCATGCAAACGTTCAGCCTCACAGCGGTGCAAACGCAAACCTTGCAGCATTCTTTGCTCTTCTTGAATGTGGCGATACTGTTATGGGTCTCAATCTTGCAAACGGCGGACACCTTTCACACGGCTCACCTGTAAACATTTCAGGTAAATACTTCAACGTTGTTCCTTACGGTGTTTCTGACGATACAGAAACAATTGACTATGAGGAAATGAGAAGAATTGCTATCGAATGTAAACCCAAGATGATTGTTTCAGGTGCAAGTGCATATTCAAGAACAATCGACTTTGCAAAAATCAGAGAAATCTGTGACGAAGTGGGCGCATATATGATGGTTGACATCGCGCATATCGCAGGTCTCGTTGCAGCAGGTCTTCATCCCAGTCCAGTGCCTTATGCAGATGTTGTAACATCAACCACTCATAAGACTCTTCGTGGTCCTCGTGGCGGTCTTATTCTCTGCAAAGAGCAGTATGCAAAGCAGATTGACAAAGCTGTTTTCCCCGGCACACAGGGCGGACCTCTCATGCACATTATCGCTGCTAAAGCAGTTGCATTCGGTGAAGCACTTAAACCCGAATTCAAGGAATATCAGGCACAGGTTGTCAAAAATGCATCAACACTTTGTCAGGCTATGAAAGAGGAAGGCTTCAGAATCGTATCAGACGGTACTGATAACCACCTTATGCTTGTTGATCTTACTCCCTTTGATATTACAGGTAAAGAGCTTGAAAAGAGACTTGACGAAGTTCATATTACAGTTAATAAAAATACAATCCCCAACGAAAAACAGAGTCCTTTCGTAACAAGCGGTATCAGAATCGGTACTCCCGCAGTAACATCACGCGGTTTCAAAGAGGAAGAAATGCTTCTTATTGCAAAGTGGATCAAGCTTGTTGCAACTGATTTCGAAAATTCAAAGGAAAAAATTGCAGAAGAGGTAATGGCTCTTTGCGAAAAATTCCCCATTTATCAATAACACAAAGGGAGGTAAATTCCTATGAAACTTTTGGTTGTAGGTGGTGGCGGACGCGAACACGCCATTATTAAAAAGCTGAAAGAAAATAAAAATGTAGAAAAAATCTATGCTCTTCCCGGTAACGGCGGTATTGCAGAAGATGCAGAATGTGTGTCTATCGGTGCAAATGATATCGAAAAACAGGTAGAATTTGCAAAAGCAAACAACATCGATTTTGCAGTTGTAGCTCCCGATGATCCTCTTGTTCTCGGTGCAGTTGATGCGTTTAACGAAGCAGGAATCAAATGCTTTGGTCCTACAAAGGCTGCAGCAATTATCGAAGGCAGTAAGGTTTTCTCTAAAAATCTTATGAAAAAATACGGCATTCCCACTGCAGAATATGAGGTTTTCTCTTCTGCAGAGGATGCACTGAAATATATCGAAACATGTCCCATTCCCACAGTTATCAAGGCTGACGGTCTTGCACTCGGTAAAGGTGTTATAATCGCAATGACACGCGAAGAGGCAGTTGACGCTGTTAAGGAAATTATGGAAGATAAGGTTTTCGGTGAAAGCGGTAACAACATCGTTATCGAAGAATTCCTCACAGGTCCTGAGGTTTCGGTTCTTTCTTTCACAGACGGCAACACTGTAATTCCCATGATTTCTTCAATGGACCACAAACGCGCTCTTGATAACGATGAAGGCCTTAACACAGGCGGTATGGGCACAGTGGCTCCAAACCCTTATTACACAGCGGATGTGGCAAAGGAATGTATGGAAAAAATCTTCCTTCCCACAATTAATGCGATGAAAGCGGAGGGCAGAACATTCAAAGGCTGTCTGTATTTCGGCCTTATGATTACACCCAACGGCCCCAAGGTTATCGAGTATAACTGCCGTTTCGGTGACCCTGAAACACAGGTTGTTCTTCCTCTTCTTGAAAACGATTTGCTCGATATTATGGTTGCTTGTGCAGACGGCACACTGGCAGATACTGAAGTTAAATTCTCAGATAAAAGTGCTTGCTGTGTTGTTATGGCATCAGAAGGATATCCCAAGAAATATGCTACAGGCTTTGAAATCAAAGCTGAGAAAGACGAAAACTATGAACTTTACATTGCAGGTGCGAAAATTTCTGATGACGGAAAGCTTCTCACAGGCGGCGGACGAGTTTTAGGTGTTGTTTCAACTGATGAAACACTTAAAGGTGCAGTTGAAAAAGCATATAAATGCGTTGAAAAAGTCAGCTTTGAAAACGCTTTTTACAGAAAAGATATCGGCAAAAAAGCACTCTTGAAAACGGAGGAATAATAAATGGTATACAGAATTTTTGTAGAAAAAAAGAGCGGTCTCGAAAATGAAGCAAACGAGCTCAAGCATGAACTTCGTTCTCTTCTTTCAATCAAAGGCCTTGAAAAACTCAGAATTTTCAACAGATACGACGTTGAAAATATTGACGAAGAACTTTTTGAAAAGAGCAAAATGACAGTTTTTGCTGAGCCTCAGCTTGACAACATCAGTGATGATTTCTCAGATGAAAACGCAATCATTTTTGCAACAGAATATCTTCCCGGTCAGTTTGACCAGCGTGCAGATTCAGCAGCACAGTGTATCCAGATTATTTCCCAGGGCGAAAAGCCCCTCGTAAGAACAGCAAAGGTTTATGCTCTTTACGGAAATATTTCAGAGGCAGAAGTTGCTGAAATCAAAAAGTACGTAATCAACCCCGTTGAGTCACGTGAGGCTGCACTTGAAAAACCTGAAACTCTCGCAGTAGATTATGATATTCCCACAGAGGTTGAAACTCTTGACGGTTTCATTGACCTTGATAAAGACGGTCTTGCAGCTTTTGTTAAATCATACGGTCTTGCTATGGATAATGATGATATCAAATTCTGTCAGGATTACTTCAAATCTGAAAACAGAAACCCCACAATCACTGAAATCAGAATGATTGACACATACTGGTCAGACCACTGCCGTCACACAACATTCCTCACAACAATCGACAGCGTGAAGTTTGAAGATGAACTCATCGAAAGTGCGTGGCAGGAATATATTGCTTGTCGTAAAGATCTTGGCAGAACAAAGCCAATCAACCTTATGGACGTTGCAACTCTTGCTACAAGAGTTCTTAAAAAGAACGGTAAGCTTGAAAAGCTTGATGAATCAGAAGAAATCAACGCTTGTACTGTAAAAATCACAGTTGACGTTGACGGAAAAGATGAAGAATGGCTTCTTCTTTTCAAAAACGAAACTCATAACCATCCCACAGAAATTGAACCCTTCGGTGGTGCTGCAACATGTATCGGTGGTGCAATCCGTGACCCGCTTTCAGGCCGTTCATATGTTTACGGTGCTATGCGTGTTACAGGTGCAGGCAACCCCTTAAAGAGCGTTGCAGAAACAATGAAGGGTAAACTCCCTCAGAGAAAGATTGTAAGAACTGCAGCAGCAGGTTATTCATCATATGGTAACCAGATTGGTCTTGCAACAGGTCAGGTTGATGAACTCTACCATGATGGCTATGTTGCAAAGAGAATGGAAATCGGTGCAGTAGTTGCAGCGGCTCCCGCTAAGAATGTACGCAGAGAACGTCCCGAAGACGGCGATGTTGTTATCCTTCTTGGTGGCAGAACGGGTCGTGACGGTTGCGGCGGTGCAACAGGTTCTTCAAAATCACATACACTTGAATCACTCGAAAGCTGCGGTGCAGAAGTTCAGAAGGGTAATGCTCCTGAAGAAAGAAAACTTCAGAGACTTTTCAGAAATGAAGAAGCATCTTACCTTATCAAGCGTTGTAATGACTTCGGTGCAGGCGGTGTTTCAGTTGCTATTGGTGAACTTGCAGACGGTCTTGAAATTGACCTCAATAAAGTTCCCAAGAAATATGACGGTCTTGATGGCACAGAACTTGCAATCAGCGAAAGCCAGGAAAGAATGGCTGTTGTTGTTGAAGAAAAGGACGTTGCAAGATTCCTTGAACTTGCAGCTCTTGAAAACCTTGAAGCAACTCCCGTTGCAGTTGTAAAGGCTGAACCTCGTCTTGTAATGCACTGGAACGGTAAGAAAATCGTTGATATTTCAAGAGAATTCCTTAATTCAAACGGTGCTGAAAAGCACATTGATATCGCTCCCGTTAAACCTGAATGTTATAAAAAGACTGTTGATGGCTCATTCAAAGAGAACATGGAAGCTCTCGCAGACGACCTTAATGTCTGCTCAAAGAGAGGTCTTTCAGAGCGTTTTGACTCAACAATCGGTGCAGGCACAGTTCTCATGCCCTTCGGTGGTAAGCATCAGCAGACACCTATTCAGGCAATGGTACACAAAATTTCAACTGAAAAAGCTAAAACTACAAGTTGTTCACTTATGTCATGGGGCTACAACCCCTTCATTGCTGAAAAGAGCCCCTTCCATTCAGCATACCTTGCAGTAATTGAATCAGTTTCAAAGCTTATTGCAACAGGTGCAAAATTTGAAGACGTTTACCTTACATTCCAGGAATACTTTGAGAAACCTCTCAAATCTCCTCAGCGTTGGGGTAAACCTCTCTCAGCACTTCTCGGTGCATTCAAGGCACAGCTTGAACTTGAAATCGCATCAATCGGCGGTAAGGACTCAATGAGCGGTTCATTTGAAGATATTGATGTTCCTCCCACACTTGTATCTTTTGCAGTTACAACAGAAAAGGTTGACAGCATCGTATCTCCCGAATTCAAGGGTGCAGGACACAACGTATGCCTTGTTAAACCCGAATATGATGAAAACGGACTTCCTGTAACAGCATCACTTAAAGACGTGTTTGCAAAGGTAAATGCTCTTCTTTCATCAGGCAAAGCAGTTGCAGCATATACACCTACACTCGGCGGTGTAGCAGAAGCTGTTATGAAGATGTGCTTCGGTAACGATATCGGCTTCAAGTTTGAAGACAGCATTTCTGATGATGAAATCTTCGGCTACAATTACGGCTCATTCGTTCTTGAAATGGCTGATGATACAGTAGAAGGCATCCTCCTCGGTAAAACAACAGAAGAAAAAGCAATTGTCAAAGGTGAAGATTCACTTTGCCTCAATGCTCTTCTTAAGATTTACGAAGATAAGCTTGAGCCTATCTATTCTTGCAACATCGAAACAGAAGGCAAGGAAATTCCTGCATTCTCATTTGAAGCAACAGAAAGAAAAGCACCTGCTATCAAGTGTGCAAAACCGAAAGTTCTCATTCCTGTATTCCCCGGCACAAACTGCGAATACGATTCAGCAAAGGCTATGGAATATGCAGGTGCAGAGGCTGAAATCATCGTTCTTAATAACCTTACATCTGAAGGTATTACAAGAAGCGTTGAAAGATTTGCTAAGTCTCTTGAAACTGCACAGATGGTATTTGTTCCCGGTGGTTTCTCAGGCGGTGACGAGCCCGACGGTTCAGGTAAATTCATCACAGCATTCTTCCGTAATGCAGCAGTTAAAGAGGGTGTAACAGACCTTCTTGAAAGCCGTGATGGTCTTATGTGCGGTATCTGTAACGGCTTCCAGGCACTTATCAAACTTGGTCTTGTGCCTTATGGTAAGATTATCGATACAGATGAAAACTGCCCCACACTTACATTCAACACAATCGGTCGCCATCAGTCAAGACTTGTGAGAACAAGAATTGCATCTAACAAGTCACCCTGGCTTGCAGCAACTAATGTTGGAGATGTTTACACAGTGCCGATTTCACACGGTGAAGGACGTTTCCTTGCAAGTGATGAACTTATCAAGAAGCTGGCTGAAAACGGACAGATTGCAACTCAGTATGTTGACCTTGAAGGTAATCCCACTGATGACATCCACTTTAATCCCAATAACTCAGCTTTCGCAATTGAAGGTATCACTTCACCTGACGGCAGAGTGTTCGGTAAGATGGGTCACTCAGAGCGTAAAGGCTACGGACTTTACAAAAATGTTGACGGCATCTTTGATATGCAGATGTTTGAATCAGCAGTAAAATACTTTAAATAATTAACAAAATTCAGCGGAGACACAGAGCGTCTCCGCTGTTTTTCGGAAGGATAAAATTAATGGAAAAATCTTTTGAAAATCTCTATTTGTCATCAGACCTTCAGAGAGCCGTTGACGATATGGGATTTAAGGAAATGACCGATATACAGGCAAAAGCGATACCTCTTATCAGAACAGGTGCCGATGTTATTGGTCGTTCTCAGACAGGTACAGGTAAAACTGTGGCATTTGCAATTCCTGCACTTGAAACACTAGACACTGACCTTGATAAAGTTCAGATTATAATTCTTTGTCCCACTCGTGAACTTGCCATGCAGGGTGCAGGGGAAATAAAAAAACTTTCACGCTTTATGCATAAGGTTAAAGTCTGCGATGTTTACGGCGGCGCCGCCATGGACAGACAGATTTTAAAATTGAAGAAAGCGAATATAGTTATCGGTACTCCAGGCAGAATCATGGACCACATGAGAAGAAAAACACTGAAACTTCATGATGTGAAAATGGTTGTTCTCGATGAAGCTGATGAAATGCTCAGTATGGGTTTCAGAGAAGATATTGAAGAAATTCTTTCTCATACTCCCGATGACAGACAGACTGTTCTGTTTTCTGCAACAATGCCAAAGGAAATCCTTGAAATTACAGAAAAATTCCAGAGAGAACCTCTGATGATTGAAATTCAGTCACAGAGCATGACTGTTGAACATATAAAGCAAAGCTTTATCGAAGTTCCCATGGGTAAAAAGATGGATGCACTTAACATGCTCCTTCGTTATTTTTCACCGAAAAGAGCTATGATTTTCTGTAACACAAAGGTTATGGTTGAGGACTTAGGCAAATATCTGAAAGAAAATGGTTTCAATTCCGAAGGTCTTCACGGCGACATGCAGCAGTCATCCCGTACGAGGGTAATGGATTCATTCAAAGGTGGACTCAGTAATATTCTTATTGCGACGGACGTTGCAGCAAGAGGTATTGATGTCAGTGACATTGATTTTGTTTTTAACTACGATATCCCTCAGAACAGAGAATACTATGTTCATAGAATCGGTCGTACAGGCAGAGCAGGTAAGGAAGGCAGTGCAGTGACAATCTGCAGCGGCAGACGTCAGATTATGGCAATTAAAGATATCGCACGCAGTACAAAGTCTGAAATTGAACAGCTTGACTTACCAAGCACAGATGACCTGAGAAATAAGCTTGCGGAAAGAGAACTTGCATCACTCAAGGAACAGCTTGATATCAATGTTGATGAAAGATATAACAAGCTTTTAAATGAACTTCTCAGCGAGGGCATATCTCTTTATGATTTAAGTGCAAAGCTTTTGCAGATTATCATGGGTGACAAGATGGAGCAGATTACTTCTCTTGAATCATTCGGAAGAAAGAAAAGGGGAGACGATAAGGATTTCTGTAAGATTATTATTTCAATCGGCAGAAACAGACGTGTTGCTCCGAATCATATTATGTGTGCTATTGCTGACAGAACGGGCATTTCGGGCAAAGAGATCGGTAAAATTGAAATTTATGATGACCGCACGATTGTTGGCATTCCTAAGGATAAAGCAGATGAAATTATTCTGAAAATGATTGGTTGTAAAATCAACGGTCATGTTGTTGAAACAGGCGTCTTCAATGAGAAGAAAAAATCAGTAAAACCTGAAAAACAACAAAAGACTTTCGGCAAAGAAAGAGCAAAGCAAGGAAAAGATAAATCTTTCAAGCAGAAGAAAGAAAAGTCTTTCAGAAAACCGAAAGACAAAGTAAAAACAAAAAAGAAAAGATAAAAAATATCCCTCAACCCGAGTTTGGTTGAGGGATATTTTTATTTTTCAAGAGACATGAGCATTTCTGTCATTTCATCGTACAAAGCATGAACGTCTGCTTTTTTTGAGAAAAGTCCGATAGGAGTACCATGGTCTCCTACACGTGTAGGCATGACGTTCCATACGCCTTTAACAATTTCACCGTCAAACTCTCTTGCTGGCTCATCAAGCGGATTCTTTGCCGATGCGGTATTTACAAGACCATCATTTGAAAGCCATTCATCGTTAAAAATGATTCCGAAAGTATCTTCGGGAGTTCCGTACAGCAAAAGAAGTGTTCCGGTAAACGCAAGAAACAGGAAATCAGTATTTATAGGAAGCTTACTCCATTTTCCTGATGCATCGTAGGCATAACAGAAATAATTGATGTTTTCGCTTATTTCAATTTTATCGTTCAGATTCTTTGCGCCTTCAAGTGAAAGGTCATAAACTACAGCGTCTTTTGTGTTTCCAAATTTATCGACAGCGACCTGAAGCTCTTCCTTCGCAATAGTTTCTCCGGGAATGTTTGTCAGTCCGAAGTGTTCGAGATGAAAGTCGACTAAAGTTCCGTTAAGAAAGCTTCTGCCTACTATACCTGCATAGTAGGTTGCGATAATTGACATAATCGGTTTAAGATAAAATGTTTCGCAGAAGTTGTAAGACGTAGTGCCGTTGTTGGGCGTACAGATTGTTGTAACACTTTCTACAAGATGCTCTTTTTCTCCTGTAAAAAGAGGGGAAATAGAGTTTTTATCTGTTGCATTTATTTCGTCTTTGTCACCATGTGCCAGCAGATGTGCGAGAAGTCTTGCTGCTTGTCCGCCGTGACTGTGGCCGATAAGATGAACTTTTTTGTTTTCGCTCCAATCAGGAACAAGAGCTTTCTCGTATGTTCTTCCGTATCGATCGTGGCCATGCGCCTTTGAATGTGCCTCGCCATAATCAACGGTTGAACCTGTGAGCTGTGCATAAATTTCACACGCATTGTCCCATGCACTTGAAAGAGGACCTACTGAAACATCGTAAGCTTCAATATTTTTGCTTTCGAGATATTCCATAAGACTGCCCGTCGTTGCACCCCAGTAAGGAATTATTTTATTGATTCCTTCATCTCTGCCCCAACCGAACATGCCGTGCACAAATATGAATGGGTATTTGTTTTCATATTTGTTGCTTTCTGCGTTCGTTATCAGTGTACATGACAGTATAATGGTAACGCACAGAATAAATGCAAATGTTCTTTTGAGTATTTTCATATTTTACTCACATCCTTTATTTCGTTATTTAAGCCAAAGATGCAATTTATTATTATTCCTGATATTTCTTCAATTGGCCTTGAACAATCATCCTTCAGCCATTCGAATATTATTGCAGTAAGCCCGTTCAGATAGTACATCATAACATATTTCCGGTCTTTAGCGGGGTAATGAAACCTGTCCAAAACAGGATTGAAAATATTATCGAACAGTTTTACATACACTTTTTCAAAACCAAAAGAGTTAATATGTGATACTGCGGTTGAAAAAACTTCTCTGTTCTCTTTAATATAAGTCAGATACGGCACCAAGTATTTGTCACATACAAAAATTAAATCGTTACATTCACAGGAAGCAATATTGTATGCGATTGTTTTAGTATCGTTTGAAAAATACGAAAGAAAATTATTAAGAAGATATCGTGTAGTTTCATCCAAAAGGTCGCTCATATTGCTGTAATGCAGATAGAAAGTCGAACGGTTGACTCCGGCTGTTTCGCATAGCTCCCGAACAGTTATATACTCAAAAGATTTATTTTTTAACAATGAAATCAGAGCAAGATCCATTTTAACAGCAGTATTAAAATATTTGCTTTCTGCTTTTGTCACATTATCACTTCCTGGAATAGATGCTTATTTCTGTTCAGAAATTTCCTTTGCAAGCTGGACAATTTCAAAAGCATATTTTGACTTGTCTTTTTCTAATTTTTTTTTGTAAATAGGGTAGTTTATTCCACAGCCTGCAAAACCTATTATTCCGAGGATAATTCCTGAAACCATAGCTGTTGTGCCGCTACCGATTACCTGCATACAAAAACACATTCCCGTACCTGCAATAAGAGTTGAAATGATTCCGAAAGTGTAAGTGAAAATTGTCGCAGGTAATTTGGCCTTTTTATCTAATTTTTTTAATGCTATAATTTTTGAATTATCCTTGGGTGCATATTCCTTTGCTATTGCTTCTGCTAAAATTTTGTCTGTATTCATAGTGAATACCTCCTTATTGTTTTGTGATATAATTTTACAACACAAAACATAAGGGTTGAACAACAGAAATCAGGAAAAGTGTTTATTTTTAAATTTCTTTAAGTTATTGTATCATGATTATGATTCTAAAAGCAATGACAGTAAAATTAAAAAGTATAAATTTTTATATAAAACTTGACTATATTAAAATAATGTTATATAATTTATGTAATATTTCAAAAGTTGTGACGAGTTTAGTTTTTTGCTGACTGCTGACAGAGAGGGAAGTCATGGCTGAAAGCTTCCTGCAGATTTGGTAATTAACATGCCGGCTCTGAACTGCCTGCGATGAGCAGTGCCGTATTCCTGCGTTAAAGGTAAATCAAGGTGGTGCTTTTTGCACAATTCGGGTGGTACCGCAGGACTTTTGTCTTGTCCCGATTTGTTTGCAGGGGGCATTATATTTTTTTGTGAACAAATATTTGAATATATTAAGGAGTAATTAATTATGAAATGGACAGGTCTCAATGAGCTTCGTGAGAAATACCTTGAGTTTTTTGAGAGTAAGGGACATCTTCGTCTTCCTTCATTCTCACTTGTTCCCCAGGGAGATAAGAGTCTTCTTCTTATCAACTCAGGTATGGCTCCCATGAAGAAGTATTTTACAGGTGAAGTAACACCTCCCAGAAACCGTGTTACAACATGTCAGAAATGTATCAGAACACCTGATATTGAGAGAGTTGGTAAAACTGCTCGCCACGGCACATATTTTGAAATGCTCGGTAACTTCTCATTCGGCGATTATTTCAAGAATGAAGCAACTGCATGGGCATGGGAATTCTTCACAGAAGTGCTTGAAATTCCTGCAGAGCTTCTCTACTGCAGTATTTATGAAGAAGATGATGAAGCATTTGAAATCTGGACAAAGAAGGTTGGCGTTGACCCCTCACACATCAAAAGACTCGGTAAAGAAGACAACTTCTGGGAGCATGGCGCAGGTCCCTGTGGTCCTTGTTCAGAAATTTATTTCGACAGAGGCGAAAAGCATGGCTGTGGCTCACCGGATTGCGGTGTAGGCTGTGAATGTGACCGCTTTATTGAAGTATGGAACCTTGTTTTCACACAGTTCTCAAATGATGGTGAAGGCAACTATACAAAGCTTGACCGTTGTAATATCGACACAGGTATGGGACTTGAGAGACTTGCTTGTGTTATGCAGGATGTTGACAATCTCTTTGAAGTTGATACAGTGCAGAATATCATGAAGCACATTATGGAAATTTCAAAGATTAAATATCACGATAACGAAAAGACAGACGTATCTCTTCGTGTTATTACTGACCATATCCGTTCAACAACATTTATGATCGGTGATGGTGTTATGCCTTCAAACGAAGGTAAAGGCTACGTTCTTCGCCGTCTTCTCAGACGTGCTGCAAGACATGGTAAGCTTATCGGTATTGACAGACCTTTCCTTTATGAGGTTTGCGATACAGTTATCAAAGAAAACGAATCAGCATATCCCAACCTTGTTGAGAAACGTGACTTCATCGTAAAAATTATCAAGATTGAAGAAGAAAATTTCAACAAGACAATTGACTCAGGCATGACACTTCTCGCATCAATGATTGAGAACACAGAAAATAACGTTCTCTCAGGTGAGGATGCGTTTAAACTTTCAGATACTTATGGCTTCCCCATTGACCTTACAAAGGAAATCCTTGAAGAAAAAGGCATGAGTGTGGACGAAGAGAAGTTCAAGGAGCTTGTTCTTGAGCAGAGAAACCGTTCACGTGATGCTCGTAAGGATGCAGGAGCAGAAGCATGGAAAGACAGCGGTGTTGTAACAAACGGTATCCCTGCAACAGAATTCCTCGGATATACAGAGTTTGAAAATGATGCAGAAGTTATCGCTCTTATTTCAGCAGGCGAGAGAAAAGAATTTATTGAAAACGGCGAAGAAGCAGTTCTTGTTCTTAATAAAACAGCATTCTACGCTGAAAGCGGTGGCCAGGTAGGCGATAAGGGCGTTATCCGAGTTGGCGAAACAGTGTTTGAAGTTGTCGATACAAAGAAAACACATGACGGCGTATTCCTTCACTACGGTGCAATTGCAGAAGGCGACGGCATCAAGCTCGGTGACAAAGCTGAGGCTGTTATCAACAAGGAAGAAAGACTTTCAATTATGCGTAACCACACTGCAGCTCATCTTCTTCAGGCAGCACTGAGAAAAGTTCTCGGTACACACGTTGAGCAGGCAGGTCAGCTTGTAAATAAAGATAACGTACGTTTTGACTTTACTCATTTCTCAGCTCTCACAGGTGAAGAAATTGCAGAGGTTGAAAAACTTGTAAACGAAGAAATTCTTTCAGCAGCAGAAGTTACAATGACAGAAATGCCTATTGAAGAAGCAAAGAAAATGGGTGCTATGGCTCTCTTCGGAGAAAAATACGGTGATGTTGTACGCGTTGTAAAAGCAGGCGAATATTCAACAGAGCTTTGCGGCGGTACACACGTTTCATCAACAGGAAATCTTGGTCTCTTCAAGATTGTCAGCGAATCATCAGTAGCTGCAGGTGTAAGACGTATTGAAGCAGTAACAGGCAGTGGTGTTCTTGAATTCATTACAAAGAAACTTAACCTTATTGCAAACACTGCCGAGACACTGAAACTTGCTAACGTAAATGATCTTGACAAGCGTGCGGAGAGCGTTATGGCTGAAATGAAGGATAAGGACAGAGAAATCTCAAGACTTTCTTCTGAACTTTCATCAATAAAGGCAAACAGCCTTTCTTCATCAGCTAAAGATGTTGCAGGTATCAAGCTTATCGCAACTGTAGTAGACGATATGTCAGCTGATGACCTTCGTTCAATGTGCGAGGCTCTTCGTGATACAAGCGATGATGCAGTTATCGTAATCGGTAACAAGAATAAAGAAAAAGGTAACATCAACTTTGCATGTGGTTGTGCAAAGGGTGCAATTGCAAAGGGCATGAACGCAGGTTCAATTGTCCGTGAAGTAGCTCGTCTTGCAGGCGGTTCAGGCGGCGGACGTCCTGATTTTGCGATGGCAGGCGGTAAAGACATTTCAAAGGCTGATGAAGCAATTGCAGCAGTAGAATCAATTGTGTCAGCAATGGCTAAATAAGGAGAATTAACAATGGATTGTTTGTTTTGTAAAATAATTGCAGGTGAAATTCCTTCAAAGAAAGCATATGAAGATGAACTTGTATATGCTTTCCATGATATTGATCCTCAGGCTCCTGTTCATATTCTCATAATTCCGAAACAACACATCAAATCTGCAGATGAAATCACTGCAGAAAACAGTGCAGTTGTTGCTCACATCTTTGAGGTTGCAGCAAAACTTGCTAAAGAGAACAATCTCTCAGAAGACGGCTACAGAATTGTGACAAACATCGGTGAAGCAGGTGGACAGACTGTAAAGCATCTCCACTTCCATCTTATGGGCGGAAGAAACTTTACATGGCCCGCAGGCTGATTTGATGTAAAGTATTTTTCTTGTCAGATTATTGGAGTGAAATAAGAAATGGATAAAAGACCGCTTGGTTTTATCGGTGCAGTATTTTTCCTGACAGTTCTTCTTTTTACAAGAGTCGGAACGGAAAAAGCTCTGTATATTCTTCCGGTATTCCTTATAGCGGTCTTTTCGATTTTTCTGAAACAGAAGAAACTGAAATTTTTTGCCGTTATTGCAGCATCTGTTTTATGTGCAAGTGCTTTGTTTTCTGTTGCTGAGAGTACTTTTCATATGAATGAAGTTTATTTTTCAGGTGAAGACGTTACAGTTGAGGGTGCAATTTTGGAAAAACCGTATATTCATAACGATAAGCAGTATGTTGTAATAAAAACAGATAAGGTTGATGGCGAAAATGTTACCATAAAGGTGAGGATAAATGCACTTGATTTGCCGGAAGATGCTGATTTTAACTCTAAGGTAAGACTTCGTGCAAACCTGTATAAGGTGTCAGGACTTGATACATCCATGTCTTCTCTGAAATCTCAGAATATCTGTCTTGTCGGAAACTGTAAAGCAAATAGCTTTATAGTTATCGGAGATGCTGAAAAAGACCTGCGCTATCATCTTTTGTCGTTGAGATACAGACTTGTCGATACGGTTTATTCACTTTTTCCAAATGATATCGGCGGTTTCATTTCGGGTATAGTTCTTGGAGAAACAGATTTTCTTGAAGATGAGACTATGGAAAGCTTCAGAATTACGGGAACATCGCATATTCTTGTTGTATCAGGACTTCATGTTGCTTTGTGGTCAGGATTTTTTTATAAGATTTTCGCAGTTTTCTTCAGAAAAAGGCTGTCAGCAATAATCTCAATCGTTTTCTTGTTTTTCTATATGGCTTTTACAGGCTTTACGCCATCTGTAATAAGAGCAGGAACGATGATGATTCTCAATTATGTTGCTGTTATTCTGCGTGAAAAGCCTGATTCGCTGAATACTCTCGGTATTTCTGCTCTTGTTATAACAGTATGTGATCCGTTCAGTCTTTACAGTGTGGGTACGGTGTTTTCATTTGCATCTGTTTTCGGCATCCTTCTTGTGCATGAATATATTTATAAAAAGCTTAATTTTATGAAAATCAGGAACGTTCTTTTGCGTAAAATAACGCAGACACTGACATCACTCATTCTTGTATCTTTATCTGCACAGATTTTCACTTTCCCCGTATCAGTTTTGTATAACATTAATTTTTCACTCTTAAGTGTAGTTGTAAATACTCTGATAAGTTTACTTTCAACAATATCAATGGTTTCAGGCGGCATAGGTGCGGTTATTCTTACTTTTTTCAGTACAAGTATTATCGGCAGATTTTCAATGAGTCTGTCAGCTGTTGCTTCAAAAGTGATTCTTCATATTGTGAAAACGTTTTCACGCTATAGTGATATGTACATAAGTGTTTCAAATCTTGAAAATTATATTCTTGTTTTTCTTGTTCTGACATTGATTTTTCTTCTTGGATTGTCAAACAGAAAAAACAAATCTGTTATCTTTGCGATACTTATGATTCCTGTTTTTCTCGTTTCATATTTTGTGCCGGATTTGTACAAATCATCCTTTGTGGAATTCAGTGTAATTGATGTGGGGCAAGGCTTGTGCGTTGCCTTTACAAATGATGAAGAATGTGTAATGTTCGGCTGCGGCGGAACATTTACAGCGAACAGCAATATAACCAATTACCTTGAAAGAGGCAGAACCAAAAGCATCGAAGCCGTTTATCTGTCTGTAAATGAGAGTATGGCACAAATGAATGAGATAATGAATATAAAAGAAGATTTTACCATCGATTCAGTTGTGACTTCATCTGAGTACGATTTTTCATATATCGGTAAAAACTCCGTTTCTGCTGACTATGTAAAGGCTGAATATTTTGGCGGCAAAATGAGAGTTGATTTTTACACTCAGGAAAAATCTTCTTTTGCGCTTGTGAGAACAGGTGACATACGGATTCTTATAAATTTTTACGGAAAATTAAATGAAGAAAATTTACCGCAAGGTTGTATTGCACCTGATATTTATGTTACAATGTATGGGAACACATATGTGGGCGACTCTTCGCTTATAGGGAAGTATATTATATCTTCTGAATATGAAACATCGGTTCCTGCTGCAGCAAGAGATGTTCATATCACAATGAATGACGGTAGTTTCATAAAACCAATTTTAGTTTAGGAGCTTTTTAAATGGCTGAAATTTTTGAAAATGATATTAAACTTCATATTAAAAACAGAGAGTTTTCAAATCTTTATTTTATCTATGGTAATGAGCCTTACCTTAAGGATTTTTACGTAGGTCAGATAATCGGAAAAGCCGTAAAAAAAGATTTTGCTATGTTCAATCTTCATGTTTTCGACGGCGACAATGTTTCTTTCGATGATGTTGCGTCATGTGCGGAATCTCTTCCTATGATGGATGAACATGCTCTCATTGTTGTGAAGGATTATAAATTTGACAAAGCAAATGACGCAGAGAAAAAGCAGATTGAGGAAATAATTTCAGATATTCCTGATAGTAATATAATCATTTTCTGGATGCAGAACGTTGAAGTAGATGTGAAGAAAAATGATAAATGGAAAAAAATTGTCACTATGATGAATAAGTACGGCAGTGTGCTTGTCCTTGACAAAAAAACACGCTCACAGCTTGTTAAGCTTCTTGTATCGGGAGCAAACAAAAGAGGCTGTACTCTTTCTTCTCAGAATGCAGAATACCTTATAAACCTCGTCGGTGACGACATGAACAATCTTCTCAATGAGCTTGAAAAGCTTTGCTTCTATGCCGATAAAAGTGAAATAAAAAAAGAACATATTGAATCTCTCGCTGTAAGGTCGGTTTCTGCAAGAGTTTTTGACCTTGCTACTGACATTCTGCAGGGTAGAAATGAGAAAGCTTTTGAGGTTCTGAAAACTCTTATTTCGCAGAAGGAAGAGCCTATAAACATTAACAGTCAGCTTATCAATGCCTATGTTGATATTTACAGAGCAAAGGTTTTTATTGCTGCAGGAGAGAGAGCTGACGGTGCTGCAAAATATTACAATTATCAGAACAGAGCGTTCCGTCTTACGAACGCCGCAAGAGATGCATCAAAAATTGACATTTCGGCAATCAGAGTCTGTCTTGAAATTCTTGCAGCAGCAGACCTGAAACTTAAAAGCTCATCCGTCAATAAAACATTGATTCTCGAAGAAACTATAGTAAAACTGATTCTTGCTGCAAACGGTGAAAGGGTAACAGTATAATGATAAAAATAAAAGAAGCGGTGATTGTTGAGGGAAAGTATGATAAAATCAAGCTTTCTTCAATAATTGATGCTCCAATAATTACAACAGATGGTTTCGGTATTTTCAAAGATAAGGAAAAGCAGAAATTTATCAGAAGTCTTGCAGAGAAAAGGGGGATACTTATTCTCACTGACAGTGATTCTGCAGGTCTGATGATTCGTTCATTTCTCGGTGGCAGTATAAAAAAGGAATACATAAAGCACGTTTTTATTCCTGAACTTTTCGGTAAGGAAAAAAGAAAAACAGAGAAGTCTGCTGAAGGTCTGCTCGGAGTTGAAGGTGTGCCCGATAAGCTTATTATCGAAGCACTTGAAAAAGCCGGTGTTACATCTGATTCTGAAGAAGAAAAAAATACATCACCAATCACAAAATATGATTTATATGAGGATGGATTTTTCGGCAGAGAAAATTGCACTGAGAGACGGAAAATTCTTCTTTCAAAAGCTTCTCTTCCTTCAAAACTTTCAACAAATGCACTTGTTGAAATGCTCAATGTTTTTATGACAAGGGAAGAATATAAAAATATAGTAAAAGAAATCGAGGGAGAAATATGAGAATAGGTCACGGATATGATGTGCACAGATTAACTGAAAACAGAAAACTGATTCTCGGCGGAGTTGAGATTGAATTTGAAAAAGGTCTTCTCGGTCATTCTGATGCCGATGTTTTGCTCCATGCAATAAGTGATGCTCTTCTTGGTGCTGCGGCAATGGGAGACATAGGCAAGCTTTTTCCCGATAATGATGATCGCTTTTTAGGTGCAGACAGCAGAAAACTACTTGAAGAAGTTGTTCTGAAACTTTCTGAAAAGGGTTATAAAATTGTAAATATCGACTCAACTGTTATTGCACAGAGACCGAAGCTTTCTCCATATATAGATTCCATGAGAAAAAATATTGCAGAAAGTTGCTCTCTTGACATAGACGATGTAAGTGTTAAAGCTACAACAGAGGAGAAAATGGGTTTCACAGGTGAAGGTATGGGCATTTCAGCTCATGCGGTTGCACTTATAGAAAAGAGATAACAGGACAAATTCTGCCTCATTTCATATTATGTAATATGGAAATGAGGTGATAAAATGAGCAGATCATATTTAAAAGTAAATTCCGTTACTCATGCTATGAAAGCTAAGAATATTCTTTCTGCTAACGGAATTTATGCACAGGTTGTGAGAAACGGCAATGCTGATAAAAGAGAAGGATGCGGTTATTCTGTCCTTATAGACGGAGATGCAGATAGAGCAGTTTCGCTTTTGCACGCTAATCACGTAAAAATTCTGGGCCATGGTGATGTTCACGGCAGATTATGATTTACCTTGATAACAGTGCCACAACTTATCCGAAACCACAGTCGGTAAGAGATGCATTGTATCAGTCCACAATCAGTTTTGGTGCAAATCCCGGCAGAGGCGGTTACAGAATGAGTACTGAAACGGCATCACAGATTTATAAAGTCCGTGAAAATCTTGCTGAAATGTTTGGTGCTGAGAGTGAGGAGAATGTTATCTTTACGCTTAACTGCACGCACGCTCTTAACATGGCAATTAAAGGTCTTGTACGAAAGGGCGGGCACGCTGTAACGTCTTGTCTTGAGCACAATTCTGTAATGCGTCCTCTTGAAAAATTATCGGAAAACGGAAATTTTTCCTATGATACAGTAAGAGTTTCGGATGATGACGAGAAAACTGTCAGAAATTTTGAAAGAAAAATCAGACAGAACACTTCCTTTATTGTCTGCACTTATGCATCCAATGTTTTCGGAGATATTTTGCCGATTAAAAAACTTGGTTTGCTTGCAAAAAAATATAAAATTCCTTTGATTGTCGATGCAGCGCAGGCGGCAGGAATACTCGATATTGACATGAAGCGGGATAATATATCCTGTCTTTGTATGCCGGGACACAAAGGTCTTTACGGTCCTGCGGGGACGGGCGTTCTGTTGCTTTCAGATGATACTCACCTTGATACGATTGTTGAGGGCGGAACGGGAAGTGAAAGCAAAAGCCTGATTCAGCCGTCGTTTTTGCCGGACAGATTTGAATGCGGCACTCAGAATACTGCAGGAATTATTGCTCTCGGAAAAGGCATTGAGTTCTTAAAGAGAGAAAAAATAAGCAGCATCCATGACAGAGAATGTTTTCTCATTGAAAGCCTTTACGGAAATTTTCTGAAAGACAAAGATGTAATTGTTTATAATAAATTTGACAGAAAAAAGTTTGTTCCCATACTTTCTTTTAATTTTGCTGACAGGACAGGTGAGGAGACTGCATCACTTCTTTCAGACTATGGAATTGCTCTGAGAGGTGGTTTTCACTGTAACCCCATGGCACATGAACACTACGGAACATTGTCCACAGGCACGGCAAGAGTATCGGTTTCTGCATTCAACAGAAAAAATGATATAAATTATTTAATCAATTGTATAAATAAAATTGCCAAATCAAAAAAAGTGTGATATTATATAGGTAACTAAAAAATTAGGAGTTAACAGTTATGTTCGTTGAAACTATTTCCGATTATGCAACGAAACTTAAGAATGTATTTTTATCCTTCGGATTTACAGATTTGTTGGATATACTTCTCGTTGCGTTCATCATATATCAGGCAATAAAGCTTTTGCGTGATACAAGAGCTTTCCAGCTTATTAAAGGTCTGCTTCTTGTTCTTGTGGCATTCGGTGTAATTATGCTTCTTGATATGCAGGCAAGTGAATATATTTTCAAAACACTGTTCTCCAATTTAATTTTAGTTCTTATAATTCTTTTCAGTCCCGAAATAAGACATGCCCTTGAAACAGCGGGCAGAAACGGATTTAAAAATTTTGCAAAAAGATTTTTTGTGAGAGATAAGGAAGATGACGAAAGCACTGGCATCAAATCAACTATCAGAAATTTTGTCAGTGCTGTAAAAACAATGAGCGAAAACAAGGTAGGTTCTCTCACTGTTTTTGAAAGAAACACTCTTTTAGGTGAAATTATAAAGACAGGTACAGTTATCGATGCTGAAGCCAAGGAACAGGTTTTCGGAAATGTATTTTTCCCCAATTCTCCTCTTCATGATGGTGCCGTTGTTATCAGGGATGGCAGAGTTTATGCTGCGGCATGTATTTTGCCTCTTACAGAAAAAAATGTTGACAAGGAACTTGGTACACGACACAGAGCCGCAATAGGTATGAGTGAGCAGAGCGATGCTCTACTCGTTGTTACAAGTGAAGAAACAGGCGTGATTTCCGTTGCTGAAAAAGGTAAGCTTGTGCGTAATCTGACTCCCGAAGAGCTTGAAGAATTGCTCCTTAAAGCCCTTGCAGGCAGCAAGAAAGAGAATGGAACAGTGCAATCCTTCCTTGAATTCACAAAGAGCAGAATGGGAGGTATGTTTGATGAAAAGAAATAATCAGACAAAAAAAGGAAAAACACCTTTCTTCCATAATCTGTTTTATAACAACAGGTATCTTGCTGTATTTTCTTTGCTTGCAGCTTTTCTTATCTGGATTGTGGTTGTTCTGGAGTTCAGCCCGGAAACCACATATGAAATTCAGGATGTTCCCGTTGTAATTGATATAGAAAATACTACTGCTGAGAAACTTGATTTGCAGCCCTTTACGGAAAAGGAATATACAGTAGATGTCACGGTTGAAGGAAAAAGATATTCAGTTACACAGAGGGATATTTCCCCTGAAGATATAAAGGTTACTGCAAATCTTAACTATGTTGATTCAGTGGGTGCTCATTCTCTTCAGCTCATTGCTACGAAGAATGACCCATATGCAGACTACGAAATTGTTGCTCTTTCAAGTGAACAGGTTGAAGTTTATTTTGATGCTTACAAGGAAATCCAGGTTGATCTGAAAACTGAGGAAATTCCTCAGGACATTATTCCTGACGGATATTATGTGGACGGTCCTGTCCTTTCAACAACGACGGTTACTGTTGCCGGTGCATCGACTCAGATTAACCGGATTGACAAGGATAATATTTATGCAAAGGTAAGCGATGAGGATAAGGAAGACACAAAGAAGCTGGAAAAGACAGCTTATTTCAATGCAGTGATTGACCTTGTTGATAACTACGGAAACAAGGTAAACTATGTATCTCTCAAAGAAGAAACACCTGTTGTGATTACTGTTCCTGTGCTGAAAAAGGCTGAATTTGCTACTGCAGTTGAGTTTTCAAACACTCCTGAAAACTACAGAGATTTTATTGAAAGTATAAAAATCACCCCTGAAACGCTGAATATCGGCGCACAGGAGGATGTAGTGTCAGCAATGGAAAACATTTCCGTAGGCACAATCGATTTTAATAATGTAAAAGCAGGTAAAAATGTTTTTAAATTCAGTAAAGATGATTTTTCAACAAATCTGAAGGTCTTTGATGAAATTGATGAGGTTACTGTTGTTGTCAATATCTTTGAAGCATCAAAGAAAGTTGTTGATATTGATAAAAGCCGTGTTTCTTTTACAAATGTTCCCGAAAACTGTATAGTTTCTCTTGTGGATTCGTATTCACTTATTGAGGGTGTGACTGTTTTTGGGGGAAAAGATGCAATTTCTTCCCTTGATGCTGATTCAGTTTATGCAGTTGTTGACATGGCAGATTATAAAGGCAAAACAGGCAGAGATACTGTTCTGGTGAAAGTAACTGTTCAGAATGCAAACTGTTGGGCATACGGCACATATGAAATTCCTATTAATGTAGTAGTATCCTGATAACTAAAAAACGAAAAAATTCCCTCAGTGTATTTGTTCACTGAGGGAGTTCTTTTATTTTGAGTAAGGATAAAAGTTTGCACGGATAATTTCAAACTGTTTGATTTCAGTATTATATTTAAGGGTTGTACTTGCATAGCCGATGCATGATGAGTAGTCACCAAGGCTTGCGTATTGAGAACAGACGATTTCGTATATACCGTCGTTATCAACGTCCTGAGGTTCAAAACTGCGGAATGTCTCATCAATCCATACATGGTCAAAAACATCAGTTTCCATGATTTTACCGCTTTCATCCCAATAACTGTCATCATATTTTTCATCGTTAATATCTTTGACATTTACTGTTTTTGTAAACGATGTATGCTTGTTTAATATTTCAACAGTAAAATTTTCTTTCAGTTTTGTGCTAAAGCTTGAAGCCATATGAAAGGCATCGCTGGCATTGAACAGATGGATAATACCGTCTGCTGTGATTTTGAGTATGTCATTTTCATAAACACCTTTAGTGTTGGTGCTTGCATGGATAATAATTTCGTCGCCGTAAGAGCCGTCAACGTTTGCATAATAAATGTTTTCAATGTTGTAATATGCAGGGTATTCTGTGTAAAACTTTTTACCCTTGTATTCTGCTTCAAGGAGATAGACGCTTTTACCGTCTGATTTTGCAGATAAAAGCCTGATTTCACCGAAGGAAGATTTCTGAGCGTTGATAACCTCAGCATTTTTGATATCATATGTTTTGTTGCTGACAACGGGGGAATATGAGTTCTTATCTTTTTTTGTTGTATTGTTCCCGCTGACAGTGTTATTATTTGTTGCTGTTTCAGCTTCTTCATGTTCATGATTATGTCCGTGAACAGCATCTGTAATTGTTTCTTCAGATGTAATTTCACCCGGTAAGGTGTAATTATTTTCAGACGGATTGTTAACTGAATTATTATCACCATCATTTGTTTTTACAAAAATTATTAATGCTATTACAGCCACAAGCACAAGTACCAGCACTGCAAGAAGAATTTTATGAATATTTTTCATTACACTTTCCTCCTGAAACATTATAAAAGAATGATACCACGAATTTCAATATTCGTCAAGAAAAGCCGCTCAAAGGCGGCTTTCCAAATTTTATTCTGCTTTATTAAAGTACAATGTCGGGGTTCTGGGAAATTTCAGCGTCACCATTTACATATGCTGAGATAACCGAAAGGTCATATGCATCAACCGCACCGTCAACAAAGAGGTCTGCTGCAAGGTAAAGTGCAGAACCCTCTTCAGCTTCGATGTCGCCATTGACGATTGCTGCGAGAACTGAGTAGTCATATGAGTCTACAACTCCGTCGCCGTTCAGGTCACCGAAGATAATAACTGTGTAGGATTCATAAACTTCACCATCTACAACGAAGTTTACAACTGTACCTGTACCGAAGTATTCACCAAGGTATTCATACTCAACTACGCCGCCTTCATATACGACATAATCCTCGATATCTTCAAGTCCTTCATCTGAGAGACCGTAGATAATGCCGTTTTCTTTCTCAACAACTGTTGTTGAGCCATCAGCTGCCTCAAATTTTGTCGTTGGTGTGTCATCAAGTTCAAGAGTATTTTTGGCATTTACAAGGTTGGTAAGTGCAACGTTGATTTGTGCCTGGTCTGCATCTGTAAGACCTGTTGCAACAACATATGCGGCTTCGTAATCTGCCCATGTTGTTTCAGTGTAAATTGAAGAATCTGTTATACTTTCGTATTCATCTGTTGCTGTTTCAAGGTACTGTGTATATGTAAGTTCAGAAAGTGCATCAAGCTTTGTCTGCTGTTCTTCAGCATACTCGTTGACATGGCCTACAACATCAACTGTAGCGTCGCCTCTTTCTATAGAAATAATAACATCTGTAACATCGTCGATGATTGCCTGAATCGCATCAGCATCATATTTTGGCTTTTCGGATGTGCCGAGCTCACCATCGATATAGGTTACAACTTCAACTGTTTCTTTTAGCATATCAGAAGCACGCATAACAACCTCTAAAAGAACACTTGTGTCATCAACTAAGTCGAGATTATCAATTGCTTCCATAATTCTGATTATTGAATTGTCAACGAGCACTCTGTTTTCCTCAGTATCTTCAAGAAGGGTGTCGACGATTTCTTCACCCTCTGCGATAGCATCAAGAAGTTCTGCCATTTTTTCGTTGTTATAGTATTTGCGGAAATCAAGAGCCTTTGCCTCAGCAAGGATTTCTTCAAGGTCTGTTTTATCAACAAGAACGATTTCTTCAGGAATTGCATTTACAAGATCAGTAAGTGCAGTGTTGATTTCTTCCTGTGTTGCATCGTCTGAAAGTGATATTGCGGCATTGTAAGCTTCTGTATAGAGAACTTTGTCTGCTTCGGGATAGTTTTTAGAGATGTTGTTTTCATATTCTTCGGTTGCAACATCAAGATATTCTGTAGTTTTATATGCTGTGAGACTGTTGATTCTTTCCTGTGTTTCGGCAACAAAAGCATTTATGCGTTCATTATCTTTTATTGTAAGCTCTTCAGCAAGAAGTGTGTTGATTGAATTTACGATTGAGCGGATACTGCGGTTATCATATTTTTCAACATATTCTTCTCCGAGTTCACCATCTGTATAAGTTACGACAAGTACTTCTTCATAGTCTTTTATAAAGACTAAATCTGAACGAAGCTTTTCAAGCTCAGTTGTATCAGCAGGTTTGATGTTAAGAGCATTGATTGCGTTCAGTATTCTGTCAGCAGCATCAGTAACTGTCTGGGCTGAATCAGCAGTAAGAGTGCTGAAGAGAATTTGTTCACCGTCAAATTCTGCTGCAAGGAATTCAACGAGAGCATCGTCTGAGTAATAATGCTCTTCTATAACTTCAGCGGCTTTTTCAAGTGCCTTTTCAAGAGGTGTGATGTCAACAGGAGGATTGTAAGAAGCCTGAAGAGCTTCGTAAGCTGCTGTGATTTCTGCAGTTTTTGCATCAACAACAGGCTGCTCGAGAATAGTTGAAAGAGTTTCGTCTTCGTAAACAGTCTGACCTTCATTCAGAAGTGCTTTATAAGATGTGAGAAGGTCCTGATTGTAATAAGTCTGATTACGGCGAAGGGGAGCGTCAAGTGCTTCTCTGAGAGCTGTTTTATCGATGTCCTTGAGGATAAGGCTGTCAATTGCGTTTCTCAATGATGTATTGAGTTCATCTACTTCGCTTTGTCTTTCTTTCGGCCAGATATTTATAATATCGTCTTCGATTGCTTCTTCGGCAATTTTGAGAGGTTCATCGAGAATTTCAAAGTTTATATAGTTGTTTTCATTTAATGCTTTAGCTTCATCTGCCGTAGCTATAAGTTCATCGAATTCTGCAGTCTGAATTTCGAGAGCTGCTGTTGCATCAAGGATAGCCTGAGCATAGCCGTCAACAGTGTCCTGTTCAAGAATTGAGAGGCCGAAGTCAACCCCTGCAATTACATCAAGTACATTCTGCCATGATGCTTTAGTGTAATCTTCTTCATTAAGTGCCTCAAATGCTATTTTTGCTGCATAAACTTCCTGATAGTCAGCAGGGTAGGGAGTTGCATTTCTGATGGCAAGTCTCAGGTTGTCAGCCATTACATCAACTGCATTCTGATAAAGAATGTTGTAGTTGTTTTTATAATATGTAAGTGCTTCTTCAACAAGTGCAACATCTTCTGCGGGATATGCGTATGCATTGTCAACAATTTCTTCAGCTTTTGCCTTGAGTTCATCTGCTTCGGTGTAGTCAGCAGTTTTCAATGTAAGGCTGTTGTATGCAGACTGAAGAGATTTTGTAGCAGCATCAATTTCTGTCTGCATAGCCCTTGTGTTGTTAGCTACATTGAGAGCTTTTACATATGCTTCCTGGAAATTTGAAAATCCTGATTTGTAATACCATGCCTGAGGATTAGTACCTTTTTTGGCGTTCCTGATGACAGGTGAATCAGGGTCGTTGGTCATAACGTGCTCAAGAAGGTCCCTGAGTGCTCCTTTGTCAACAACATGGAAAACAATGGGAGTGGGCACCTTTGCGATTGTAGTAAGGTTACCTTCATCAAGACTGTGATTTACATAGTTATATGAGTAGTATTCATGAGTGACGGTGTATTGTGAGCTGTCAGCGATGTTTGCAACAGTTCCTGTAAAGCCCTTGGTAAAGATTTTACTGTAAGCTCTTGCACCGCCTGTTATTGTGTTCATCGCAGCGTTCTCTTTCTGCTGTGTAACACCGTAGTTTGCTTTAGCAGGAACAACATAACCGATTGTTGATTCAGCAGTGGTGTTGCTTGCTCCTGCAAGACCTCCCGTCTGAAGCCCCTCGTACACATATATGTTTGATACTGCGGTATACGGGTTTTTGTTATTTCTGTCCGTAAGCATCTGAGTGTTTGCATCAAATCTCAGGTTGATATCAGCGAGCGTTGTTGCTGTGGAAGAGTCGATATAAACATGTGCTGTAGGTGCACCGGGGATGAAGTTATCGAAATAAATATCTTTTGTTCCGCCTTTTGCTTCGACGTTTTTATCATCTTTGTAAATAAGTGTATTGTAGCCTGAAGCAACATTTGAAGAATAAGTTGCGGTGCTGCAGTTATAAATACCATATGTTTTGTAAGGGTCGTTGTCTGAAGTTGTGATTGTAGCCGGTTGTTCGTAGTAAACGCCCCTACCAAGAAGTCGTGTGATAGCACTTACTGATGTGCGGTAATATGATGCAGTGCCGCTGAATGGCATAAAGGTACATTCTATGTAAGTGAAAACACCGCCGGTAACGATTCCTTCAACATAAGACACACATTTTTCCTGATATTCGTTTCCGTCAGTCCATCTATAGTCCATTGTAAAAGTAAGAGGCTCAAAGGTTCCGTCTGTGTTCTTAGTGGCAGTACCGCTTACAATTTCACAGCTGTATGTGCCTGTTGAGCCATCATAAGTCATTTCGGAAAACTTAACTGTTTCGTTACTGCAGGTGAGTGAAACGGGGGTAACGCCTACAGTATTTGAAACAAAAGTAATTTTTGTTGCTGCAGGAGTTTCGCCTGCATAAGCCTGTGAAGCGTATGCACCTGAAAGCTCAGGAACACCTGATGGTGTAGCTTTAACAATTGTTGTACCGGGTTCAACTGAATTTACAGCTTTTGCAACACGTGTAACCTCTGTGCAATAAAACTGAACGTCAGGTCTTTCGGCCGGTGTTGTGGGGATAGGTGTAAAAACAGTGCCGGATCCGGTTTCAACAGCATTGACTGATATTCCCACGCTGAATGTGGAAAATACCATAATCGCTACTAAAATCAGTGACATGATTTTCTTTGTAGTTTTCATATTTATACCTCCCGTAAGGAAAAAATACATCAATGTAATAATATCATCTTGGTTATAAAATAGCAATATATTTTTTTATAATTATTTAATTATTTTATATTGTTTTTACTAAAAAATATCCTCCCTTGATACAGAGAGGATATTGTGAAGATTAATTATTTTCAGATACTTAATATTTTCTGACACCACTGAGCTACGTTTACCATAACTTCTTCTTTGCCGAATTCATTGAGAATTTCGTGTCTCATTCTGTCATAAAGTTTCATTGTAACCTTTTTGTGACCGGTTGAAAGCAATTCATTATATACCTTTTCAACACCTGCACCATAGCTTCCTACGGGATCTTCTTTACCCGAAATAAGATAAATGGGAAGATTTGAGGGGACGCTCGAATACCATTCTTTTTTTGACACACTGTCAAGAACACCGAATAAATCTGTAAAGCCTTTTGTGGTGAAAAGATAACCGCAGAGGGGATCGTCGTTATATTTTTTCACAACTGCTTTATCTGTTGAGAGCCAGCCGAAGCCGTTATCGTCTTTTGAAGCACATCTTTTATTGTATGAGCCGAATGCCACGGAGTTGATGAATTTGCTTCTGTGTTTTGAGCCCTTGATTTTCGCAACTGCATTTGCCAGCATGATTCCCATTCCTGCAGCGGGATTGGGACCGCTTGTGCCGCAAATTATTGCTGCATCTATTTCGTCAGCATATTTTGAAATATAACTTCTTGCAACAAAAGAGCCCATGCTGTGACCGAAGAGCACAACAGGCAAATCGGGAAATTCTTTTTTAGCACGTATGGTGACGGTGTGAACATCTTCAACAAAAGCTTTCCAACCATCTTTTTCGCCGAAATAGCCCAGATCATCGTTTGTTTTAATGCTTCTGCCGTGACCTACATGGTCGCTTACAAAGACCGCAAAGCCGATAGTTGTAAGAAATTTTGCAAATTCTTCATATCTGTCGCCATGCTCAGCCATGCCGTGAGTAATCTGAAAAATACCTTTGATATCTTCGGGATTATCAGGTGTCCAGCTCTGGTAGAAAATTCCTGCAAGACCTGTTTGTGAGATGAAAGAGTTGCCGTCTTCAACAGAGTAAGTGTTATGTATTACGCCCATGAGAATTACCTCCTGATAGTTTTTTATGTTTACATTGTAGCACAGTTTTTCACAAAAAACCACAATAATACAAAAAAATAAATAATTATTATAAATTTTTCATTATGTTGACTATTTTTTTAATTTATGCAATAATTAATGTAGCGTACCTGTGACTAAATATAATCTGAAAGGATTTGAAAATATTATGGAAAAGATACTTATAGTTGACGACGAAGTAGAAATTGCTGAGCTTATTTCTGATGCTCTGACTGATGAAGGCTTTGAAACAATGACTGCCAATGATGGGGAAACAGGCCTTGAGCTTGCATCAAAAAATCCCGATATTTCATTGATTCTTCTTGACATCATGATGCCCAAGGTTGATGGTCTTACTCTTTGCAGAAAAATCAGGGATACAATCACATGTCCCATTATTTTTGTGAGCGCAAAAAGCAGAACACTTGATGTTGTTGTCGGTCTTGAAATGGGTGCAGATGACTACATTACAAAGCCTTTTGTTGTTGAAGAACTTGTTGCAAAGGTAAAAGCTCACATAAGACGTGACAGAAGAAGCGGTACAGTTGCTGAAGTGAGCAACGATACTATTGCTATAGGCGAGTTTGAACTTCATAAGGACAGTTATGAACTTCTCAAGAATAAGGAAAGAATTGTCCTTTCGACAAGAGAGTTTCAGCTTCTTGAGTTTCTTATGACAAACGCAGGCAAGGTTTTGTCACGAGAAGAAATTTTCAATCATGTATGGGGCTCTGAATACGGCGATATCGGCACAGTAGCAGTCAATATCAAAAATCTCAGAAACAAAATCGATGCTGACGGAAAATACATCAAAACAGTATGGGGAGTAGGCTATAAGTTTATTTCTTCTCTTTCAGGTGATTAATAAATGAGTATCAGAAAACGAATTTCATTAATGTTTCTTGTGGTTTTCGTTATTAACTTTGTGGGATTCTTCTTCTTTTCACTGGGGGTTCTTCCTTACGGTGTCAATGCAAGAGTAAGCGTTATGAAGAAAGAGCTCAACAAAACAGTTGACAGAATTATTTCCGAGCTTCAGATTTCAGACGATTTCTATGAATCTGTAAACGAAGATTATATCGGAGATAATATTCTGATATATATTGAAGACCTTGACAGCAATATTGTTTATACTTATCCTGACAGCAGTGCGTACAGTCTGATTAATGATGAAAGCAGTCTTTACATAACGGTATCGGAAAAATTTCTTTCAACAAACAGTAACGGTCAGCAGGTTTACTTTATTAAGTCTGCGACGTTGATGAATGAAAACTTTTCGTTCAGTGATATTCCGTCGTTCATGAGCCTGTATCTCGGTCAGATTATTGCTTATGAAATTGTTGTGTTCACAATTGCCATGATAATAGTTATCATATCAATCAGAAGGATAATTATTTTCCCCCTTGAGAACCTTGCAAAATCAATCCGAGGCTATAATAAAAATGCTTTTACGGAGGAAAACACGGAAAAGGACGAGCTCAAATCATTGACCAAGGACTTTGATACTCTTACCGAAGCAATCAATGAGGAACACCGGAAACAGACGAGAATTATTGCCTCTATGTCACACGATATAAAGACGCCTCTGACCTCAATTATGGGTTATGCAGAACAGCTTAAAAAAGATGATCTTCCTAAGGAACGTCATGAAAGATACGTGAAAACAATCTATGAAAAATCTCTTGCAATAAAAAGGCTTATTGAAAATCTTGATGACTATATCACTTACAACGATAAGGCTGATTCCACCGAAAAAACTATTGTGTCGGTAAAACAGCTTGTCAGTGCAGTTGATTCCTATTACCGCGATGATCTTGAAAGGGTAAACTGCAATTTTGTCATTGAAGATAATACAAGCGATGCCATGATTATTATCAACAAATCAGATATGCTGAGAGTTTTCGGAAATGTTATCAGTAACAGCACAAAGCATCAGCTTGAAGGTCAGCCACTTGAACTTCTCATCGAGGTTTCCCAATCAAATTATGAGGTTTCATTCAGAATTTCTGACAATGGTGAAGGTGTACCGCCTGATCAGTACAGAAAGATTTTTGAGCCACTTTATACAACTGACGAAAGCCGCAGCAAATCTGTTTCAGGTCTTGGACTTTCGATTTGTAAGGATATAATTGATGCTCATTCAGGCAGAATTTATGCACAGAAATCGAAGTTTGAAACAGGTCTTACAATCTGCTTTACACTTCCCAGAGCAAACAGAAAATAAAATATTCAATAAAAATAAGGTAGATACATTTTTTGTATCTACCTTGTTTTTTTATTCTTCAGTTGTTTCTTCCTGATTTATCACTTCCTCTTCAGGAAGTGTTTCACTGATTTCACGAAGGAGAATTTCTGCGTTCTGTCTGTCAATTTCAGATTGTCTTTCTTCTGCAAGCTGAGGTTCTTCTTTTCTGTCAAAACACATCACGATTTCTCTTGCAAACCCCCGTTTTCTGATAAAGAGAATATATGCAAGTAAAATGATTATTCCTGCCGTAGTTAATCCGAGACCGATTACGAAGCCCTGCGGTGTGTATTTAAATTCAACTGTGTGAGTGCCTGACGACAGGTGAATTCCGATAAGTGCTTCGCCGAGAGACAGTACTTCTTCTTTATCTATTTCTTTTCCGTCAACTGTGATTTTCCAGCCTGTGTCATAAGGAATTGAAGTGTAAAGAATTCCGCTTTCTTTTGCTGTGACTGTACCTTTGATTTCTGTGTCAGTAAATGTTTCTACGCTCAGTGACTGATTTTTGAGGATGTTATAGCCTTCTTCAAATTTCTCCATATTAATTGAACGGAGCATGAAATCAGCGTAGCCGTCAGTTACACCTTCTTTTACGGTGAATCTGAGCGTTACTGCCTCATTTGCAGCACATTCACCTAAGTCAAGAATATAGTGTTCATCGTCAACATCCTGTGTCATATCGTTTCCGTCATACTCGACTGTAAGAGTGTCAAGGTTGCTTGAATCAACATAAAGATAGAGATTCTGAGTTTCTTCAGGAAGGATAAGAACTGTAATTTCACCGCTTCCGTCTGAGTTGTCTGCAGTGAAATAGAAGCAGTCTGAGCCGTCTGAGGGATTAGAGATATCGCTGACACCGAAGCCTGAAATATCGAAAATTTCCTCTGTTTCAAAAACATCGGCAATACCTGTGGCACGCTCAAAATAATCGCTCTGCACTGTGAAAGGGTCATAGTTGTCGTAATCCCAATCAATCATTGATGAATTAACCATATAAGCAACGGGAAGTGAATACTTGTTTTCGTATGCAGTAAAGGTATCATTTCCGGCAATATTTGTGAAAAGTTCATCGTTCATTCTAACACTGTCTGAATTGTTTACGATGTAATCAAGTGCAAACATAGCATTGTAAACAGGTGTCTGCATGTTGTAAGTGTAAGAGTTGATATAGTTTCCGTACAGACCTAAGTTCTGATGAAGATTTGCAAGTTTTTCATATGCCATCGAAGAGAAAATCGAAACACCATTGTAGTTGTACCAGCAGGGATCCATTCTCGTACGAAGGGAAGTCAGTTCCATTCTGTATGTGTTGTCATTTTTGTGTTGAGTGTCAATTTCATTTTTTATTTCTACAAAATCTTCATAATCTGCGCTGTAATATTTAAGCTCCTGATTCATAACGTAATTGTCGGTGTTTGCTATAGCATATTCCGCAACAAAACAACAGAAAAGGAAAAGTGCAGTAGCTTGTCTGTTATATTTTTTATTGCTGAAAATGTAGAATGCCACTGAGTAAATGATTGCAAACACAAGACTGATGATTACAGAATAGTCATCAACATTTTTAGAGCCGATTTTTTCTGCGAGCACAATAAATAATGCTGCACCGAAACCGATTCCAAGAAGCTCCTTTGGCTTGAATTCGCGTATTCTTGTAAGTGTTTTAAAAGCAACTACAAGAATTATAAAGGTGTACATGAAAGAGAATCTGTAAGGCAGGTCGTTTGGATAATGGAAGCCGTGCCAGATGTAGTTAAGATAATTTGTGTTGAAGCTTATAAAGAGTACACCCAAAAGTGCCGTTGTGGAAATTTTTTCACGAAGAGAAATTGACTTTGTGAAATAGAAAAGGGGAACAAGCATTGCGGTTGCAACAGAACAGTAAACATTGGGAAGTACATCGTCACCGCTGCTTCTGATTGTAGGTTCAACGCTTGCAAGATGATTTGCGAGGAAATCAAAAACATTGTTGTACATCTCAAATTCTTCAGGAAATGTGCCCGAAGTTGCCGAACAGGCTTTGAGGATAAAGTAAGTGGGAACAAGTGCAAAAGCCACACAAAGAGCCGCGGTAAGTGCACCAAATGCAAAAGTAACACCGCTCATGAAAAATCTTGAAGAACGGATTTTGTAAATAAGACCTTTGTTGAATGGCTTGTCTTTTTCTGAGGGAAGTCTGAAATCTTCAAGAGAAGATGAGAAATTATAATTCGTGAAGAAGTAATAAATGAAATAAATTACCGAGAACATGCATACCATGTAAGCCATGTAGTAGTTTGAAAACATGGTAAGTGCAAGAGCGAGGATAAAGGTGAGGGGCTTGCATTTGTTGATAATTCTTTCAATGCCGAGAAGGACAATGGGGAGAATTGCAAAAGCATCAAGCCACATAAGGTTCCAGTAGTAGGCGATAAAATATCCGCTGAAAGCATAAAGAACACCGAAGCCTGCAGTGATATAACTGTGTTTGCCAAGACTCTTTTTCAGATACCATGTGAATGTTGCGGAAGCAATTGTAGCTTTTGTGAAAATCATCACACCGATTGCAACGGGAATGTTTTCATGGCTGAAGAGAAGTATTAAGAGTGAAAGGGGACTTGAAAGGTAGTTGTAGAAGTTACCGAGAAAACTTGAACCACCGCCTGCATTCCATGAATAAAGGAAGCTTGAGCCGTCTTTTACTCTTTCATAAAGTTCAGCAAACAATGGACCATACTGGTGATAAAGGTCCATTCTGAGAATTGTGTGGTTGCCGAAAGGTATCATATTGTAGCAATAAGCCACAAGAAGGCTGATAAGTAACGAGCCAAACATTGCAAGGAAAATAAACCTGTTATCGTAAGCCTTGCCGTTTTTCAATTTTTTAACTATAGTATTCATTTTATACCTCGCTGAAATATATATATATTTAGTTTAACATAATCTCTCACAATATTCAACAATAACAGGAAATTTAATAAATGAGTTCTATAAACGGACAAGAGAAAATATACATAGGACAAAGAGGTGAAAAAGTATGGAAAATAAATTTGACACCGCTATCGCCTTTTTGCCGGATAAACTGAAAAGCATTCTTGTGAATGTAAACGATGAAATCAGGGCGTGTGCATACGAAATCAGAATAAGAACAGGCAGATGTATTGTTATTGAAACATCAATCGGTACATATTTTGTCGGCGGAAACAGAGTGAGCGGAGTTTGTTCTGATGATTTGTATAAGGTAAGCAGACAGGAAATGCGGGAATCATTCAACAGACTTTGCGGATATTCCGTTTACAGTCATCTTGATACGATTTCTCAATGCTTCGTAACGCTTCCCGCAGGTCACAGAGTAGGTATTTGCGGTACGGCAGTTACTGAAAACGGGAAAGTTACCACAATCCGGGAGGTCAGTTCTCTGAATATCAGAATTGCGGGTGAATATAAAGGCTGTGCTGATGAGGTTCTTGCGCGTGCTTTTGAAAATCGGCTCACTAATGTTATTATCGCGGGTCCGCCTTCGAGCGGTAAAACAACGCTCCTGCGTGATATCGCAAGGCAGATTTCGGGCGGTAAGTTCGGCGAGTATTATAAAGTTTCCGTTGTTGATGAGAGATGTGAGATCTCTCCTGTAAGTGACGGTATGTGTCTTTGTGATATGGGACCGAACACCGATGTTTTGTCCTTGTTCAGAAAAGCAGAGGGCATAATGTGTGCTCTGCGTTCTCTTTCGCCTCGTTTTATTATTTGTGATGAAATCGGTACTGAGGATGAATGTGAGGCAATAAAAAGTGCACTTAATTCAGGTGTTGCTTTTGCGCTGAGCATCCATGCCTCAAGCAAGGAAGAATTGTTTATTAAACCACAGTTTAAAACGCTTCTCAGTAGCGGGACAGAGTTCAGAGTGGTCATTTTGTCATCACGGCCATGCGAAATCAAAGAAATTTTACAGATAGGTGAAAATGATGTTAAGATTATTGATCCTGTTTCTGCCTGCAGGAGTGCTTCTTCTGTCAGGTCAGCTTGTTAACAGACGGATGAAAAAGCGGGTTTCATCCCTTGAAGAACTGATAATTTTTATTGAAGGAATAAATTCGCAGATTTCTTTTTCAAAAAGAAGTATTACAGATATTATAACTGAATTGTCTTGCTTCGGCGGAATTAAACTTAAAACAATATGCGATTTATCCGACAACGAAAATCCTGATTTTTCTGAAAAATGGAAAAATTCAGTTGAAAAGTTTTCTTCTGATGATTGCCTGAAAAAAGAAGATGAAAAAATTCTTCTCTCATTCGGCAGAAGTCTCGGTGTTACAGATTTACAGGGACAAAGTAATAATTGCAGGCTTCATATTTCCATGCTGGAAAAACAACTTGAAAAAGCACGGAAAGAACTTGAGGAAAAATCAAAAACCAACTCGGCATTAAGCCTTTTTATGGCTCTGGCAGTAATAATAATTTTTTATTGAAGGTAAAAATATGGGGATAGAAATAGTAGTAAAAATCGCAGTGATAGGTTTGCTTGTGGCAATAATCAATCAGATTCTTTCAAAATGCGGAAGGGATGAATATGCACTTCTTGTAACTCTTGCAGGACTTCTTGTGGTTTTTCTGATGATGATACCGTACATAAGTGAATTGACGGGAGCTTTCTTCTCGGTGCTTGATTTGTAATGATGAAGGTTTTTATTCTCGCAATAGTAATTGCATTTATCTGTATGGTGCTTAAGCACGTAAAACCTGAATATGCACTTCTGTGTCAGCTTTGCGGTGTTGTTGTTCTTGTGTTTTACTTGCTGTCATCAATTGAGAATGTTGTTTCTTCTCTGAGAGACCTGATTTCTCAGAGTGGGATTGACTCATCTTTTCTTGAAATTCTGCTAAAGGCATTATGCTTTTCTGTCCTTACAGATATAGCATCATCGCTTTGCCGCGACAGCGGAAATAACACTCTTGCAAACACTGTGGATCTTGCAGGGAAAACAGTGATTGTTATTCTTGCTTTACCAATTCTCAGAAAATTAGCTGAGGCAGCAATAGGATTTATAAAATAAGAGGTTAAGATGAAACGTGTAAAATGTCTGTTTGTATCAATTATACTTTTCTTTATGTTTCCTGTAATGTGCAGTTGTGAAGAAAATGATTTTCTTTCCGATTATTCTGAAGAATATTATGACATTCTTTCAGATGAGCTTTCAGAAGATGCACTTGAAATTCTTGAAAGTTCAGGTTTTGATGAAATTAATTTTGAAAAAATTCTGTCAGCTGAGCCGAAAGATATAATTGATTTTTTTGCAAATTCTGTAAAAGGGACACTTGAATCACCACTTAAAAATTTTATCATGAATTCGGCTGTTCTTGTTTTAGTAGGTATTGCTTTTTCATATTTATCAGAGGATGAAAAAAAGAAAAAAGCCGTAACACTTGTAATCTACGCTTACATAGCTCTCAGCGTCTGCGTTCCGATGGCATCGCTTCTTTCTGCAGGTGCGGCTGCAATCAGAATGAGCAGTAAATTCATGCTTGTTTTTCTGCCGATACTTGCAGGCATAATCGCGGCAGCAAACAATCCTCTGCTCGCACTTAACTATAATTCTCTTACTTTATATTTCGCTGAGACGGTTTCATCCTTTTCAACAAATTTTCTTTTGCCTCTTGAAGGTATGTTTTTTGCTCTTGTCTGCATCAGTGCAGTTTCAGATACAATGAGAATTAAAAATATTGCAGGTCTTATAAAAAACACAGTTACAAAAGTTTTATCCTTGCTTGCGACAATTTTTGTTGCAGTGCTTTCAATAAAGGGAATACTTGCCGGTATTGCTGATACCGTTGCTGTCAAAGGTGCAAAGCTGCTTGTCAGTTCAATCGTGCCTGTTATCGGAGGTTCAATGAGTGAGGCTTACGGAGCAGTTGTCAACAGTCTGCTTCTTCTCAAAAGTTCAGTAGGTATTTTCGGCATTGCAGCGATTGCTGCAGTAAATCTGCCTGTTATTACAGAGCTCTGGCTCTGGTCTCTCTCAATGGTTTTTTCATCAGTGATTGCAGATGTTTTTTCACTGGGCAGTATTGCTTCATTTTATCGCGATGTTTCAGATGTGATAAAAACATTTAATGTGATTCTGATTTTTTCCTGTGTGCTTTTTATTATATCCACGGGGATTCTTCTTACTATCAAAAACACTCTCTGAGGTCGGGAAATGGATTTGTTGAAACAATGGATGATAAGTCTTGTCTTCTGTGCAATTATCGGTGCAGTAGTAAATATTCTCACTCCGAAAGGCGGAACTGAACGAGTGATGAAAGTTGTAGTAGCTACATTTCTTATCTGTGCTTTTTTATCACCGTTCATAACAGGAGACGGTCTGGAAAGTGATTTTGAACTGCCTGAGTTTTCTGAAAATAAATCGGATTTATCAGACAGTATCAGCGAATCAATGCTTTCTCAGGCAGAATTTCAGTCTGTTCTTGAAACTGAGTCGCTGCTTGAAAGCCTGGAAGTGGATTTTATTTCAGTAGAAGCTGCAGCAGATGTAAATGAAGAAAATCAGATTTACATAAAGAGTATAACTGTAACTGCATATGAAAAATTCAGTTACCGGGAAAAGCAGATTGAATCTAACCTGAAAACCATGTTTTCTGCGGAGGTTATTTTTATATGGGAGAAAAAATAGAGAAAATCAAAAAACTTTTAATGAAGGATAAAAAAATACTTGTTCTTGTAATTCTCGCTGTACTTGCAATTGTGTTTCTTGTTCTCATGGAATTTACGGGAAAAGACGAAAATAAATATGAGGGTGAAGCGTCCGAAAGCACAGAGGAATATGCAGAAAGGATTGAAGATAAATTGACCCAACTTATTTCTTCAGTTGAGGGAGCGGGGGAAACAGTTGTTATGGTAACTCTTGATGCGGGAGAAGAAAATGTTTATGCAAGGGAAATAAAAACTGACGAAGAATCAGATGGCGATAAAGCCTCGAATAAATATGAGTATGAGTACATAGTAATGAAAAACGGTTCAGCGGTTGAAAGCGGTATGCTTCTTAAAGTGATTGAGCCTGATATAAGAGGTGTTGCAGTAGTCTGTGACGGCGGTGACAATGCAGCAGTACGGGAAAATATTATCAATACCGTTTCTGCAGTGCTTGACATAAAAACAAATAAAATCAGCGTCTGTAAAAAGAAAAGCTGACAGGAGGAATCAACATGGGATTTATCGTAAAGAAAAGACAGATTATTCTGGCAACACTTATTGCGGCATTGGGCGTAGCAGTTTTTGTGAACTGGTATTACACTAAACCACAGATTCAGCAGTCGTCTGTTGTATCGGAAACCACGCAAACTTCAAAAACACTTTCGGAGGACACATCAGAGATTGGCGAAGCTCAGCTTGTGAATTCTAAAAATGTAAATGAATATTTTAACACAGCAAGAGTAAACAGACAAAAAGCTCATGATGAAGCACTTGAAGTGCTGAATGATATCATAAAGGATTCAACCTCTTCTCCAGAGGCTGTAGTCAGTGCTGAAAAATCTCTTGAAGAAATTTCAAGGACGATCAAGCTTGAAACAGACCTTGAAAATCTGATTAGTGCCAAGACAAACGGCGAGTGTGTTGTGGTAATAAATGACGGTAAAGTGCAGGTGATTTTGAATAAAAACACACTCAATGACACAATTTCGACACAAATTATTGATATAATTGCCTCACAGGCGAATATTTTTTCAGAAAATATTACATTAATTGAGACAAAATAGTTGAGAAATTTTTTGTTTGTGGTATAATAGTGTGTAGAAGGAAGGAGGCAGACAAAATGTCAAATATTAATAAGAGCCGAAATTCCGGAAGTCTTGTGATTTCCGAAGACGTAATTGCGTCAATTGCAGTAAATGCTTCAAAGGATGTTGAAGGTGTAAGCGGATTTGCCCAGAGACCTATAAATCTGCACAGTTTCTATAAAATTGCAGATTCTGCATCAAAGTACGTTGATGTAACAATGTCTGATACAGATGTAAAAATTCATATCTATGTCAAGGTCAGCCAGGATGCCAAGATTCAGACTCTCGCTGAGAAGGTACAGCAGAACATCAAAAACGCTGTCCAGAACATGACAGGTATGATGGTCAGCGAGGTTGATGTTACAATTTCAACTGCTGATATCGAAAACGCACCTACACAATCTTAAAGCAACCAAAGTGCCCTGCAAAACAGAATATTTCTATTTGCAGGGTATTTTTTATACCTTAGGAGGACAAGCCCATGACAAGAAAACAGGCAAGAGAACAGGCATTTATACTTATTTTTGAAAAAAGCTTCAGACCTGATGAAGATGTTCTTGATATTGCAGAGGACGCATATGAGGACGAGCAGATAGAGAAGGATGATTTCGCTCTCATGCTCGCAAAGAAAACACAGGATAATATGGAAGATATCGATATATACATTGAAAAATTCTGCAAAGGCTGGAGCCTTAAAAGAATTCCGAGAGTTTCTCTTGCAATTCTCAGAATTGCAGTTTGCGAGATGCTCTATGTTGATGAAGTGCCTGTAGGTGTTTCAATCAACGAAGCAGTTGAGCTTGCAAAAACTTATGCAGGCGACAATGACAGTTCATTCATCAACGGCATTCTCGGTTCAATTTCAAGGGAACATTGTAATGGCTGAGCATCTTGGAATTGATACGAGCAACTATACAACATCTCTCAGTGTGTACAATGATGAAACAGGTGAAGTTTTACAGGTAAAAAAGCTTCTGCCTGTAAAAGAAGGCTTTTTGGGACTTCGCCAGAGTGATGCGGTTTTTCATCATACAGTACAGCTTCCCATGATGTTTGACGAGTTATTCAAAGATAGAAAATTTACTCTTTCAAGTGTTGGTGTCTCTGTGTCACCGAGGGATGAAGAGGGCTCTTACATGCCTTGCTTTTTAGCAGGTCACAGTGTGGCGAAAGCAGTAAGTTGTGTGAATGGAGTTCCCCTCAATACATTCTCTCATCAGGCAGGACACATAGCGGCAGCTCTCTATTCATCAGGCTCACTTGACCTCGTCGATAAAGAGTTTATAGCTTTCCATTTATCAGGCGGTACAACTGAGGCTTTGCTTGTAAAACCTGATAAGGAAAGAATTTTTGACATTTCTCTGATTGCAAAAACTCTTGACCTTAAGGCCGGACAGGCTATTGACCGCGTGGGTGTTATGCTGAATCTTCAGTTTCCCTGTGGGAAAGAGCTTGACAGACTTTCGCTTGAAAGTGAGAAAACTTATAAAATAAAACCAACTATGAAAGGCGCAGACTGTTGTCTTTCAGGTATTGAAAATAAATGCGGTAAGATGATAGAAAACGGCGAAAAACCTGCTGATGTTGCAAAATACTGCATAACTTATATCGAAAGAACTCTTGAGGAAATGACAAAGGCACTTCTTGAAAAGTATGGAAATTTACCTCTTGTGTACGCAGGTGGCGTTATGTCAAACTCGATTATAAGTAAGTCTTTTACTGAAAAATTCGGTGGTAGATTTGCAAAACCTGAGTTTTCTTCTGATAATGCGGCAGGCATTTCTATCTTATCGTCGATTGTGGAGAAAAGAAAATGATAACTCCTTCAGCTCTGACCGTTACACAGGTCAACACATACATCAAATCACTGATTGACGATGATATTAATCTGAAAGCAGTCATCATCAGCGGTGAAATTTCAAATTTTAAAAATCACTACAGAACAGGACATTTTTATCTGACTTTAAAGGATGAAAAATCTTCCATAAAGGCAGTTATGTTCTCGTCAGCAAACAGACGACTTCGCTTTGAGCCACAGGACGGCATGCAGGTAATTGCTGTAGGCAGGATTTCTGTATATGACCGTGATGGTGTTTATCAGCTTTATATAGAAGATATGATGCCTAATGGCTTCGGTAATCTGAACTTAGCTTATGAAAAGTTGAAACAAAAGCTTTCTGATGAAGGTCTTTTTGATGAAAGCCATAAGAGGGAAATACCTTCCTGTCCAATGAGAGTAGGTGTAATTACTTCTCCCACAGGTGCTGCGATTGAGGACATTCTCAATGTTCTGTCACGCAGATTTCCTCTTGCGGAGGTAGTTTTCAGAGGTGTTGAGGTGCAGGGCGTTAATGCGGCACCGTCGATTGTGGAAGCAATAAATCTTTTCAGTGAGACAGAAGCTGCTGATGTACTTATTGTAGGCAGAGGCGGTGGCTCAATTGAGGATTTGTGGGCATTTAACGAGGAACAGGTTGCAAGAGCAATATATAACTGTAAAATTCCTGTTATCAGTGCAGTAGGTCATGAAACGGATTTTACAATTTCTGACTTTGTTGCAGACCTGAGAGCACCTACACCTTCTGCTGCGGCAGAGCTTGCAGTACCCGATATGCGTGAGCACTTGTCTTATGTTTTATCGGCAAAAGCTTTTCTTGAAAATGCAGTGCAGATAAAAATTGATAATGAGAGACAAAAAATAAAAAATCTTGTTTCTTCAAAATCCTTTGTCAAGCCGTCAGACATGATAAAATCCCACAGACAATATCTTGATTCTCTGACATTTGCCTGTGAGAGTGCGGTGAAATTATCACTCGAAAAGCAAAGACACGACTTTGCATCGCTTGTTTCAAAGCTTGATGCTATGAGTCCTCTTAAGGTTTTGTCAAGAGGATATGCTATGGTAACCAGCGAAAAAAATATTGTAACAAGTGCTGAAAAACTGAAAAAAGGCAACGAAGTGACTCTGAACTTTGCAGACGGCAACGTGAAATGTGAGGTAATAGAATGAATAACATGACATATGAACAGGCTCTTGAGAAACTTAAAAATACAGTTGAAAAACTCGAAGAGGGTAGCTTACCACTTGATAAAAGCATGGAACTCTTTGAAGAGGGAACGCGTCTTGCTTCCTTTTGTGAGAAATGCCTGAACGAGGCTGAACAGAAAATTACTGACCTTAAGGTGGATAAAAAAGATGATTGAAAGAACGCTTGACAGTTATCTTGCATTGATTGAAGATTATCTCGATAACAGTATTGATAAATCATGTTATGATGAAGAAATAGTAGCCGATGCTATGCGCTACAGTCTCCAGAATGGCGGAAAAAGAATCCGTCCCGTATTGGTTCTTGAATTCTGCAGACTTTGTGGCGGTGATGTGAAGAAAGCACTTCCTTTTGCGGCGGCAATTGAGATGATTCACACATATTCTCTCATTCATGATGATTTACCCTGCATGGATGATGATGATATGCGCCGCGGTAAACCTTCATGTCACAAAAAATTCGGTGAAGAATATGCTCTTCTTGCTGGTGACGGACTTCTTACACTTGCTTTTGAAATGTTAACTAAGGCCGAACTCAGCGATTCTCAGAAAGTTTCTGCTGTAAAGGCTTTATCTTTACATGCAGGCTATCAGGGAATGATAGGCGGCCAGACGGTTGACCTTATGAGTGAAGGTAAAGCTGTTTCACTTGACAGACTCAAAACCATGGATAATCTGAAAACAGGTAAACTTATAAACTGTGCAGCACTTCTTGGCTGTATTGCGGCAAACGCTGATGCAGAAAAAACAGAGCACGCACTCATCTTTACAGGTGCAGTTGGTCTTGCTTTTCAGATTGTTGATGATATACTCGATGTCACTTCAACCGAGGAAAAGCTTGGTAAGCCAATCGGCAGTGACAGCGAAAAAGAAAAATCGACCTATGTTTCGCTTCTCGGTATTGAAAAATCCAAAGAATATGCCGAAGAGCTTACAGGTGAAGCGGTAAATGCTTTGTCTTATTTTGGTGATGATGCGGAATTTCTGAAAAATCTTGCATTAAAACTTCTTGAAAGGGATAATTAAGAAGATGGATGGGAAAAGATTTCTCGATGCAGTGAATTCTCCTGATGATGTAAAAAAACTGTCGAATGATGAACTTAAAATTCTGGCAGAAGAAATCAGACAGGAGCTTATTTCCACTGTTTCAAAAAACGGTGGTCATCTGGCATCGAATCTTGGTGCAGTTGAACTTACAATTGCACTTCATAAAATATTCAATTCGCCTGAGGATAAAATTATCTGGGATGTGGGACATCAGGCGTATACTCATAAAATTTTAACCGGCAGACGTGAACAGTTTTCTTCGATCAGAACTGAGGGCGGTCTGTCAGGTTTTACACGCCGTGAAGAAAGTGAACATGATGTTCTTTCGAGCGGTCACAGCAGTATCTCTGTCTCGGCGGCACATGGTGTCAGTGTTTCAAATGAACTTCTTTTTGATGATAACAGGAAAACCATTGCAGTAATCGGTGACGGTTCTTTTACGGGCGGTCTTGTGTACGAAGGGCTTAATAACGCAGGCAGAGATGAAAAAAGCGGACTTATTGTAATTCTCAATGATAACAACATGTCTATTTCAAAAAATGTGGGCTCTGTTGCAATGTATCTTTCAAAAATCCGTACAAAGCCACGATATTATTTCCTGAAAACAGGAACATATAATTTTCTTTGCAAAGTTCCTCTTGTAGGTAAACCCATTGCAAAGTTTATCAGAAACCTTAAAAACTATGTAAAAAGTTCAATTTACGGCACAACCATGTTTGAAAAAATGGGTTTTGCATATATGGGACCTTTTGACGGACACAATATCGAACAGCTTTGTTCAGCTTTTGAAATTGCAAAAAATAAAAATGAGCCTGTTATGATTCATGTGATTACAACAAAAGGAAAAGGCTATGATTTTGCCGAAAAATCACCAAGCACATTCCATGGAATTTCAAAGTTTGATGTTGAAACAGGGGAGAGCGTCAGCGGTGAAAAGACATTCTCAGATGTTTTCGGAGAAAAGCTTTGCACAGAGGCTGAAAATAATAAAAAGCTTTGTGCAATAACTGCGGCTATGTGCCTCGGTACAGGTCTTGAAAAATTCAGTGATATTTATTCGGACAGATTTTTCGACGTGGGTATCGCAGAAGAGCACGCCGTAACATTTGCTTCAGGATTGGCAAGAAACGGAATGATTCCTGTTTTCTGCGTTTATTCAACATTCCTTCAGCGTTGTTATGACCAGCTTGTGCACGATGTTTCAATGCAGAAGCTTAAAATTATTCTCGGAATTGACAGAGCGGGTTTTGTTGGAATGGACGGCGAATCACATCAGGGACTTTTTGATGTACCGTTTTTGAATACAATTCCAAACATAGATGTTTATTCTCCGTCATCATTTGATGAAATGAATAAAGTTTTTGATAAGGCTGTGTCAGAATGTGAAAATTCAGTTGCAATAAGATATCCCAGAGGAAATGAAAATGAATTACCTGAAGATTACAGCTATTCAGGCAAAGATTTTGATGTTTATGGTGAAAGCTCAGAAACCGCAATTGTAACCTACGGCAGACTTTTTGCTAATGCGTGTAAAGCAAAATCTCTTCTCAGTGAAAAGGGAATTGACGTTAAAATAATAAAACTCAATAAAATCAAACCTATTAATGAAGAGGTTTTTGAAAATATTAATGGTGTAAAGAAAATTTATTTCTTTGAAGAATCCCGCAGAGATGGTTCGGTTTCCGAAAAATTAGGCTCACTTCTCCTTCAGAAGGGTTATAAGGGTGAATATTCGGCAACTGCAGTTGAAAGTGATTTTGTAAAACAGGCATCTGTTGAGTCTCAGCTTAAAACATACGGACTTGATGCAGATTCAATGGTTAAAAAGGTGAGTGAAGATATTGGCTGAAAAATTAAGACTCGATGCTGCTGTTTTTGAACAGGGACACGCTGAGAGCCGTGAGAAAGCAAAAGCTCTCATTATGGCAGGACAGGTTTATGTCAACGGTCAGAAGGCACTTAAGGCGGGAATGTTTTTAAAGCCTGAGGATTCTCTTGAGGTCAGAGGCAGCAAAATGCCCTTCGTCAGCCGAGGAGGGTATAAGCTTGAAAAAGCACTGGATTCTTTTGGTTTTAAGCTTGATGATGCGGTTTGTATGGATATCGGCGCATCAACAGGCGGCTTCACTGACTGTATGCTCCAGCGAGGTGCGAAAAAGGTTTATGCAATCGATGTTGGTTATGGTCAGCTTGCATGGAAACTCAGAACTGACGAGAGAGTAGTAAACCTTGAAAGAACAAATTTCAGATATCTTGATAAAGAAACAGTCAGCGAAGAAATTGACTTTGCAAGCGTTGATGTATCTTTTATTTCACTTAAAATTATTTTGCCTGTTCTTCGTGAATTTCTGAAAAAAGACGGCATGGCGGTCTGTCTTATCAAACCTCAGTTTGAGGCGGGCAGAGAAAAAATCGGCAAAAAAGGTGTTGTCAGAGAGCTTTCGACTCATGTTGAAGTAATCGAAACTATAACTTCTTTTGCAGTTGAAAACGGATTTAATGTAAAAAATCTTACATTTTCGCCCATCAAAGGTCCCGAGGGCAATATAGAATATCTGATGCTTGTGGAAAAATCAGAGGAGCCGAAAATGCTCTCCGATATTTCTCCTGAAGCACTGGCGAAGGAATCACATGAAAATTTTGACAAATGAGGTGAAAACCGTGTTTGCAGTTGTACCAAACCTATCAAGGTTCCAGGCAGAAGAGGTAACGCGTAGTGTCTGCAGGGAACTTATAAATCTCAGAGCAGATTTTGCAATGTGTGAGGAACACAGAGAAATATTTTCAGATGTGTGCAGTACATATCTCAAAGAGGACGATTTGTATCGCATTTCAGATGTTATAATCGCAATCGGCGGTGACGGAACAATCATAAGCTGTGCCAAGAAAGCATCAGCCTTTTCAAAACCGATTCTCGGTATTAATGCAGGCAGAGTTGCTTTTATGGCAGGTCTTGAAAGTCAGGAACTTGAACTTCTTGACAGACTCATTTCAGGGGACTATACTGTTGATAAACGAATGATGCTGTCAGCCTCGATTGTACTTGACGGTAAAGTTACTGAGGAAATAAACTGTGTCAATGATGTTTTTGTCGGCAGGTCGCAGAATGTGAATATGGTAAAACTCAATGTAAAGTGCGACGGAGCAACTGTCAGCAACTATTATTCAGACGGAATTATTCTTTCAACACCCACAGGCTCAACAGCGTATTCTCTGTCAGCAGGAGGGCCTGTAGTTGATCCGCTCATTGAAAGTATTCTTCTGACACCTGTTTGTCCCCACTCACTTTTCCAGAGACCGATGATTTTCAGAAGTGAATGTGTCCTTGAAATAGAAAATGAGACAGCACCCGGTACAGCATTCGTGTTTTTCGATGGAGGGGAAGGCTATCCCATATCTGAAAACTGTAAAGTGCTTGTCAGAAAATCTGAAAAAACAGCAGATTTCATACGCATAAAATCAGATACTTTTGTTGATATTCTCAACACAAAATTAAGAAGCAACTGAGAGGTAGATTAAAATGAAAAGAAAAAGACATTCACTTATCCTCAAACTTATCGAGGAAAACCCTATCGCAACTCAGGAAGAACTTCTTGAATATCTTTGTAATCACAATTTTGATGTAACTCAGGCAACGGTTTCAAGAGATATCAAAGAGCTCCGACTTATCAAAATTACTGACGAAAACGGTAGATACAGGTATAGTATTCCGAAAGAAAAAACAGGTGACATGAGTTCGAAGTTTCTCATGCTGTTTTCATCTGCAATCACAAGCGTTGATTATGCAATGAATATTGTCTGTATCAATTGCCATTCAGGTATGGCTCAGGGTGCGTGCAGTGCTCTTGATAGTATGTCGTTTTCTGAAATCGTAGGAACTGTTGCAGGTGACGATACAATTTTTGTTCTCTGCAGAACAGAGGAAAATGCAAGAGAGCTTACAGAAAAATTCAAAGGTTTAATGTCTGAATAAGGGTGGTTTATTTTGCTTAGCAGTCTTAAAATTGAGAACATTGCAGTAATTGAAAGTGCTGATATCAGTTTTGATATCGGTCTTAATGTGCTGACAGGTGAAACAGGCGCAGGTAAATCAATTATAATTGATTCAATTAATGCAATTCTCGGTGAAAGGACTTCAAAAGAGCTTGTCAGAACAGGCACAAATGCCGCATCTGTCACAGCATTTTTTATATCTGTGGGAGAAAAAGTCAAAGAAAAGCTTGAAGAGCTTGGAGTTGAATGTGAGGAGGATTATTCTCTTCTTCTTCAGAGAAAAATTTCAGCAGATGGCAGAAATGTATGCAGAATCAATGGCGTTACAGCTACGGTTTCCATGTTGAAAGAACTTGGAAAAACTCTTGTTGATATCCATGGTCAGCACGATAACCGTTCACTTCTTCTGAAAGACAATCATTTGTCCTACATAGATAAATTAGCTTCTAACGAAAAAATTCTCTCAGAGTACTCTGTTTGTTACAAAAAATTTGTCGCCCTGAAAAAAGAACTTAAAAATCTTCAGAACAATGAAGAAGAAAATGAAAAGAATGCGGAGGTACTCCGTTTCCAGATAGATGAAATAGAAAAAGCTGATGTAGCTCCCGGTGAATTTGCTGATTTGTCTGCAAAACGTGACAAACTTGCAAATGCTGAGAAAATAAGCACTGCGCTTTCTCTTTCATATAATGAGCTTAACGGCGAAGATGAAGAGGCGGGTATTATACTCAGATTGAAAAATGTTCTGGAAGAAGTGAAGAGCGTATCTGCTTTTGATGATATGGACGAGGTTTCAAAAAATCTTGAAAGTGCAGTTTACACTGTTGTTGAGTGTGCACAAAGCATCAAAAATGGTCTTGATTCGGTAGAGTTCAATCCTGTTCTTCTTGAAGAAACAGAAGAAAGACTCGATCTTCTTTCAAAATTAATGAAAAAATACGGCACTGACGAAAAAGGTCTTCTTGCTTTACTTGAAGAGTTCAAGGTTAAACTTACAAAAATCGATTCATCTGCAGAAAGAATTGAAAAACTGACGGATGAACTGAATAATGTCGGTCAGGAGATGCTTGAAAAAGCAGAAAATTTGTCTCTTACAAGAATAAAGGCAGGAGAAATTTTTGCAAAAAGAGTTTGCGATGAGCTGAAATTCCTCGATATGCCAAATGTAAAATTTGAAGTCAGCAGAAATGACAAGCCACTCGGCGTTTTAGGTAAAGATGATATAGAATTTCTGATTTCCGCCAATGTTGGTGAAGAGATGAAACCTCTGATAAAAATTTCATCTGGCGGTGAATTGTCAAGAATAATGCTTGCAATAAAAAATGTCTTTTCTGAAAAGGACGATGTAATGACTATGATTTTTGATGAAATTGATTCGGGAATCAGCGGTCAGGCAGCGACGAAGGTCGCGAAAAAACTCTATGATGTATCTGAAGGCAAACAGGTAATTTGCGTCACTCATTTGTCACAGATTGCCGCTTTTGCGGATAATCATTTCTTTGTCAGTAAAGAAACACATGGCGAACACACATTTACCAGCGTGAAAGCCTTGCCGGAAAATGAGAGAAAATATGAGCTTTCACGAATTAACGGCGGTACAGTTATCACCCAGACACTTCTTTCAGCAGCAGAGGAAATGCTGATGCAGGCTGATAGTTATAAAAGGAGCAGAAAAAATGGATCAGAAGAAAATTGACAGAATAAACGAACTTGCACATCTTGCAAAGGAAAGGGAACTTACACCTGAAGAACAGGCTGAAAGACAAGTTCTCAGACGCGAATATATTGACGCTTTTAAAGCAAGCTTAGTCGGAACACTCGAGAGAACATATATTGTAGATGAAAAAGGTAACAAGAAAAAAGTTCAGCGCAAAAAATGATTTTAAAGCATCTCCATTGGAGGTGCTTTTTTGTGTCAAAAAATCCTGAAATAAATATTATGATAGTGACTGATAAAATTGGGAGGTAACGTAATGAACAATCAGGATTTGCAGAATATGATTGAAAAATACAAAAAGGAACTTGTAAAATACGCAGAGGAAAACGGCGGATATGTGAACAAAGAAGCACTGACACAGATGCCGGAGTCAGAGCCTGTTGTGTCAGTTGTCAGTTCGCCCGATAACACTGGAAGAGAAGCAGATATCACTGAGCTTGAGGGCACAAATCCCGACTCATTCAATGCGGGAAGAAGAGAGCCTGTTTACAGAAATGTTGATGAATTCAGAGCAAGAAACAGAGGAGAAGGCACCATGAGAGTTCAGGCTTTCAGCGGACAGCAGGCTTTCCCTGTAGTAAATGCCAATGTTGTTATAAGCAAAAATTTTACTGACGGTACATACACATTTTTTGATGACCTGACTGATACCAGCGGTATTATAGATAACATGTCTCTGACAGCACCTGAAAGCGGCGTTGCAAACGAAGATAATGAAATTCTTCCGTATTCAACTTACACCATAAGAGTAACACATCCTTTTTTCAGAACAACAGTTTATAACAATGTTCCCGTGTTTGACGGTATTACATCCATTCAGCCTGTAAATCTTGTGCCTAAGACAGGAACACCAATTGACGACAATGATATTGTTTATAACGAAACAGAACCTGTTGATTTATAAGGAGTGATTACATGATTAACGAGCCGTTTATTCCCCGTACAATCACAGTGCATCTTGGCACACCTCAGTCCAATGCACGGAATGTTACCGTGAATTTCCCTGATTATATAAAAAATGTAGCATCAAGTGAGATTTACCCTACATGGCCTGAAAGTGCCATACGTGCAAATATCTATGCAATTACAACCTTTGCACTGAACAGAATTTATACTGAGCATTACAGAAGTCAGGGATATAATTTTGACATTACAAATTCAACTCAGTATGACCAGGCTTTTGTACAGGGCAGGGATATTTTCTCAAACATTTCAAGAATTGTTGATGAGCTTTTTAACGATTACGTTGTAAAGGAAGGCACGATTTCGCCGTATTTTACACAGTATTGCAGCGGCAGAGGCGTAAACTGTAAAGGTCTTAAACAGTGGGGAACAGTAGACCTTGCAAACAGAGGATATGTGCCTTACGATATGCTCAGATATTACTATGGCAATGTGAATTTAGTGAGAAATGCACCTGTGAGAGCGAACATTCCATCATACCCCGGAAGAGCTTTGAGACAGGGTGACAGAGGTGAGGATGTAAGAACAATTCAGCGCGAACTTAACAGAATTGCCGCAAACTATCCTGCAATTCCTACAGTGCCCGTGGATTTAGGCGTTTACGATGCGGCAACTGAAAGAGCAGTAAGAGCTTTTCAGAGAATTTTCAATTTAGCTCAGGATGGTATCGTGGGCAAGGAAACATGGTACAGACTAAAATACATTTATGCAAGCGTGAAGGGGCTTTCAGAGCTTTACTCAGAGGGTATTACTTATTCGGAAGCACAAAGAGCTTTCAGCAGAGTTCTGCAGGAAGGCAGCAGAGGCTCGGAAGTGAGAACAATCCAGTATTATCTTAATTTTATCGGATTTTTTAATGACACTTTACCTGAAATCTCAGTTGACGGAATTTTCGGTCCCGGAACACGAAATGCCGTTCTCGCTTTCCAGAGATACTACGGTCTTACACAGGACGGTATTGTGGGCAGAGACACATGGAACAGAATACAGACAGTTTATCAGAGTATTCTCAATAATCTTCCAAGAGAATATCAATCCTACAGCTCGCTTATTTACCCGGGATATGTTTTGTCTGTAGGCTCAACAGGCAGAGTTGTTGAACAGCTTCAGTCTTATCTTCGTGTAATCGGACAGAATAATAATTCTGTTCCTGTAATCAATGTTGACGGTTCATTCGGTAACGCTACACGAAATGCTGTAAGGGCGGTGCAGAGATTGTACGGAATTGAGCAGACAGGCATTGTGGGGCCTGCAACATGGAATGCAATTGTAGAATTATATAACGGTTACAGAGCATAATTTCTGAAATTCATGGCAACATAAAATAAAAAACTTTCGGGTGGTGTTGCTATGAAAAATATCAGTAAAAGCTACGATGAAACTATAGGTATACTTGACGATATTCTCCGCTTGGATGAAAATTTTGACCTGATAGGCAGGGGAATGATAATCGGCGGAAGACAAGCGAAAATGTATTTTGTTGATGCTTTCTGCAAGGATGAAATTCTTGAAAAAATGCTTGAATATCTCACAAGGCTTGAAGAAAAGCAGATAAAGCATGTGAAAAACACAAGAGATTTCTGTTCTCATTTTATTACCTATACTGAAACTGATGTTGTATCATCAATTGATGAAATTGTCACATCGGTGCTTTCAGGTACGCTTGCACTTATAATTGAAGGCTTCAATCAGGCAATTATGATTGATGCGAGAACTTACCCCGTGCGTTCACTTGATGAGCCGGATAATGATAAGGTTCTCAGAGGCTCTCATGATGGTTTCTGTGAAACAATTGTTTTCAATACAGCTCTCATCAGAAGACGAATCCGTGACCCAAAGCTGACTTTCTCTGCCATGAAAGTGGGTAAAAAGTCACAGACAGATATAGCTCTTTGTTATCTCGATAACGTGGTTGATAAAAAACTTCTTGAGAGTCTCAAAAAACGCATAAATAAAATTGAAGTGAACACTCTCGCTATGAGTCAGCAAAGCCTTGTTGAAAGCCTCATTCCAAAACAGTTTTACAATCCTTTTCCAAAGGTCAGGTATACAGAGCGACCTGATGCCGCTGCGGCGTGTATAACAGAGGGAAATATCATTATTCTGATTGATAATTCACCGGCGGCAATAATTGTGAAAACAAGCTTTTTTGAGTTCTTTCAGGATTCAAATGACTATTATTTTTCCCCGATTATCGGCTCATATTTAAGGTTTGTGAGAATGTTTGTGTTTTCACTTTCAATTTTGCTCACACCCACATGGTATCTGCTTGTTGAAAATCCTTCATATATTCCTCAATGGCTTTCGTTTATACGCATTGAAGAGCCTTCGGGAGTGCCTGTTCTTGCACAGATAATCACAATTGAGGTAATAATTGACATGCTGAAGCTGGCTTCAATCAACACTCCGCAGTCACTGAGCAGTTCTTTCAGCGTAATCGGTGCTTTGATTTTAGGTGAGTTTGCAGTGGGGGCAGGGTGGTTTCTGCCTGAAGTAATTTTGTATATGGCATTTGTTGCAATTGCAAACTTTACACAGCCTAGCTTTGAACTTGGTTATGCAATGAAATTTTCAAGAATTACTGTGATAATTCTTTCAGCAATCTTCGGATTATGGGGATATATAGGCGGTTTTCTGCTGATGCTCATTCTTATCGCAACAACGGAAACTCTTGCAGGCAAGAAATATCTTTATCCGCTTATTCCCTTTGACGCAAAAGCAATCAGAAGTCTTCTTTTCAGGCGTTCTATAAACAAAAGCAAAAACTAATTTTCAAGTATATCTGCAAAGAACCTTTCAGTCGAAATATCTGAAGGTCTGTTGAATCTTCCAAGGCGGTACAGTGCATCTGTGTCGCCTCTTTCTATTATGTTTACTCTTTCTTCGCAAATGAGTGTTGCTTTGAAACCAAGCTCTTTTGCAAGTGCTATTGTTTCCTCCTTGTATGCACCAAAGGGGAATGTGAGAGTGTTGGGGGTGTATCCTGTTTTTTCTTTCATGATATTCTGCATTTTCATAATGTCTGTACCAACTTCGGTGTTGTATGATGCTGCATCTTCATCCTTCTTTTTGCTGATACCTTTCCGGCCGTTATTGTTTTTGTGTAAATCATATGAATGATTCTGTATTTCGATGATGTCGCCCTTTACAAGTTCCTTTACTTCCGCCCAGTCCATGTAAGAATATGTAACATTGTGGTCGGGATTTTCTGTAAAAAATGTTGTGTATTCGCCTACAATTGATGCAACACCGCACATACCAAGTTCTTTGAAAAGGGGATAAACATATTCATAAACGCTTTCAAAACCGTCATCAAAGGTGATAATAATCGGTTTTTCAGGGAGCTTACCTTTTCCGTAAACGTATTCAATCAGGTCGGTCATGTCGATTGTTGTATATCCTTTTTCTTTCAGATACATCATATCGTTTCTGAATTCATCATACATAACTGTGTATTTCCCTTTTCTCGAAGATTTCTTTGTAATCTGATGATACATTATGATAGGTATAGGTGTACCTGTCTTTTCTTCGGCACTGGTAATCATAGGCACAAAGTAGAGAAAAGCACTGATGATTAACACAAATACCGCTGTTAAAAATATGTAAGTTTTTTTGATTTTCAGAACCATGAGAATCACTCCTTTGTAAATTTGTATGATTAACTTGATATTTTATTGAATAAGAGTTATAATATTCTGTAAAATTATTTGTAAAAGGGCGTGAGTCGGTAAAATGAATACTGATTACATTCTGAAACTGCTTGAAAAGCTGTGTCTTGCTGACGGCACATCGGGCGATGAAGGTACAGCAGCAAAAATAGCAGCAGAAGAACTTGAAAAATATATGAGTGTTACGCGTGATAAGCTTGGTAATGTCATCGGCAGACAGGAAGGTGAGGGAACTCATTTTCTCCTTGATGCACATATTGACAGAATCGGTCTTGTTGTAACTGCAATTACCGACGAAGGTTTTGTAAAGGTTGGTGCTTGCGGAGGTGTTGACACACGAACTCTTGATGCTGCCGAGGTTGTGATTTATGGCAGAAAACCCATTTACGGCGTAGTCTCTGCAATTCCTCCTCATCTTACAAAATCAGGTGAAAATAAGGCAAGCGATGTGTCTGATATTGCAATCGACATCGGCATGGATAAAGAAACCGCCGAAAAATATATCACTCCGTCAGACAGAGTTATTACTGTTTCAAAGTTCAATAAATTATTAGGCTCAAAGGTTTCATGTGCAGCTCTTGATGACAGAGCAGGTGTTGTCTCTCTTCTTCTTGCATGTGACATGCTTAAGGAAAAAGGAATTAAGCCGAATTTAAGTGTTGTTTTCTCAGTTTGTGAAGAAACAAGCGGAAGCGGTGCGAAAACTTCTTCTTTTGCAGTAAACGCAGATGAGGCAATAGCAGTTGATGTGAGCTTTGCAAAACAGCCGGGGGTTTCGGAAGAAGAAAGCGGAATGCTTTCAAAAGGTCCCATGATAGGATTTTCATCCACTCTCGATTTTGAAATGAGCAAGAAGCTTGTTTCTGTTGCGGAAAATAAAAATATACCTTATCAGAAAGAGATTATGGGCGGAAGAACAGGTACAAACGCTGACAGTATTGCGGTTTCCGGTTACGGTGTAAAAATGGGACTTATTTCTATACCTCAGAGAAATATGCATACACAGGCAGAAATTATCGACATCAATGATGTGATAAACACTGCAAAGCTTATTTCCGAATATGTTTCTTACAGAATGGAGGAGTGCTGAGTGAACAGAGTTTTTGAATTTGCAAAAGAACTTTCTTTGCTTGACGGTATTTCTTCAAGGGAAGAAAATGTAAGAAATTATATAATAGAAAAAATTAAAAATGAAGATACTGTTTCATATATCGTTGATAATCTCGGCAATCTTATTGTTGAGAAAAAAGGCGATAAAACACCGAAAAATAAAATTATGATTGACGCTCACATGGATGAGGTAGGTCTGATTGTTTGTTATATCACATCAGATGGTCTGCTGAAGGTTCACAGTGTAGGCAGTATAATTGAGAAGGTTTTACTCGGCAGAACCGTAAAGGTGAACGGCTTGACAGGTGTTATTGATATAAAACCTGTTCACCTGACCGACAAAGACAAGTCAAAAGACATTCCGAAAATTGATGACCTGTATGTTGATATCGGAGCCGAGAGCCGTGAAGAGGCTGAAAAATATGTTTCTCTCGGCGACAGTATTGAGTTTGATTCTGATTGGTGCGAATTTGGCGAAAATGGTGAGTATATCAAGGCGAAAGCTCTTGATGACAGGCTTGGTTGTGCCGTTATGCTTGACATGATTTTAAGCGAACAGGAATATGACCTCACTTTTACTTTCACTGTTCAGGAAGAGGTCGGATGCCGTGGTGCAATTACAGCAACGAACAGAGTTAAGCCTGATTATGCTATAGCTCTTGAATGCACAACTGCATCTGATATAAGCGGAATTTCAGGTGAGAAAAAGGTTTGCTCCCTCAGTGGCGGTGCAGTAGTGTCTTTCATGGACGGCGGTACTGTTTATCTCAAGGATTTATACAGAAAAGCTATGAGTATTGCTGAAGAAAACGGAATAAAAGCCCAGACAAAAACTATGATTGCAGGCGGTAACAATGCTTCACAGATTCACAAGTCTTCATGTGGCGTGAAATGTCTTGCAGTTTCCGTTCCGTGCAGATATCTTCATTCTCCTTCATGTGTTGTAAAAAAGAGTGACGTTGAAGATGCGAAAAATCTTGTTCAGAGATTAATTGTGGAGTTTGCAAATGATTAAACTTGCAGAAGATTTAACCGAATATGATTTGTCCTTTTTTGAGGATGATATATTTTTTCAGAGGATTTATTCTGATTTTTTGACAATAGGTAAATTTCCAAAAAGTTTCTTTTATATCTGCGTGGTTGACAATGAAATTACTGCTGTCATTTCAAAGATTTGTGGTGTAATAACTTTGTCGGCTAAAGAAAATGCCGATTTTGAGGAAATTAATGAGTTTGTCAGAGTGACTGGTTTTTCAACCATTCTCTGTGATTTTAGTTTTTCCTGTCACTTTGATGGCAAAAAAACATCAGGAAAAATCATGAAAATCAGAACGGATAAGAAGTTCGGCAGCAAAGCTGAGATTCTCCGGACAGATGAACTTAAGGAAGCCTATCCGATTCTTAAAAGAGTTTTCAGAAGAGTGCCTGATTTTCCTGATTGGTTTGTTAACACTTGTTACGGGGTTATTCATAATTCTGTGATTGTTTCAGGTGTTCATTATAATAAGAAGCTTGTCTCTGTTGCTTTTGCGTTGTTTGTGACAGAGAGGACAGCCGTTATATCTGCTGTTGCTACACATTTTGAACACCGAAATCGCGGTTATGCCATGGAGATTCTGAAAAAACTGCTCGATGAAAATACAGGTAAGGAAATTTATATTTTTCTTGAAAATCCGTTAATAGAAGAATATTATGGGAAACTTGGTTTTATCCCATGTAAAATGTGGAGTGAAATTGAAAATGTATTATAATTTTAAAGTAAGTGACAAGGTTTTGTCAGCATCTGAAAAAGCTCTTGAAAAGTCAAAGAAAGCTTTTGAGTGTATAGAAAAAACAACCGAACAGAATCAGATTAAAGTTCTGTCTGCATTTACTGAGTTCGGAATCAGCGAAAGTCATTTTGCAGGCTCGACCGGTTATGGCTACGGCGACAGAGGCAGAGAAACTATCGATAAGCTTTTTGCAAAATGTGTTGGCGCTGAGGATTCGATCATCAGACACAATTTTACATGCGGTACTCATACTCTTGCTGTTGCTCTTTTTGGTGTGCTTCGTCCCGGTGACACAATGCTTTCTGTTACAGGAACACCCTACGATACAATTCACAGTGTAATCGGTCTGACTGAAGATGAGGGTCAGGGTTCCCTTAAGGATTTCGGTGTGAATTACATGGAAGTTGCACTGAATAATGACGGCAGAGTTGATTTGCCTGCAATTGAAAAAGCACTTAAAGAAAACAGTATAAAAATGGTTTACATACAGCGTTCACGCGGATATTCTCTGCGACCTACTCTCAGCGTTGCAGAAATTAAGGAAATTATTGATCTTATAAGAAAATGCAGTAATGCTATGGTAATGGTTGATAACTGCTACGGAGAATTTGTTGAAACGATTGAGCCCGGTGACGTTGACTGTGACCTTTTTGCAGGTTCACTTATCAAGAACGCAGGCGGAGGTATTGCAAGAACAGGTGGCTATATTGCAGGTAAGGAAGAATTTGTTGAGCTTTGCTCATACAGAATGACAACTCCCGGTCTTGGCAGAGAAGTTGGTGCAACTCTCGGTCAGAGCAGAAATCTTTACATGGGACTTTTCAATGCTCCGCACGTTGTAGGTGAAGCACTGAAGGCTGCTGTGTTCACAGCATCGCTTTTCAGCGAATTTGGCTTTGGAGTAACGCCTGAAATCAATGAGAGCCGTCATGATATAATTCAGGCGGTAAAGCTTGAAAAGCCTGAAAATCTTATTGCCTTCTGTCAGGGACTTCAGAAAGGTGCTCCCATTGATTCTATGGCAGTTCCCGAGCCATGGGACATGCCGGGTTATGACAGTCAGGTTATTATGTCTGCAGGTGCATTTATTTCAGGTGCTTCAATTGAGCTTTCTGCCGATGCACCTCTGAGAGAACCTTATGCTGTATGGATGCAGGGCGGTCTTAATTTCCACAGTGCAAAAATGGGTATAATGCTTGCTGCCGAGGAAATGAATAAAAGGGGATTGTTATAATATGTATAAGTATGATGGAATAACAAGTGATGCTTTATTTCTTCTTGCACAGAACAGATTTGAAAACGATAAAGCCTTTTACGAAGAACATAAGCCTGCCATAAAGAAAGGTGTTATAACACCTGTGAAACAGATTATTGAAGCTCTTCTTGATGATATGTTTTCCTATGACAGCAGAATGGTGCTCATTCCGTGGAAAATGATTTCAAGAATCAGACGTGATACACGCTATACTAAAGATAAATCTCTTTACAGAGAAAATGTCTGGGTAATGTTTATGCGCGATAAAAAGGCAAACCCGTATATTCCGTGCTTCTGGCTTGAGATTTTTCCTGACAGATATACTTGCGGTGTAGGCACTTTCTACACAAACGCAAGCTATCTTTCACTTTACAGAGAAAGAATTCTCGCTGAGCCTGACAGATTCAGAAAAGCTGTGAAGTCATGTGAAAGTGTGGGAGCGTCAATCAGACTTGATTGCTACAAAAAACTGAAAGAAGGGGATTGCCCTGAAGATTTAATTCAGTTTTATAATGCAAAACAGATGTTTTTTGCCTGTAATTATTTTGATATCACTGAACTTGAAAACAGTGATTTTATAGAAAAAATCAGAAAAAATTATAAAGCTTTTTATCCGCTTTACAGTTTCCTTATTGAAGTTACTGAAAAGTATGTTGCGTTGAACGGAGGCGAGTAAATGATACTGGAAGAAAATTGGGCTTCATTCATAAGTGGCTCAGATATAAGAGGTGTCGGTGTCAGGTCCGGTCAGGATTCACCCTTATACCTTTCTGACGAAATCGTTGAGAGAATTGCACTTGGCTTTGCCGAGTGGCTTAGGCAAAACAGAACAGAAGATGCAGAAATTACTGTTGCTGTAGGCAGAGATACAAGAATTTCATCCCTCAGAATCAAAGACAGAGTCATAAGTGCCCTTGTGAAAATGGGTGTAAATGTTTACGATTGTGACTATTCATCAACCCCCGCAATGTTCATGACAACGGTAAACCTTGGGTGTACAGGAGCTATTGAAGTTACAGCAAGTCATCACCCTTATGACAAAAACGGACTTAAGTTTTTTACAAGGCTCGGTGGACTTGACAGTAAAGATATAAATGAAATTCTCCTCTTTGCTCAGGAAAATCAGTTTATCTATGCTGAAAAATTCGGCAGAGTTATTGAAAATGACCATATGAAGCTGTATGCTGAAAACCTTCGCAAAATGATTTGTGATGGTATTAATGCCACTGACTATTCAAGACCACTCAGAGGTTTTAAGATTGTTGTGGATGCGGGTAACGGAATTGGCGGATTTTATGCCACGAAAGTCCTGGCTCCTCTTGGTGCAGACATCCGAGGAAGCAGATATCTTGATTATAACGGAATGTTTCCCAATCATGTGCCGAACCCTGAGGATGCAAAGGCTATGCAGTCCATATGTGAGGCAGTTGTGCAGAACGACGCCCATTTAGGTGTGATTTTTGATACAGATGTTGACAGAGCAGCAGTTGTTGATAAGGGCGGAGTAGAGATAAACGGCAACAGACTCGTTGCACTTGCAGCGGCGATAGCATCAGAAAACAATGATGGCTGCACAATTGTCACTGATTCTGTTACATCAGACGGACTTACGGATTTTATAGAAAAAAGGCTTGGCGCAAAGCATCTGAGCTTCAAGAGGGGATACAGAAATGTTATTGATAAACAGATTGAACTTAATCATTCTGCAGTCAATTGTCCTCTTGCAATTGAAACATCAGGTCATGCCGCATTCAGAGAAAACTATTATCTTGATGACGGAGCATATCTTGTGACAAAAATCATAATTAAAATGGTACTCCTTGCAAAAGAAGGAAAGAAAATTTCAGATTTGCTTTCAGGTCTCAAGGAAGCAAGGGAGAAGCTTTCACTGCGTTTTAATATTGAACGCTCAGATTTCAAAATGTACGGAGAGGAGCTTATAGCTTCTCTGAACGGATTTGCACCTTCATGTGAAGGCTGGACGGTTAAACCGGACACCTATGAAGGGATCCGTGTATCTGTAGATGAAAGAGGCGGAAACGGATGGTTTTTACTCAGACTCAGCGTTCATGACCCTGTGATGCCTCTCAATATTGAAAGTAACGAAACAGGCGGCACACTGAAGATTTGTGAAAAACTCTATTCTTTTATGAAAGAGCAGTCCGGAATTGACTCTTCACCCCTGAAAAAAGCTATAGAAATTTGCAAAAATAATGTCAAAACCGATGTTTAATCATATGATATATATGGTGGAACATCGGCTTTTTGTCAAAATAACTAAAACAGAAAAAAGTTTTTGTTGAAGATTACTTAAATTTTCCGTAAAGGTAAAAAAATATGTAAAATCTTCCGAAAAAAATTACAAAATCTCTTGATTTTACTAAATGTTTGTGCTATTATTTTACCGATGATGGAATGGTGTAGAAGGACGTATTCATCGTTTCACCAATCAAGTAAAATCCCAAAATATTCCGCAATAGCGGAAAACCAGGAGGAAAAAGAGTTATGAACAAAATCATCTCATGGATTCTTTCTATTGTTATGCTCGTCCTCAGTTTCTTCGGTATTGGTGCCGGAAACACAGCGGATATGACAAAGGGAGAATGGCTTGACAAAATGTGCGCTACTCTCGGATATGAGACTGAAGACGCTGTTCAGCTTTGCCTTGATCTCAAGATCATTGATGCTGACGACGTTAACGACGTTGACGAAGCAGCAGACACAGCATTCGTTTTCGGAACACTTAAAAATGCTGCTACAGTTCTTGGTGTAGATTACGCTAAAGTTACTGCTGAAGCTATCAAACAGGGCATCCTTAACGCTAAGGGTGAACTTGAAGCTGATGCTAAAGACGCAGCAGACGCTTACTACTCAATCCTTGGTATCCTCAAGGATCTCGCTGATGATAAAGAAGTAGCTGATAAAGCTGCTGAAATCATCTACGAAGAAAACGTAGTAGAAATCGAAACAGCTGACTATTCAGTTAACGGTAACGTAGTTACTCTTCCCGCAGGTACAGCACTTGCAGCAGGTGATGTGTTTACTGTTCCTCAGGTAAGTGGAAATCTTGAAGGCGGCATCTATGAAGCAGTTTCTGTTAAAGAAACAGCTAACGGTGTTGTTGTAGAGACAGAAGAAGCTGACCTTGAAGACGTTGTTGAATCAATCGATTATGCAGCAGCTTTCTCACCCAACATGGCAGCAGCTCAGGTTGTTAGCGGTGACGGTGAACTCATTCAGGCTGGTGTAGCAAACAACGAAGGCATCAAGGAAACAATTGACGAAGTTAAGAACGTTCTTACAGATAAGGAAGCTCTTAAAGGCGCAATCAAAGATCTCCTTGTTGACACACTTTCAGAAGGTAGCTTTGATGTTGGCGATGCATCAGTTGACTATGCATTCACAGACGGCGGTTTCGACATCGCTATCTCTGGTGACGTTGGCGAAGGCATCAACATCAGAAAATCATACTCAGTTTCAAATCTCGAACTCCTTACAAAGTTTGACGGTACATTCAAAAACGGCAAACCCGACGTTAAGGAAGGTTATCTGAAACTCAACTATGATTGTGTTGATACAACAAAGGTTAGCGCTTCATACTCAGCATCTCTTGTTTCAGGCGTTACAGAAGACATCTCAAGCATGGAAATCGTTGATCAGATCAAAATGAACTTCGAAAACCTTAAGCTTGAAAAGGGCACAGCAAGATTCCCTGTTTTCACAGCTCACATTGCTATCCCCAACTGTGGTCCTCTTACAATCAAACTTGAAGCAAGCGTAGTATTCAACATCTATGGTTATGCTGAACTCATCCTTACAACAGAAAACTGTGTAGGTTATGAAATCATCGACAACAACGGCAGATTCATCTATGAATCAACAGAAACAGCTCCCAAAGTATTCAATGCTATGGGTACTGCAGAAGCACTTGTAGGCCTTAACTGCGGTCTTACAATCTTCGGCATCCAGCTTATCGACGTTGGTCTCCAGGGCGGTCTTGGCGTATATGTATATGCTACAGTTACACTTCCCTATGCTGATTTCACAACAACATCTATTGATGATATTCCCGCAAACCTTCTTGCACAGTCTGTAGCTATCCTCGATAATGCTGATCAGATCACAGTATCAGGTACAGCTCAGTTCTATGGAATCTTCAGAATTTCACTTTGTGAAGAAAGTATCACTTCAAAGATCGGTCTTTCAGAGACATGGACAATTGTTGATAGAACAACAAATAATGGTACATTCGCTACTATTAACTTCTAATCAACTTTAAACAAAACTATTGATATCGTCCAGTCAATAGTTAAAGAGGGCAGCTGGTGCACCGGCTGCCCTTGATTTCTTTCTATAAGAAAACGGCTCAACTGTTTGATTTGTTGAGCCGTACTTTTTTTATTTGTTTTTCTTTTTAATATCAAGTCTTATTATTCCGATTACAATTGAACTGAGAACAAATATTTCGGTTATAATTCCAGGATAAGATAAAGTTTTGATGTTGTAAATTAACCAGCATCCTGAAGTTGGAAGTGAAAGCATTCTGTTGATTTTCGGTTGCTCAATCCACAGTACCACTGATGACATCAGCATTGCTATAAGCGGAAAAACTGAAAAAACATTATCCCATGTCATTATGCCTGATATCAGAAAAGCAATTGAAAAAACGATTGGCCAGGCAATTGACGATGACCACTTTTTGTCTCTGTTTGAATAAACAAGAGATCTGAATGCACCGAGAAGATTCATTACTGCTCCTGTGTATGCGCCAAGTAGCAGATAGTGCACGGTAAACATCAGTCCTGATATCATTTGAAAAGTTAGTATGTTTTTGTGAGATTTTTGTTGATATGATGCCACGATTATCGCCATGGCAACAAAACCTATAATTTGCCCTATAGTTTCTTTCATTTAAATCACCCAAAAGAGTATACAACAAGTTTCAGAGAATTTCAAGTAAAATCTGTTGATTTTGCTTTCAGTTTGTTGTAAAATTAAAATACAACACAAAGGGGTGATTTTAATGGAAATATTTTTTAAGGTTCTGATTGTCCTGATAGTCCTGTTTGTTCTGATTTGTATAGGTGCAGGAATCGGTATGTTCTGTTTTGCACTAAAACGTCCGAAAAAGGGACCGAATCCTATGACAATGGATGATTACAGCGAACACATGAATCCTTTTATGGATTTTCTTGTTGCCGAAAAGAAATGGCTTTTTGACAAGGGCTATGAAAAAGTGGAGATTACTTCTCATGACGGTCTGAAGCTTAAAGGTATTCTTGTGTATGCACCTGAAGAATCGAAAAAAACTGTTATTGCTATTCATGGCTATAAAAACTGCGGTATAAATGAATACAGCTCATATATAAGAATGTACCATGAAATGGGGTTCAATGTTCTTGTTCCTGATGACAGAGCTCACGGAGAAAGTGAAGGCATGTTTATCACTTTCGCATGGTGGGACAGAAGGGACTGCATTGGCTGGATCAACTTTGCTCTTGATAAATTCGGTAAGGACTCAACAATTCTGCTTCACGGAATTTCAATGGGTTCGGCAACCGTTATGAATGCTTCAGGCGAAAAAGATCTGCCTGAGCAGGTTAAAGGTATCGTGTCTGACTGCGGTTACAGTTCTGCATGGAAGCAGTTCAGGCATGTTCTAAAGAGAAATTTCCATCTTCATTCTTTCCCGACTCTTTACTTAGCAAATATTATCAACAAAATTGTATGCCGCTATGATTTCAGAGAAAATGCTCCTATGAATCAGGTGAAAAATGCTAAAGTACCGTTCTTGTTTATTCATGGTGCAGATGATGACTTTGTACCTACGGAAATGGTGAATGAAGTGTTTGGTGCATGTGGCTCGGAAATGAAGGAACTTCACATTTTCCCAGGTGCAGCCCACGCTGAAAGCTATTATGTCTGCCATGATGAATATGTAAAAACTCTTAAAGCTTTTTTAAATAAAATCGAATTTTAAATAAAAATCTCCACTTACATTAAGGTGTAAGTGGAGAAGTTCTTTTATTTTCAGAAGCTGAGCATGTTGATAAATAAACCGCCCTGAACAGTTCTGTTCTGGAAACCAACCTGTTTTGCATCATGTGTGTAGTACCAATCAGTGAAAGGAACTCTGTCAGATGTTTCCTCAAGCATTTTAAGCATTGCTGATACAATCATGTCTGTGTATTCCTTATCATTTGTCAGCACAGTTGACCACATCTGCCAGTCACTCTTTGTATAAAGGCTTCTGCAATCAAGAGGTAAACCGTATTCATTAACTTTAGTTTTATAATAGTTTACTTCTGTTTCGAAAATGTCGTCATCGAAAAAGCCGAGACCGAAGAGTTTATCCCATACAAGGTTGTATTTGATGCTCCATGAATCTTCCTTATCAAAAGCAAGTCTGTAGTGGTCATTTTCTTTTGCGTCGACTTTCCACTGTGCGGCATATTTTTTAGCGATTTCTGTGTATTTATCATCCTTGCCCATCATTTTAAGCAACATACCCCATGCAGCCATACCCATAATTGCTTTAACTGAAAGGTTGCAGTTGTGAGCAAGGTGTCCTGCAAAGTCATCTGTACAAAGCTGATTTTCAGGATTGTAGCCGTATTTTACAAGATATTCAGCCCACTGACTGAGAATATCAAAGTGCTTTTCTGCATATTCAGTGTTGCCTTTTTTCTTACAGAGAGCTGCAACGCAGAGAAGCATGTTTCCACACTCCTCAACAGGCATCTGACTTTCAAGTCTGAGATGGCCGCCTGTAATGCCCTGATCTCCGTATACCTGACCGTTTACAAGAGGATACTGACCGGCATCATGCGGTGCAAATTCGTAAGGCCATTTTTCAGAATATGCAAACTTGAATATAGGATTGAGCATATATTCCACAAGGTCGGGATTGTAAATAAGGAAAAGGGGAATTGAAGGATATGTAACGTCTACTGTCGCTGCGCAGCCGTTTGAATAGCATTCCTTTGACACAAACAAACCTGTTTCGCCATCCCATGCAAGTTTATGTGCTGCAACTGCCTGACGGTATGCGATAGTAATTACATTAGCATATTCAGGACTTATTTTTTCAGCGTCAGAAATCATTTTGCTGTCGAATTCATCAACCTTTTTCATGATTTCATCATAATCTTTAATAGCGAGCTCAAGTACATCATCAAAATCTTCTCTGTCTTTTCTCCAATATCCTCTGACTCTTCTGCCAAAGTATTCAAGTGAGAGGATATCGTCATAACCGAAGCAGAAGAAACCGGATGCAGAATCAATCTCTTTGTAGTCATCTCTTGCGAATATAGCAGGGAAACTGTCCATTACACGCATTTCTCTGTAATCATCAGTTTCTGAACATTTGCAGTTGTCATCGGTAAAACCAAGTTTACCGTTTGGTGCTGCAAGGCATACTTTGCCCCAGTTTATTCTCTTGTCATCTCCGCTTTCTTTGAGCATGTTTTCTCTGCCGCTTGATATATACACGTAATTATCAGATTTGCCGAAGAAAACTTTTTCATCGGGAGTGTCAGTGCAGAGCATTGCTGATACGTCAACGTAAACGGAAACATCATGCTTGTTTCCATCAAGAGATTTTATTTTATAAGACATATATGAAACAGGTCTTGAAAGAAGTTTCAAATCATCAGGCAGCAGGGGAGTTGTAAATATAATTTCGAGCTCAATTTTTTCATCACTGAACACATAAACAGTTCTGAGAGGAGTAACATTGAGTCTTGTCTGATTGATTTTTTCGGGTGTGCCGAAGAATTTATGGTAAAAAGGATTATGTCTCTTTTTGCCCATGAAGATTTTTTCTTTTCCGTCAATTGTTACGATACCTGTAAGGGGATTCTGCATGTTTGTCCAGTGGCGAGGGAAATCATCGTTCAATTCGTCTGACATTGACCACACACTGAAATAAGGATCGCATGTTATAAGAGGAACAGCAGGATAGCGAGTGGATAAATTTTTCATTTGCTAAAACATCCTTTCATTCTAAAAAATCCGCAATCAAAAAATGATTGCGGATTAATTTGGTGGACATTAACGGACTCGAACCGCTGACCCTTCGCACGTCAAGCGAATGCTCTACCAGCTGAGCTAAATGTCCAAAGCACTTTGCTCAAAAATTATACTATATATGTCACTAAAAAGCAAGTGTTTTAAAAAATTTATTTTGCTGTTTTTATTTCATATTTCGGCTCACAAGTCACATTAATTCCAAGGCGTCTGTAAAGTTTTTCGTCAACATCTGAAATGACAACAGAGAAATGAGCGTCGCAGCCTTTGAGATTTTCAAGCTGATCAATAGCCTTCTGTGCATCAGGGTTTGTAACAGCACTCATGCACAGTGCAATAAGAACTTCGTCTGAGTGAAGTCTCGGATTTCTGTGGTGAAGGTTGGTTGTTTTCAGAGTACAGATAGGTTCAATAACCTCGGGACTGATGATGTTTATGTTTTCATCAATTCCTGCAAGTTCTTTCAGAGAGTTCAGAAGAAGTGCGGAGGAAGCACCTAAAAGGCTTGAAGTTTTACCGGTAATAACTTTTCCGTCAGATAACACCATACCGCCAGCGGGAGCACCTGTTGTTTCAGCTTTTTTTATTGAAGCTTCAATTGCAGGACACATATCTGCAGTAATGCCTTCTCTGTTCATGATAAGCTCAATCTTTTTGACGGTTTCTGCTGTGCCTTTGCCTTTGATGAAATCGCTTTGTGCGTTATAATATCTTCTGAGAATTTCCATATGACATGCTTTGCGTACAACAGAATCGTCAATAATACAGAAGCCAGCCATGTTAACACCCATATCAGTAGGTGATTTGTAAGGAGATGTGCCCTGAATTCTTGTGAACATTTCATTGAGAACAGGGAAGATTTCAACGTCACGGTTATAGTTTACTGCAGTTCTTTCGTATGCCTCAAGATGGAACGGGTCTATCATATTCACATCGTTAAGATCGGCAGTTGCCGCTTCGTAAGCTAAGTTCACGGGATGTCTGAGCGGTAAATTCCAAATGGGGAAAGTCTCATATTTTGCATAACCTGATTTGATGTTTCTTTTGTTATCGTGATAAATCTGTGAAAGACAAGTAGCCATTTTTCCACTTCCGGGACCGGGAGCAGTAATAACAACAAGTGAACGTTCTGTTTCGATGTATTCGTTAGCACCATAGCCTTCATCGCTTACAATCTTATTGATGTCTGAGGGATATCCGTCAATGGGATAGTGCTTGTAGTTTTTTATGCCCAGATGTGTCAGACGGTTAAGATAAGCTTTCGCTGCAGGCTGACCTGTGTAACATGTTACAACAACACTTCCCACAAAGAGTTCAAGGTCTTCAAAAATGCTGATAAGTCGAAGAACATCTTCGTCGTAAGTGATGCCAAGGTCACCGCGTGTTTTTTTCTTTTCGATGTCATTTGCGTTGATAACAACAACGATTTCCACTTCATCCTTAAGAGTCTGGAGCATTCTGATTTTACTGTCAGGCTCAAACCCGGGAAGAACACGGCTTGCATGGTAATCGTCAAAGAGTTTACCGCCGAATTCAAGGTAGAGCTTGCCGCCGAAGTCACTGATTCTCTTTTTGATGTTTTCAGATTGGAAGGCAAGGTATTTTTCGTTATCAAAACCGATTTTTTTCATCTTTACATCTTCTTTCACAAAATAACTGTGTCTTTCTAACTGAATTATTATACTATATAACATGAAAATTTTCAAGGGTATTTTAATTTTCATTGATATTTTAAAATATTTCCTTGTTATACAGTTGATAAGTTTGTTTTTTTATGTTAAAATTAAATAAATATAAGTTTAGGAGTTGAAAAAATGTACAAGTTTTCATCTTTTATCAAGTACAGAATGGACGGTAAGGTCTATACAAGCTATGAGACAGAAAACAAAGGCTGTAAAATCGAATTTTCAGCTGATGATGAAAAAATTATCGCTAAGGTAATTCCTGTAAAGGAAATTGAGCTTGTTGAATTCAAGCTCGATACCAAAAGACCTTATAAGAAGGGCGATGTATTCTTCTCAAACGGTTATCAGTCATGGTCAACTTCATGGGAAGTTCAGAAAGATAATGTTCTTAAAAACACAAACCCTATTGCTAACATCAGCAGTTGGTCAAAAAATGCTGTTGAAATAAGCGGTGACTATAAATTCTCAGGCTACAAGAAACAGAAAGGTTATTTCCACAGTAATGGTTATACATACATCAGAAATGGTGAAGACCTTGAATTCTTAGGTTCTCTTACTGAAAGAAACGGCTACACTCTTTTCAGATATGATATGAACACATCTGATTTTTCAATCGTCAAGGACGTTGAAGGCCTTGTAATTGACAGTGAATATCAGCTTCTTGATGTTGTCTGCTTCAAGGGCGGATATGACGAAGTGTTTGATAAATACTTTGAAGCTATGAAGGTGCCTGAGCCCAGAATCAAGCATCTTGCTGGTTATACCTCATGGTACAACTATTTCCAGAAAATTGATGAAAATATTATCATCCGTGACCTTGAAGGTCTTGACAGAGCGAAAGACAGCGTTTCGATTTATCAGGTTGACGACGGCTATGAGCCTAAAGTAGGTGACTGGCTTCTTCCAAACAAGAAATTCCCCAAGGGAATGAAATATATTGCTGATAAAATTCACGAAAAAGGCTATCTTGCAGGTATCTGGATTGCACCTTTCAGCTGTGAAACAGATTCAGTAGTTGCAAAAGAACATCCCGACTGGTTCCTCAGAGTTCCCGGTACTGACAAACGTCATCTCGGTACTTTTGCATGGGGCGGTTCTTACACACTCGATATTTATAATGAAGAAGCAAGAGCCTATATCAAGAACTACTTTGACGTTGTTCTTAACGATTGGGGCTATGACATGGTTAAGCTTGACTTCCTCTACAGTCAGTGTGTATTCCCCAGAAACGGCAAAACAAGAGGACAGATTATGTGCGAGGCTATGGACTTCCTTCGCGAATGCGTTGGTGACAAGCTTTTCCTCGGCTGCGGTGTACCACTTCTTCCCTCATTCGGCGTTGTTGATGCTTGCAGAATCAGCTGTGACGTAAGCCTTTCATACAGACCAAAGATTGAAAATGTTCTCAATCTCAATAATGAGCTTCCCTCAGCACAGAATGCGATCAACAACACAATTTTCAGAAGACATCTTGACGGCAGAGTTTTCTGTAATGACCCTGATGTATTCTTCCTTCGCAGCAATAACCTTAAGTTCAATTTCGAACAGAAGCTTCTTCTTGCTTTCATCAATAACCTTATGGGTAACGTTCTCTTTGTTTCTGACAATGCAGGCGATTATTCTGATAAGGAAATTGAACTTCTTAAAATGTTCTTTAAAGAGAATGATGCAAAGATTATCTCTGCAGAGAGAGTTAATCTTGGTGATGACATTGAAGTTGTATTTGATAGCGGAAACGGTGCAAGAACACTTAAATTCAATCTGCTTACAGGTGTAAGCAATATCAGAGAAATTTTAGGAGTATAAGATTATGAAAAAATTTGTTGCAATTTTGATTTCAGCGGTTATGCTTTTCTCTCTTGTCGGTTGTTCAGGCTCCAGCAGTGCAGAACACTCATTTGTCAAGGTGACAATGGAAACAGGTGACAGCTTTATTATTGAGCTTATGCCAGAATATGCACCTGAAACAGTTGAAAACTTCCTTCAACTTGTAGAGTCAGGCTTCTATGACGGTCTTACTTTCCACAGAATTTTCCCCGGATTCATGGCACAGGGTGGTGACCCGAAGGGTGACGGCACAGGCGGAAGTGATAAAGAAATCAAAGGTGAATTTTCGTCAAATGGTTTTACTAAGAATACACTGGGACACGAAAGAGGCGTAGTTTCAATGGCAAGATCAAATGATCCTGACTCAGCAAGCAGTCAGTTCTTTATCTGCTATGATCTCGCTGCTCAGCAGAAAGCTGCTCTTGACGGACAGTATGCAGCCTTCGGTAAAGTTATTGAGGGAATGGAAACTGTTGATGCACTCACTGAGTGTGAAAGGGTTTATTCTGTTTCAGATCAGAATTTTACAACTCCCGTTGATCCTCCTGTAATGGAAAAAGTTGAAGTTATCGACTATGCTCCTTCAAAATAAATCATAATCCTTGACTTTTAAATAAGTTTGTGATAAAATTATTTTGTCTGATAATGACTAATTTTACATAATTTTATTTGAGGTGTAAATCATGAAAAAAGTTTTATCTGTTTTACTGGCATTAACACTTGTTTTTGCATGTGCTTTGACATCTTTTGCAGCAGTAAGCCCCACGCCTGATAAATATTATACGATCGATGCTAATGTTGCAGTTATCGGTACAGGTACAGCAGTTGCAGCTCCTACAGTTGGAAAAGCAGGCCAGATTGTTGTTCTTACAGCAACAGCGGCTGAAGGCTATGTTTTTGACCACTGGGAACTTGACGGTATGTTTGAAATTGTTGAAGGTACAATCTATGATCCTGAAATTAAAGTGGAAATTGTCCCTGATGCAAATAACAAAACACATGGTGACCTTGAAGACAGTGCTGACATCGTAGGTGACGCACATTTCAAGCCCATTGATGAAGAAGCAACAACAGGTGAACAGGAAACAGCAAAACCTGACGATGGTCCTGTTGCTCCTCAGACAGGTGTTATGGACACACAGGCTATCGCTATAATTGCTTTTGCAATCGTAGGTCTTATGGCTGTTGTAGTTGTTTACAAAAAGCGTACAGAGAAAACAAAATAATATGAATATTTAATTTCTGAAGGTCTTGTTTTCGTTCTGAATCCAAGACCTTCAGTTAATATGAGGGTATTATGAGCACAAGAGAAAAGGAAAGAAAAAAAGCGAATAAAATAGCAATTATCGTTCTTATTGTGTTTTTGCTTCTTTGTCTGCTGGGTGGAATCGGCTATCTTGCTTTTCAATGGTATGGTGGCTATGCTGCTGAGCAGTCTTACGGAGGACTTATGGAGTTTGTGGACGATGCAGTTAATGCGGGTGAGAAAGATGAAGAAGAAAATCTTCCTGAAAACCCCATTGACTTTGCATCTCTTCAAGAAAAGAACGATGAAGTCTATGCCTGGATTGAGATTCCGAATACAAAGATTAATTATCCTATTGTTCAGAGCAGGGTTGATGATAATTTTTACCTTAATAGATCAATTGATAAAAAGTACCTCTTTGCAGGAATGATTTACTCACAATCCTGTAATAGTCTTGACTTTTTTGATCCTGTTACTGTCCTTTACGGACACAACATGAATAATGGTACAATGTTTCAGAATCTCCATAAATTTCAGGATGCAAAATTCTTTGAAGAAAATGAGTTTTTCTATGTGTATACAGAAAAACATATTTTTAAGTACAAAGTAATATCTGCGTTCAAATACGATAACCGTCATATAATGAACTCATTTGATTTTAATGATCCTGTTCAGCTTAAAGAGTTTCAGAACACAGTACTTGACCCGAACAGTTTTATAAAAAATGTAAGAAGCGGTATTAAACTTAATGAATATTCAAAGGTTCTTGTTCTGAGTACGTGTATAAATGACAGAAGAGCAAGATATCTTGTTTGTGGGGTGATGGTAGACGATGAAAAAACGAAATGATAATTTTGATTTGTCAGGTGAAGAAGTTGTTGACGAATTTATGAAAGCGTACTCATCGCATTCACACCACAAACATCACCACCATCATCATTCTCATGATAATTCATCTTCTTCAGATAAAGAAAAAACTGAAAAGAAATCTTCTGAAAAGAAGGAAAGAAAGGAAATTCCTCTTTTCCTCAGAATTTTGATTATCATTGTTGCAGCACTGTTTTTACTTGTCATTCTTGGCGCAGGTGCGGTACTTGTTATGCATCGCAGGGGTATGTCCGATATCAACAAGAAAAAAGAAGAAGCTACTATTGAAACAATAGACAGCGTCGTATCTTATGATGACAGCGGTAAAACTGTTGAATATAAAGGCAAAAAATATGTTTATAACGAAGACATTGTTACTGCGGCTTTTCTTGGTATTGACGATAAAAGTTTTGGTGTGAACATTACCGACGAATACGGTACTGCAGGTCAGGCTGATACGATTATGGTGCTTGCATATGATACAAAAACAGGTGAAATTTCAATCATCACAGTGCCGCGAGATTCTATGGTTGATGTTGATGTCTATTCAGCAAGCGGTAATTTTGCGAGAACTGAAGAAATGCATATATGCCTTTCGTTTGCATACGGTGATGGTGCTGAAAAAAGCTGTGAAAATGTCATAAAATCAATTGAGCGTTTACTTATGGGGGTTCCTGTTGATTCTTACTTTTCGCTAAGAGTCAAGGGAGTTGATTCACTCAATGATGCTGTAGGTGGAATCGAACTTACATCTATTGAAACAATTGGTCAGTTTACAAAAGGCGAAAAAATCAAGCTCACAGATAGCTCTGCACGTTTTTACTGCACAGCACGTGATAAAACAAAGATAGATTCTGATGCACTCAGACGACAGCGGCAGATTCAGTATGTCAAAGCATATTCTGCAAAGGTTATGAGCCTTGCAAAAGATGATATCGGAATTATCTCTAAGCTTTATAATACTGCAAAGAAATATTCAGTTACTGACATTTCTCTTTCAAGTGCAGTTTATCTCGGTACTGAGCTTGTTACAAATTCAGCAAAAATCAATAAAGTAACTTCACTGCAGGGTGAATATGTATCTGCTGATAAATTCCCACAATTTATCGTTGATAAAGAATCAACTTATGAAATGATTCTTGACATATTCTATAATGAAGCATGATTTTTAAGGAGGTATTTTCAATGAAAAAAATTACTAAAATTATGGCTGTTGTTCTGTCTTTTGTTTTCATTTTTTCAATGTTTGCAGTCTCTGCAAATGCAGCAGAAAAAGACAACACATGCACAATCAAACTCACATCATCAAAGGCAGAACCTAAACCCGGTGATTCATTTACTGTGACAGTAAGTGCTAAAACTGACTATCCTGTTATTAACGTAAATACAATTATCGTTTATGACACTGATTATTATGCTCTTGACACTTCAAACGGTGCTGCCGTTAAAAAAGCTACAAAGATGCCTGTGAGCATGAATCAGTCAGTAAATTCTCCTCTCGGAATGTATCATCAGAGTTATTCAAGTGCGATGACAAAGCAGTATAAGCTTGTTTTCAGCGCAATTACATGGCTTCCTTCACTTGCTTCTGATGGCACATCAACTCCTACAACAACACTTACAGATTTTGAAAAGCTTTATACAATCAAATTCAAGATGAAGTCAAATGCTCCAGCGGATGGTAACGGCTTCCTCGGTATTGACGAAGCATACATAAAAACAGCCAACTCAACTATGAGAAGTGGCGTTTATGCAGCACACGGCGGTGCAACACTCGGCGATGATGTTATCGCAACATGCGGCCAGACTTATGATCTGTCACAGGCTGTTCTTTTTGGTGACAAAGTAGAAAAGTTACCTGCAGATAAAACATTTGAAATGAATTATAAAGATGTTCTGAATACTTCAGCTCTTGTTTCATCAGCTGATGATTATGAAGTTCTTTCTTCAGACACAAGCATCGTTGACTCAAAAGGCGATACACTTACTGCTAAAAAGGCAGGGACAGTATATGTTGCCGCAACTGCAAATAACGGTAAAACAAGAACAAATTATGAAGTGACAGTAAAATATACATGGTGGCAGTGGATTATAATGATTCTTCTTTTCGGCTGGCTCTGGTATTGATTTGAGAGTGTCCCTGTAAGCTTTTTCTGAATATAATAGTTTCAGGGACAAGTCACAGCCTGAAATTTCTCCCCGAATTTTGAGGCTGATGATTATTTCCTTAAAATATTGGCAATGATATTGTTGTCAAAAATATTTTACGGAGAGTGATTTTATGATAAAACGGGGAGATATATATTACGCAGATCTTAGCCCTGTAGTTGGCTCGGAGCAAGGCGGAATAAGACCTGTTTTGATTGTTCAGAATGATGTCGGCAATAAATACAGCCCAACGGTAATCGCTGCGGCAATTACAAGCCAGAAATATAAAAACAGCCTTCCTACTCACATCAAGGTAAACGCAGATGGTTGCGGTCTTGCAAAGGATTCAATTGTACTGCTTGAGCAGGTGAGAACGCTTGATAAAAGAAGGCTTAAGGAGCGTATGGGCAATCTTGACGACGTAGATATGGACAGAATTGATAAAGCTTTAAGCGTAAGTTTTGGACTCGGCGGGGCTACATAAAAGTTAGCTCCGCTTTTTTTAGGAGGCATAAAATGAAAAGCAGAATACTTTCAAATATCTTAAAAATGATGACTTTTCCGTTTCTTGGGGCTGTAGGTGGTCCTTTTCTCTATGCAAAAAGAGAGAAGAAGCCTCTTAAATTCTCGCAAGACGGAAAATTCAGAATATTACATATGTCTGACATTCATCTCGTTCATGAGCTTATGGAGGAGGAGCAGCCTATCGAAGTTACTAAACAGCAGGTTGCAGACACATTAAATCTTATTGAAGAATGTATCAGACGAACAAATCCTGATTTAGTTGTGTTTACAGGTGATAATGTAAGCAGTAACTATGAGCTTATTACATATGATTATGCCGCAAAGACAATCAGAAGACTTTATCAGGCAGTAGGAAAATTTAATTTACCTCTTGCTATAACTTTCGGTAACCATGACGGAGAGAGAAATACTCATAAAGAGTTTCAGATGAGAATTTTCATGGAATATGAGAATTTTGTCGGTGTTTATAATGAAGAGAATGTCTATGGTTGCGGTAACTACAGTCTGCCAATTATTTCATCAGACGGCAAAAAAACTGCATTCAATCTCTGGATGTTTGACTCAAACGATTACCTTGACGGTATCAAAGGAACAGGCTATGACTGCGTACATTCAGATCAGCTTGATTGGTACAAGAGAAAATCTGATAAACTGAAAGAGGAAAACGGTGGAGAGCCTGTTTATTCTTTTGCTTTTCAGCATATCTGTGTGCCTGATGTTCATTCCTGCTTCAAAGAGGTTGAAGAGGGCACAGAAGGTGCAGTTCAATGCAATGATGGTAAATTTTATGTTTTGCCCGAAAACGCAACAGGTGAGTTAAATGAAAGTCCCAGCCCGCCGATGACGCGTTATGACGGCGAATTTGATGCGTTTAAGGCTCAGGGTGACGTGATTGCCATGTTCTGCGGTCATGACCATGTAAACGATTTTATCGTTGAAAAAGACGGCATCAAGCTTTGCCAGACAATCTGCGGAGGCTTTATGACTTACGGCTGGCGCAGAGGCGGACGTCTTATTGAAATAGATGAAAACAACCCAAAAGAATTTTATACCGAAACAATTTGTGTTGAAGAAAGAGAAGAAGTTGATATCTGATGAGTGAAATTTTTTCAAGACAGAATATTGTCTTTGGCTCGGACTCCCTTGAAAAACTGAAGAATTCCCGCGTTGCTGTCTTTGGTGTAGGCGGCGTAGGTGGTTATGTCTGTGAAGCTTTAGCCCGTAGCGGTGTCGGCACACTTGATATTATCGATAACGATACAGTTTCACCATCAAATATCAACCGACAGATTATTGCTCTTCACAGCACAATCGGGAAAAATAAAGTGGATGTCTGCCAAGAAAGACTTCTTGACATCAATCCTGAAATTACAGTAAATACTCACAATTGTTTCTTTCTCAAGGAGAATGAAAATGAGTTTGAGTTTGAAAAGTATGATTATATTGTTGATGCGATTGACACTGTCAGCGGAAAGCTTGCACTTGCGGTAATTGCTGATAAACTGAGTATTCCCATAATCTCTTCAATGGGCGCAGGCAATAAAACTGATCCTACTCAGTTTAAAGTTGCGGATATTTATAAAACATCAGTTTGTCCCCTTGCAAAGGCTATGAGAAAATTATGTCGCGATAACGGTGTAAAGAAACTGAAGGTTGTTTATTCTGAGGAGATGCCTACAATCAAAGAAGAACTGATTGATGAAAATTCCAATAAACGTCAGATTCCTGGCAGTGTCTCATTTGTGCCGTCAGTTGTGGGGCTTATTATGGCAGGGGAAGTTGTTAAAGACTTGATCAGGTTTGGAGAATAAGATGAAAAGAGAACTTGAAGCGTGGCAGATTGCCGAGAGATGTATTTCAAAAACATACAGAAAAACAATATGGAATCCCTTTGTCGAAGCAGTTAAGAAATATCAGATGATTCAGGCAGGGGACAAAATCGCCGTTTGTATTTCAGGCGGTAAGGACTCTATGATTCTTGCTGTTCTTATGAGAATGCTTCAGCGATACAGTGAAGTTCCTTTTGAACTTGAATACATAGTAATGGATCCCGGTTATAATGCTGAAAACAGACAGAAAATTGAAGAAAATGCAAAGATTCTCAATATTCCGATTAATGTTTTTAATTCCGATATTTTCAATGTTGTTGTGAAAATTGAGCAGAATCCATGTTATCTCTGTGCGCGAATGAGAAGAGGATATCTTTACTCAAGAGCAAAGGAGCTCGGTTGCAACAAAATTGCCCTTGGTCACCATATGAGTGATGTTATTGAAACAACAGTCATGGGCATGTTCTACGGTTCACAGATTCAGGCGATGTTGCCGAGACTTAAAAGCACAAACTACGAAGGCATGGAATTGATTAGACCTATGTACTGCATAAAAGAAGATGCAATTATTGCATGGTCGAAATACAATAATCTTGAATTTATCAGATGCGCTTGTCGATTTACGGAAGATTATAAAACAAATGACAACAAAGAAGGCCTTTCAAAGCGTCAGGAAATAAAGGATCTTATCAAGCAGATGAAAAAAGTAAATCCCAACATTGAAATCAACATTTTCCGTGCAATACATAATGCAAACGTTGATACAATGGTGGAATACAAACTGAATGATGAATTCCATTCATTTCTTGAAAAATTTTAATTAAAATAAAGGAGATGACAGGTTATGAAAAAATCGGTAAAAATCATTCTTATTACTTTATTGGCTTTGTTCTTAGGTGTAGTTTTGTATTTTGTCTGTGCATTTTTCGGTAATCCTGTTTCTTATCTTTTAGCGGTCAATTCAGCAGACAATTACATTGAAGAAAACTATGCTGATTATGACCTTGAAATTGAAAAAGTCGGCTATGATTTCAAGTCATCTGGCTATTATGCATATGTAGTTTCACCGTCAAGCGTCGATACGCATTTTTCAGTTTACTTCGATTTGCTGGGCAGACCTTTGCATGACAGCTTTGATAATGTCACCGATGGTTGGAATACATATATGCGTCTTGAAAATGAATATCGCTCATTGTGCGAAAAAGTTCTGAAAGATGCAAAGAAAAGCTTTGTTTCAGACATTGATTATGGTGAAATAAAAACATTTGAATATTCTGATGATTACCACGGAAAAGAACTCTATGGTGTTGTGTTATCTGATCTCAAATTAGATTATGAGTATGATATAAAAGAGGTTGCAAAATCAGCAGGTCATGTTGTTTTCTATTATGATGAAACTGAATTGACAGCAGAAAAATCTGCAGAGAGACTCCTTGAATTTAAAACAATTTTTGATGAACATGGTATTCCGTTTTTTGCAATAGATTTTATTGCACAGGAACCTAAAACGGAAACAAATGCCGGCAACAGAAAAGAATTTGCAGTAAGAGAATTTCTGTACAGTGACATTTACGAAGAAGGACTTACCGAAAGGCTTCAATCTGCTGCAGACGATTTGCAGGATTATTATACAAAAGAAGATGCAAAGAAATAATAAAAAAACAGCCAACCTTTGGGGTTGGCTGTAATTCTTTATAATCCTGAAATTAAAGTGATTCAGCGATTTCTTTTGTATCACGAGCGATTGCAAGTTCTTCGTTTGTGGGAAGAACGAATACTTTAACTTTAGAATCTGCTGTGCTGATTTCGCCTTCTTTACCTCTGATGAGTGAGTTGTTGATATCTTTGTCAAACTTAACACCAAGGTATGTGAGGTTTTCGCAAACATCTTCACGAAGGTCAGTTGTATTTTCGCCGATACCGCCTGTGAATACGATAGCATCTACGCCGTCCATAGCTGCTATGTAGCTACCGATAACTTTGCGTACCTGATATTTGAGGATTTTTCTTGCAAGAGCAGCTCTTTCGTTACCTTCGTCAATTGCTTTGAGAAGGTCACGGTCATCACTCGAAACGCCTGAAACGCCAAGGTAACCTGATTTCTTATTGAGAACATCGCTTGTTGTTTTTGTATCCCAACCTTCTTTTTCCATAAGGAAGAGGATTGCTGAGGGGTCTACAGCACCGCAGCGTGTGCCCATTTCAAAACCATCAAGGGGAGTAAGCCCCATACTTGTGTCGATAACTTTACCGCCCTTAACAGCTGTAATTGATGAGCCGTTGCCGAGGTGGCATGTAACGATTTTAAGGTCTTTGATATCCTTGCCCATAACTTCTGCACAGCGAGCGCTTACAAAGCGGTGTGATGTGCCATGGAAGCCATAGCGGCGGATCTGATATTTTTCTGTATATTCGTAAGGAATGGGGAAAGTATACGCTTCTTCAGGCATTGTGCTGTGGAAAGCGTTGTCGAATACTGCGATTTCAGGAACGTCAGGTCCGAAAACTTCGAAGCAAGCTCTGATACCCTGAATGTGTGCAGGGTTGTGAAGGGGAGCGAGATCGCAAAGGCTCTCGATTCCTTCAATAACTTTTTCATCAATAAGAACACTCTTCTGGAACAGTGCGCCACCCTGAACTACACGGTGACCAACTGCTGCGATTTCAGAAAGGTCGTCGATAACCTTGCAATCGCCTTCAGTAAGTACCTTTTTAACTTCAACAAAAGCTTCTGTGTGGTTCTTGAGAGGAACTTCATAGAAGAACTTTCTGCCGTCTGCAGTTTTACCGTCAATCTGACCTGCAAAACCAACCTTTTCACAAATACCTTTAGCGATCATCTGCTCTGTTTCCATATCAATAAGCTGATATTTGAGAGATGAACTACCTGCATTGATAACAAGAACTTTCATTTTCTTACCTCCAAAATTAACTTTTAACTTGAAAAATGCAAATTACTGTAATATTATATACTATATAATACAATTTTTCAAGTTATTTTTGCGAAAGGATAGCCGTAAAATGAAAATAACTGCAATTATTTCTGAATTTAACCCTTTTCACAAGGGACATAAGTATTTGATAGATAAGGCAAGAGAAAACGGCGCAACACATATTGTTGCCGTAATGAGCGGAAATTTCGTTCAGAGAGGGGAAGGAGCCGTATTCTCAAAATGGGACAGAGCTGAAACAGCATTGGAAAACGGCGTGGATCTTGTTCTTGAAAATCCCCTGATTTTTGCCACTGCTTCTGCACAGAGATTCGCATATGGTGGAGTTGGTGTAATTAACGGTCTTGGCTGTGTGAATGAAATTGCATTCGGAAGTGAAAGCGGAGATATGGAAAAAATTACAGAAGTTGCAGAAATAATAGCAGATAATGAGTTTGCAGAAGAAATTCAGAAATATCTCAGTGAAGGAATTTCTTTTCCAAAAGCGAGAGAAAAGGCTATCGGAGAAAAATACAGTGAAGAATATGCTGAAATTTTATCTCAGCCTAACAATATTCTTGCATGTGAATATATTTCAGAGTGCAGAAAAGCAAAAATGGATATAAACTTTTTCACTGTACCGAGAATCGGTGCAGAACACGATGCTGAAAAAGAAAAGAATGGTTTTTATTCTGCATCACACCTACGTGAACTGCTGAAAAAATCCATAAAATCTGATGATGAAATTTTTGAAAACACAAGAAGAAATTGTAAAGCATTTGACTTTACAAAATTGGAGTTACCAATACTTGTAAAGTTGCGAAGCTTTACAGAAAATGACTTCAAAAATCTTCCTGATGTATCAGAGGGTATGGAGAACAGATTGTACTCCGCGGCACAGAAAGCGGTAAGCCTTAATGAGTTTTATGAACTTGTGAAAACAAAACGATATACTCACTCGAGAATCAGAAGAATCTGCCTTTGTGCTTTTCTCGGTATTACAAAAGAAGATGTTTCTGCTGACGTTCCGTATATCCGTGTAATAGGATTTAATGACAAGGGCAGAGAAATTCTGAAAACTTCAAAAGATACAATGTCTTTGCCTCTTGTTAGGAAGTATTCTGATATAAAAAATCTTGACAGAAATGCTCAACATTTTTTTGACATTGAATCAAAAGCAACAGATATTTTCACCCTCTGCGGTGAAGAGATTCTGCCCTGTGGCTTGGAAAAAACAGAAAAAATAATAAAAAAATAAAGGGAGAACTTAAATAAGTTCTCCCATGCAATAGTCGCCTTTGACCTCTGTGATTTTAACTTTAATAATTTCTGAACACATATCCTCTGTGCAGTTAATCAGCACAGGGGTATAGTTTTTTGTATAACCTTCATACATGCCGTTTTTGTTTGTAGTTTCAACAAGAACTTCCACGGTTTTTCCGATCTGATTTCTGAGAAAAGCTTGTCTGATTTCTTCAGTAACCTCAGTCATTCTTTTTGCACGTTCTTCTTTCACGTGTTTTTCAAGCTGAGGAAGTTTTTCTGCTCTTGTTCCCGTTCTGACAGAGTAGGGGAAAACATGCACTTTTTCAAAAGCGATTTTCCGTGCAAAATCGAGGCTTTCCTCGAAATCTTCTTCGCTTTCCAGTGAAAAACCAACCATAATATCTGTGGTGATTGTAGCATCTTCAAAACTTGAACGGAGCTTCTGACAGAGATGATAATATTCATCTGCTGTGTAGTGTCTGTTCATTCTTTTGAGCGTATTGTCGCAACCGCTTTGCAGAGAAATATGAAACTGCGGGCAGAAGTTGGGAAGAGATGCCAATTCATCAATGATCTCATCTGTTATGTGGTCAGGCTCAAGTGAGCCAAGTCTTACTCTTTCAATACCTTTTGTATTACACGCAAGCTTTACGGCAGATGTGAATTTTTCGCCGATATCTTTTCCGTAAGATGAAAGATTAATGCCTACGAGCACAACTTCCTTGTATCCTTTTTCTGCAATAGAATCAAGTTCTTTCTGAATATCAGCAAGCGGTTTTGAACGTGAACGACCTCTTGATGTGGGGATAATGCAGTATGTGCAGAATCTGTTGCAACCGTCCTGAATTTTGAGGAAAGCTCTTGTTCTGTTCTGAAATTCTGAAATCAGAGTCCCTCTGAAGGAATCGTGATTCTCGTGCATTTCAATATTTACAAAACGTTCTTTTTTATCAAAAAATTCTTTAAGTGCGGAAACAAGTGTATCATTGTTTTTGTTGCCGATTACAATATCAGCCTGATAAAGCTCTTTAGCTTTTTCAGGATATGCCTGTGGCATACAACCTGTAAGAACTACGCATGAATCAGGATTGTTTTTCTTGAATCGTCTTACAGCCTGTCTTGTTTTCTGGTCGCCTGAGGCAGTAACGGTGCAGGAGTTTACAATAAACACATCTGCTTTTTCACTGTAATTCACTATTGTATATCCGTTTTTTATCAGTTGTTCAGCCATAGCTTCAGATTCGTACTGATTAACTTTACAGCCGAGAGTATAAAAAGCAGCAGTCATGTTTGTTTCTCCTTATAAATATAGTCAGCGTTCTGATTTTAATAACGCGTAATAACAGGCATCACAGATGCCCTGGTTATTCCAATCTGAACTACGTAAAGTTCCTTCATATTTCATTCCGCACTTTTGCATGACTTTACCTGAATTCGGGTTTCTCGGGTCGTGTCTCGCTTCAATACGGTTTACATCTACTATATCAAACAAAAAATTCATTACCGCTTTAAGTGCTTCCGGGACAATTCCCTGATGCCACCACGCTCTGCCAAGACAATAACTGATTTGCATTGCTGAAACTTTTTCGTTCATATGCCCTACGGCAATGGCACCAATAGGTTCATTACCATTCTCTTTTAAAACAATAGCCCAATGATAATATTTTTCGTCAGAATATTGTTTAACCCAATTATCTATTATATTTTGGCTTTCTTCTTGATTTGAATGCGGTTTCCACATCAAAAACTTCGTAACCTCTGGGTCTGATGCCCAGTTTTTATACATAGGAGCGGCATCTTCACTCACATATCTTCTTAAAATCAACCTATCCGTCTCTAATCGTTGTGTTCCGCAGTGTTTCATTGGTTTGTTGTTCCTTTTCAAAATTTAAGACTACTTGATTATATCATACTTAAAACAAAAATACAATCAGCAGAATATACACATGCCTGTAATTATTTATTATTCATCAGAAAATACGTTATTTATAAATGAACAATGAATGATGAATATAGAAAAATGAATAGTACAAACGAAAATCCGCCCACTTACGTGAACGGATTTTTGTTTGGAGCTGCTAACCGGATTCGAACCGGTGACCTCATCCTTACCAAGGATGTGCTCTGCCTCCTGAGCCATAGCAGCACATACTCAACGCACAATATGATATCATAAGTTTACTTAAATTGCAAGGAATTTTTTTAAAAATATTTTAGTAAATTTAGAAAAAAGTGTTGGAACTTCTGAAAAAATAGTTTATAATATATAAGATATTGTGTTAGGATGTGAAAAGTATGATGCCAAAGTACACTGTGTCACTTGAAAAAATCATCAAGGACCACAAGTTTGAAGTAGTTTATATGCCTAAGGCAGCTTCTGACATTTATGTTTCAACTTCCGACGTAAACAGACCGGGACTTCTCCTCTGCGGATTTGAAGAATATTTTGATCCTGAGCGTATACAGTTCATAGGTCTGACGGAAATTGAGTACCTAAAAAGCTTACCTGAAGATGAGGGTGACAAAAAGTTTGAAAACCTTTTTGCAAAGAAACCTGTCTGTGTTATCATAACAAGAGGTCTTGATTTTCCTGAAAGATGTCTTGAGTTTGCAAAGAAGCATGAAGTGCCTGTTCTTCTGACACTTGACCAGACATCACGTTGTATGTCAACGATTATCGCATATCTCAATGTTGAACTGGCTCCGAGAGTTACACGTCACGGTGTTCTGCTTGAAGTCAGCGGTGAGGGTGTACTTATTCTCGGTGACAGCGGTGTAGGTAAAAGCGAAACAGCACTTGAGCTTATCAAACGCGGTCACAGACTTATTGCTGATGACGCAGTTGAAATCAGAAGAGTTTCAGAAAAAACTCTTGTTGGCTCAGCTCCTGATAACATAAGGCATTATATTGAACTTCGCGGTGTAGGTATTATCAACGCACGAAGAATCTTCGGTATGGGTGCTGTTAAAATGACAGAGAAAATTGACATGGTTGTTCAGCTTGAGCTCTGGGACAGCACAAAAATCTATGACCGATTAGGTCTTGATGATGAAAAAATGAACATACTCGGCGTTGAAGTGCCTGTGACAACAGTGCCTGTAAAGCCCGGCAGAAACCTGTCAATAATTATTGAAGCAGCAGCAATGAACAACCGTCAGAAAAAGATGGGTTACAATGCTGCAAGAGAGCTTCTTCACAGTCTCGGGATGTCAGACATCATTCCTGACGAAAAAGAGCTCGAAACATGGAAATCATAAAATAAGTAAACAAAATTACGGAGGTAATTAAAATGTATAAAATTGGTGTTGATCTTGGTGGAACAAATATTGCAGTAGGTGTTATTGACGATAATTTTAAAATCGTCGGCAGAGGAACAGTGAAAACCAATGCTCCCAGACCTGCAGAAGAAATTTTTGATGATATTGCAAAGGCAGTAGACCTTGCTCTTAAAGATGCAGGAATTACACTTGATGATGTAGCAAGCATCGGTGTCGGTATTCCCGGTTCTATCAATAAAACAACAGGTAAAATTGAATTCTCAAACAACCTTGATTTCCACATGGTACCTGCAAGAGATATGCTCAGCGAAAGACTTGGCGGAAAAGAAGTACATATCGATAACGATGCTAACTGTGCAGCTCTCGGTGAAGCTTATGCAGGCGCAGGCAACGGATGTAAAAACCTTGTTGCAGTAACACTGGGTACAGGCGTTGGTAGTGGTATTATTATCGATGGTAAGCTCGTAACAGGTATCGGTGACGCTGCAGGCGAATGCGGTCATACTGTAATTATTGCTGACGGTATTCAGTGCAACTGCGGTAGAAAGGGTTGTTGGGAAGCATATGCTTCTGCTACTGCTCTTATCAGGCAGACAAAAGAAAAAATGCTTGAAAACAAAGATAGCGTTATGTGGGAGCTTACAGGCGGAGATATCAACAAAGCAAGCGGCAGAACTGCATGGGATGCTATGAGAAAAGGTGACAAAGCAGGTGCAGAGGTAGTTGATAAGTACATCTGGTATGTTGCTATCGGTGTTGCAAACATCATTAATGCTCTTCAGCCTGACGTTCTCTGCATCGGTGGCGGTATTAGTAACGAAAAAGATAATCTTATTGTTCCTCTTACTGAGAAAGTTCATGCAGAAGTTTACAATAAACAGTTTGAAAGAAGTACAAAAATCTGCGTAGCAGAGCTTAAGAATGACGCCGGTATTATCGGTGCAGCACTTCTTGAAAGATAAAAATTACTCTTGGAGGTTTTCATGGAATATTCTGAATGTATGTTCAATTTCGGCGAAGGAATTGAATGCGAAATAAAAAAGGATGTCCCGATGAAGATGTACACAAGCTTCAAAACAGGGGGAAATGCTGAAATTATGCTCACTCCCAAGGATGAAAAATCACTTTATGAAGCTTTGAAAAAATGTAAGGAACTTGAAATAAAACCATTTATTCTCGGCAACGGAACGAATCTTCTTGTTTCTGACAGGGGAATTGACAATGTTGTTATTCATATCGGTAAAGGTTTTGATGAAATAACAATGGTTGATGAAACAACAATCCGTTGCATGGCAGGCTGCAGTCTGATGCGTCTTTGTCGTTTTGCACTTGAAAAAGGTCTTACAGGGCTTGAGTTTGCTTACGGAATTCCGGGCACTGTAGGCGGTGCTATGTATATGAACGCAGGCGCATATGACGGCGAAATGAAAAATGTTGCAGTCAGCTGTGATTATGTAACCTTTGATGGCGAAAAAGGCACACTCACAGGTGAAGAAATGGAACTTTCTTACAGACACAGTGCGTTTTGTGACAGTGATAAAGTTATAGTTTCTGCTTTACTTAAACTTGAAAAAGGCAACAGAACAGAAATTGAAAGAAAGATGAATGATCTGATGTCACGAAGAAAAGATAAACAGCCTATAGAATATCCCAGTGCGGGCAGTACCTTCAAAAGACCTCCCGGTAATTTTGCAGGTAAACTCATTGAGGACTGTGGTCTGAGAGGCAAATCTATCGGCGGTGCACAGGTCAGTGAGAAGCATTGTGGTTTTATTATCAATAAAAATAATGCTACAAGTTCTGATATTTTAGATCTGATAGATTTTGTCCGCGATGAAGTTCTTGAAAAAACAGGCGTTATGCTTGAAACGGAAGTCAAATTGGTGTAGGTGTGGAAAATGGATGTTTTGATTGTAACCGGAATGTCGGGTGCAGGAAAATCGAATGCAGTGAATGCTCTGGAGGATATCGGATATTTTTGTGCCGACAATATTCCTCCCAACCTTTTGCACTCTTTTCTTGAAGAAATCAAGAAGAGCAATGAAGCTGAGAAGGTTGCTGTTGTAATTGACATGCGTGCAGGTCTTTCTTTCAGCAATCTTATCAATGTTCTTGATGAAACAAAAAAGACCGATTACAATTTTAAAACTCTGTTTATTGATGCAGATGACGATGTTCTCATCAGAAGGTATAAGGAGACGAGAAGGCTCCATCCTCTTGTGGCAAAGGACCAGACACTTTCCGTCACAGAGGCGATAAACCTTGAAAGGATGTATCTTCAGCCTACTAAAAATATTGCTGATATTGTAATTGACAGCACAAATCTTTCCGTTACACAGCTGAGAAACAGAATCAAGGACACATTTCTTTCGCGTCCTGAAAATTCCTTTGTAATGCATTTCATTTCATTCGGATACAAGTACGGAATTCCTCGTGATTGTGACTTTGTTTTTGATTTGAGAGGACTTGTAAATCCTTATTATGTTCCTGAACTGAGGGACAAAACAGGCCTTGACAAAGAAGTCAGGGATTTTGTAATGCAGGATGAAAACAGTCAGAAAATGAAAAGAATGCTTGAAGAGTTTATTCTTTTCATTCTTCCGCTTTCAAAGCTTGAGGGCAAAAGTCAGATTGTTATCGGTTTTGGCTGTACAGGCGGTCATCATCGTTCTGTAACTTTTGCGGAAATCTTCAACGATTTTCTTGATTCCCTTGGCTACAGAACAACAGTTCATCACAGAGATTGTCTGAAATAAACCGGAGGCAAAATATGTCATTTTCACAAAAGGTAAAAAGTGAATTATCGTTAATGACTGATTTGTCTGATTGCTGTATGAAGGCTCAGGCTTACGGTATGCTTCTTTTCGGAAAGTATTATTCTCAGACAAGAATCGGTCTGCTTACCGAAAATAAGAATGTGGCAAGTGCATATGCCCATTTCTGTAAAGTGTGTCCTGAGGTGAAGCCAAGGCTTTCAAAAACTAAGGCAGGGAATTATTCTCTTTCTGTAACAATACCGAGAGATATAGAAAAAATCATGCGTTATTTCGGACAAAGTAAGCAGAATATAACACTGAGAATCAACAGATCAAATTTTGAGGATGATTGTTGTTATGCATCCTTTCTGCGAGGTGTATTTCTCTCTTGCGGAACGATTGCAGATCCTATGAAAAACTATCATCTCGAGTTTGTTATTCCGTATCTCAAGCTTACAAACGATTTTGCAACTCTTCTCGGTGATATGGGACTATCTCCCAAGATTGTAGAACGCGGCAATTCATACGTTGTTTATTTCAAAGACAGCGAAAACATAGAAGATTTTCTCACTCTTATCGGTGCTCAGTCAAGTTCTCTTGAACTTATGGGTGTGAAGATGATGAAGGATGTGAGAAATAAAATAAACAGGCAGATAAATTTTGAAACTGCCAACATATCAAGGACAGTCAATGCTTCAATGACACAAGTTGCTGCTATTGAAAAAATTCAGAAAATAAAAGGTCTTGAATGGCTTCCTGAACAGCTTTGTGAAATTGCGAAAATACGACTCGAAAATCCTGATATGTCTCTTGACGAAATAAGAAATGTGCTTGACGGTGAAATTTCCCGTTCAGGTGTGAATCACAGATTAAACAGATTAATTAAAATTGCAGACGAACTTGACAGGGAGACGTGAAACTGAATGGGATTTACTCATTTACATCTTCACAGTGAATACAGTTTGCTTGACGGTGCGTGTAAAATAAGCGAGGTTACAAAACGTGCCGCCGAGCTTGGTCAGTCATCTCTTGCTATAACTGACCATGGTGTTATGTTCGGTGCAGTTGATTTTTATAAAAAAGCAAAAGCGGCAGGTGTAAAGCCAATCATCGGCTGTGAGGTTTATGTTGCTGCAAGAAATCTTGACCAGAAAGAAAAAGGTCTTGATACTGAAAGATATCACCTTGTTTTGCTCTGTAAGAACGAAACAGGGTATAAAAACCTGATAAAAATGGTTTCTGAAAGCTGGAAAAGAGGCTTTTATGTGAAACCTCGTGTTGATAAGTCTCTCCTTGAAAAACATCATGAGGGGCTTATTGCTTTGTCTGCGTGTCTTGCAGGCGAAATACCGAGAGCAATTCTTGCAAACGATATCGAAGGTGCTGTTAAGAGTGCTCTGTGGTATAAGAATTTATTCGGTAACGATTTCTATCTTGAAATTCAGAATCATTCGATGTCTGATGAAATGCGTGTTGTAAGCGGTATGAGAACTGTGTCTGCAAGGACAGGCATACCTCTCGTTGCCACAAACGATACTCACTATATCAGAAAAGAAGATGCAAAAATTCAGGAAGTTCTCCTGTGTATACAGACAAATAATGTTGTCGGCACACCCACAGGCATGAGCTTTGAAACAGATGAATTTTATCTGAAAAGCTATGAGGAAATGTGTCAGGCTTTCCCTGATGATATTGATGCTGTTGAAAGAACGGAAGAAATCGCCGCAAAATGTAATCTTGAATTTGAGTTCGGTAAAACAAAGCTTCCTCATTTTGAAGTACCGGATAATCAGAATCATTTTGAATATTTCAAAAATCAATGCTTTGAAGGTCTTGTCAGAAGATATGGTGAAAACTATCCGAAAGAGTATGAGGAACGACTTCTGTATGAACTTGAAACCATTGAAAAAATGGGTTACACTGATTACTATCTGATAGTAAATGATTTTATTTCTTACGCCAAAAATCACGGTATTCCTGTAGGTCCGGGCAGAGGCTCAGGTGCCGGCTCCCTGGCAGCATACTGCATTGGTATTACAGGTATTGATCCGATGAAGTACAGCCTGATTTTTGAGCGTTTCCTGAATCCCGAAAGAGTTACTATGCCTGACTTTGACATCGACTTCTGTTATGTCAGACGAAGTGAAGTAATTGATTATGTTATTGAAAAATACGGATATGACCGCGTGGCACAGATTGTTACCTTCGGTACAATGGCTGCAAGGGGAGCCATAAGAGACGTTGGCAGAGCACTTGGTATCTCATATTCCAACGTTGATAAAGTGGCAAAGCTTATTCCCCGTGAACTTAATGTTACAATTGAATCAGCACTTAAATCTTCACCTGAGCTTGTGGAAATGTATAACTCTGACAAAGAGGTCAAAACTCTTGTTGATACAGCAAAAACAGTTGAGGGTATGCCTCGCCATGCATCAACTCATGCGGCAGGTGTTGTTATTACAAGAGATCCTATTGATACTTATGTTCCTTTGGCTCTCAATGATAATGCTGTGGTAACGCAGTTTACAATGACAACACTTGAAGAGCTGGGACTTCTTAAAATTGACTTTTTGGGACTTCGTTATCTGACAGTTATTGACGATGCAGAAAAGCTTGTTCAGAGAAAGCATCCTGATTTCGATATTGAAAAAATTGATATCAATGACAAGAAAACTTATGAGCTTTTCTCAAAAGGTCTTACAGACGGTGTTTTCCAGCTTGAATCAGGTGGCATGAAGAATGTTCTCACTCAGCTTAAACCCGATTCAATTGAGGATATTATTGCTGTTATCTCACTTTACAGACCTGGACCTATGAAGTCCATTCCCACATACATTGAAAACAGACATAACCCTGAAAAGGTCAGATATTCAACGCCTCTTCTCAAGGACATACTTGATGTTACTTACGGTTGTATTGTCTATCAGGAGCAGGTTATGCAGATTTTCAGAACTTTGGCAGGTTATTCTTTCGGCAGAGCTGATATTGTACGCCGTGCCATGAGTAAGAAAAAGCATGACGTAATGGAAAAAGAGCGTCATAACTTCATTTACGGACTTAAGAACGATGATGGTACTGTGGAATGTACAGGTGCCGTTGCAAACGGTGTTGATGAAAAAACTGCAAACGAGATTTTCGATACAATGTCGGATTTTTCACAGTATGCTTTCAACAAATCACATGCTGCAGCTTATGCTTTCGTGGCATACAGAACAGCATATCTTAAGTGTCACTATCCCAATGAATATTTTTCAGCACTTATCAGCAGCGTTCTTGATGATTCAAAGAAGGTTGCGGAGTACATTTCAGAATGTCACAGACTCGGCATTAAAATCGTTCCTCCTGATGTAAACGAAAGTTTCGATAATTTTACCGTAAAAGACAACGATATTCTTTTCGGAATGCTTGCAATAAAGAATCTTGGCAAAAATGCAATCAAAGCCATTATCAGAGAGCGTGAGGATGGAGGTAGGTTTGATACGTTTTCTTCCTTCTGTTTCAGAATGTACGGCAAAGAATTAAACAGAAGAGCCATTGAGGCTCTGATTTACAGCGGAGCACTTGACGGACTTGATTTGAACCGCCGTCAGATGATTACGTCTCTTCCTGCAATAATGAGTGAGGCTGAAAACAGCGGAAAAATAATGGCAGGCGGACAGATGGGACTTTTCGGTGATGAGAACGAAATGTTTTCAGTAGATGTGCCTGATTTACCTGAATTTACAACCGAGGACAAGCTCAGTTTCGAAAAAGAATATACCGGTATCTATATTTCAGGACATCCGCTTTCGCCGTATGAGCCTGTAGCAGAAAGTCTTAAGGCTGACAGAATTTCACGTATTATTGCGGAAACCTCTGACAGTGAGCTTGCAGGCGGCAGATACAGAGATAATTCAAGAGTCAATGTTCTTGCTATAGTAACCTCTGTCAAAAAGAAAGTCACAAAAAACAATGATACTATGGCTTTTGTCACCGTTGAAGATACAACATCTGACATTGAACTTATTGTTTTTACTAAGCACTTCAGGGATTTTAGTGCACTTCTTGTTCATGGTAAAGTTCTCTATATTTCCGGAAGACTTTCACTGAAAGAAGATGAAGAGTGTAAAATAATATGTGAGCATATCTGTGAAGCACCTAAAGAAGCTAAAGCAACTCCCCAGAGGAAAGTTGAAAACAAAGGTATTTATTTCCGTGTGAAAAACAGTGAATGTGAGGAATATAAAAAGATTCAGCACATTCTTGATGTTTTCGACGGTTCTACACCTGTTTATTATTATTTTACAGATGAAAATAAAGTGGTACGTCATCAGGGGAGACTGTGTGATGTAAACGATTCTATGCTCAGAGAACTTAAAAGAATTGTCGGGGACAAGAATGTCGGCATAAAATAATGGTATAATATTCTATAAATTTTAGAAAAATTTGCAAAAAGGTCTTGAACTTTGTCGCATATTAGTTTATGATATATTGTAATAATTTTTAACCAAGGGGTATGTAGAATGAAAACTATCGCAGTATTGACAAGCGGCGGCGACGCACCGGGCATGAACGCCTGTATCCGTGCAGTGGTAAGAACAGCTTGTGAAAAAGGAATGAACATCTACGGTATTAACCGTGGCTATAATGGTCTTATGGAAGATGATATGTTTGAAATGGATTTAAGAACTGTTTCTGATATTATCGACCGTGGCGGTACAGTTCTTCACTCAGCAAGAAGCCTTAACTTCAAAACTGAGGAAGGCATGCAGGCTGCAATCGAGACTTGCCAGAGAAGAGGAATCGAAGGCATCGTTGTTATCGGTGGTGACGGTTCTTTCAGAGGCGCAAGAGATCTGTCTCTCAGAGGAATTCCCTGCATCGGTGTTCCCGGAACAATTGATAACGATATCGCTTGCACAGATTACACAATCGGCTTTGACACATGTCTCAACACAATTATGCAGACAGTTGACAGAGTACGTGATACATCAGAATCTCATGACAGATGCACAGTTGTAGAAGTTATGGGCAGAAGCGCAGGCTACCTTGCTCTTGAAGGTGGTATTGCAGTTGGTGCAACATATATCATCGTTCCCGAAAAACCCTATGACCTTGCAGACGTTATTGCAAGAATGAAGAAAACTCTCAAAACAGGCAAGAGACATTTCGTTATCGTTGTTGCTGAGGGCATCGGCGGTGTTGCAAATCTTGCAAAGAGAATTGAAGAAGAAACAGGTGTTGAATGCCGTTCAACAATCCTCGGTCATATCCAGAGAGGCGGCTCACCCACAGTACGCGACAGAGTTATGGCAAGTATTATGGGTAACAAGGCTGTGAAACTTCTCATGGATGGTATCGGCAACCGCGTTATCGCAGTTAAGGATGACAAAATTGTTGACTATGATATCTTTGAAGCTCTTCAGATGAAGAAATCTCTCAACGATGAATATTATCAGATTGCACACGAAATCTCAATCTGAGCAAAAATCAATTTTATTAAAATAAATAATTGTGTCTTTTCAAACCGCTTTCCTATTCTCGGGAAAGCGGCATTTTCTTTCTCTGAATATAACTCATACTCTTTCTCTATCTCTGGTGGAAAATTCCTGCTTGTCAGTCATAAATCAGTACTTTTTTACATATTCTTTTACAAAGAATTTATAAAAAGGAGTCGGAATTATGGAAATAAAATTAAAAAAAGAATTACTCAATACATGCGAGCTTATGTTTGAAAACACATCAGAACAGTCAGTGGACGGTGACATTACTCTTCCTGATTATTGTCCTGACATCAAAAGAATTCTGAAATGCATGGTAACGCCTTGCCTTACATCTGCTCAATGTGTGGGAGACAGGGTGACAATTGATGCAAACGCTTTTGTTCAGGTTATTTATGTAGACGATAACAATAATATTTTCTGCTATGACAAAACTTTTCCGTTCTCAAAAACAATTGAGCTTGGAAAACAGATTGACAATCCTGTGTGTGATGTGAAATTGAAAACTGCATACGCTAACACGAGGGCAGTGTCACAGAGAAGAATTGACATTCATGCATCTGCGGGAGTTAGTATCAGAATTACATGTAAGAAAGAAGTTGAACTGATTTCCGATGCTGAAAATTGCGGAATTCAGCTTCTTAAAAATTTTGATTCTGCCTCAGATTTTATCGGTCAGACAGTAAAAGATTTTACACTGAACGAAGTTATGGAAATCGGAAAATCAAAAGCACCCGTAAGACAGATTATCAGACAGAAAGCTACACCCATAGTCAGCGAAATCAAAGTAATTGCAAACAAATTGCTGATAAAGGGCGAGGCGAGTGTTTCAATTCTTTACTGCAAAGATAACTCTGATGGTGGTTATGAAACATATGAAAATTCTATGCCTGTCAGTCAGATTATTGAGCTTGACGGAATAGAAGAAACATCGGATTACTCAGCAAAACTGTCTGTTTCGTCTCTTAACATAATTCCAAAAGCAGATTCATCGGGTGAAAAACGTCTTTTTGATGTGACAGCAGTAATTTCTGCTGTAATTAAGGCTGACAAAAAGGTTGATTCATTGTTCCCGAGTGATTGCTACTCAACTCTTTATAATGTGAAATGTGAGAAAAAACTTGTAACCTTTGAGAAAATTATTCAGAATACTGATGAGCTTATTATGGTGAAGAAAAGCGAAGAGTTTCTGAATATATCTGTAAAGGAAATTATCAGTGTATGGTGCGATGATGTTGTAACAACTTATACCTGCGCCGGTGACGAATTGAAAATTATCGGAAGCACAATGGTTTCTGTTCTTGCAGTTGATACATCTGGTCAGCCATTTTATGCTGAGAGAAACGTAAGCTTCGAAAAAGTAAAGAATATTGAAGGCGGATGCAAAAATTTAATCTGCAATGCGGATGCGATTGTCAGTGCAGCAGGTTTTGTTCTCAGTGACAGTAACAAAATTGACCTTCGCGTTGAAATGAGACTTCATACATCGCTTTCAAGAAAAACGACAGGTGAAATCCTCACAGATATTCAGTGTGATACAGCAGAGGTCAAAGAGAAAAAATATTCTGTCCTGACAATTTATTTTCCTGATGACGGTGAACTTCTGTGGAACATCGCGAGAAAATTCGGTACTACGGTTGACGCAATAAAATCGGAAAACGAGATAAATAATTCTACAGTTTCGGAAAAGTGTATGCTTCTTATTCCGGGAGTGTGAATGTGGTGTTAACTCTTTGTGAAAATCCTCAAAAAATCTTGACATTTATAGAATAATTTGGTATCATATATATTGTTATAGGGGAGTAGCTTTGAAAATTCTCTGTCAACAATCGTCGGTTTACCGGCTGGCAGATGAACCTTTGATTCAGGAAGCAAGACCTTTAACAGAGCACTTACTCTGTTAAAGGTCTTTTTTTAATACCCCTTGTTGATATAGGACATAATATTTTAAGATATTTAAAATATGAAAGGAAGGTCAAAAGATGAAGTATTATCTTCAGGAAATTGGTGAAGTGTTCAAAAACATTTCATCAAGCGAAAATGGTCTTTCATCTGCAGAGGCAGAAAAAAGACTGGAAGCCAATGGCAAGAACAAATTGAAGGAAGGCAAAAAGAAAACTGTTTTCCAGCGTGTTCTTGAACAGCTTTCCGACCCCATGATTATTATTCTTATTGTAGCTGCAGTTATCTCTGCTGTTACTGAGTGGGTCGAGCATGGTTTTGGTTTCCCCACAGACACAGTTATTATTCTTGTGGTTGTTGTTATCAACACAGTTCTCGGTGTTATTCAGGAAAGTAAAGCCGAAGCTGCTATTGAAGCTCTGCAGGAAATGTCTGCCGCAACATCCAAGGTTCTTCGTGACGGTAAAATAACATCTGTCAGAAGTGAGGATCTTGTTGTTGGTGACGTTGTCCTCCTTGAAGCAGGTGACGCAGTTCCTGCTGACTGCCGTATCTTTGAATCTGCAAGCATGAAAATCGAAGAAGCTGCTCTTACAGGTGAATCTGTTCCTGTGGGCAAAATTATCGATACTCTTATGGGTGGCGATAACAATGAAGTTTCCCTCGGTGACAGAAAGAATATGGCTTACATGGGTTCAACAGTTGTTTACGGTCGCGGTAAAGCTGTTGTAGTTGCTACAGGTATGGATACTGAAATGGGCAAGATCGCTGATGCTATCGCTCAGGCTGAAGAAAGTCAGACTCCTCTCCAGATCAAGCTTGCTCAGCTTTCAAAAATTCTCACATATCTCGTTCTCGGTATCTGTGTATTCCTTTTCATTTTCCAGATGGTTACAGCTTATTTCAAAGGCGGTTTAGGTTTTGAAGTAGTTCTGAACAGCTTCATGGTTGCGGTTTCACTTGCTGTTGCTGCTATTCCTGAAGGTCTTGCTGCTGTTGTTACAATCGTTCTTTCAATCGGCGTTACAAATATGTCAAAGAAAAACGCAATTATCAGAAAGCTTACAGCAGTTGAAACACTCGGTTGTGCTCAGATAATCTGTTCTGACAAAACAGGTACACTTACTCAGAATAAAATGACAGTTGTTGACCATTACGGTGACAACGAGGAGCTTCTTTCAAAGGCTATGGCACTTTGCTGTGACGCATCAATTGATGAAGACGGCGTTGTAACCGGTGAGCCTACTGAAGCAGCTCTTGTAAACTATGCAAATGCTCTTGGCTTCAATAAAAATGACCTTGTTAAAACCGCTCCCAGAATCGGTGAAGCTCCTTTCGATTCGGGCAGAAAAATGATGTCAACCGTTCATAACATTGACGGTGAAATCATTCAGTATACAAAAGGTGCTCCCGACGTTATTCTTGGCAGATGTAAATATGCGGAAGTTGACGGTCAGGTTGTTGAATTTACAGAAGAACTCAAAGCTCAGGCACTCAAAGACAATAAGCGTATGGCTGATCAGGCACTTCGCGTTCTTGCTTGCTCATATAAGAAATATGACTCAGCTCCTGCTTCTTTTGAGCCAGAAGCACTTGAAGAAAACCTTGTATTTATCGGTCTTACAGGCATGATTGACCCTGCTCGTCCTGAAGTTAAAGATGCTATTGCAGAGTGTCGCTCTGCAGGTATCACACCTATCATGATCACAGGTGACCATAAAGATACAGCTGTTGCTATTGCGGTTCAGCTTGGCATAATTGAAAACGATTCTGCAGCTATCACAGGTGCTCAGCTTGACGAAATCAGTGATGAAGAATTTGCTGAAAGAGTTACTGAGTTCAGAGTTTATGCCCGTGTTCAGCCTGAACACAAAACAAGAATTGTCAATGCATGGCGTGCAAAAGGCATGATTACTGCTATGACCGGTGACGGTGTTAACGATGCTCCCTCAATCAAGAGTGCAGACATCGGTGTTGGTATGGGTATTACAGGTACTGACGTTACTAAGAACGTTGCTGACATGGTTCTTGCTGACGATAACTTTGCAACAATTGTTTCTGCAGTTTCAGAAGGCAGAAGAATTTATGATAACATCAGAAAGGCTATCCAGTTCCTTCTCGGTTCAAACCTTTCAGAAGTTCTTTCAATCTTTACAGCAACAATTCTTAACTTTACAATTCTCAAACCTGTTCATCTTCTTTTCATCAACCTTGTAACAGACAGTATTCCTGCTCTTGCTCTCGGTCTTGAAAAGCCTGAAAGAGATATCATGCAACGTAAGCCCAGAAAGAGCAATGAAGGCATCTTCGCAGGCGGTATGGGTGTTGATGTATTCTATCAAGGTGCACTCGTAACTATTCTTACACTTGCAGCGTTCTTTATCGGTGAATTTATGGAGCTTTATCATCACTTCGGCGATGTTGCTCAGGCGATGGCTCACTTCCAGTTCACAAATATCGCAGACAGCTCAGACGGCATGACAATGGCATTCCTTACAATGTCAATGTGTGAAATCTTCCATTCATTCAACATGCGTTCACAGAGAGGTTCAGTTCTCGGCATGGCATTTAAGCAGAAGTCACACAACTTTGTTCTTTACGCTGCTATGGTCGCATCACTTCTCCTCACAACAGCTATTATTGAAATTCCCTTCCTTGCAAGTGCATTCGGCTTCATCGAAGCAGGCTCAACGGAACCCGCACTTACACTGGCTGAATACGGCATTTCAATCGGTCTTGCATTCCTTGTAATTCCTGTTGTTGAAATCGTTAAAGCTTTCCAGAGAAAAGTTGCAAAGAATAAATAATTCTTTTTATAACACAAAATCAACCGATGTAAAAGTCGGTTGATTTTTTTATTGACATATCAACTGAAAGTTGATAGAATATTTGTTATCAACTAACATTGGCAAAGGAAAATAAATTATGGAAAAGTTGAATATTGGTGAAATTATAAAACGACATAGAGAAATTGAGGAAATCACACAGAGCGAGCTTGGCAAAATGCTTTCTGTTTCAAACAGAGCTGTTTCAAAATGGGAAAACGGTGAATCATACCCGAGCATTGAACTTTTAAAACCTCTTTCTTCTATACTGAACGTGAGCATTAAAGAATTATTAGGCGAAAAAGCAGATTTCAGACACATGAGCTTCAGTTTTGAGCCATGCAGAAAAATGCTTTCGCTGAAAAAACTTTATACAGTTGCAAGAGGTCCTTCAAGTTCTCATACAATCGGTCCTGAACGAGCTTCACGGCTTTTCAAAGCAAGGAACAAAGATGCTGATAAGTTCAAAGTTGTACTTTATGGCTCTCTCGGAAAATTCGGCAGAGTCTTCAGCGTTGACAGTCTCATAAGAAGTGTATTTCTGCCTGTGAGTGCAGAGGTTGTTTTTGACCTTGATACTGAAAACCTGCCTCATCCGAACACAATGAAATTTACCGCTCTTAAAAACGGTGAAATAACCAATGAAAAATATATAATTAGCGTTGGTGGCGGCTCTGTTGAAGTTTACGGTGAGGATGCGGCAGAAGGGGAGTTGGTTTACCCGCATAGCACGTTCACAGAGATTTCCGCTTATTGTCGCGAAAAGGGCATAAAACTCTGGGAGTATGTTGAAGAAGTCGAAGGAAAAGAAATCTGGGACTATCTTGGAAATATATGGGAAGTTATGAAAAGGTCCGTTAAAGATGGTCTTGAAACTACAGGTGTACTTTTAGGCGGTCTTAATGTTCAGAGAAAAGCAAAATTTCTTTTCAGACAGCATTACATTGATGAAAGCCACCAGACAAAGGAAAACAGACTTGTATGCTCATATGCCTTTGCGGTTAGCGAACAGAACTCAGCTTTTGCGGAAATTGTGACAGCACCTACATCATGTTCATCAGGTGTTATGCCCGCAGTTCTTAAGTATGTAAGCGAAAGAAGAGAAATCCCTGACGAAGATATTCTTCATGCAATTGCCACAGCGGGCTTAATTGGCAATCTCATAAAAACAAATGCATCAATTAGCGGTGCAGTCTGTGGTTGTCAGGCAGAAATAGGAACGGCTTGTGCGATGGCTTCAGCGGCTCTTGCTGAGCTTTATGGCTTGAGCATAGAGCAAATCGAATATGCCGCAGAAATTGCAATAGAGCACCTTTTAGGACTTACCTGCGATCCCATCCGCGGTCTTGTGCAGATTCCCTGCATAGAAAGAAATGCTGTTGCAGCAATGAGAGCGATAAATGCCGTTAACCTTGCAAATTTCCTCAGCGATACTCGAAAAATTTCTCTTGACCTTGTCATCAAAACTATGTATGAAACAGGAAGAGACATTTCAAAGACATATAAGGAGACTTCTGAAGGCGGTCTTGCAAAACTTTATGATTAAAAAAATTACCCACAGTGCAAAACTGTGGGTAAAATTTATTTGTCAAGAAATTTTTTAAGTTGAGTGAATGTTTCGTCGCTTATATCGTGTTCAATTTTACAAGCGTCCTTGTATGCAATATCATGCTCAACTCCGATTTTAATCAAAGCCTTTGCAATCACTACGTGTTTTTCATAAATTTTGTTTGCGATTTCAAGACCTTTTTCTGTCAGGGCAATGTAGCCTTTTTCGTTTACGGTAACATATCCGTTTTCACGAAGCTGCTTGAGCATAACACTGACAGTAGGTTTTGAAAAGCCAAGTGCATTTGTTACATCAATAGCCCTTGTTTCATTGTTATTCTGTTTATTGAGCATGAGAATTGTCTCAAGATAATTTTCGCCGGATTCAAGAACTTTCAAATCAATTCATCCTTAATTTATATTTTTATTATGATAACATAAATTTAAAAGTAAATCAAGTTATTTTAAATTTCTGTACTCCATATAAACTCTGTTCTGACTATCTGAGATGCTAACATCTTTTGTGCTGCTGATTCGTAAAGCATAAGAAGCTTGCCGTTATAGCAGTCAACACCTTCAGAACGGGGGAGTGCATTGAGAGAAGAAACTCTTTCTGAAGAATCAAGGAACCAGATTCTGACTTCATTTTCGCCCACAGTTACTGTACCGTCATGTTCTTTTTCCAAAACATTGTTGTATGTGTTGAGCTCAGATTTTGTAATCTGTCCTGAAATACTTGTAACAAATCTGCCGTCAGGAAGCTGAGCAAAGCCTTGACACATGCTTTCTGTTCCGAGAATATAGCCGGGTGTTACGATTTCTTTTGATGCGCCGTTGTAGTCAAAGCCCTGAGGATTTCCGCTTTCGAGAACATATCCGCATGTCCATGCATTCATCTTTTCTCCGTCAGGTGAAACAAGATGGTGAGACTCTTCTGTCACATAAGTATCGCCGTTTTTATGGTATTCACCAATCCAGAGAATTCCGTTTGAGCAGTTGATGTAAGATGCTCTTGTTCCTGAATTGAATTTATCAACAAACTGAACAGATGCATCATTTTCAGCGTTTCTGAGTGTATCAAGAGGAAGCCTTCTTGCATATTTTCCTGAAACTACCCACGCATTTCCTTCAAATGCAGCAATACCGCCACAGTGACCTGTGTATTCTTCGCCGTCAGTCTCTGTAAGGCTTACATATTTTTCACATTCACCGCTTACGGGATCAATAACATAAATTCTCGATGCACCGCCGTCATTCATGTAACCGCAGATAAGAACTTTATCAAGGCGATCGCTGTATGCAAGTCCCTGGGGTACAAAATCTGTATCAAGTCCCGGGATTTCGCAGAATTTTTCTGAAACCTCATTATAATTTGAAAAAACCATTTTTTCAATAAGACTTTCATCACTCGTAACAAATTTCACGATGCTAGTGGGCAAAAGCGAAATTGCTGTAATGATTGACATAATAATTGATGTGATTTTTGAAAAAATTGCAGACATTTTAAACACTCCTTATTTAAATATATTTATTAATCTGAAGACCTGATATGCAGTTTCAGAAAGATTTTCAGTGGCAATTTTCTTGTCAAGTGCATCATCAGTTGAAATAATTTTTCTTAAAATGGGGAAGAATGCATCAATTCCGTTTTCGTTGCATTTTTCTGCACCGTCACCGATTATTCCTGAAAAAGCTATGACCTTCTTATTATATTTCTTTGCAATTTTTGCAACACCGTGTGGTGCTTTTCCCATAACTGTCTGAAAATCAAGTCTGCCTTCACCGGTGACAACCAGATCTGCATTTTTTATGTATTTCTCAAGACCGATTTCGTTTATAATAATGTCAATTCCCGATTGAAGATCAGCATTAAGGAAGGTGTTGAAAGCGAAACCTAAGCCTCCAGCAGCACCGGCACCGGGAAAATCAATGTGAGCTTTTTCTGAAATCTTTTTTGAAAGAATGGCGTATTTTTTTAGTGAAAAATCCATTCGCTTTATCATGTCTTCAGTTGCACCTTTTTGCATAGCGAAAACTGCACTGCAGCCGTTTTCACCGCAAAGAGGATTGGTGACATCACAAGCTACTCTGAAATGGCATGCTGACAGTAACTTTAATGAGTTGTTTGCTCTGATTTCATTCAGATTTTCAAGCCCCTTTGCATTAGGTGTGATTTCATTTCCATTTTCATCGTGAAATACAAATCCTAAAGCTGTGAGCATTCCGATACCACCGTCATTTGTAGCACTGCCGCCGATACCGATGATAAAATTTCTGCAACCTCTGTTTATTGCATCTTTTATCATTTCGCCAACACCGAGTGTTGTTGTTTCAAGAGGATTACGTAAACCATGAGGAACAAGTGTGAGTCCAGCAGCTTTTGACATTTCAATAACAGCAGTATCATTTTTGATTATGACATATTCACTTTTTATTGGCTTGAACAAAGGTCCGGTGACTGTCAGCTGAATCTTCTTACCGTTCAAAGCCAGAACTAAAGCTTCTGTTGTGCCTTCACCGCCGTCAGCTAAAGGAAAAACGTGGACAGCAGCATCTTGTTCTGCTCTAAGAATTCCGCTTTTTACTGCGTTTCCAGCCTCAAGTGATGTAAGACTACCTTTGAAAGAATCTATAGCCACCACTATGTTCATATTAATCACCACCATGTTAATAATACCACACTTTTTACTTGTGTTCAAGTAATGGGAAATTTTTGCATTATTTAAAAAATTATGATAGAATATATAAGGTGATTAAAAATGAAATTGTTAGTTGATGCAGATGCGTGTCCCGTTGTGGATATTGCACTCAGGTGTGCAAAAGAAAATGATGTTGATGAGTGTATACTTCTTTGTGATACTTCCCATCTGATTGAAAGGGATGGTGCAAGAACTATTGTTGTTTCAAAAGGTGCTGACAGTGCTGATTTTGCTCTTGTAAATCTTGTGAAAGCAGGGGATATAGTCGTCACGCAGGACTATGGTCTCGCTGCAATGTGTCTTGCTAAGAAAGCATATGTACTCAATCAGAACGGATTGATTTTCAACGAGTTCAATATCGGTTCACTCCTTGAACAAAGACATCTGTCGAAAAAAATCCGTATGGGAGGCGGCAGAACTAAAGGCCCGTCAAAGAGAACAAAGGAGCAGGATGACGCTTTTCTGAAGTCACTCAAGAAAATATTTTCAAGTATAAAAAATACTCTCTGATTTCTCAGAGAGTATAATTTTTTATATAACTTATACTTCAGGAATCTCGATTTCGATTTCGTGACCGAGGTTAGCTGATTTGCAGATACCGTCAATAATTGCCTGATTGTAAAGAATCTGGCTTGTGGGAACAGGTGCGGGACCACCTGTCTTGACAGCATCAAGGAATGAACGGATTTTCTTGTAGAAGTTACCTTCACCGTCATTGTTCTTTTCGGGTATTTCTGTGCAGACTTCGCTTGAACCGATGTTGCGGTAAATCTTAAGAGGACCGCCGATTGAGCCGTTCCAGCATTCTGTTGAGGGGATTCTGAGACCGGCTTTTTTACCGAGGATAAGAGCGTCGCCACATGTGTCCATATTCATTGCCCATGAAATACGGAAGTCAAGGATAATTCCACCTTCAAGACGAACAAAAGCTGCTGCAAAGTCATCAACGCCGAATACATCTTTGTGTTCATAGTCATCAGCCTTGCCGAAGAAGTCTGATTTATAACCTGTAACTGTAAGGGGCTTGGGATAGCCGATAGCGTTAAGAAGCATATCAAGTGAATAGCAACCGATGTCACCGAGAGCACCGATACCGGCAGTTTCTTCTTCAATGAAAGATGTACCGAAGGGAGTGGGGATACCGCGTCTTCTGCCGCCGCCTGTCTGGATGTAATAAACCTCGCCAAGTTCACCTGATTCAACGATTTCTTTGATCATTTTCATGTTTTCGTCAAATCTGGGCTGGAAACCAACAGATACGATTTTGCCACTTGCTTTTTCAGCCTTGCAGATAGCAACAGCTTCTTCTGTTGTAACGCACATGGGTTTCTCAAGAAGTACGTTAACACCTTTTTCAAGAGCGTAGATTGTACATTCAGCATGTGTTGCGTTGTATGTACAAACGCTTACAGCATCAAGCTCTTCGTTATCAAGAAGTTCTTTGTGAGAAAGATAAGTTCTTGCGCCTTTTACGCCCCATTTTTCAAGGAAAGCATCAGCTTTTCCGGGTATAAGGTCAGCAGCACCTACAAACTCGATATCAGGCATTTTAAGGTATTCTTCCATATGAGCATCAGCAATCCAGCCTGTACCGATGATACCTACTTTAAGCTTTTTGCTTGTGTCGATTTCATTTTTTTCGTGCTTGACTTTGAATTCGTCAAGAATGTTTACTTTTTCTTCAGTTGCCATTTTTATGTACCTCGCTTTTAATAAGGATTTTTGTTTATATACCAAAATTATCTTTAAGATAATTACGGCTCATTTCAGCACTCTCAAGGGGAGTTTTGCCCATTGTTGCATCATCCTGTTCAACAACAACCCACTCAGCTCCGGCTTTTTCACTTGCTTCCAGAATAGCAGCGAAATCCTGACAGCCGTAGCCGACAGGTCTGAATGCAAAACCTTCTTCAGCATCCGATGCTTCTTCTTCATCGTCAATACCGATAAGCTTATAGAGTGAACCTTTTTGTTCACCGTTAATAACAAAGTCTTTAAGGTGAACAACAGGACTTCTGCCTGAATATTTGAGAATATATTCTGCGGGGTTTTCACCGCCGACATTTACCCAGCATGTATCAAGCTCAGTTTTGAAAATATCAGCATCAACCGATGCATAAAGAACGTCAAGACCGTACTCTTCACCGATTTTTACAAACTCAAAATCATGGTTGTGATAGAGAAGTGTCATGCCGAGTTCCTTTGCTTTTGTGCCGATAACCTTGATGTTCGCAATAAGTTCATCGAACTTTTCAGCACCGGGACGGTATTCCTCAGTCATGTAGGGAATAACAACGAATTTACATCCGATTTTTGCGTAATCTGAAAGAACTTTTTCAGTGTCTTCTACCATGTCAGCATAAGGAACATGAGCAGAAATCGGTGTAAGACCGATTGCATCGACGAGATTCTTCACCTCGTCTGCACTTTTTTCAAAAAGACCTGCAAACTCTACGCCTTCATAGCCCAGTTCTTTTACTTTTTTTAGTGTACCCTCAAAATCTTCAGCCATATTATCTCTTACGGAATAAAGCTGGAGAGCAACAGGGAATTTTTTCATTATAAATCACTACTTTCTGTGCTTTTTTATCATCATACCACATTATATCGTGGATTTCAATAATTTTTCAAACAAATTATATAGCTTTTTTATCAAAAGAATCAGCGTACAGCTCTGAAAGAAGAAAGCGCTTATCGTGATACAGGCTGTAATTGCCTGAGAGCATATAACTCAGAGCACACGAAATAAGAAAATATACAATGCCTTCACTGCCGAAAAGTTCAACGCTCATAATAACTGAAGTGAGGGGACAGTTTGAAACACCGCAAAAGAGGGAAACTAGTCCGATTCCTGCACTAAAAGAAGGTGAGAGGTTAAGAATTCTTCCTGCAACATTGCCGAAGGTTGCACCGGTGAAGAAAACAGGAACGATTTCACCGCCTCTGTAGCCTGCACCAAGTGTGAGAGCGGTAAAGATGATTTTTAAAATAAACGCTTCGTATCCTGAATTACCTGTAAATGCATTTTCAACAACTGACATTCCTGCACCGTTGTAGTCTTGTGAACCGACGATAAGGGTGAGGATTACTATAATCACGCCTCCGACTGCTATTCTTAAATAATGGTTAGGCAAGAGTTTTTCATAAAGGTAATGTGTTTTGTGAATCGCCGAGCAAAAAATCACGCTGAGTAGTGCACAGAGGACAGATATAATAATTACCTTAAAAATTGATGCTACAGTAAATTCAGGAATTCCGGAAAACTCAAAGCTTGTCGGTGCAATGGAGCAGACAACGGCAAGCTTTGCACCGATAATGGCTGAAATTGTGCAAGGAACTATAGCAGAAATCTGTATTACTCCGACACTTATTATTTCCATTGCAAATACTGCTGCCGTTACAGGAGTTCCGAAGATTGCTGCAAAAACAGCACTCATGCCGCACAGGATAATTGTTTTTTTGTCATTTTCGTTGAGTCTGAATATTTTTGCAAATCCTGATGCAATTGAACCGCCGATTTGAAGCGCTGCACCTTCTTTACCTGCAGAGCCGCCTAAAAGGTGGGTAATTGTACTGGCTATAAAAATTAGCGGTGCTACTAATATGGAAAGATTTTTTTCTCCTCTTGCAGCTGAAATTACTGCATCAGTGCCTTTGTCGTTATCCATTTTGCATATGTGATATAAAAAAGCTATGACAAGACCGCCTGCGGGAAGCAGATAAATGAGCCACGGATGTTCGTATCTGAAATCGTTTGCAAAATGTATTGCATAATAGAACAACACGCCTGCAGCACCGGCAAAAATTCCCATAAAAACTGAAATCAGTAACCATTTTATAAAAATGACAGGATTTTGTAAAATTTTCTGAAAATTAAGTTTTTCTTTGATTTTTTCTGACATCTGTTTTTCATCTCCTGATGAGGGAATTATTGTTTATTTGAGTAATATTGTCAAGGTATCTGAAGTTGACACAAGAGATAAAAAATGTTAAAATAATTGTTAGTTTTGTGATCAAGTCGGAAAATATGTTACAATGAATTTTTAAAAATTTTTCTAAACAGAGGTGATCGGAATGAACAATGAAAAAGCTGAAAACAAAAAGTCTTTTGAAAGCTTAAAAAATTTGATCTATGCCCTTAAAGTTGTTTCATCTGCATCGCCGCTGGCAATTCCGATGATGACATTAACACAGACTGCATATTGGTTTTTTGCAAATTTTATTCAGCAGATTTTGTTCCTTCGTGTTTTATTGGGACTTATAGAACGCAAAAGCTCATTCAAAGAATATATGATTATGGTATTTGTTTTTGTTGTTGCAGGTGTCATTGCAAAAGCTCTTGAAATGTTCAGTGATTACTACATTACTTTGTGTAACAGAAAAATTTATCATTCACTGAATAAAAAAATCTTCAGACAAGCCGGTAGAGTTGATATTGAGTGTTTTGAAAATCCTGAATTTTATGATATTTATACCAGGGCAACAGAAATTGTAACAAATAAAAGATATGTTGATTTCTGTTTCTACGTAGCAAGATTTGTTTCGAGCACGATAACGGGAGTTTTCCTGATTTTTTATATTGTTACAATTGATCCCAAACTTCTGTTTATCATATCAATGCTGATTCTTGTATTCTTTGTTCTGGGATACAAAAATAAACTTGAAATCAAAAAAGATAAGGAAATGACACTTAATCGCAGGGAAAAATCTTATGTTCAACGTACAGTGTTTCTCCGCGATTTCTCCAAAGATATGCGTACATCCGATATTTTCAGTGTAATGTATCGGAAAATGAAAAGAGCTGTTGAGAATAACAGAGAAATTATCAGAAAATATGGTCTGAGAGTGGCAATTTTAGATTTTGTTGTCAGCTCTTTCAGTGAATCGTTTCCCATTGCGGCTACATATCTTTATACTTGTTACAGATTTGTTGTAAAAAGAAATTTACCTCTGTCGGATTTTTCTGTAGTTATGACAGCGGTAGGAAATCTGAATTCCGTCATAAATGAATGTATCTCTTGTGCATCTCAGATGCAGAAAATATCATTATTTTTCGGATATCTTAAAGAGTTTTTTGATTTTCAGCCTGTTGTTACAGGCAGTGAAAAGGAAGCGGATGAATTTGAGTCAATTGAGTTCAGAAATGTTTCCTTCAGATATCCTGCGGCTGAAAAGTATTCACTTGAAAATGTGTCTCTGAAAATCTGTAAAGAAGACAGAGTAGCAATTGTCGGTCATAACGGTGCAGGAAAAACAACTTTCGTTAAACTTCTGCTTCGCTTTTATGATCCTACAGATGGTGAAATTTTATATAACGGTAAGAACATTCTTGAATACGATATCAATTCTATCAGAAGACGTCTTGCGACTGTTTTTCAGAACTATAAGGTTTATGCGTTGTCTGTTGAGGAGAATGTTCTCTGCCACGAAATTGAAAATGATGCTGATGAATATCTTTCAAAAACTTCACTTAAAAAAAGCGGTGTTTATGATAAGATTTCCAGACTTCCCATGAAAGGCAAAACTGTAATTACAAGAGAGTTTGATGACAAAGGTACAGGTCTTTCAGGCGGTGAACAGCAAAAAATTGCTGCGGCAAGAATGTTTGCGCGTGATTATAATCTTGCGATACTTGATGAGCCGTCCTCAGCACTTGATCCCATTGCCGAATATAAGATGTATGAAAGCATTATTGCCGAAACTGAGAATAAAAGTGTTATTTTTATCTCTCACAGGCTTTCAAGTGCAGTTCTTTCAGATAAAATTTTTGTTTTTGGAAACGGCACAATCATTGAATCGGGCACACACGAGGAACTAATGCAAAAGGGCGGAGCATACGCTGAAATGTTCAATATGCAGGCCTCTAATTACAGTGAGGAGGTTAATGCAACATGAAAAAGAACACTGAGAAAAACAATCACGGAATTCTTTCGAATACATGGTATATGCTTCGTCTTATGTTTTCCGTTTCTCCCGGGCTTGTAATTGGTGAGATTCTTGAAGAAATTATTACCATTCTTCCGGGTAAACTTATTTCTGTTATCGGTATCAAATATGTTATTGATGAAGTTCAGGGTGGTGAAGATGTAAAAAGAATCATCACAGGCGTTGCTATGATGGTGGGAATAATGATTTTAGCTAATGTTTATTCAAGCATTTTCTATGAACTTTACGGACACAGAGAACGCGAAAGAATGTATTTGGGTATTCACTCAAAACTTTATAATAAAGCAATTGAACTTGACCTGGCAAAGTATGACAACCCATCATTTTATGCTGATTTTATTCTGGCAGTTCAGACTTCTTCGGAAAATATACAGTCTTTTCTTGAAAACATCAGGCACTATGTTGCACAGATTATTTCCTTCATTTCTATCAGTGCCGTTCTGCTTACTATTGACCCTGTTTGTCTGCTGATAGTATTTGCTTTTGTTTTTGGTTTTGTGCCGCTTGGCAGATATCTTGGAAACCTGCAGATGAGACGCCGCGAAGCGATCATTGAAAAAGAAAGAAAGAGCGATTATTTTGCACGTCTTTTTTATCTTCAGGATTATGCGGGAGAAATCAGAACAAGCGGTATCAAAAAACTGTTGCTTAAGAGATTTGATGAAAGTGTGGATGATACTTACAGAACTGAAGGTAAATTCCTCAAGAAGCTTGAATGGGGATTCTTTTTCCAGGAAACAGGTATTCAGGTCATCGGGTTTATGCTGGCACTTACAGCATATATCGGTTATCAGACCTTAGTTACCGGAAAACTCGGTGCAGGTGATTTTATCGCTGCGTTCAACGGTGCAGTTCAGATAGGTGCATCTATTCTTTATCTTACTGTTTATTCAATCAGAACATTTACTGAGCGTTCAAAGATGATTGAAAAATACAGAACTTTTCTTGCGTCAAAGACGGATATTGTTGGCGGTAAGGAGGTTGCACCTTGTGATAAACCTGAAATAATAAGAATTAAAAATGCAGGCTTTGTTTATGAGGGCAGTTCAAAAAAAGCACTTGAAAATATTGATATTGAGATTAAACCCTATGAAAAGATTGCACTTGTAGGTTATAACGGTGCAGGTAAAACGACGCTGACAAATCTTCTCCTTCGTCTTTATGATGTCACAGAAGGTGTAATAGAAATCGGTGGAGTTGATATCAGAGATGTGACTGTGAATTCTCACAGAGCAAGATTTTCTGCGGTTTTTCAGGATTTTCAGATTTTCTCAGCGACAGTGGCTGAAAATGTAGCCCTTTCTGTAGATTACGATAAAGAACGTGTATGGCAGGCATTGAAGGCGGCAGGCTTTAACAAGGAATTACCTGACGGTCTTGATACTGTGCTTCTCAGAGAATTTGATGATGAAGGCATGATGCTCTCAGGCGGTGAACAACAGAAAATAGCAATCGCAAGAGCGTTTTACAAGAAATGTCCCTATGTAATTCTTGATGAACCTTCTGCAAATCTTGATCCGGTATCTGAATATGAACTTAACCACGCAATGATGGAAGCGTCCGAAGAGAAAACTGTCATATTCATTTCACACAGACTTTCAACTACTCGTCATGCTGACAGAATTCTTATGATGGAAAAGGGAAGGGTAATTGAAAGCGGCAGTCATGAAGAGCTGATGGCACTTGGCGGCAAATACGCTGAGATGTTCAGTTTACAGGCTGAAAAGTATAATGATGCAATTTAAATAGTAAACAGAAGCTGTCTGTAGTGTAACAGCTTCTGTTTTTTTTTTGATTTTTTTGAATTTAGTATTGATTTTTTTTGTATTATACACTATAATATATTAGTAATTTCGCCGGAATGATGGAATTGGCAGACGTGCTGGACTCAAAATCCAGTGGTAGCGATACCGTGCGGGTTCGACCCCCGCTTCCGGCACCAAAAAACCTCTTTTGCTGACATGGGCAAAAGAGGTTTTTCTTTTAATAGTTTACTAAGACTATATCACATTTTTCTTTGATACCGAACTTTTCAAAATAACTGTTTTCCATAGGTATCCATTCTTTGATAAATCTTTCAAGCTTTTCGGGAGAACGGTTTTTTAACCTTTTTAGTTGTGTTTCTTCGTCAATATCAATGAAAATTTTTAAGTCATATACATCTCCGAATTTGGGATGCATACTGTAAACGCCTTCAATAACTGTCAGTTTTTTCGGTATCAATTCAATTGTTTCATTGATTTTTCCTTCGCTACAACTGAATTTTCCGTATGAAAATGATACATCGTTTTTTATGTTACTGACAACTTCGTTGAAAAATCTTTCATAGTCAATGTTTCCGCCGATTTCCTTCGTTCTTTCTTCCGATCTTTTTTCAAAAGGCAGAAAGAAGTCATCCATGTGAATGATATTGCAATCAAATTTTTCTTCAAAGAACTTTGCAAGAGTTGTTTTGCCTGATGCGCATGAACCCTCAATCGCAATTAATAAGCTATCTTTTTCTAAAAGTTTTGTGCTTACCTGATCAAATAATACTTTATCCATTGAGCATGAACCTTGTCTTTCTCAGTGCAAGAACAATAAGAGGAATGAGTGCAAGCTGAATCACGATACCGGGCAGTGCATTTACAGTTGTAAGTGTGATAAAGGATTTCAGTGCAAAATCATTGTCAGATGCAGTGAGAATCAGATATTGAACAGCTCCATTTACTATTCTGCCGACAATCATCGATATTAAAAGGTTAGGGTAGATAAAACCGATTTTTTTCGGAAAAGCCTTATAGAGCATGCCACACATTCCGCCGTATGTAGCAAGCTCAAATGCCATAGAAATTGCAGAAGTTATAACAGGAAGGCCTGTGATTACACTTTTGAGTAATGGTGCGATGAGACCTACTACAATACCATAGGGTGTACCGCATACAATTCCGCAAAGCATTACAGGCAGATGCATCGGTAAAAATGTCTGACCAAGCTGAGAGCTACCCATGCTGATTACCATTGGCAAAACTATTGAAATTGACAGAAAAAGTGCAGACATAACAAGTCTTAGTGTCGTATTGACGGCTGTTGTTTTTTTACTCACAAAAAAACACCTCACAATTCATAATTACTTGTCACTTTGATATTATATCTTTAAAAAGGTTTTCTGTCAACTCAATTGACTTTTTATTTGCGCTACTGTATACTTGTATTAATTATATTTTCATTAAGAGGTGGTAAATTGTCAGCAGAAAAAACAATCAGAAAAGTTTACAGAATTCTTGAAGATGTTACACCTCTTAAAACTGATTGCGGTTTACTCTGCGGCGGAGAATGTTGTAAGGGTGACGACAACACCGGAATGATTCTTTTTCCGGGTGAAGAGAAGTTTTTGGAGAATAGTGAAGAGTTTGTTATAAAAAAGACAACAGACGGTAAAAATATCCTCATTTGTGGTGGGAGATGTAACAGAAATAAACGCCCCATATCATGCAGGATTTTTCCTCTGTTTCCCATGATTGTCGACGGCAGGATATATGTGATTGATGATCCGCGTGCAAGCGGAATATGTCCGCTGATTTTTGATGAAATGAAGCTCAGGAGGAGTTTTGAAAGAAAAGTGGCAAAAGCAGGGAAGATTCTTGCAGAAAACGAAGAAACAGGTGAGTTGCTCAGGAAACTCACCGATGAAATTTCTGAAATCATTTCTATGAGACAGGATATATTTGGCTGAAAGGATGATAGTTTTGAAAAAAGTTGGTTTTATCGGATTCGGAAATATGGCTGAAGCAATAATTTCAGGTATGATTTCATCAGGGAATTATGAAAGTGAAGAAATCGGTGCGTATGACACTGATGCGGATAAACTCAACGCTGGTGCGGAAAAATTAGGATTTATCGCGTTTGATTCAAATGAAAAGCTTGTAGCTGACTGCGAAACAGTTATTCTTGCTGTAAAGCCGATAGCTTTACAAAAGGCTTTAACGCCTCTGCGAGATGTTTTCTGTAAAGCAAATCCGCTTGTCATCTCCATTGCTGCAGGACAGAGTATTGAACGATTGAAAGACCTTCTCGGTTATGATGCAAAAATTGTCCGTGTTATGCCTAACATTAATGCAACAGCACTTCAGGCTGTTTCAGGCTATGTTTCATCTGAAAATGTTACAGATGACGAAGAGAAAACAGCACTTAAAATTCTTACTTCCTTCGGAACCGCAGTAGCTGTTGATGAAGATAAGTTCTCAGTGTACTCCGCTGTGGCAGGATGTTCTCCCGCTTATGTTTATCTTTTTATTGATGCAATTGCGAGAGTAGGTGTGAAATACGGTCTTACAAAGAAAGATTCACTCGCAATTGTTACCGAAGCCGTAATTTCTACCATCAGTACTGATGAAAAAACAGACAGTGAAGCACTTGATAAAGTTGTTTTAAACGCAATTGATGCTGCATATAACAAAGATAAAGGAATGTAATGATGAAAAAGATTGAAATGTTTACTGACGGTGCATGTTCAGGTAACCCGGGACCCGGTGGTTGGGGTACAATTCTCAGATATAAGGGAGTAGAAAAGGAATTAAGCGGTGGTGAGCACGAAACAACAAACAACCGTATGGAAATGACTGCTGTTATCAGTGGTCTTAAAGCGCTTAATGAACCGTGTGAAGTTGACGTTTTTACAGACTCAAAATATGTCTGTGACAGTGTTCAGAAAGGATGGGTATATTCCTGGAAGAAAAATAATTGGCGAAAGGCAGATAAAAAACCTGCACTGAATGTTGACTTGTGGGAAGAGATGCTTTTGTTGCTTGAAAAGCATAAAGTTACTTTCCATTGGCTCAAAGGACATGACGGTCATCCTGAAAACGAAAGATGCGATGCCATGGCGGTTTATCAATCACACGAAAATGCCTGATTATTTGGCATTTAACTGAATAAAACAAGGAAAAAACAACCATATTAAACTTGACAATATTACGCCTCGATTGTATAATTAAGTGATATAGTATTTTATCAGTAAACTTGCTTTGTGATATACATAAATTTTAATTGAGAAAAGGAGCGTTGTAGAAAAAATATGCCTGATAAAGAAAAAAACAATTCAAAGCAAAACAAAAAAGGTTTTAAAAATAAATCCTCTGATAAACAGGGGAACTTCAAGCGTTATTACAAGAAAACAAGTAAAAAAACTATTGAAAAACTGCTTCCTGCCACACCTGTGAAAATCGGATTTCTCGGTGGTCTGCATGAAGTAGGAAAGAACATGACTGTTTATGAATATGAGGATGATATGATTCTCGTTGACTGCGGTATGTCTTTCCCTGATCCGGATATGCTCGGTGTCGATCTTGTTATACCTGATTTTTCATATGTAGAAAAAAACATAGATAAAATCAAGGGTATTCTTATAACCCATGGACACGAAGACCATATAGGCGGTCTTCCTTATCTTCTCAAGTCTGCAAACATTCCCGTTTATGCAACAAAGCTTACAATAGGTCTTATTTCAGGAAAACTTAAGGAACATGGTTTGCTTTCATCAGCAAAGCTTAATGTTATCCACGCAGGTGACAAAATAAAGCTTGGTAAATTTACTGTTGAAGCAATTCATGTAAATCACTCGATTCCCGATGCTGTTGCATATGCAATAAGAACAAAAGCAGGTACTATCGTCCAGACAGGTGACTTCAAAATTGACAGTACACCTATCGACGGAGAAGTTATCAATCTCAACCGTTTTGCACAGATTGGTGATGAAGGCGTCCTGTGTATGCTTTCTGACTCAACAAATGCAGAACGTCCCGGTTATACCGAAAGCGAAAGAAAAGTCGGTGAAAGCTTTGAGAATCTTTTCAGAAAAGCAGGTGACAGACGAATTATCGTTGCCACATTTGCTTCCAACATCCACCGTGTTCAGCAGATTATTGATGTAGCCAAGTCTCTCGGCAGAAAAGTAGCACTCTCAGGCAGAAGCCTTGAAAATGTTGTGTCTATCAGTTCAGAACTCGGATATCTTAAAGTTCCTGAAGGTGTGCTTATCAGCATAGATATGATTAAGAATTACACTCCTGACCAGCTTGTTCTTATTACCACAGGAAGTCAGGGCGAACCTATGTCAGCTCTTGCGAGAATGTCTATGTCTGAGCACAGAAAGGTAATGATAACTCCTAACGACTATGTTATTATTTCTGCTCAGCCTATCCCCGGAAATGAAAAAACAGTAAGTAAGGTAATAAACGAGCTTATGGGACTGGGTGCAGAAGTTGTTTACGAAAAAATGTATGACGTACACGTTTCAGGTCATGCTTGTCAGGAAGAGCTGAAACTTCTGATGGGGCTTCTCAAACCTAAATATTTTATTCCTGTTCACGGTGAACTTAAGCATCTGACAAAGCATGGTATGCTGGCTGACAGCATCGGAATTGACAGAGATAATATTATAATTGCCGATAACGGATCACAGATTGTAGTTTCAGAAAACGAGTTTCGTTTTGATGAAAATATTACAGCAGGTCAGGTGTTTGTTGACGGCTCAGGCGTGGGTGACGTGGGAAACATCGTCATCAGAGACAGAAAACGTTTGTCTGAGGATGGTCTTGTTATTGTTGCAGCAACTATCGACCTGACTGACAGATATATTGTAGCAGGTCCCGAGATTTTATCCCGTGGTTTTGTATATGTGAGAGAAGCCGAGGACCTGATGGGTGAAGCAAGAGAAGTTGCTGAAAGAGCCATTGAGTCTTGTCTTGACGGTGGCGTTAAAGACTGGGCAACACTGAAAATCAAAGTAAGGGATGAGGTTTCCCGTCTTATGTTTGAAAGAACTAAGCGCTCACCCATGATATTACCTATTTTCATGGAGGTTTAAATGAAAAACAGCCGATTAAAACAAAACGCATTTTTTATTCTGATGTTTGTTTTATCAGCCGCCTTCATATTTGCATCGTATTTTCACAGTAAAAACCTTGCAATTGTGGGCGGTGCGGGTCTGTTTGTTTTTATTTTAGTTTATCTCGTCGTAAGAAGGTCATGGAGACATGATTATTTCAATGCATTATCAGCTCTTACCGAGAGATTGTCTGACAGTGAGAAGAATGCACTTGACAGTATGTCTTTGCCTGCGCTTCTCTGTTATCCGGACGGCTCTGTTATCTGGTATAATGCACATTTTTCATCTGAGATTGCAGTCAATGGTAAAGGGAGCAATCTTCTGCAATCTTACATCGGTGAAAAAAATACAAATGACTTGTTTCTGAACGGAAAAGTTTTTTCGGAAATAAAGGAAAATTTTTTCAATGTATACTCGTCAAAGGTTGATATAAAAAACAAAGAAGCTTTTCTTGTGTATTTCTTTGAAATCACAGAGCTTAAAATGAAAGCTGACAGTTTCGATGAAATAAAACCTGCGGTAATAATCGGCATGTATGACAACTTTGATGAGATGTTCAGGGCTTTGTCAGATAGTGAACTTTCTGAACTGACAAGTTCTCTTGACAAAGTGATGTCTGAGTGGTTTGCTGAACATAACTCCGTAATGAGAAAACTGAACAGCGAAAAGTTTGTTGTAACCTGCCATGAACAGGACCTGAGAAAAATGATTGAAGACAAATTTTCTCTTCTTACCAAAGTGAGAAATTACCTGTTCAACGGAAAACCTTGTCTCGCAACCGTTTCCGCAGGCGTAGGCAGGGGAGAAACACTGAAAGAGTGTGACACAAAAGCAAAGGAAGCACTTAATATGGCTCTCGGAAGAGGCGGCGACCAGGTTGCCGTAACAAGTGCTGACGGCACAGAAGCGATGAATTTCTTCGGTGGATTTATTTCAGGCACTGAAAGAGGCAACAAAGTTGCTTCCCGTGTAGTTGCCAACGGAATAAAAGAACATATCCGCTCCTGTGAAAACTGCCTTGTTCTTGGTCACAGATTTTCTGATTACGATGCAATGGGAACTGCAATCGGTATTTTCGCCATGGTAAAACATTTTGGCAAGGAAGTGTCCATTGTTTATGACCACGAAAATTCTCTTTGCGAAAAACTTGTGAGAAAATATGTTTCAGAGACTGGTAACACACCATTTGTCGACAGAAAAACTGCCATGCAGAAACTGACGGATGATACGCTTGTATTTCTAGTCGATACACACAGAGCATCATATTGTGAAGCGCCTGATGTTGTAAATGCGGCAAAGAATGTTATCATAATTGACCATCACAGAAAAGCTGTTGATTATTTAAGCAAAGCCGTTATTTCTCATATAAATGCAAATGCATCTTCAGCCAGTGAAATGCTTACTGAGCTTCTGCCGTATATGTCAGACAAGCCTATAATAGGTTCATCTGAGGCGGATGCTCTGTTATCAGGAATCATGCTTGATACTAAGAATTTCGTTCTCAGATCGGGTGTAAGTACATTTGAAGCAGCATCTTATCTGAAAGGTCTCGGTGCTGATTCAGTAAAGGTTAAAAAGCTGTTTTCCACAACGGCTGAAGAACATAAGATAAAGTCAGAGATAGTTGCTTCCGCTTTTATATACAGAGACTGTGCAATCTCGGTTGCTGATATAAAAAATCGTGACGGCAGGATAGTTACTTCTCAGGCAGCTGATGAACTGCTCAATATAACAGGCGTAAAAGCTTCTTTTGTATTGTTCAGAACAGGCGACATATATAATATTTCCGCACGCTCGCTGGGTGAAATAAATGTTCAGCTTGTGATGGAAAAATTAGGTGGCGGCGGTCATCTTACAATGGCTGCGGCACAGATAAAATCTTCAGACTCAAGCGATGCGCTTGTGAGTCTGAAAAAAGCAATTGACGAATTTTATGACAGTTTATGAAAGAAGGTAAAAATATGAAAGTAATTCTCAAACAGGATGTCAAGAGCCTTGGTAAAAAAGGTGACCTTGTAAACACATCAGACGGCTATGCAAGAAACTTCCTCTTCCCCAGAGGTCTTGCAATCGAAGCAAATGCTCAGGCTATGACTGAATTTAAAAACAAGGAAAATGCGGAACAGTACAAAATTAAAACTGATACTGAAAATGCAAAGGCAGCTGCTGAAAAAATCAAAGGAAAGACTATCCGTTTTTCAGTTGCAGCAGGTCAGGGCGGAAGACTTTTCGGCTCTGTAACAACAAAAGAAATCGCAGAAAAAATCAAAAAAGAATTCGGTATCGATGTAGATAAAAAGAAAATTTCAGTGGGCGAAATCAAAGCTTACGGTACTTATACTGCTGAAATCAAGCTTTATCAGGGTGTTACAGCAGAAATTTTCGTCTTTGTAGGCGAATAATGATTTGAGGGAAAAATATGGATATCACATCTTTTGACGGCGTGCAGATGCCATACAGCATGGAAGCCGAACAGGCGGTTCTGGGTTCAATTCTTATTGACCCTGATTGTATGACAACTGTTGTTGAATATCTCAAAAGTGAATATTTCTTCTTGCCGCAGCATCAATCAATTTTTGCTGCTATGGTAACAATCGATACTCTCGGTGGCAGAATTGACCCTCTTATCGTTCTCGAACATCTGAGAAGTGAGGGAGTTTATGATGATGCCGGCGGAAAGCAGTATCTTTTTCAGCTTGCAGATAGCGTTCCTACATCCCGAAATGCAGAGGCATATGCTAAAATTGTAAGAGAAAAGTTCTACATACGCTCTCTTATTACTGCAACAAAGGATATCATGCAGAGCGCACAGAATGAATCAGACAGTGCTGACTTACTTATTGATGCGGCTGAACAGAGAATTTATGATATCAGACAGGGTAAAACATCAAACGGCCCTTCTAAAATTTCTGATATCATCATTAATCAGGTTTATGATAAACTTCAGAAACTTTCAGGTGACGATAAAGACCTTTATAAGGGCTATCCTACAGGATACGAAGATCTGGACAGGCTTATTAATGGTCTCAACAAATCTGACCTTATCCTTATCGGTGCACGTCCTGCGATGGGTAAAACAACTTTTGCTCTTAACCTTGCAAGAAACGTTGCGATGATCGGTAAGAGAAAAGTGCTCATGTTCTCTCTCGAAATGACTAAAGAACAGCTTGCACAGCGTGTTCTTGCAACTGAAGCCAGAGTTGAGAGTACGAAGATGCGAAACGGTGACATTTCTCCTGATGAGTGGGCGAGAATTGGTACAGCTACAGCTATGCTCAGTGATTGTCCTCTTTATTTTGACGATACGTCAGGTATTACCGTTCAGGAAATGAAGTCCCGTGTCCGCCGTGAGAAAGATGTTGAAGTTGTAATTATTGACTACTTAGGTCTTGTTACTTCAGGTACACGCGCTGAAAACCGTGTTCAGGAAATTTCACAGATTACTAGAGCTCTTAAGCTTATGGCTAAGGATCTTATGATTCCCGTTATTGTCTGTGCTCAGCTTAACCGTGGTACAGAAGGTCGAGGAAAGAGCCACAGACCTCAGCTTGCTGACCTTCGTGAATCGGGTTCAATCGAACAAGATGCTGATATCGTGCTTATGCTTCATCGTCCTGACTATTACGGCGAAACACCCGAGAATGAAGATGGTGAAGAAGTTCGTGCAGATCAGACAGACCTTATTATTGCTAAAAACAGACATGGTCCCACTGCTGATGTTCACCTGATCTTCAACAAGGACTATACATTGTTTACTTCTATGGAGAAAATCAGAAATGATATGTAAGGTCAGAGAAACCATCAGTAAATTTTCAATGCTGAAAAAAGGCGATAAAGTTATTGTCGGTTTTTCAGGCGGTGCAGACTCGATGTGTCTTCTTTATATTCTCGATTCTCTGAAAGACGAAATAGGCTTTTCAATTATTGCTGCTCATGTCAATCACTGTCTCAGAGGCAAAGAATCTGAGCGTGATGAAGCTTTTGTAAGACGCGTTTGCGGTGAAATGGGAATCGAGCTGAAAGTAAAGAAAGCTGACATTCTCAAAGAAGCAAGAGAAAGCTCAAAAGGTATTGAAGAATATGCAAGAGAAGTCAGGTATGAATTCTTTAACTCTCTTGCAGACAATTCCTCAAAAATCGCAACAGCACACAATCTTAATGACTGTGAAGAAACAATGCTTTTCAATCTTGCAAGGGGAAGTGCACTTAAAGGACTTACTTCAATTCCTCCTGTGAGAGGGAATGTTATCAGACCGCTTATTGAGTGTTCAAGAAGCGAAATTGAAGATTTCTGCAAAGAAAATTCCATAGATTTTGTTACTGACAGTTCAAATTTGTCAGATGATTACACAAGAAATAAAATCAGACACAATGTAATTCCTGTGCTTAAGGAACTCAATCCCGCTTTTGATTCAGCTGTTCTCAGATGTATTCAGTCTCTCAGAGATGACGAGCAGTATCTGAATGAATGTGCACAGAACTTGTATGAAGAAATCAGAACGGATTTCTTTTATGATGCAGAAAAACTGAAAAATACTTCTGATTCATTGAAAAAAAGAGTTATCTCAAAAATCATTTTTGATAAATGCTCCGTTGTTCCCGAGAAAAAGCATATTGACCTTGCTCTCTCAGTTCTTGATGGCGGAAAATGTGAGCTTTTCGGTGGAGAAAAACTTATTGTAAATCACGGAAAACTTTATTTTGCATCGGATATAGAAACATACGAAATTAGTGAAAAGGAAATTATTTTTAATTCTGATTCCTTCTGGTCAGAAGGGAAAATAATGCTCCGTAAATCTTCAGCCAGTACACAAAAAGTTTACAAAGAATTGGTACTTTGGACAATAGATTGGGATAAAATCAAAGGTAAATTGACTCTTCGCAGTCGCCGTGAAGGCGACAGGATAATTTTACCTGTGCGCAAAGTAGGCAAAAGTCTTAAAAAGCTTTTCAATGAAATGAAAATTGAACCTGAAAAGCGCGACAGTGTTTTAATTCTTTCTGACGACGAGGGTGTTGTGTGGGTTGAAGGCATCGGTACGGATTTAAGAAAAATTCCTGATGAAAATACTAAAAACTTCTTGAATATCAGTATAATGGGGGATAATAATGCTTAAGGATATAGAAAGAGTATTAGTGTCAAGCGAAGAACTTCAGAAAATAACAGAAAGACTGGGTAAACAGATAAGTGAAGATTATAAGGATAAAAATCTTCTTCTTGTAAGTGTTCTCAAGGGTTCAATATCATTCATGGCTGACCTTATGAGGAATATTACAATACCTTGCCAGATTGATTTTATGGCGTTGTCAACTTACGGCTCAGGCACAGAAAGCTCAGGCAGAGTAAGAGTTAACAAAGATCTTGACATTTATCCTGAAGGATACGATATTCTTATAGTTGAGGATATTCTCGACAGCGGAAGAACTCTTGAGTATATTATAAATAATATGCTTCTTCCGAAGAATGCTAAAAGCGTAAAAATCTGCACACTTCTTGACAAACCTGAACGCAGAGTAGCAAATATTACTGCTGATTATGTTGGGACAAGTGTACCCAACGCGTTCGTTGTTGGCTATGGCCTTGATTTTGACGAAAAATACAGAAATCTTCCTTTTATCGGTGAACTGAAAAAAGAAGTATATTCTGATTGATATATATTAATTTCCCAAGGAGGACGTTCAATTGAACCAAAAAAACAAAGCACCAGACAACAAATTCAGAAAAATTTCAATTCTGTTGTCATATATTCTTATTCCCGTGATAATAATTTCCGGCGTTTATTTTTATATGAGCAATGCAAAAGTTGATAAGCTTCAGTATTATGAAGTAATTCAGCTTTTTGATGACAACAAGGTTGAAGCTTTTACTCTCAATCTCAGCAGTGGTCAACTGAAATACAGACTTGTTGATGATAAGGTTGAGGATGTGGATAAAAACGGAAATGAAAATTATCCTCATAACTACACTGTTCCCAATGTTACAATTTTCTATGAAGATATACATGAACAGATAAGAGAATATAACATTGCTAATCCGAAAACTCCTATTAAGGCAGATTACAATGCAGGAAGATCAAATTCATGGATAGTAAGCCTTCTTCCTCAGGTACTTCTTATCGGTGTTCTTCTTGTAGTTACTGTTATTATGTTCAGAAAGATGAATCAGTCAATCGGCAACGATATGAACAAGACGATGACTTTCGGAAAAGCACGCGTAAAACAGGCTAAGGATGAAAAGAGAAAAAATACCTTTGCTGATGTTGCAGGTGCTGATGAAGAGAAGGAAGAACTTGCAGAAATCGTAGAATTCCTCAGAGAGCCACTTAAGTTCAACGATCTGGGTGCAAAAATTCCCAGAGGTATTCTTCTTGTAGGCCCTCCCGGTACAGGTAAAACTCTTCTTGCACGTGCAGTGGCAGGCGAAGCAGATGTACCTTTCTTCTCAATTTCAGGCTCAGACTTCGTTGAGATGTATGTTGGTGTTGGTGCTTCGAGAGTACGTGATCTGTTTGCACAGGCAAAGAAAAATTCGCCATCAATCATCTTTATTGATGAAATCGACGCTGTCGGTCGCCACAGAGGCGCAGGTATGGGCGGCGGACACGATGAAAGAGAGCAGACTCTTAACCAGCTTCTTGTTGAAATGGATGGTTTCGGTGTAAATGAAGGCGTTATTATTATTGCCGCTACAAACCGTCCTGACATTCTTGACCCCGCACTTTTAAGACCCGGACGTTTTGACAGACAGATTACAGTTGGCAGACCTGACGTTAAAGGCAGAGAGGAAATCCTTAAGGTTCATGCAAAGAATAAACCTCTTGCTCCTGATGTTGATCTGAGGCTTATTGCAAATTCTACTGCAGGATTTACAGGTGCAGACCTTGAGAATCTTCTTAATGAATCAGCTCTTCTTGCAGCACGAAGAGGCAAGAAAGCAATTACAAAAGAAGAAATTGAAGAAGCTACAATCAAAGTAATTGTAGGTACTGAAAAGAAATCACACAAGATCACTCCTAAGGAAAAGAAACTTGTTTCTTACCATGAAGCAGGTCATGCTCTTTCCACATATTATCTTGAAAGTCAGGATCCTGTTCATCAGATTTCAATTATTCCCCGCGGTATGGCAGGCGGCTATACAATGTCAATTCCCACTGAGGACAAAAACTATATTTCACGTAAAGATATTCTTGATGATCTTGTTGTTCTTCTTGGTGGGCGTGTAGCGGAAGCTCTTGTGCTTGGTGATATTTCAAGCGGTGCTTCTAACGACATTGAACGTGCAACAGATCTTGTGAGAAACATGGTAACACGTTATGGTATGAGTGACAAGTTAGGACCTATCAATTTCGGTTCATCAAATCACGAAGTTTTCCTTGGTAAGGATTACAGCCAGACAAGAAATTATTCTGAAAATGTTGCAGCTCTTATTGACAGTGAAATGGAATTAATTATCAGAGATGCATATGACCGTACTGAAAAGATTCTTTCTGAACACATGGATAAGCTTCATATTATTGCCGAAGTTCTCATGGTTAAGGAAAAAATCGACGGTAAAGATTTTGAAGCGCTTATGAATGGCTCTGTTACTAAAGATGAGTTCCTCGGAATAACTGAAGAAAACGCTGAGGAAGCAGAAACATTTGAAGACGGTGCAGAAAACGAGTAAATCAAATGATGAGCTGACAGTATCAGGGGGTACTGTCAGCATAACTTGAAAGGATGATAAAAAATGAAAATGTATGAAGAGCTTGTTGCGCGTGGACTTATCGCACAGGTTACAAATGAAGATGAAATCCGTGAAATGATAAACAACGGAAAAGCAACCTTCTACATAGGTTTTGACTGTACTGCTGACAGTCTTACTGCAGGTCACTTTATGGCTCTTACACTTATGAAACGTCTGCAGATGGCAGGCAATAAGCCTATCGCTCTTATCGGTGGCGGTACAACAATGATCGGTGACCCCTCAGGCAGAACAGATATGCGTAAAATGCTTACAAAGGAAGACATCGATCATAATGCTGAATGCTTCAAAAAGCAGATGGAAAGATTCATCGAATTCGGCGAAGGTAAAGCACAGATGGTTAACAATGCTGAGTGGCTTCTTGACCTTAATTACGTTGATCTTCTCCGCGAAGTTGGTGCATGCTTCTCAGTTAATAACATGCTCAGAGCTGATTGCTACAAGCAGAGAATGGAAAAAGGTCTCAGCTTTCTTGAATTCAATTATATGATTATGCAGTCATATGACTTCTACCATTTGTTCCAACATTACAACTGTAACATGCAGTTCGGCGGTAATGACCAGTGGTCAAACATGCTCGGCGGTACTGAGCTTATCCGTAAAAAACTCGGTAAAGATGCTCACTGTATGACAATTACTCTTCTTACAGACTCAAACGGCAACAAAATGGGTAAAACTGCAGGTAATGCTGTGTGGCTTGATCCCAATAAAACTTCTCCCTTTGATTTCTATCAGTATTGGAGAAATGTCAGCGACGATGATGTTCTCAAGTGCATCCGTATGCTTACATTCCTTCCTCTTGAACAGATTGATGAAATGGACAAGTGGGAAGGTAGCGAGCTTAATAAGGCTAAGGAAATTCTTGCTTTCGAAATGACAAACCTTGTTCACGGCGAAGAAGAGGCTGTTAAAGCTCAGAATGCAGCAAGAGCACTTTTCTCAGGTGCAGCTGACACTTCAAATATGCCTACAGTTGAACTTGCTGACGAGGATTTTGAAAACGGTGAAATCAGCATTGTTAGAATCCTTGTTAAAGCACAGGTTGCAAAATCAAACGGCGAAGCAAAGCGTCTTATTCAGCAGGGCGGTATTTCAGTAAATGATGAAAAGGTTGCAGATTTTGCAATGACAATCAGTGCTGACAAAATTACTTCTGAAGATGTAATTGTTAAAAAAGGTAAAAAAGTATTTTATAAAGTTGTTAAGGCATAGATTTTCTTGAGGAGGAAATTAAAATGATAAAAGACATTCCTAATGGTGTATATCCGACAATGATAACACCCTACACTGCAGACAACAGAATTGATTACAATGCAGTTGAAAAACTTATCAATTGGTACGATGAAAAAGGCGTTGCAGGAATTTTTGCAATCTGCCAGTCAAGTGAGATTTTCTATCTTTCTTTTGAAGAAAGACTTGAACTTCTCAAGTTTATTGTGAAAAACGCACCCAAGGATATGACAATTGTTGCTTCAGGACATACTGCTGATGACCTTGAAACACAGATTGCTGAAGCAAATAAGTTTATTGATGTTGGCATCGATGGTTATGTTTTCATTTCAAACAGACTTGCAAATGCTGATGAAGATGACAGTGTATTTCTTAAAAACATCGAGCATGTTGTTAACAATATTCCTGAAATCGGACTTGGCATCTATGAGTGTCCTTATCCCTACAAGAGACTGATGTCTCCTGAAGTTCTTAAAGTTCTCAGCCAGACAGGTAAGTTCAGATTCCTTAAGGATACAAGCTGTAACCTTGATGAAATTCAGGCAAAGCTTGATGCTGTAAAAGGCACTGATTTCAAGATTTATAATGCAAACTCAGCAACACTCCTTGAGTCACTGAAAATCGGTTGTGCAGGATTCTCAGGCGTTATGGCTAACTTCCACCCCGAATTTTATGTATGGCTTTGCGAGAATTTCGACAAAGATCCTGAGCTTGCTGAAAAAATTCAGGATATCGTTGGTTTCTTCTCAGTTGCAGAATGTCAGATGTACCCTGTGAATGCTAAATATTATCAGTCACTTGAAGGAAACAAAATGGAATATCTTTCAAGAGCAAGAGATGCAGGCGAGTTTAAGAGAAACCGTCAGCTCGAAATCGAGCAGATGTACAATCTTACTCAGCACTTCAAAAAACTTTACAACATATAACAAAAAAGCGGATGTATCAAAGCGATACATCCGTTGTTTTTTATTCACCTAATTGTTTCGCAAGGTCTTTGAAATGGTTACCTTTTTCCTCAAAGTTTCTGTATCTGTTGTAGCTTGAAGCAGCAGGGGAGAAGAGACAGATTTTTCCTTTCTCTGTAAATTTATATGCGTTTTCTACCGCTTCATCCATAGTGTCAACTACTATCATGTTTTTAGTACAACCTAATTTTTTAAGCTCATCAATAATTTTTCCGCCGGTCTCAGGAAGTCCGATAAGATTAGAAACATTACATGAGTTCAGGTCGGTAATGAAGGATGAATAATCAATTCCTCTGTCAAGACCTCCGAAGATAAGTGTATCTACCTTTTCAAGTGCAGAAACTGCACACATAACAGCATGAGGTATTGTAGCGATACTGTCATTGTAGAACGTGATTTCTTTCCAAGTTCCGACTTTTTCCATTCTGTGAGCAATAGGGGAGAAAGATTTTATTCCTTCTTCAATTGCTTCATCAGAAATGCCGATACATCTTGCTGCATTTACTGCAAAGAAAATATCCTGATGTGTATGATATCCCTTTAAATTTTCGTTAAGAGTTGTAAGATGCTTGAGAAATTCATCTTTGTCCTCTTCGTATCTGCTTACAGGAAGAATTTTTGATTTAATACCGCTAAAATCGATTAAGCTCTTCATTTCTTCCTGGTCATCGTTGAATATGAAATAATCGCTTTCTGACTGGTTTTTGACAATATTCAGCTTAGCATTTACATAACCTTCAAAGCCGTTATAGTGGTCAAGGTGTTCGGGATAAATATTTGTCATAACTGAAACATGAGGAGATTTTTTTGCAAACTCAAGCTGATGGCATGACATCTCGATTACTGCAGTAAGTCCGTCTGTATCATCAAGGCTTTCAAATACGGGTACTCCGATATTGCCGATAAGGGCACATTTTCTGCCTGATGCTTTTACAATATTGTAAATCAAGGTAGTGGTTGTTGTCTTGCCCTTAGTGCCTGTAATGCCGATTTTAACGCATTCAGCGAAACGCAGGAACAAATCCATCTGTCCTGTTATTTCTGTTGTTTTGTCAATTTGTACATCTCTGAGAGAAATACCGGGACTCTGCATAACAATATCAAAATCGTTCAGGTGTTCAAGGTAATTTTCACCCGTCAGGAGTTCAACATTTTCATCATCAATTTTTATCTCTCTTCTGTCGGCAATTGCAATTTTTTTGTCGGGATAAAACCTTCTGATAAAACTGTAGGTTGATTGACCTTCCTTACCGAAACCAAGAATCAATACGGAAGGTTTTTCAAAATATTCTACTAACTTCTGATACATGCTCTTGTCTCCTCTATGTTAGTTTTGCTTAAATAAATTTGTATTATATTATACCATTTCAGTTTAACAACTGCAATACTTTAAAAACAATTATTGCCAATTGCGGGTATTTCTGCTATAATTTCATATAATAAACATATTAAGAAAAGATGGGATGAAATTATGGAAAAAATCTGTTTCTACAATACAAAGCCTTACGATAAAAAATATTTTGAAAAATATAAGGATGATTTCTCTGTTGAGATTGAATATTTCCGCGGTAAACTTCGTGAAAAAACTGCTGTTCTGGCAAAAGATTATGACGCTGCAGTTGCATTTGTAAATGATGATATCAATGAAGAAACAATAAATATTCTTTACGAAAACGGAATTAGGATTCTCGCGCTCAGGTGTGCAGGTTTCAATAATGTTGACCTTGAAGCTGCATACGGAAAAATTCATATTGTGAGGGTACCCGCTTATTCTCCATATGCTGTAGCCGAACATGCAATCGGAATGCTTCTCTCACTTGTGAGAAAAATCCCGAGAGCTTATAACAGAACAAGAGACTACAACTTCACTCTCAATTCACTTGTAGGCTTTGACTTACACGGAAAAACTGTGGGTGTAATCGGTACAGGAAAAATCGGCAGAATTTTTATAGATATATGCAAAGGCTTCGGAATGAATGTCTGTGCTTATGATCCGTATCCTGCAAAAGATCTTGATGTTGAATATGTAAGTATCGAAGAACTCTGCAAACGCTCTGATGTGATATCACTTCATTGTCCGCTTACCGATTCAACACGTTATATTATCAATAAGAGAACAATTTCACTTATGAAAAACAACGTTTATATTATCAACACTTCGAGAGGTGCACTTATTGACAGTGAGGCTCTTCTTGAAGGACTTAAGTCTGAAAAAATTGGCGGTGCATGCCTTGATGTTTATGAAGACGAAACAGACTTTTTCTACGAAGATAAAAGCGACAAAGTTATTCATGACGATGTGCTGACAAGCCTTATCGGAATGAACAATGTTCTTGTAACATCACATCAGGCATTTCTTACAAACGAAGCACTTGAGAATATTACTCTCACAACACTTCAGAATCTGAGAGATTATTTTGACGGTAAAGAATTGACAAATGAAGTCTGCGTAAAATGTGCAAACGGTGAAGCCTGCGAAAAAGAGAACCATGGAAGATGTTTTTAATTATTTTTACTTTTTATAATTAAAAATTGGTTTATTTTTACAATAGTGATTTAAAATATTAACAAATTGTTAACATTTTAGCGTTGATATTGAAAAGTTTTTTGAGTGTGATAAAATAAACTTGTGTATTGTTAAATGGTTGACAAAACTAAATTTCACTCTTAAAGATATGGGGGTATTTTTAATGAGAGTGCGCAAGCAGGCTGTGGGCGATCGCAATATCGTCGGACAGAGAATCGAAGAAAAGAGAAAGAGTATCGGCATGAAGCAGAAGGATCTTCTTACACAGCTTCAGGTTGCAGGTATCGATCTCAACGCTTCGGGTCTTTCTAAGCTTGAGGGACAGATTCGCAGTGTCAGCGATAAGGAACTTATTGTTATCGCAAAAACTCTTAACGTTTCTGTTTTGTGGTTGCTCGGTCTTGAAGACGAAGAGTAATTTTAAAAGTACGAAACACCTACCATAAAGGTAGGTGTTTTGCTTTTTAGTTACAGAATTTATCAGTTGTTATGTATCGGATTCCAAGATTATACAATCGTTCCAGTTGCTCAGTGTCATTAATTGTCCATGCAGCTAAAGTAATACCTTTTGCTATTGTATTTTTTATGTTTTCGTCAGATATTTCTGAGCCTTTTATAGCAAGTGTGGCATTACCGCCTATGTCCTGAAAATCACTGATAACATTTTCGTTAATTTCCTCTGTCAGATACCACAGTTCAATTTCCTTATCGAGATTTCTCAGGAATCTGAGCTGTTCAATGTTAAAAGAAATAATCATTGAGTTTTCTTTCATATTTCTTTCTTCAAGCTTGTGCAGAATTTCTTCAAGTCTGTCTGTAGTTTCAGTTTTTATTTCAATTTGCGCTTTTGTGTCAGAGTCTTTCAGGATATCTAAATATTCATCAAGTGTAGGCAAATACATGTTATCATGTTTTGTAAAATTGACACCGTTTTTATATCCGATTTTTTTCAGCTCTGAATAATTACTTTCTGATACTTTCTTAAAACTCCAGAAATGAAGGAACATTGTATCATCATGTGTAATTACCCATTTATTATCTTTAGTGAGAATTGCATCACATTCCGCAGCATAGTAGTCCATATCGTCTGCTTTCTCAAAGGCAGGAAGTGAATTTTCTGGTGCAAAGGCAGTAACGCCTCTGTGTGCCGTGAGAAAGAGGGGATCGTCTTCTGAAATAAAGCTGAGATTTTTTACGCTGTCATTTTCTTTTTCTCTGTAATAAAATAATTGAACACATACGGTTGTAAGAATAACAAATATCAGAATGCCGATTACAATTCTCAGTAAATGTTTTAAAATATTTTTCAGCAATTTTATCACTCCTTTTTCTACACAATGTTACCATAAAACAGTAAATCTTTCAACACTGTTGTCGTGATAATTATAAATTATTTATTGATTTATATAATTGACTATGATATAATAATTTAAATAATTTTAAGAGGTGGCATTTATGATTTTTCCTTATATCAATTCTCTTGTCAATTATGCTATGAAATACAATTTAATCGAAACAAGTGATAAATATTATGTTATCAATACTCTTCTTGATATACTGAATCTTGACGAATATATTGAAACAGAGGAGTGTCCCGATTTATCTCTTGAAGAAATTCTCGGAAAAATCCTTGACTTTGCAGTTGAAAATGAACTTATTGATGATAATATAACTGAACGAGACTTGTTTGACACACGTGTTATGTCTGCACTGACACCCAGACCTTCTGAGGTAATAAATAAGTTTAATGCACTGTATGCTGAATCACCAGAAAAAGCAACAGATTACTTCTACAAGCTTTCATGCGATTGCGACTACATAAGAAGATACAGAATTAAAAAAGACATGAAATGGGTTTATCCTTGTGAATACGGAAACCTTGATATCACAATCAATCTTTCAAAACCCGAGAAAGATCCCAAGGCGATTGCTGCAGCGAAGAACGCAAAACAAAGCAGTTACCCAAAATGCATGTTATGCCGTGAAAATACAGGCTATAGAGGAAGACTTAATTATCCTGCACGTCAGACACTCCGTACGGTTCCAGTGCTTTTGGATGGCGTGGAAAGCAGTATGCAGTATTCTCCTTATGTTTATTACAACGAGCATTGTATTGTTTTCAACAATGAACATACACCGATGAAAATTGACAAAAAGGCCTTTGCAAAGCTTCTTGATTTTGTATCGGTATTTCCTCATTACTTTATCGGCTCAAACGCTGATTTGCCCATTGTAGGCGGTTCTATTCTCAGTCATGACCACTTCCAGGGCGGCCATTATACATTTGCCATGGCAGAAGCACCTATTGAAAAAGAGTTTGTATTTGACGGTTTTGAGGACGTCAGTGCAGGCATTGTGAAATGGCCTATGTCAGTTATCAGGTTGAACGGCAAAAATAAAGAGAAACTTGTAGAACTTTCTGATAAAATTCTTACTGCTTGGCGTGCCTATACTGACGAAGATGCCTTTGTTTTCGCTGAAACTGACGGTGTTCCCCACAACACAATTACACCTATCGCACGCAGACGCGGTGAGAAATTTGAGATGGATCTTGTTCTCAGAAACAATATTACTACAGATGAACATCCTCTTGGCGTTTATCATCCTCACAGCGAACTTCACCATATCAAGAAGGAAAACATCGGTCTTATTGAGGTTATGGGACTTGCAGTTCTGCCCTCTAGACTCAAGACAGAGCTTGCAATCCTTGAAGAATGTCTGGTAAAAGGTGAAGACGTTAGCAAAAACGAAAAAATTGCAATTCACGCTGATTGGGCAGATGAAATAAAAGGAAAGTATGATTTAATCACTGAAGAAAACGTACATGAAATTGTTCTTAAGGAAACTGGTCTTGTTTTCAAAACTGTTCTTGAACATGCAGGTGTGTACAAAGTAACTGAAGAAGGCAGAAATGCTTTTATGAGATTTCTTGAATCAGTTAAATAATTTTAAATCCGCAAAGTTTGTGCTTTGCGGATTTTTTTGATATTTATTTACATTTGTCAAAAGAGGGATTAAAAGCGTAGAAGTTTTTAGCATCAAGTCGGTCAGTAGCGATTCTTAATCCTTCGCCAAAACGCTGATAGTGCACAACTTCTCTTGCTCTTAAGAATTTGATAGGTTCCTTGACATCAGGGTCATCAACAAGTCTTAAGATATTATCGTAAGTTTTTCTTGCTTTCTGCTCTGCGGCAAGGTCTTCATGAAGGTCAGCAATCAAATCACCTGATGACTGAATTGTTGCAGCTGTCCACGGAACACCTGATGCAAACTGAGGATAAATACCTGTTGTGTGGTCAACAAAATAATCGTCAAAGCCTGCTTTTTTGATTTCTTCAATTGAAAGGTTTCTTGTAAGCTGATAAACAATGGCACCAATCATTTCTAAGTGACCAAGTTCTTCGGTGCCGATATCAGTTAATAAACCTTTAAGTTCAGGATGCGGCATTGAAAAACGCTGACTCAGATATCTCAGTGAAGCACCAAGCTCGCCATCAGGACCGCCATACTGAGTGATAATAATTTTTGCAAGTTTAGGATTGGGATTTTTAATGTTTACGGGATACTGTAATCTTTTTTCATATTGGAACATCAGCAATCACAACCTTCTTTCTCCCATGGCCATGGGTTTTTAATCCATTCAACACCCTGTGCGTTTGTAGTTGAAAGCTTCCAGTATTTCTCTTCAAATTCTTCACGGAGCATATGGTATTTTTCTTTATATTTGTTATAAAGTGCTATTGCATCAGTGTCACATGTATGTGTGTCGAGATAAAGGTGCAGATCCCACATAAAAAAAGCTGTTGCAGAAAGTTGTTTCAAAAGGTCATTACTTCTCATCATTTGCAGCAACCCCCAAGAAAAGGTTTGTCAAGGCAGGGGAATGCAGTGCCTCTCTCTAATGCTTTGCAGTCATCATAAAGCTCTGTCATTTCCTGGAACGGGACAAAAGCCATTGCTACAGGTGTACATTCAGGAAACTTTCCTTCGGGCTGAATGCAGCATTTTTTTACATAGTTGTAGTTGTTTCGTTCTGTTTGTCGATAATAATTCTCACGCATCATCCGCGGTGAATTACCATAGTCGTACATTCTTTGCAAAATGATTCTCCTTTCATAAATTCTTCACTACTATGGTATGTGCTTTGTCCGAAAGTGTGAAAAAAGCGGTAAGCCTTTGTTGACTTACCGCTTAAAAATTTAATATGTAACTTCAAATGAGGTTTTGTAAACCTTACCGAAACTATAATTATATCCGATATAAAGGTCATCGTTTAATAAGAAAATATTTTCACTTTCGTATTTTGCAGCTTCATCGTTAAGCTCAAAAACACCATAGTGATTTCCGTCCCAGTCATAAACTGAAATTGCATTAGGAAAACTCAGGAGAAAGTAAAGATATTTGTCGTCACTGTCCATACCTTGTCTTGTTGTAGATTTCGGTTTGACACCTTTGATTGTTTCAATAACTTTGAAGTTCTTATCAAGTATCGCAAAATCAAAAGTATATGAAATACCAACTGCATATTTATTGGTTTTTGCGTTATATGTAATAGAATAAATTTCAAGAGGTATTTCGATAGTTTCAATTATTTCCAGCGTATCTTTATCCACGTAAGAAACAAGTGTCCTATTCGGAGCATTATGGCACACAACAAGGCATCTTTTGTCTTTATTATATGTTATATCATTTCCGTGGTCTACATCAACAACATTTGATCTTGCTACTTCTTTCCAGGTATCAATTTCATACTTGGAAATTGAACATACATCAGCATAGCCGTTGTGTGAGCAGAAGTAAGCATATTTTCCGTCAGTACAGCCTCCCTGCAGAATTGTCTGGCTGCCGTAATGCAAATCCTCAAGCACAAGTTCAGATGAAAAAGAAATATCTTTCACAGCGGAAAAATCAATGTCATCAAAACCGTTGTTATAAAGATTGATTCCGAAAAAGCTGAGTATTGATGTGAAAATTGACATTAAAACTGAAATAAAATTTGTAAAAGAAGGGGACATGGAATCACTCCTTAATTACTGCATTTTTTCCTGCTTGATTTTCTTATCAATGATGTGACGTTTTGAAAGCTCGGCTGTAACATCGTCAAGAGTAATGCCCATTTCAATCATCATAACCATTACGTGATAAGCAAGGTCTGCGATTTCATAAATTGTTTCAGCTCTGTCGCCGCCCTTAGCACCGATAATAACCTCAGTACATTCTTCGCCGACTTTTTTGAGAATTTTATCAATACCTTTTTCAAAAAGATAAGTTGTATATGAGCCTTCTTTTTTCTCAACCTTTCTTCCGACAAGCATATCATAAAGTCCCTGATAAGAGAAACCGTTTTCTTTTGAAGGTTCAACGATATCGTTGAAGAAACAGCTTTCGCTTCCGGTGTGACAAGCAGGACCTTCTTTGATGACGTCAACAAGGAGAGTGTCCATGTCACAGTCTGTTCTGATTGAAACGATGTTCTGAACATTGCCTGATGTTGCACCTTTTCTCCAGAGTTCCTGTCTGCTTCTGCTGAAGAAACATGTTTTGCCTTCTTCAATGCTGATTTTAAGGCTCTCTTCGTTCATGTATGCAAGCATAAGAACTTTCTTTGTGTAAAAATCCTGTACAATTGCGGGAATAAGACCTTTTTCGTCAAATTTCAATTCTTTAATATCCATGGTAATTCTCCTTATATTCTCATCTCAACATTATTTTCTATGAGATAGTTTTTCAAATCTTTGATTGACAGTTCTTTCCTGTGGAAAATTGAAGCTGCAAGACCGGCATCAGAACAGTTTTCATTGAACAGGTGAAGAAAATCTTCTTTTTTGCCTGCACCACCGCTTGCAATAACAGGAATCGAAACTCTTGAAGAAATTTCTTTCAGCATTTCAATATCGAAACCTTGCTTAATTCCGTCAGTATCAATACTGTTTACAACAAGTTCACCTGCGCCACGTTTTTCGCCGTCAACTGCCCACTGAAGAGCATCAATTCCTGTGTCAATTCTTCCGCCGTTTTTGAAGATGTGAAATTCACCGTCAACTCTTTTAATGTCCATTGAAAGAACAACACATTGGTCGCCATATTTCTTTGCAGCCTGAGTGATAAGTTCAGGATTGTTGATAGCTCCTGAGTTCACAGAAACTTTGTCTGCACCGCATTTCAGAACTCTGTCAAAGTCATCTACTGTGTTGATGCCACCACCAACAGTAAGAGGAATGAAAATTTCTGATGCAACCCTTGTGAGTACATCTGTAAAAAGACCTCTTCCTTCATGTGATGCTGTGATATCGTAAAAAACAAGTTCATCCGCTCCGCTGTCATTATAGAAATGAGCAAGCTCAACAGGGTCAGCTACGTCCTGAATTCCTTCAAAATTTACGCCTTTTACTACTCGTCCGTTTCTGACGTCGAGGCAGGGGATAATTCTTTTTGTAATCATTATAAAATTTCCCCCTTTGAAATTTTCAGAACTCTTTCAAGGTCAAGCTTGCCTGCGTAAACAGCTTTACCTACAATCGCACCATAAGTATTCATCGAAGTAAGCTTTCTGATTTCTTCTTCAAATGTAATACCGCCCGATGCGATAATATCAAGGTTTTCGATTTCTGAAAGTTTTTCATATATTTCAAGGTTAGTACCTGAAAGCGTACCGTCTTTTGAAATATCAGTGTATATTACAGTTTTAACACCGGCATCACGGAGTTTTCTGCAAAAATCAAGTGAATCAATTTCTGTTGTTTCAAGCCAACCGCTTACAGCAACCTTACCGTCACGGGCATCAACACCAACTGCAATTTTATCGCCATATTTTTTTACTGCATCTTCAACAAATTTGAAGTTACGCACTGCAACCGTACCGAGAATTACGCGGTTAACGCCAAGCGAAAGATAATCTTCAATTCTCTTTTCATCTCTGATACCGCCGCCCACTTCTGTGAAAAGCATACCTGTTTCAGCAACGCTTTTGATTACATCAAAGTTTACGGGAGCTCCGTCCTTTGCACCGTCAAGGTCAACCATGTGAAGGTTTTTTGCACCTTTTTTAATGAATGTTTCAGCCATTTCAAGGGGACTGGAGCCGTAAACCGTCATTCTGTTGTAATCACCCTCGGTAAGTCTTACAACATTACCGTTTCTTATATCAATTGCGGGAAAAATTTCCATTTCTTTTCCTCCTTAAATCTCTGAAAATGCTTTTAAAAGGAGCAAGCCTTTTTCACCGCTCTTTTCGGGGTGGAACTGCATGCCGTAAACATTTTTGCTGTTCACAACAGCAGGAACAAGAACATCATACTCGCTGACAGCAAGCAAACTTTCTTCGCAGTTTTTTCCGTAGTAGGAATGAACGAAGTACATGTAGTCACCATCAGAAATATATTTGAAAATCGGGTTATTTGCTTTGAAAATCAGTTTATTCCAACCCATGTGAGGAATTTTAAGGCTTTTGTCAATATCGCCTTCAAATGGGCAGATTTCACCTTTGATGAGACCTAATCCCTCGAACTCACCATATTCATAGCTTTTATCAAAGAGAAGCTGCATACCAAGACAAATGCCAAGAATGGGTTTGCCGTTTTTAGCTTCCTCTATAATCACATCAGCAAGGCCTGAACTTCTGAGTTTGTTTATCGCATCCTCAAAAGCACCAACACCGGGAAGAATGATTCTGTCTGCATTTTTTATTTTTTCTGCGTCACCTGTAACTACAACGTCAAGTCCCAAAGCTTTTGCTGAACTCGAAATTGAAAACAGGTTACCACAACCATAATCAACAATTGCTATCATTATTCTGCCTCCGATTAAAGTAAGCCTTTGCTTGAGGGGATTTCGTCTTTTGCTTTCTCGTCAATGCTTACAGCTTCTCTTATTGCTCTTGCAACTGCCTTGAATGCACCCTCGATTATGTGGTGAGAGTTTGTGCCGTCAAGCTGTTTTATATGAAGAGTGATATCAGCGTTTCTTACAAATGAAATAAAGAACTCTTCGATAAGCTCTGTGTCCATTTCTCCGACTTTCTGTGTGGGAATCATAAGGTCATATTTAAGAAAAGCTCTGCCGCTGATATCAAGTGAAGCAAGAATCAGTGATTCGTCCATAGGAAGAAGCATATTACCGTATCTTTTTATGCCTTTTTTGTCACCTACAGCTTCTTTGAAAGCCTGACCGAGAACAATACCGATATCCTCTGCTGAATGATGGAAATCAACATAAGTATCGCCTTTACATTTAACGCTTAAATCCATTCTGCCGTGCTTAGCAAAAAGGTCAAGCATATGGTCAAGAAATCCGATTCCTGTATCGATTTCGCTCTTTCCTGTGCCGTCAAGACAAAGTGAAAGTGAGATATCAGTTTCGTTTGTTTTTCTTGAAATTTCAGATTTTCTCATCATTCTCGCTCCTTTATAATTTCGTCTATAACTTCAATAACTTTTTTCATCTGCTCCGTTGTGCCCATTGACATTCTGAAATACTCAGAGATTCTCGGAGCATTAAAATATCTTATAAGTATTCCTCTGTTTCTCAGTTCCTCATAGAGTTCGGAAGAGGGGATTTTGTCTGTTTTTGCAAAAACGAAGTTAGTCTTTGAATCAGTTACGGTAAAGCCTCTTTTTATGAGCTCTTCTTTTGTGAATTCTCTGATTTTAACTGTTTCTGCGATTGTTTTTTCATAGTATTTTCTGTCACTTATAGCAGCTGTAGCAGCTTCAATAGAAAGTGTGTTAACGTTGTAAGGGTTAAAAGAATATTTCAGCTTCTCAAGGTCATCTGTAAGAGCTTTTGAAGAAACGGAAAAACCGACTCTCAAACCTGCTAATGAACGGCTTTTTGAGAATGTCTGTGTGACCATAAGGTTTTCGTACTGATTTACTAAATCAACAACACTTGTGTTTTCTGCGAAATCCACATAGGCCTCGTCAATAATTACAACGTTATGGGGATTAGTTTTAACAATAAGCTCAATTTCTTCATGTGTTAAAGCAAGTCCTGTGGGAGCATTGGGATTTGCGATAATTATATTTTTGTTTTTGCCGATATAATCGTTTACATCAATTGAAAAATCATCTTTGAGAGGGATTTGCTCAAGGTTAACTTTGAATAAATCGGCAAATACGGGATAGAAACTGTATGTAATATCAGGACAACAGAATTCACCGCCAAGACCGCCGAATGCCATGAAAGCAAAAGCAATAACATCATCAGAGCCGTTACCAACAAAAATCTGTTCAGGTGTTACATCATAAAAGTCCGCAATAGCTTCTTTGATTTTTTTCAGTTTCGGATCAGAATATAATCTGAGTGAAGAAATGAGATTTGTGTTAAGTGCTTCAAGAACTTTTGGTGAAGCAGGAAAAGGTGATTCATTTGTGTTGAGCTTGATATATTTTTTATCGTTAAGCTGTTCACCGGGTGTGTAAGGCTCAATTGAATCATATTCTTTTCTCATAAAACTGCTCATAAGTGAAATACCTTCTTATTTCTTTAATCTTTTGCTTACAGCTCTGCCGTGAGCCTGTAAGCCTTCTTTTTCAGCGAATCTGACAACATCTTGGCCAACTTCGTTCAGTGCCTCTTCTGAGAAATAAATAAATGAAGATTTCTTGATGAAATCGTCAACAGAGAGGGGAGAGCTGAAACGGGCTGTACCTGATGTGGGAAGTGTATGGTTAGGACCTGCAAAATAATCACCGAGAGATTCGGGAACATTTTTGCCGAGGAAAATTGAACCGGCATTTGTGATAAGGTTGAGGAGTTCAAAAGGATTCTCAACACAGACTTCGAGATGCTCAGGTGCAATTTCGTTGCTGATTTCAACAGCCTGTTTCATGTTGTCAGCAATAATAATTTTACCGTTTGTATCAATTGAAGTTCTTGCAATTTCACATCTGGGAAGCTCGGGAATCTGTTTTTCAAGTTCCTCAGAAACTTTATATGCAAGCTCTTCTGAATCAGTAATGAGAACTGCGCTTGCAAGTTTGTCATGCTCTGCCTGTGAAAGAAGGTCGGCAGCCACAAATTCAGGGTTACATGTGCCATCTGCAAGAACGAGGATTTCGCTGGGACCTGCAATCATATCAATGTCAACAATTCCGTAAAGCATTCTCTTGGCAGTTGCTACAAATACGTTACCTGGGCCAACAACTTTGTCAACTTTTGTAACAGTTTCAGTACCATAAGCCAGTGCTGCAACAGCCTGTGCACCGCCTGTTTTGAAAATTCTGTCAACGCCTGCAACCTTTGCAGCTGCAAGAATGGGAGCAGGAATTTTACCTGTTTCATCAGGAGGAGTTACCATGACGATCTCCTTAACTCCTGCGATTTTTGCAGGAACTGCATTCATAAGAACGCTTGAAGGATATCTTGCAGTGCCACCGGGAACATACAGACCTACTTTTTCAATAGGAGTAATTTTCTGACCGAGAATAACTCCGTCTTTATCGTTTATTATGAAGTTGTTTCTCACCTGATGTGAGTGGAAGTGGTGGATATTGTCTCTTGCTTTTTCAAGAGTTGAGATAAAATCCTTGTCTTCGGAAGCATAAGCTTCTTCAATTTCTTCCTTTGTAACCTCAAGGTTTTCTACAACCGCTCTGTCAAATTTCAGGCTGTATTCGCGAAGTGCCTTGTCACCGTTATTTCTTACGTTATCGATAATGTCTGATACAATATCTTCAACACCGCTTTTTGTGTTAATGTCGCGTGTCAAAATATCTTCCTTTTTAGCATCAGACATTTTAATTATTTTAATCATTTTTTAACCTCCTGAAGTTTTGTGCTGAGTTTTTCAGTAAGTTCGTTGATTGTTTCCTGCTTGAATCTATATGATGATTTGTTTGCAATAAGTCTTGCACTGATAGGCATGATTTTTTCGAAAACAGAAAGATTGTTTTCTTTAAGAGTTGTGCCTGTTTCGACGATATCAACAATAACATCTGAAAGACCTAAGAGGGGAGCAATCTCAATGGAGCCGTTAAGCTTTATAATATCGATTTCTCTGTTGAAAGATGCGTAATATCTCTTTGCAATGTTGGGGAATTTTGTTGCAACGCGGATAGGTCTGTCGGGGTCTTCAACATAATCGTTTTTAGCTGCAACACACATGTTACATTTACCGATATCAAGGTCAAGAAGTTCAAATACGTCAAAGTCACCTTCATCAAGACAATCCTTGCCAACTATACCGATGTCCGCCGCACCATGAGCGATGTAAACCGCAACGTCCGATGGCTTAACGAGCAGATATCTCACACCGTTATCGGGGTTTTCAAAAACGAGTTTTCTGTTATCTGCATAAATTTCCGCGCAATCGTAACCGATTGATGAAAGGAGGTTATAAACTTTGTCGCCGAGACGGCCTTTAGGTAACGCAATATTGAGCATTATTTTCCCTCCTTAAGACAACCATCAAAGGTGTAGATTGTTTTATAATTATAATCTGTCGGCTCACTTGTTTCAACCTTAACAGAATGGCCTTCATCAGCAAAGCCTTTCACAACTCTGAGAAGCTCTGCAGCAGAACCGCCATTATTGATAATAACTATATCTGTATCGAATTCCTTTTTATTTGGATACCAGAGATTAAGATTATCAAGATAAATTGCAAAACCAATTGCTTCTGTGTGTTTTCTGATTTTATTTGCAAGGTTATCGTATCTGCCGCCGGCAAGAACTGCACCGGGAGCATTTTTTACAAAGCCCTGGAAAATAATTCCGTTGTAGTAATCTGTGTTGTTGAGAACGGAAAAATCAACCGTAACATTCTCTTTATAACCGTTGATTTCAAGAGCATCAGAAATCATTCTGAAATCTGCAATTGCTTCTGCAAATGAAAAACCGTCCTCAGAGAATTTTTCAAGTTTTTCGATGACAGCATCAATTTTACCGCTGACTGAAATAATCTCGATAAACTTATCGGAATCAATTTCGTTTTCGATGAGAAGTTTTTTTAGGTCATGCATATTTTTACCGATAATGAAATCGATAATTGATTTTCTGAGTTTTCTTGAAATGTTATATTTTTCAATCAGTTCTGAAATAACAGACATGTGGGAAATTGAAAGAATGTTGTCAGAATCAATCTTGTTCAGACTTTCAACAGCAAGAAGAATAATTTCAGAAATATTGTAAGAATCGAGCTTGCCGAGAACCTCAACACCTGTCTGCTTGATTTCTTTATAATCGTGAGTGTTTTTACCGATTCTGTAAACGCTTTCGTTGTAATACGCTTTAGTCAGAGTATCACGGGAAATTCTTGAATTTTTAACAATAGAAAGAGTGATATCAGGCTTCAGTGCCATAAGACGTCCGTCAGAATTGTTGAAAGCAATGATTCCTTCACCTGAAAGGAAATCTCTGTTATCACTGTAAAAACTGTATTCTTCAAATTTAGCCATGCAGTATTTTTTATAACCGAATTTTTCAAAAAGTGAAGCCAGTTCAATAGTAAGCTTGTCCTCAATCGGCAATGAATTTATGTATTGCTGCAAAAGGATGCACCCCCAAAATAAATATACTATAATATTATACTATAATTCACCGCTTTAGTAAAGTAAAACATTTCGGAAATTGTTAGATAATTTTGCATATTTTGTGAATAAAGTTGTATATTTTGACAGTTAAAAAATTTGTTTACAATAAGAGGGGAGAGTGATATAATATTTTCAGATATAACAAAATCGTGCTGAGGTAAAATTTATGTTTACGCTTGAACAGATAAACAGTGCTAATTATTCCCATTACTCCGAATATGATAAAGCCTTTGAGAAAGAATTGAAGGGTTTTCAATCGCGTATTTATCCGTCAAAAGATGCAGCTGTTCTCAGTTGGTATCACATAAAAGTCAGAAGAAAATATATCGGCGCAATATGGCTTGAAAAGTCGGAAAAAGAAAATTATGCCGTACTCGGAATCTTTATTTCCGATAAAAAATACAGAAACAAAGGTATTGGCAAAAAAGCAATAAAACAAATAATTATCAGTGATTTGCAATATTTCGGTACAAAGAAAATTCACCTGAATGTCCGTGAAGATAATGAGCGTGCAATCAGGTGCTATAAAAAAGTCGGTTTTGTCGAAAGCAGAAGATTTGAGAAAAATAATCTGAATGTGATTGAAATGGTTTATGAGGTTTAAATATGATATACAGAAAATACGATAGTAGAGATATATCAGATATACGCGATATTATGGAAAATGATTTAGGTTATAATTGTGAAATCGAAAAATTGAATATCAGAATTCAGGAAATGTCATCACGTGGCAATTATCAGATTTTTGTTGCTTGTGACGGAGACAAAGTAGTTGGTTTTATTGGTTGTGTCAGCTATCTTGCTTTTGAACTTGAAAATGAAGGTGCGAAGATTATCGCTCTTGCCGTTTCAAAGGAATACCGCGGAAAAGGTATTGGCACCAAGCTTTTGAAAACTGCTGAACAATGGGCAAAAGAAAATAATATTGAAGTTATCCTTCTCAATAGCGGTTTACCGAGAGAAGATGCTCATAAATTTTATGAATCACAGGGATATTTCAAGAAAAGTTATGGGTTTATAAAAAGGATATAACTATAAAAGCGAGGAAAAAAACATGACTTTCAACATCAATAATTTCACCACAAAGATAATCTGTGAAAATCAGGTTTCTGATACCGTTCTCGAAACGGTTTCAAGAAAAAATGAGTTTGATCTGTTTCTTACTGCTTGTGAAGACAAGCCAAAGTTTATTGAGTTGCATTGGAATTTATCCTCAGATGATAATACTGTTGTTTTAGGTGATGCTTGGGAAAGAAGTTATGGAGACCTTGAATTCAGAAAGTTGTCTGATAATAACAGATCAATGCCATGGTATTTTATTGCTACAGACAAAAAAGAATGTTTTTGCTTTGGCGTAAAAACGTTGGCAAATTCTTTTGTCTGTTTCAGATATGACACTGACGGAATCACTGCCATTATTGATGTAAGAAACGGCGGCAATGGTGTGCATCTCAGCAGCAGAAAGCTTTGTCTTGCTACCTTTATATATGCTCATTATAACAACGGAAATATTTTTGAAAATCTTAAAGATTACTGCAAAAAGCTCTGCGCAAACCCCATTCTTCCTAAAGAAAGAATTTACGGAGGTAATAACTGGTATTATGCTTACGGAAAAAGCAGTTATGAGCAGATAATTTCCGACGCAAAGCTTCAGGTTGAGCTTTCTCAGGGTATTGAAAACAAACCGTTTCAGGTAATTGACGACTGTTGGCAGATCAATTCCTGTGAGGGTCCGTGGTATCCTAACGAAAAATTCAGAGACATGAAAAAGCTTGCCGATGAAATCAGAGAAATCGGCGCAAGACCGGGAATATGGGTGCGACTTTTGCACAATAGGGATTCTGCAATTACCAATGAAATGAGAATACTCAGAGATGGTAACCGTACATACCTTGACCCCACACGTGAGGATGTTCAGGACTTTATCGGGTCTGATATCAAGAGAGTAAAGTCCTGGGGATATGAGCTGATAAAACATGACTTTACAACCTTTGACCTTTTCGGAAGCTGGGGAAAAGATCTTGATTCAGGAATAACTGACACAGAAAACTGGCATTTTTACGATAAAACTAAAACAAATGCAGAAATTGTAATTGATCTTTATAAGCTGATTAAAGAAGCAGCAGGGGATATGCTTATAATCGGTTGTAACACAATTTCTCACCTTTCTGCAGGACTTGTTCAGTTGTCAAGAACAGGCGATGATACAAGCGGCAGGGAATGGGAAAGAACAAAGAAAATGGGCGTGAATACCCTTGCGTTCAGACTCGCTCAAAACGAAGCCTTTTACATGTGTGACGCAGATTGCGTGGGGATTTTAGACAATTACATTCCATGGGAGAAAAACAGTCAGTGGTTGCATCTTCTTTCATACTCAAACACTCCGCTGTTTATTTCGTGTACAGATGAAATAAATGAAACACAGAGAAAAGACATAGCAGAAGCTTATCGGAATTTCAATACAGCACATACAATTAAACCTATTGACATTTTTGACACCAAAACTCCGTCAAAATGGGAAATCGACGGAAAGATTGTTGAGTATGAGTGGTGATATTTTAGTAAAGGAGAAATCAATGAAGTTTGATTGTTTTCTGAAAAACGCAAAGCTATTAAATAAAGAGTATAATATAGTTCCGTTACTTTACGGCTCGTTAGGTCTTGAAGTTTTAACAAATACATCATTAAATGCTGATGATATTGATATTCTTATACCTGAACGGTATCTTTCAGTTTCCGGATGGCTTGAGTTTAGGTCTTTTTTGGAAAGAGATGGATATAAATTAATCGACGAACATGAACATACTTTTCGCAAAGATGGTGTTAATTATTCTTACGCATCAGTTGAAGGTCTGAAAGAGTTTGCGGATATTGATGTTTGTGATATTGAAATTCACAGTATATCAGAAACTAAATTTATGCTTTTGTCTTTAGAACAATATCTAAAAGTTTATCAAAAATCTTCATTAGATGGTTACAGAATGAATGTGAAAGAAAAACAAGACGATCGGAAAATTGAGTTTATAAAGAAGAAATTGTACTCGATTAGAAAACTTAAAACAAATGAAATTTCAATATTAACAGAACTTTTTGATTATAAAGATGTTGATGAAATGATTGCAGAAAATACAAGAGCGATTATAAATGGTAACATTGATATTTTCGCTTTATTCTGTGGAAACAAGATAATTGGTGAGTTGAGAGTAAAATACTGCAGTGATGATGTTCGCTTTGCAGAAACAAATAAACGAGCATATTTTTATGCCTTCCGTATTCATAAAAACTATCAGAGCAAGGGCTTAGGTAATTTCTTACTTGAATATGTCTTGGCAGCACTTAGACAAAACGGGTATAATGAATACACTGTCCGTGTTGAGGATGACAACACAAAAGCTCGGTATATTTACGAAAAGCACGGCTTTACTGTCCCCATTGCCAGAGTAAAAGAAAGTTATCAGGGCGATAGTTATGAGTATAATTTGCTATTGAAGAACGACAATCAATAAATTTGGTGGTACAATGAAAACGCTTATATTAAATGGTTCTCCTCGCAAAAATGGAGACACTGTGAATTTAATCAATAAATTGAAAGGAAAACTAAATAGCGAATATATGATTATTAACGCTTATTATGCGAATATTTCGCCATGCATTGATTGCAGGTACTGTTGGAGTAATGATGGTTGTTCAATTAATGATGAAATGACAGAAATATATAAGTACATAACCCATTGTGATAATATAGTAATCGTTTCTCCGATTTATTTTTCGCAGCCAACCGGTAAACTTCTTGATGTTTGCAGTAGATTTCAAATGTACTTTATTCAAAAGTATTTCCGCAATAAAAAAACTGAAATAAAGCCTAAAAAAGGTGCAGTAATTCTTGTAGGCGGTGGTGACGGGAATCCGGTAAAGGCGCATGAAACATTGTGTGGAATTCTGCATCACGTAAATGTTACTGAGATTTTTGGTTTAGTCGGAAGCTTTAATACAAACGAAAAACCTGCATCAGAAGATGGCGAAGTAGCAAAGAAAATTGATAATTTAGCGAAATTTTTAAATGATTAACTAAATCCAAAATAAACCGTTTTTGTTCAAGAAAACATTTTCTTTTGCCGATATAATAGTGCTGTAAAGGTCGATTTTTACGCACAATTATATTAAGGAGATGTTACTATGGAAAACACAAAACTTATTTTAAAGGCAGTAAATTATGCCAAGCAAAACGCAACCAATAATTTAATATCAGTTGAAGATATCGCCAAAAATGCCGGCTTTTCCATCGATTATTTTAATCGTATGTTTCTCGCTCATACGGGGTTTACAGTAACTGCTTATATCAGTTATATCCGATTGAAACATGGTGCATTTCTACTCAGAAAAACAGATAAATCAGTTTTGGATATTGCACTTGAAATCGGCTATGATTCTCACGAAGGATTCACCAAAGCTTTCAAGAAAAAATACGGTGTTTCACCCAGTGAATACCGTTCAAAAAATAAAAACAAAATGATGTATTCAGGTGAAATAGCTGATAAAACTGTCACTTACAGATTTATTCACGATAATCCAGATTTTCAACTTATAAATTCAGACGAGGTTATTGATTACTTGCTTGAAAAAGATGCAAAACGTTATTGTTATTTCTGCTCAACAATCAAATACCAAGGCCTTGAAATAGTCGCTTGTAATGGTGATTATGAAAAGGGGATAGTAGCAGTTGGTGATGACGGAAATGGTGGTTCTTATATTGAGATGGTTACAGATAATTATAAGCTGTTAGCTGATTGGATAAATCGTTTTCCGCAGAGAAAAACATTTTATTCTGACAAAGATGAATCTAAAGTCAGAAAATCTTTTAATGATTATAATGTTTCAGAAAAACTTAAAGTTACTCCTCAGGCATTGTATTTTGGTGATACGATCAAATGTGAAATTCCCGATAACATAACAATCAGACCACTTACAATTAAGGACAGAAATTCAATTATCAAATGGGCAAATGGTAGAAAAGACAGTTACATAATACATCTGCTTAATGAGCAGGACTATCTTGACGAAAACAATCTTGAGTATGGTGTTTTTGAAAAAGATAAGTTGATTGCTGTTGCCGGTTGCGGTATTGATGAAGTACATGGAATGAGAATCAACAACTGCTGTGCAATTCGCTTTGCTGATGGTAAAGAAAGTGATAAATTGTATCGTGTGATATTTGCGTTTATTACAAATGATATACTGAAAAAAGGTGTATTACCGTTTGATGATCTCCAACACGGCGAATATGCGAAAGCGCACGGCAACTTCACATCCAATGATTTAGGTTATGAAATTGTAAACAGAAGATATGATATATTGTAAAAACTGAAAAACAAAAAGCGTACCGGAGTTATCGAATTCTTCGGTACGCTTTTTAATCTTAATAACATAACAATATTTGCACTAAACCACTTATTTACGCTATTTTTACTCCCCTCAACTGCACAAAACATTTATTTTGTGCAGTTAGTACATTTTCTTTTTAGGGGTACTTTTAGTGTTTTTTGACTCTCTCCCACTTTTAAATGAGCGGAAAAATTGAGCCGATATCTTCTACTGCTCCATTTGTCAGCTCGATGAGTTCCACATCATACTTAAATAAAAAACTTTTAATCTTGTCACAATCTGATAAATTTTCTGCTTTGCCTGTGATTACCATTTTATCTTCAGCAATTTTTCCTGTTGCACCGCCGATAAATCCATAATCAAAATTCTGTAGTCTGATGTCACCTTTATTAATTACCAGTACATCAAATCCGAATTCAGCTCCTCTGGAGCCGATAGAAATATCGTCAGTGATGAAACTATCAATTGAGACCGGTGCTATCGAACACTTGGTGTACCCTTGTCTGACAGAAACTTCAATTAAATCGTTATTTCTTATAAAATCGTGAATTTTTGCTGAAACCGTCTTCGGATTATAAAAAATGTGTTTACCGATAATTACGCAGTTCAAAAACACATCATTCGGATAATCCTGACTTAAATCCTCATCTATTGTTAATGCATTGTATCCGAGACTTATAAGTTTGTTTTTCAGCAATTTTTGTTCCTTTGTAACCAGAAACTCATCAGTTGTAAGCGGACATAACACTAAATCTGCATGATTCTGAATACCCTGCCGAACATTTGTGCTTTTTGTCGTAAAAATTGGCTCAACACCAAGATTTTGCAAATTTTTATAGATTTCTTCGTTATAATCTGCACCGATTATAACCTTATTTACTTGCTTTATAGGTAAATTCGGATAAATCATAGCCTGTTAACCAATCGCAACCGCAAATGCCTGTCTGATGTATTTTGCACCTAATACCTCTATTCCTTCAATCTTATTTTTAAGATTTCTGAGGTTGTATTCAGGGATAATGCACTTAGTAAAACCAAGTCTTGCAGCTTCTCTGATTCTCTGTTCGCAGTTACTTACAGCTCTCAGTTCGCCTCCGAGACCGATTTCACCGAATGCGATTAAATCATCTTCAACAGGTACTTCTTTGAGAGAAGATACAAGTGCCATTGCTACTGACAAATCTGTTGCAGGCTCGTCAAGTCTGAGACCACCAACAACATTAATATAACTATCCATGTTTCCGAAGAAGTAACCTCCCCTTTTTTCGAGTACAGCCATAATCATAGACATTCTGTTATAGTCAAAGCCTGTTGCCATTCTGCGGGGATTACCGAATCCTGATGGAGTAACAAGAGCCTGAACCTCCGCCAGAATGGGTCTTGAACCTTCCATAACGCAAGCAATACAGCAACCTGATGTGTTTCTCGGTCTGCCTGAAATGAGCATCATTGATGGATTTTCAACCTCTTCAAGTCCCCTGTCCATCATCTCGAAAACACCGATTTCGTTGGTTGAGCCATATCTGTTTTTGACTGCTCTCAGAATTCTGTATGAAAGATTTCTGTCACCTTCAAAATAAAGGACAGCATCAACAATATGCTCAAGGACTTTCGGACCAGCAATGTTGCCGTCTTTGTTAACGTGACCTACTACAAACATAGGAATATCAAGGGCTTTCGTTGTTCTCATGAGAAGATTCGTACATTCTCTTACCTGAGAAACACTGCCCGGTGAAGATGAAATTTCATTGATATTCATGGTCTGAATTGAGTCGATAATTACAATTTCAGGCTTTTCAGAACGGATGTATTCTGAGATTTTCTCTGCATCGGTTTCACTCATTATGTAAAGGTTGTCCGTATCTACACCAAGCCTGTCAGCACGCAGCTTAATCTGCCTCGAAGATTCCTCACCGGAAACATATAAAATATTGTGTTCTTCTCCCATGTGGCGGCAAATCTGAAGCAAAATTGTGGATTTACCGATACCTGGATCACCACTGAGTAACACCAGAGAACCCTTTACAAGCCCGCCGCCGAGAACTCTGTCAAGCTCATTCATGCCGGTTTTATATCTGACTTCGTCAGCAAAAGATATCTCTTTTATGGGCACCGCCTTTGCAGCGCCAACAGAAGAAATTGTTTTTGCAGCTTTATTTGTAACAGGAGCTCTTACTTCCTCCTGCATCGTGTTCCATTCACCGCAACCGGGACATGAACCGTACCATTTTGAGCTTTCATATCCGCAGTCACTGCACACATATATAACTTTAGATTTTGCCACTTGCGCCACCTCTGAATCAGATTGAAGAATAATAATCAAGTATTCCGCTGAAAATACAGAAAGCAACCTGTTTTCTGTATTCAGGATTTTTAAGATTTTCAAGTTCTGCTTTATTTGAAATAAATCCACATTCGCAAAGAACAGCAGTATTTTTCGCATGATAAATCAGAAAAACGTCAGTGGTACACTTCTTTATTTCTCTTTCATTATCTTTTTGCAAGCGTGAAGAAAATGAATTCTGTAAGCATCTTGCAAGGTCTGCACTTGATGAATTGTTTGGTGAATAAAATAATTGTGCACCATTATATTTCGCATCAGAAAAAGAATTCTGATGTATGCTGACAAAAATATAATCATCATTATCTTCCATAATTTCAAACCTGTTATGTATATCACTTGCTTTTTTAGCTCTGATTGTTTTTGCCGATTCGTCATGAATCGAAATATCGGAAGCCCTCGTCATGATTGTTTCAGCACCGGACATTCTGAGCATTTCATCAAGAATCAATGCAATCTGGAGATTCAGATCCTTCTCAAGTGTTCCGTCCCCTGCCACTGCACCGCCGTCAACTCCGCCGTGTCCTGCATCGATTATAACCTTGATTTTCGCAGTATTATCAAGCTTTGAAGACGTTTGTATGTACTTTGAAGTTTCAGAAATCTGTAGCACTCCAAGAACGAGAAACAGAGTAAGAGCAATTGTAACAGAATACATAACTTTCTTTTTGCTTATCATGGCACACACCTCATAAAATTTTATGCGGTGCACTGAAAAATATGTAATTTATCTGTTGTCAGACTTTCTTCTTGCAAGGTAATCCTGAAGAATTGTGACTGCTGCCACTGCATCAATAACCTGTCTTGTTTTTCTGCCGTGAAAATCAGCTTCATTCAACGCTCTGTAGGCAGAAACTGTTGTCAGTCTTTCATCCCACATGTTAACTTCAATGCCTGTCGCTTCACGCAATTCGTCTGCAAGAGCAGTACATTTTTCGCATCTTTCACCGCACGTGCCATCCATGTTTTTCGGAAGTCCTACTACAATCATTTCAGGCTTTCTTTCTTCAATTATTTCCAATAATTTTTTAATAAGATTAGGTCTGTATTTTTCAGTAATCACAGTTACGGGACTTGCCAGAATTTCCTTTTTATCACAGATGGCGACACCTGTTCTGGTATCGCCATAATCAACTGACATTATAATCATTAATATCCACCGCCAATTATATTTGAGGGGTCAGTAACAATTTCAACAGGATTTGTTGGTGTGTCAGGAATGATCGGTTCCTCTGTTCCACCGATAACGGGAAGTGTTGTGGTTTCTGTTTCGCCCTCACCTGTTTCTCCTTCGCCGTTGCCTGAAGAATTTCCACTTGCACCTGACCAACCGCCGTTTCCGCCGATTACGCCATTTTTGCCTGAATGGTCACCTGAGCAGACAGTTGTATACTGGCTTGTAAAGTAACCTTTAGCTGTCGAATAGCAGGATGAACCTGCAAGCTGACCTGAATATGTGCAGTATTTTACTTCTTTAGCCTTACTGCCCGGATATTCAAAATCCTTGACTTCAAGGTCTTCATGTATTTCATTATAAACATGCTTGAAAATCTGTCCTGCAGGGTTGCTTGCTGATGAACTGATAGCTCTGTTGATGTCGTATCCGTACCATACAGCAGAAACATAATAAGGTGTACCTGCGGCAAACCAACGGTCATAGTTATTTGTTGTTGTACCTGTTTTTGCAAAAGTCTGGAATCCTTTTATGCCATAACCGCTACCTGTACCTTCTGTGATAACAGTCTGAAGCATTCTGTTCATAACCTCAGCTGTATCGGGAGAAATAACCTGTTCGCCCTCAGGGTTTGTGTTGTCAAAATATACTATTGAGCCGTCGCTGTTTGTAACCTTGAAATAAGGATAAGGTTTGTAGTATTTACCGCCACTGCCATATACAGCAAAAGCTGCTGTCATTTCCAGCGAAGTAAGACCTTTATTCATACCACCAACGCAAAGCGGTGAATAGTCAGCGTCATCAATGCCGTCAACCATTGTTGTGAAATGAAGGTTATTTTTCATGAAATCATACGCTTTTGCAAGTGAAACATGCTCAAGTATTCTGTAAGGAACAGTATTGAGTGACTTTTTAAGAGCGTACTGAGTTGTAACATATGCACCTGAGCCTGTTGAACCACCGTAGTTTGTGGGCCAGAGCTTACCTTCACGTCTTGTACCGGAATAATCGAGAGTGCGAGTTCCCCAGGTGATCTGGTTTGAATCAATTGCGTAGGTATAAACGCTGAGCGGTTTGATTGCTGAACCGGGCTGACGGGGTGATTGCTCAGCTCTGTTAAGAGAACGATCCTCAGTTTTCTCATCAGCACCGCCGATAATTGCTACTACCCTGCCTTTATAGTCCATAATTGTCATGGCACTCTGGACTTTTTCACCACCGCTGTTATAGATGGAAGGGAAACCGTCTCTGTTTTCGTAGATGTATTCAAGCTTGTCCTGAATCTCTGTATTTTCAGCAGAATAAATTCTCAGACCACCATAGTACACTTTTTTCCATGCCTGGATATAAGACAAATCATAATCGGTCTGGAAATCTTCAATAAGCTGGTTGATAATATAGTCAACGTAATAGCTTTGTACTTCTTCTGTTTCCTGTTCATCAGATGTATCTTCAATCTGACTTTTGAAATTGGGGTCATTTGATAACACGAGTTTGCAATTAAGAGCATCATTATATTCTTGCTCTGTAATATATTCTTCTTCAAGCATTTTTCCAAGACAGTATTCGCGTCTGTCTGCATTATTTTCAGGATTAAGAAGCGGGTCATAGGTTGTGGGTTCCTTTGTAATACATGCAAGGGCAGCGCACTCTGCAAGATTGAGATCCTCTACCTCTTTACCAAAATATAATTCAGCGGCTGTTTTGATACCATAGCAACCCTGGCTGAGATACAGCGTATTGAGATATGTTTCAAGAATCTCATCTTTCTCATAGTTTTTTTCAAGATTAAGAGCAGTGAGTATCTCCTTGAATTTACGCACGTATGTTACATCTTTTTCGTCAGTAAGGTTCTTAATCAACTGCTGCGTAATTGTTGAACCACCCTGTCCGGAGTTACTGGGTTTTATCATAACACCGATTGTTCTTATCCAGTCAACACCATGATGTTTATTGAAACGAACATCTTCAAGGGCTATAATTGCATCCTTCATATTTTGTGGGATATCCACAAAATTAACCCAGATTCTGTTTGTTTCACCGTGAAGTCTTGTGTACTCGGTGTAGTCTGCGTTTTCGGTTTCTTTTCTGTAAATAATCGATGTCTGAACCTGATCAGCCTTGTATTTATCAAGGTCAAAAGGTTCACCATTGATGTATGAAACCGATTTAAAAAGAACGTATCCGCCTACAACCAAGACACAAAGAAGAATAACCAGCAGAATGCTCTTGAGAATTATTCCTCCCGTCGAGGCTGATGAAGGTGTTTTTTTGCGTTTTTTTCCTGTTGCTGCCATTATAAAATCTCCTCCTGTTAGCAGAAAAGATAAGTAGTTAAATTTACAGATATTCATATTATATCACATAATTGTCAATTTGTTTAGTACTTTTTAAAAAAATAACAAAATTGTAACATATTTACAGTTTTTTGAATAAAAACATGGGCCAGGACAAGGATAAAACTGAAAACACAGCTAAAGAAAGGTGAAAAAATGAAATTTAAATTTATTACGGTTTTTATGTTCCTTGCAGTTTTTTCAATTACCTATCTGTCAATTGATGTTATAACCAAAAGTATTTTTGAACCCATACAAGAAAATACAACTGTGTCTGAGGCTACAAATGTCCACAAATACAAATACCGCATTTCAGTTTTCAACGGTAAGCTTGCAGTTTTTGACAGAGATTCAAAACTACCATATAAAGTCTACGATACCTATATTGACACTCTTCCCGAAGAGGACAGAAAAATCATTGAAGACGGAATATTCACTGACTCATCTTCAGAACTAATGAGAATAATTGAAGATTATACAAGCTGAGAAATTATTGACAAACCTCTGAAAAAATATATAATTATAGTGTATATTATTTTTACGAGGTGAACACTATGGTAACAAGAAAATTATATGAGAAAAACAACTGCGAAATTTCACTTTTAGGCTTTGGCTGCATGAGATTCCCCGTTCTTGATTCAGACGACAGCAAAATTGATTATGAAGCTGCCCTTGAAATGATTGATTACGCATATAAAAACGGCGTAAATTATTTTGACACAGCTTATGGCTATCACGGTGGCGAAAGCGAGAAATTTGTTGGCGTTGCACTTAAAAGATATCCCAGAGACTCATTTTTCCTTGCATCAAAAATGCCACCTTGGTTTGTGAAAGAAAAAGCTGATCTTGAAAAAATTTTCAATGAACAGCTTGAAAGATGTCAGGTAGATTATTTTGATTTCTATCTTGAACACAGTCTCAATGATGAAAATTATGACAAACTTGAAAGCTTTGACACATATGAGTTTCTCATGGAAAAGAAAAAGGAAGGTAAAATCAGAAATCTCGGTTTTTCTTTCCATGGTTCATTGGAATGTCTCGAAAGAATTACCTCAGACCATGAATGGGATTTTGTTCAGCTTCAGTACAATTACCTTGATGCCTCAAACTCAAATACACTCAAAGAATACGAAATAATTAAAAAGTACAACCTTCCTTTAATTGTAATGGAACCTGTAAGAGGCGGAGCTCTTGCAAATCTTTGCGATGAAGCAAATGCGATTCTTAAAGAAGCAAAACCTGATAAGAGCATTGCATCATGGGCAATCAGATACGCAGCAAGTAATGATAGTATTCTCACTGTTCTCAGCGGTATGTCAGACGAATCCCAGGTTAAGGATAACATTGAGACAATGACAGACTTTGAGAAAATAACAGATGATGAACAGGAAGCACTTGATAAAGCTGTTGAAATTTTCAAAGAATATTTTACTGTCCGCTGCACTAAATGCAGATACTGTACAAAGGATTGTCCTCAGGGCATTGATATTCCTGAAATGCTTGCTCTCTGGGGCAGATACAGACTCGAAAAACGTGACAGCGACTATATAGAAAGATATCACAGGGTTCCTGAAGAAGCAAGAAGTGCTAATTGTATCGGTTGTCACCTTTGTGAGAGTTTCTGTCCACAGGGAATTAAAATAGTTGATATTATGGATAACATGAAAGAACTTAATTCAAAACTCGGAGTAAACGACTGAATCGAGGTGTTGAAAATGACACGAAATCTTGGGAACGCAAAAACTATATGGCTTGATAAAGAAAAATATCCTGCATTTCAGGATGGTTTTGAAACTACAGAAATGCCTCATCATGACTTTATTCTCCGAGTAGCAGAATTCAAAAAAACCTTCTGCATTGAAAAGGAAATCAAAGAGGCATACATAACGGTTTTCGGAGATTGTAAATACAGACTGTCTGTAAATTCCAGGGTAATTGGTATGGGACCTGTATGTGCAGGCGGTGATTTCAGTAATCCCCATTCTCTTCCTAAAAGCTATTACACAACATTCCCGGTTGAACTGACAATCGGTGAAAATGAAATTTTTGCCGAAGTACAGACCGTCCCTGAGGTTATGACGGATACATCAAAAGGTAAACCTTGTTTTATCGCAAACATTGAAATTTTTTACTCTGATTCAACATCAGATAACATCATAACTGATGAAACATGGCTTTGCCGCGGTACAGAAAAGTACAGAACTGCCCGAGACTACCGTTGCAGGTTTGAAGACACACCGTGGGATAATGCAGTAATTACTGAAAATATCTGGAATCTGTATCCTTCACCTATTGAACCGCTTAAAGAAGAAATCATCACACCGATAAAAATAGTTGTTCCTGATGAATTCAAAGAGCGTGTTTGCGTAAAGGGAAACTCCTTTACAATTAAATACGGCTCACCCGTTACCGTTGATTGTGTTTTTGACAAAATCTATGCAGCCTATCCCTCTGTAAAGTTTTCAGCTTGTCGGGATCTCATAGCAAACATTGACTGTCAGGAATTTTTCGGTCAGATATGCCACGATCCCAAAACAAGAATACGCATTTCTGATATATATGACCTTGATTTCAGAGGCATGAGACTTCAGAGTATCGGTGTTATCAGAATCGGCATAACATTTACCAAGAAACAAGATGCTAAAATAGAAAACGTTTCGCTTGTAGCTACTCATTATGATGAACCTGATAACGGAACTTTCACGTCAAGTGACAGTGAATTGAATAAAATATTTAACCTTTGTAAACACACTCTCGGCATATGCAGGCAATCACTTCATCTTGACAGCCCATATCATCAGGAAAATCTTGCTTGTACAGGTGACTATTATATCGAAAGTCTCATGGCATATTTTTGCTTTGGTGACACAAAACTTACACGCTTTGACATTGTCAGAACCATTGATTTTCTTGAGATGAATGACTATTTCATGTTCCACACAACATACAGTCTCATTCTTGTCAGGATGATTTATGATTATTATATGTTCAGCGGTGACAAAACAATTCTTGAGTATTCAATAAATGCACTCCATGGGCTCATGGAACGATTCAATTCATATACCACAGAGGACGGACTTGTCACAAACCCACCAAATTATATGTTTGTTGACCACGTTGAACATGACGGCTATACCATGCATCATCCGCCCAGAGCTCTCGGTGAAACGGTTCTGAACGCTTTTTACTATGATGCACTGTGCAATATACAGAAAATTTGTAATGTACTGAATGATGATAAAATTTTTGTCTATAATACCCGTGCAGAATTACTTAAAAAATCTTTTAACGAAACCTTCCTTGACAAAGAAAAATCTCTCTATTTTGACGGCAGAAATTTTGATGATGAAGAAATCAATTGGCGTCCTTGTGAAAAAGTAAAACGTTATTATAGCGTACATTCAAATACTCTTGCTGTTTTGTATCATCTGTGTGATGAGAATATAAGTGAGAAAATCCTGCGAAAAGTCCTCACGGACAAAACACTTATACAGGCGAATCCGTATTTCTATCATTTTATTCTGGATGCAGTTTATGAGAACGATCTTTTTGATGAATTCGGTGTACAGCTTCTCAGAAAATGGACAGACCTTGTGGATGAATGTGACAAAGGTCTGAAGGAAGTCTGGGACGGATTTGATTGTGATTACAGTCACGCATGGGGCGGTACACCTGCATATCAGTTGCCTGCAAGATTCTCAGGTATTGAGATTTTAGAGCCGGGCATGAAGAAAATCAGTCTGAAGCCCTCATCTTTTGGTCTCGATTTTGCGGAAATATCTATCCCCTCTCCATATGGAAAAATAAAAGTCAGAGTTCAGAAAGATGGAAAAACTCAGATTTCAGTCCCCGAAAAAATTACAGTTGTGTAACAATCGACATTATATCGCAAAAATTCCCGTTTTCTTCTTGACTACTTTTGAATATCATTGTATAATTTACTTATAATTTTAAGTGAGGTTATATAGTTATGGCTAACAGAAATGACTACAATTACTATAAAAATGAATACGGAAAGTATAAGGCTAATTATTATTCGCCCGGCAGCGAAGAATACAAAAGAAGACAGAGCGGTTCAAGAAAACAGAAAGCCGCAAGATTCTTCCGTGCGTTTTTCGTATTTATCGTAATAGCTACAATTGTTGTCGGTCTTATTTTCGGCATCATCAAGCTTTCTTCAATTATTCATGACAGAATCAATGATCCTGACGAAACAACAAGTGCTGTTGAAACTACAACAGAAAAGACAACAGATAAGAAAGATTCCAAATACAAAAAAGGTATGGAATGTGTTGTGAAAACAGAAGAAGGTACCGGCGTCAATCTCAGAAGCAAGCCTACCTATGATGTTGCAGGCTATCAGCTTGTTTCCGATGGTGAAAAAATTGTAATTGCAGAAATAAGTGAAGATGGCGAATGGTGCAAAACTTCAAACTTTGATAAGGATGGTTGGCTCAACCTCAAATATCTGCAGATTATCGAGGAAGAAAGCACAACAAAGAAATCTGAAGAAAAAACAACAGAAAAAGTTACTGAAAAAGAAACAACAACAAAGAAACCCGAAAGCACAACTGAAGAAAAAACACAGACTGACGGTAGCATAAAATCCTATGCAGATGCCGTTAAAGCCTTTAAAGAAAAAGGTAGCGGAACTGTTATGAACTGCAAGATTTCAAGCAGCAATAATGTTTTTGCAACCTCACGTCCCGACTCTTCTTCCGTAAAAATCCTTCTTCTTGTTCCTGGTGAACAGATTAAGGTTGTTGCTGTTGAAGGCGATTATAGTAAAGTTGTCAAACAGGGTTACGAAACCTCAGTAACATGGGTTCCCAATGACTGCCTCTCTTTTGTCAGCTGGGGTTAATTAAAAATTTTTAACAAGGTGCCTTTCTGAGGCACTTTGTTTTTAGCACTTATCTTAGAAAGGAAATATTTTTATGAGAGAAAAATTCTACATCACAACGGCTATTGCCTACACATCAAGAAAACCTCACATCGGTAACAGTTATGAAATTGTTCTCACCGATGCCCTTGCTCGCTATAAACGAATGCAGGGCTACGATGTATTTTTCCTCACAGGTACTGATGAACATGGTCAGAAAATAGAAGAATATGCAAAAGCCGCAAACGTCACTCCCAAAGAGTATGTTGATAAAGTTGCAGGTGAAATTAAAGGTATCTGCGATTTACTTAACACAACATATGACCACTTTATCAGAACAACCGATGACTACCACGAAAAAACAGTACAGAAGATTTTCAAGAAACTCTATGACCAGGGAGATATTTATAAAAGTGAATATGAAGGTCTCTACTGCACTCCCTGCGAATCCTTCTGGACAGAATCTCAGCTTGTTGACGGAAAATGTCCCGATTGCGGCAGAGAAGTAACAAAAGCTAAGGAAGAAGCATATTTCCTTCGCCTTTCAAAGTATCAGAAGCAGCTTGAAGAATATATTGAAGAAAACGATAACTTCATTTTCCCTGAAAGCAGAAAGAAGGAAATGCTTAACAACTTCATTAAGCCTGGTCTTCAGGACCTTTGCGTTTCAAGAACTTCTTTCAAATGGGGTATTCCCGTAAGCTTTGACGATAAGCATGTTGTTTATGTCTGGATTGACGCTCTTTCAAACTACATTACTGCCCTTGGCTATGATCCTGACGGCAGCAGTGAACAGTATAAGAAATACTGGCCTGCAGATGTGCATATTATCGGTAAAGATATCGTTCGTTTCCATACAATTTATTGGCCGATTATGCTTATGGCTCTCGGTGAGCCTTTGCCGAAACAGGTATTTGGTCATCCGTGGCTTCTCTTCGGTACTGACAAAATGTCAAAGAGCCGAGGCAACGTGATTTATGCTGATGATCTTGTATCACTTCTCGGTGTTGACGCAGTAAGATACTATCTCCTCTCAGAAATGCCCTATACTTCTGACGGTTCAATCACATACGAAACCATTATTGAAAGATACAATTCAGACCTTGCAAATACACTCGGCAACCTTGTAAACAGAACTATTGCAATGACAAACAAATACTTTGACGGCGTGATTACAAATCCTGAAATCAAAGAAGATGTTGACGATGAGCTTATTTCCCTTGCTCTTTCTACAGTTTCAAAGGTAGATGAGCTGATTTCTCAGTACAGAATCAGCGATGCTCTTGATGCAATTATTTCACTTGCTAAGAGAAGCAACAAATACATTGATGAAACTATGCCCTGGGCACTTGCAAAAGACGAAGAGAAAAAAGCAAGACTTGCAACTGTGCTTTATAATCTTCTTGAAAGCATCAGATTTACTGCAATTCTTCTTTCACCCTTTATGCCCGAAACTTCTGAGAAAATTTTTGCTCAGCTCAATACTTCCGTAAAAGATTATGATACACTCAAAGCTTTCGGTGGACTCGAAAAGGACAATAAAGTTACTGCTCCTTCTCCCCTCTTTAACAGAATCGATGCTGAAAAAATGCTTGCAGAAATTGAGGAGCAAAACAAGGCTGTTCAGGAAGAAGAAAAACTTGTTCTTGACGGAATAGCAAAAATTGGTATTGATGATTTTGCGAAAGTTGACCTGAGAGTTGCTAAAATTACAGAATGTGAACCTGTAAAGAAAGCGAAAAAACTTCTGAAACTTACTCTCGATGACGGCACTGCAAATCCGAGAACAGTGGCTTCAGGCATTGCACCCTGGTATAAGCCTGATGAGCTTATCGGACACAATGTTATCGTTGTTTCTAACCTTAAACCCGCAACACTTTGCGGCGTTGAAAGTCAGGGTATGATTCTCGCAGCAGATTGCGATGAAAACGATGTTAAAGTAATTTTTGTTGACAACATGCCTGTTGGTGCAAAAATCAGATAAAATATAAAGGTGAGCAAAATGGGAAATATATTTGATTCTCACGCTCATTATGATGATGAAAAATTTGAAACAGACCGTCGGGAAATACTTGACGGTCTGTTTTCGGATAAAGTCTGCGGTATTATAAACTGCGGTTGTGACTTGAAATCATCTTTGATGAGCGTTGAACTTGCAAATGAATATGAAGGGATTTATGCCGCTGTGGGTGTTCATCCTCATGAAGCGGAAGACGTGGCTGACGAAGATTTTTCAGAAATCATCAAGCTTCTCGATAAAAAGAAAGTAGTAGCTATCGGCGAAATCGGACTTGATTTTCATTATGATTTTTCGCCGAGAGAGAAACAGATTGAAATGTTTGAAAGACAAGTAAAACTTTCAAAGGAACTCGATATTCCGATTATTGTCCATGACAGAGAAGCTCACGAAGAAACATATAAAATCCTTCGCAAATATCAGCCTAAAGGCGTCGTTCACTGTTTTTCAGGCAGCGTTGAGCTTGCAAAAGAAACAGTAAAGATGGGTATGTATATCGGCCTTGGTGGTGCTGTGACATTCAAAAACGCTGTGAAGCCTGTCGAAGTTGCGGCTTTTACTCCCATGGAAAAAATACTTCTTGAAACTGATGCACCTTACATGTCCCCCGTTCCTATGCGAGGAAAAAGATGCACATCAGATATGATTGAATATACAGCGCTGAAAATTGCTGAAATCAAAAATCTCGATTATGAAACTGTAGTAAATACCGCCTGTCAGAACACAAAGGAATTATTTGGTATATAGGAGAAAAATATGAAACGAGAAGATTTTGTGACTTTACCTCAGCTCCTCAGAAGTTTTCTTACATATCTTGAAGTAGTGCGCAATAAATCATCACTTACCGTTCTTGAATACGCGTCTGACCTGAGAACATTTCTCAGATACATGAAAATCACTCACAAGCTTGTAGATAAAAGCGTACAGTTTGACGAAATTGACATTTCAGATATTGACGCAAAATTTCTTGATGAAATTACTCTGAATGACGGATACGAATTCCTTCTTTATTGCAAAAACGAAAGAAATAACGATGCCACCGCAAGAGCGAGAAAAGTAACATCTCTTAAATCCTTCTTCAAATATCTTGATACAAGAGAAAAAGTTATCAAAGAAAACCCATTCAGAGAACTTGAAGCCCCGAAACTAAAGAAAACGCTGCCAAAATATTTATCTCTTGAACAAAGCAGAGTTTTACTCAACTGTGTTTACAATGATTCAAATCCGAATAAAGAGCGTGATTTCTGTATTCTTACACTGTTTCTGAATTGCGGTCTCAGACTTGCAGAATTAGTCGGTCTGGATCTGAGGCATATACATGATGATAACTCAATGACAGTTACAGGTAAAGGCAACAAAGAGCGTATAGTTTACCTGAATTCCGCTTGCATTACAGCACTTAACAACTACCTGAAAGTCCGTCCTGTTGACGGTGTAAAAGACCGAGAGGCTCTTTTCATCAGCAGGAACAAGCAGAGAATCAGCAGAAGAACTGTTCAGAATATTGTTGAAAACGCTTTGCAGAAATCAGGTCTTGCTGACCTTGGTTTTTCTACACACAAACTCAGACATACAGCAGCTACACTTATGTACAGATATGGTGATGTTGATGTTTTGTTGCTTAAAGAAATTTTAGGCCATGAAAATTTATCTACTACTCAGATTTATACACACGTAGCTGATGATCAACTCCGGAATGCAGTAAATCTGAATCCTCTTAATACTGCAGTTACTGATGATGAAGATTAAAAATTAAAAAATTTCGTAACATAAATATTCATCAGTGCAGAAAAAACCGATAAAATCAGATTAATAATAATAATTGCTATAAAACGTATTAAATATTTATGTATATCAGTCTGTAACATATTGCTCTGTTGTCTTTCTGTCAGTATTCTGAGCAGAGATAAGGACATTGAAAAACTCTCCTGCCCTGTTTTGAGTAATAAAAGACAAGCAATTATCTGAACAGGATAGACTACCAGCATACAATAACCAAAGCCCTTAAGTGAAAAGGAAGAATACATATATGAACTGAGAGCACCGATGCTGAGTCCTTTACCGAATACAGATACCAGCGAAACAGGAAAACCGATTGCACACAGACCAAAAATAAAATTCAGCAAAACAAGTCCTACGTTTACAACAGCATTATAGAAAAAACTTTTAAGAAAAGTCTGCCTGTTCAGTGAAGTGATATGGCTGCTGAAAAGTTCTCCAATTGAATCAAAGATGCTTTCACTTCCCGACACGGCAAAATTACCGCACAAAAGTCCGGCAAACAACAAAAGAAACATCAGAAGAATCAATGTATGCTTTCTTACTTCAAAAATGAATCCGCTTACGTGACCTCTTCTTTTATGGTTTGTCCTGATAATTTTTACATCCATGAAAAAACCTCCTTGAATTTTAACTTCTCAAGTCAAATATATTCAAGGAGGATATTTTTATGATTAAATTTTATTTTGTACCGAAAATTCTGTCGCCTGCGTCTCCGAGACCCGGAACAATATAACCATGGTCATTAAGTTTTTCATCAAGAGCAGCAAGATATATCTGAACATCGGGATGTGCCTTGCAAAGTGCTTCAAGACCTTCAGGAGCACCTATAATGCCCATGAATTTAATTGATTTCGGTCCCCTTTTCTTTATCTGAGAAATAGCATCAATTGCACTGCCGCCCGTAGCAAGCATAGGATCCAAAACAATTACTTCACGTTCATGAATATCTGCAGGAAGCTTGCAGTAATATTCAACAGGCTTGAGTGTTTCAGGGTCCCTGTAAAGACCAATATGACCAACTCTCGCAGAAGGTACGAGTGACAAAACGCCATCAACCATACCGAGTCCTGCTCTGAGAATAGGAACAAAAGCAAGTTTTTTACCTGCAAGAACATTTTTAGTTGTTTTACAGATTGGTGTTTCAATTTCGATTTCCTTAAGAGGAAGATCTCTTGTTGCCTCGTAGCACATAAGCATCGCTATCTCGCTGACCAATGCTCTGAATTCATTGGAAGCTGTGCAGGTTTTTCGCATAAGAGTAAGCTTGTGCTGAATAAGCGGATGATTAGTAATTGTTACATTTTTGTCCATGATAATTACCTCCGTATAAGATTAGTTTTCATTTTCTATAGCAGTAATTTTATCCACTCTTAACGCATGCCTGCCGCCTTCAAAGCCGGTTGAAAGGAAAATATCAACAAGCTCACATGCAAGACCTGGGCCTACAACTCTGCCTCCCAGACAAAGAACATTAGCATCATTGTGCAATCTTGTGAACTTAGCAGAGAATTCATCTGAACATACTGCAGCACGGATACCTTTATGTTTATTTGCGGCGATTGAAATTCCTATACCCGTTCCGCAAACAAGAATTCCGTTTTCACACTCACCACTGAGAATACTTTTACACACAAGCTTCGCAATATCAGGATAATCCACACTGTTTCCGTCATATGTGCCGAAATCCTTAAATTCAACACCATTTTTGGTAAGGTGTGCTATAATTTCTTTTTTTAACTCGTAACCGCCGTGGTCACATCCGATTGCTACCATAGTAGTATACCTCCAATTAGTTTTTACTGAGATTTTGTTTTTTTGCAAGTTCTCTCTGTGCCTGAGGAAGGCGGATATAATTTACTGCAATTTTTTCAGCATCCATACCTTCATGATTCATCGAACACAGAGCAACAGATGAAGCTTTCTGTTTACGTATATTTATCGGCGCAATATATAAAGAAGTAACTTTATCTTTCAGCTTATTATAACATATTTCTGCACCGTCACCAACAAGAATTACAGCTTTTCCGTAATTTGTTATTTTTTCACCAAGCTCATCAATAGAAATCGCCGTATCTTCTGACAAGCGATTTACTTTACATCCATCTGTGTTTTCAAAAAAAGCCGTATAAACCTGATTACATCTTGCATCCATGACAGAGCAGATGATTCCGCCGAAAATTGGAATATTGTACGCCATACTTTCCAGCGTTGAAACCTGAACACAAGGAATGTTATTTGTAAAGGCAAGTCCCTTTACGGTTGCAATACCGATTCTCACACCTGTAAATGAACCGGGACCATTTGCAACTGCAATACTATCGATATATTCAACACAGATACCTGCATTTTTGATACAGCTTTCTATCATCGGAAGAAGCGTCTGGCTATGTGTAAGCCCTGTATCAGAAAAAATCTCACTCAGAAGCTTTCCATCCTTTATAATAGCTGCACTCACTGCAGTTGCCGAGCTTTCTACGCCTAAAATTGTCATTTATGTATTTGCCTCCCCTGACTCATAGACAGTAATAATTCTGTCATTGTCATTATCACCTTTTTCAAACTGAATTCTGATATATCCTTCAGGCAAAACGTTTTCAATGTTTTCGCTCCATTCAACAGCAAGAACTCCACCCATATCGAGATAATCAAAAAAACCTGTGGAATATAAATCATCCCATGTGTTTATTCTGTACATATCAAAATGATAAAGATGTGGATTTCCGCCGTAATCGTGAACAATTGCAAAAGTAGGACTGCTGATTTCTGAAGTGTTGCCAAGTCCTCTTGCAAGTCCTCTTACAAAAGCTGTTTTACCCATTCCGAGAGTACCGAACATCGCGAGTACCTCATTACCCTTTAAAGACACTGCAATCTCTGAGGCGATATTTTCAGTATCTGTTGGACTGTGAGAAATATATTTTTTCATTAAAATACCTCAAAATCTCTTTTTTATTATTATACCACTTTTCAGAAAAATGTAAATACAAATAATAAAAAATAAGCCGTCTATGTCGGCTTCCCAACATAATACGGCTATTACAGCACGACACAAACGCTCTTTGACGTACTGTATAAGTATTATATGCGTAATGCACATAAATAAACAGGTAAATATAGTAAAAATATTAAATAAAAGACTTGCATTTTTTTATTGACTGTGATAAAATATAACGAAATAACATTCGGAGGTAATTTAATATGATGACAGGATATGAAATTGCATTGGCAGTCGGACTGATTCTTTTGTCTTTATTCCTTATAGTTGTAGTTCTTCTTCAGGAAAGCAAATCAGCAGGTCTCTCAGGTGCAATTGCCGGCGGTGCTGATACTTTCTTTGGGAAAAATAAAGGCCGCACAATGGAAGCTAAACTTGCAAAGGCAACAAAAATTGTTGCAGTCCTCTTCTTTGTTCTTACTCTTGTTTCTTGCTTCCTTATTGCATTCTTCAGAGGTTAATTTAAAAAAATCCGGCTCACCGATTGGTGGGCCTGTTTTTTTACAAACTTTTCTGATTTTCGCTTGCATTGAAGGTGCAATAAAGGTATAATATATAAGAATAATTTATAAGAGGTGCTTTCTTTTGGAAAGTTTACGTAAAAATTTAGCTAAGTTTATAAAAGGCACCGACTGGATAATGATGCTTTTATGTCTGCTTGCTTCATCCTTCGGTGCGTTACTTGTCCATAGCGCTACGTTGTATACACTTACAGAAGATCAGGTGATTTCCCGCGATACCAGAACAATGCTTATCGCTGTCGCACTGGGAATAACAGTTGCAATTATTATTTCGCTCATTGACTATGAATTGATAATCAAAATCTGGCCTGTAATTGCCGCTGTTGCCCTACTGCTGATGGTTTCTCTGTTCTTCTTCGGCGTAGGACCTGATGCCAGAAGCGATGCAAAAACCTGGCTTAAAATCACAAGTTCATTTTATCTTCAACCGTCAGAGTTTGTTAAAATTGCGTTTGTTGTTACTTTTGGTGTTCACATCGAACTGATTTCTGATAAAATTGACAAGGTAGCAAACGTTCTGTTACTAACCGCTCATGCCATGATTTATGCAGGACTTGTAGCTCTCACAGGTGATATTGGCTCTGCACTTGTATTTGTTTTCATTTTTGTGGGCATGATGTTTGTTGCAAACGTGAAGCTGAGATATTTTGCTATCGGCTTGCTTGCTGTTATTGCCATGATTCCCATAGTATGGACGAAGGTTTTCTCTGAAATTCAGAAAGAAAGATTTCTCGCACTGTTTTTTCCCGAATCATATGGTGACGTTATTTATCAGCAGGATAATTGTATAAAAGCTATCGGTTCAGGCGGTCTCTTCGGAAAAGGTCTTTTCAACGGAACATTTACCCAGAATGGTATAGTTCCTGAAAGCAAGAACGATATGATTCTTTCTGTTATCGGTGAAGAATTAGGTTTCATCGGTTGTCTTGGACTTCTTGTGCTTTTCGCTGTAATAGTTATAAAAATCATTAACAACGGAAGGCGTTCAAAAGACAATACCGGTACTCTTGTCTGCTACGGCATAGCTTTTATGATTTTATCACAGATTGTAATCAACATTGGTATGTGTTTGCAGCTTCTTCCTGTTATCGGTATCACACTCCCCTTCATGAGTGCCGGCGGTTCCTCAACTCTTTCAATTTATGTCGCTATGGGACTAATAATGAGCGTTTACAGACAGAATATTGAGACAGATCCTGAAAACTTTATTGTTTCAGGAATTGTAACACCTTATTCAAACTATAAAACCAAGTAACTTTTCACCCCTGGGCTTTAATCGCTCAGGGGTGAAGTTTTATTTCATGTTATCAAAATAGTCACCAAGAATTTTTACATAAGATATGCAATCCAGACGCTTATCTTTTTTACAGTTTTTGTGAATCTCGGTTATCTGCTCCTCAGTAACTTTACAGGATTCAGCAAAAGCTTTCTCAAAGGAATCATAAGTTGCGTCCTCTGAGACGAATCCGTTTACACCGTTGATTATATAGTCTTTAAGGTCACTGGTAGGTGTTGTAACTGAAGGAACGCCCATAGCCAGGCACTCTGAAAACTTTGTCGGAAATCCGGCAAGTGTTGGCTGAGAAATCAATCTTGCAAACACTGAAAAATCTGCTCTAGCAATTGCTTCAAGACACGTTTTATTGTCGCAAAAACCATGAAAAGTTATTTTTTCGTCCCTTGCAGCGGATTCATACTCAGGAAACTGCTCAATAAAACCGTCAAGAGAAATACCAAATATGTCAAATTTTGCATGTGAAGGGGCAAATTTTGCAAAAGCTTTAACACACCAATCTATTCTGTCTTTACTGCCTTTGTATCCGGGATTACCGGAATAAACATATCGGAGTACACCGTCATTTACATACTCAGGCAAATTCTGAAATCTTTTGTCTGTGGAAACTGTAAGCGACGGAACAATTATACAATTACAATTATGCGCATCTGTGTAGTAGTTATAAAGAAAAGAGCTGATGGTAATTACATTTTTAATTTTAGGTTTCAGAACTTTAACATAAACCTCTTCATCAAGTCTTTTATATGTTCTTCTTATGATATTACCAGCAAAATAGTCAAACCAATCCTCAGTATCTGACACCATGTGTATTCCGTGTTTTTTTGCAAATCTCATCAAACCATAAAAGTTGGTTGAGCCAATGCTACAACAAACAATTGAGTGAACACCTTCACTGAAATAATCAGAAATTAAATCAGTAAATTTCTTGTAAGTTACGGTATCTTTTACCCAATCCATGTTGGAAATCGGATACGGAACATTAAAGCAATCAAAGCCGTTAACTTTAAAGTGTGTTTCCCTGATGTCTTTTGATGTGTTCTTGTCCTTACTGTATCCGATAAGAACAGGTTTATATCCTGCTTCTCTCAGTGCAATGCAGTTAGCAAGAACTCTGTGTGCAAGTGCATTTATATCAGGCAATTCAATATGCGCAATATAAAAAATTACTTTCCCATTTTCTTTGTTTCTTGTTTTCATCTCGTTACCCCACAAACACGAATTTTTTATAAAAGTATTTTATCACAAACTACTGAAAAGGTCAATCTATGCGGCATCTTTAGCTGATAATTCATTATTATTAAAATCATCTATCCCCTGACCTACAAGTGCCATTGTCCTGTCATAAGATCCTTTTGCTGAATCCAAAGAAAAATCATTAAGTCCGAAAGCACTTTTCCAATCGTCAATCTTCTTGTCAAGAGGTATTACTCTGTAATTACCGTCAGATAAATTTACCCAGGTCGGAATCACTTCAACAGATTTTACAGCAACATGACCATCACCATATTTTTCGAAGTTTACGGTGAAAATAACACCGTCCTCTGTATTACCCGTAGAAAGGTTCATAAGATGACTTCTCTGGTTAGATATGAAATTACCCAAAGAATAAAGACAAACCGTTCTTTTGTCCGAAATTTCGGATTTTATGACCTCAACGGGTTCAACAACATGAGGATGTCCGCCTACAATAACATCAACTCCAAGATCACACATTTTCTGTGCCATCTGAGATTGATATTCGTTTGCTTCAAGAAGGTATTCAGTACCCCAATGAGGATACACGACAATTACCTCTGCTCCGTCATTTTTCATCTGTGCCATTTTATTTTCAAGGTCATCATAAAACTCTTCAAGCTTATCATAATTGAAAGTGTTTACAAGATTTACAGCATTTTTGTCAAGAAGAATTCCGTTGATAGCCTTGTTGCCCTCACCCGTTGACGGCGTTTCATAAGTATAATTCACGATGCCGATCTTTATACCATTGACATTCACAACATTGTAAAGTTTTTCTGTGTTATCTTTTCCCACACCTGTATATTTAAGTCCCACGTTTGCAATCACACCGATTTTACGGATAAAACCTGAATATCCGCAATCATAAGTGTGATTATTTGCGAGCAATAACATATCAGTCCCCATATTTTTTGCAGCATCGACAATAGAATCAGGACAGTTGAAAAGTGGGTAACCTGAATAAGTGAGTCCATTCTCTGTACCACCAAGAGAAACTTCCAGATTTGCAACGCAAAAATCAGCTTTTTCAAGATAAGGTTTCACATACTGAAATATTGGGTTAAAATCATATGAACCATCCTGTTTCCAGACACTGTTAAATACCGGAGCATGTATAAGTAAATCACCTACACTGCTGAGAGAAGCTGTTGCTATAACTTCATCAGAATTTTTGTCTGATAAAGTTGTTACCGGAGCAACGTCAGCAGGCTCTTTCTGCATAGGTAAATCAACAAAATTCACTACAACAAACAAAACAGTAACTGAAATAATGATTGATAGCAAAAAAGCTTTGAGAAATCTTCTTGCAGATTTTCTACTTTGTTTCTCTGACATATGTTACCTCCACATTATAATTTTTTCAGTTTAGCATAAGCCGCCATAATTTTCTTTGTACTCGCCTTTTCAAAAGCAATTTCAAGGAAATAGTCTCCACCCATAGGCTGTACTGAAAGTATAACACCTTTACCGAAAGCACTATGTAAAACAGTATCTCCCACCTTGTATGTTTCCTTACCCGCGGATGCAGGTTTTTCGAGTGCTGAATCTGTTTTTGCAGAATAATGTTTTGGAATTGTATATGTTTTATCACTTCTCGTTTCCTGAGGCTGGAACATGATTTTCTGAGCAGTGGTAATACTGCTTTTTGAAACGTTGTCGATGAGCTCAGCAGGAATTTCATCTACAAAGCGTGACGGTCTGTTATGAGTTGTTGAACCAAAAAGAAGTCGTGTCTTAGTTGCTGTGAGATAGAGTTTTTCCTTGGCCCTTGTTATACCTACATAAGCAAGTCGTCTTTCTTCTTCAACCTCAGACGGAATGAACATAGATTGCTGACCGGGAAAAATTCCTTCTTCCATGCCAGCCATAAAAACACATGGAAATTCAAGACCTTTTGCTGAATGAAGTGTCATGAGAGTTACTGTGTCAGCCTCAGAATTGTAATTGTCAATATCGGTCATAAGTGAAACTTCTTCGAGGAACGAACCGAGAGTTGCTTCCTCGTTTTCTTCCTGATGTTTAACAAGGTTAGATGACAATTCATTAAGGTTTTCTGAGCGGTCAACAAATGTATCCTTGTCCGCTGCCAATGATTCAAGATAGCCACTCTCCGTCATCACAACATGAAAAAGTTCATCAAGTCTCATCGTTTCCGCTTTAACTCTGAAAGACTCAAGCATATCAACAAAATTTCTGATTTTCGCTGCAGCACGTGAAAGCGAAGGATAGTCTTCAGCATTCTTCAGTACCTCATAGAGACTGATACCAATACCCCCCGCAATTTCAAGTGCATGGTTGATTGTTGTATCACCGATTCCCCTTTTGGGTTCATTGATAATTCTTCTCAATCTGATATCATCAGCAGGATTATTAATTACGGTAAGATAAGCAAGTGCATCCTTGATTTCTTTGCGCTCATAGAACCTGTGACCACCGATAACACGGTAAGGCACTGCAGAACGCACAAGTGCATTTTCAATGGCGTTTGACTGAGAATTCATTCTGTAAAGAATTGTGTGGTCTGACCACTTTTTGCCATCTGAAACATTATCGATAATAGTATCTGCAATAAATCTTCCTTCTTCCCTTTCATCGTAGGAAATTGAAAGAGTAATGAGTTCACCTTCTCCATTATTTGTCCAGAGGTTTTTGCCTTTTCTACCCTGATTATTTGCAATAACAGCATTTGCAGCGTCAAGAATATTCTGAGTTGAACGATAATTCTGCTCAAGTCTTATAACTTTCGCATCACTGTATCTTTTCTCAAATGACAGTATATTTTCGATTGTAGCACCTCTGAAGCGGTAAATACTCTGGTCGTCATCACCAACAACGCAGATGTTTTTGTGTTTTGCCGCCAGAAGCTCAGTGAGTCTGTACTGAACATGGTTAGTATCCTGATACTCGTCAACCATAATATATCTGAATTTATTCTGATAATACTCGAGTACTTCGGGACATTTTTCAAGAAGTTTTACAGTGTTGACAATTATATCATCGAAATCCATGGCATCGGCATTTCTGAGCATTTGCTGATACTTGGTGTAAGCACGGGAAATCATCTGCAATCTTATGTCACTGCTTGCATTTTTAGCATATTCTTCAGGAGATATGAGAGAGTCCTTAGCGTGACTTATTTCGGTCAACACCGACTTGACAGGCAACATTTTATCACTGATTTCAAGTTGTCTCATACATTCCTTCATCATTCTTTTACTGTCATCAGTATCATAAATTGTAAAATTAGAAGAAAAACCAATTTTATCGCCATCACGTCTGAGAACTCTTGCGCAGAATGAGTGGAATGTACTTGCCCATATATCCTCAGCCTGACTGCCAAGAAGGTTTGAAAGTCTTTCTTTCAGTTCACCTGCCGCTTTGTTTGTAAATGTAATGGCAAGAATCTGCCATGGTTTCGCAGGATTTACAGCAAGTAAATCCTCAACATCAAATAAATCAGAGGTTTTTCCGTCGAGATAGTCCTGCATCAATTGAATATCGCTGTCACTTACTGAAAAATAGCAATCATCGGAATTATATGCCTTGCCGAATCTGATTAAATTATAAATTCTGTTAACAATAACTGTAGTTTTACCGCTACCTGCACCTGCAAGAATAAGAAGCGGGCCGTCTGTATGAAAAACAGCTTCTCTCTGCATCGGGTTCATTCTTGAAAAATCTTTTTCTATTATCTTTTTTCTGATTGTTGAAAATTCGTTCATCATGCTTTTCACCTGTTAAATATATTATCATCATATTTTATCATTTTCAGACAAATTATTCAATATAAATATTGAACTAAAAGAGATTAACTGATATAATATTTTTGCATACGAAGGAGTGATAATAATGAGATGTGTTATCGTTGGCGGTGCTGACATCGGAGATTACAAAAGAATCAAATCATATATAAGACCTGATGACTTTTCCATCTTTTGTGACAGCGGTTTAAAGCACGCTGAAAAACTGAGTATTACACCTTCATTAATAGTCGGCGATTTTGATTCACATCAGAAACCTGATACAGATACAGAGACGATAGTATTGCCATGCGAAAAAGACGACACTGACACTGTATTTGCAGTAAAAGAAGCAGAAAAGAGAGGCTTTGATGATTTTTTACTGATAGGTGTTGTGGGCAACAGACTTGACCATACACTTGTTAATGTTTCAATTCTGAATTTCCTTTACAAAAAAGGTAAAAAGTGTATAATTGCAGATGATTATTCTGAAATGGAAGTTGTTGGAAATAAAATAGTTTATGTGGATGACAGTTTTTCATATTTTTCTCTTGTAAATATTTTCGGAATCAGCGAAGGTGTCACAATAAAAAATGCAAAATATACGCTTGATAATGCTGTTATCACTTCTGAGTATCAATATGCAACTAGCAATGAGGTCATTAAAGGTAAGGTTGCAGAAATAGCAGTAAACAAGGGTAAACTTCTTTTAATAAAAGTAAAATGAACAGTGATTTTCACTGCTCATTTTTTTACCATTTAACATCCCATCGTGAAGAAGCTTTACCTGCACGGATGGAGTTGTCTTTGACTGTATTTTTCTTTGGCCTGGATTCTTTGACTTTTTCCATTAAAAATTGCTTATGTAACTCGTCATCAAATGGAATTTCAACAGTTTTGCCTGTCCAATCTGAAAGATGAATTGCGTTGGAAATGGTTAAACCGCGTATTCCATCATAACCGGGTGAAATCAACTCTTCCCCAGATAAAATTGAGTTCGTGAAATTCTGAAGAATCTGATTATGTGCTGAAGCGTCACACTTTTCGGGAATATATTCTGAAAATACATAAGATACCTTAGATTTATAATCTTCAGAAGAAAAATCTCTGTATTCTTTCTCAGACAAATTATATTTCCACATGGAAAGCTTTCCGTTTTCAATAACTATTTTAGCTTTGTCACAGGAAAGCTCAAGTCTGTTTGTGCCAGGATTTTCACCTGTGGAAGTGAACAGTGCGCCTGTAGCACCACCGGGAAATTCAAAAAACGCAGAAACGTCGTCTTCAACTTCGATATCATGGTATTTTCCGTAGTAACAGTGTGCAGTAACCTTTGACGGCATACCGACTATCCACTGTAAAATATCGATATTGTGAGGACACTGATTTATCAGCACACCTCCACCTTCATCTTTCCATGTTGCACGCCATGAGCCTGAGTCATAGTATTCCTGTCTGCGGTACCAGTTTGTGATTATCCAGACAACCCTTTTCAGTTCCCCTGCTTCACCTGAAGAAATGATTTCACGGGCTTTTCTGAAAATAGGATTTGTTCTCTGATTATACATGATACCGAAAACTTTACCGCTTTTCTCAGCAGCAGCATTCATTTCCAGAACCTTCTGAACATACACTCCTGCAGGTTTTTCAGTAAGAACATTTAACCCTTTTTCAAACGCTTCAATAGCAATAACGGGATGAAGATAATGGGGTGTAGCTATAATTACAGCATCTATTTCATTATCAGAAAGCAAGTCAGAATAATTTTCATAAATGCGGACACCGGGCAGAGATTCTTCTGCCCAGTTTCTTTTTTGGGGATCTGTATCGCAAACAGCACACAAAACTGCACCGTTTATTTTTGAATCAAAAAGATTTTTCGCATGGGATGAACCCATGTTACCGATACCGACAATTCCGAATCTGACTTCTTTCATAATAATACGCCTTCTTTATGCTCTTGCTTTTTTGATGTTTTCGATAAACGCTTTGGCATTAGCAGTAATATCACCTTTTGTAAGACAACTGCCTGCACCTACTGCCACTGCGCCTGCTTTAATCCATTCACCTACGTTATCAGCATCAACACCGCCAGTGGGCATAATCTGTACCCAGGGAAGAGGACCTTTAATGTCTTTGATGAATCTGGGACCGCTTAAGTCACCGGGGAATAGTTTGAGAACATCAACTCCTGCTTCCATAGCAGTTACAGCTTCTGTAATCGTAAGAACGCCTGCCATAGAAGCTGTTCTGTATCTGTTACAAAGCTTTGTAACTTCAGGATTGAAATGAGGTGAAACAATATACTGTGCACCTGATAGAAGAGCAATTCTTGCAGTTTCACTATCAAGAACAGTACCTGCACCAAGAACGATTTCTTCGCCATATTTTTTTGCAAGGTCTTCAATTACATGGTGAGCAAAGGGAACTGAAAATGTAAGTTCAATCGCATCAATACCGCCATCAATGCATTTTTCAACAATATCAAATGCTTTTTCTGAATTTTCAGCACGGACCACAGCCACAATACCTTTGTCCTTAATTCTTTCAATAACTCTTTCTTTTGTCATTTTATCTTCTCCTTTTTATACGCCTGAATATGCTGAGAAACCGCCGTCAATAGGAATAACAACACCTGTGATAAAGCTTGAAACACTGTCATCAAGGAGGAATCTCACTGTACCCATAAGCTCGTTAGCTTCACCGAATCTGCCCATAGGAGTTGCGTTCAGAATTTTATTTGTTCTTGCAGTGGGAGATCCGTCTTCATTGAAGAGAAGTCCTCTGTTCTGATTTGTTACAAAGAAACCGGGAGCGATTGCATTGACTCTCACACCTGAATTTGCAAAGTGAACTGCAAGCCACTGAGTAAGGTTAGAAACTGCAGCTTTTGCACCGCTGTAGGCAGGGATTTTTGTGAGAGGAGTATATGCGTTCATTGAAGAAATGTTGAGAATACATCCTTTCTCACCCATTACGAAATCTTTAGCGAAAACCTGTGTAGGAAGAAGAACACCGAGGAAATTCAGTCAAAAACAAAGCTTACACCCTCGGGCTGAAGGTCAAAGAATGAAACTACATCTTCTTTGTCAATATCTTCGGGATTGAAATATTCGTTTGTGGTAGTTCCTCTCGGGTTGTTTCCGCCGGCACCATTAATGAGTATCTGACATTTACCAAAAGCATTAAGAACCTTAGTATGAGCATTTTCAAGACTTTCTTTATCAAGAACATTAGTTTTAACAGCAATTGCTTCACCGCCGTTTGCTCTGATTTCAGAAGCAATCTTTTCTGCAGCGTCAATATTGATGTCAAGAAGTGCAACCTTGTGGCCGTCTTTTGCAAGCTCTACTGCAAAGTTTCCGCAAAGAACGCCACCTGCACCTGTAATTACAATTACTTTTGATCCCATGATTTTTCTCTCCTTACTTCGATGATTTTTCGACAGCTTCAATAAGTCCTGTGAGATAAGTTGCACCAAGTGCCCTATCAAACAAACCATAACCGTATCTGCCCTTTTCACCCCAGATCATTCTGCCATGGTCAGGACGCACATAGCCTTCAAAGCCACTGTCATGGAGAGCTTTTACAATTTCATACATGTCAAAAGAACCACATGAAGAAGGATGAGCTGTTTCCATAAACTGTCTGTCACCGAGATGTTTAACATTTCTGAGATGTGCAAAATGAATTCTGCCCTCATATTTTCTTATCATTTTCACAAGGTCATTCTTTTCGCTTGCACCGAGTGAGCCTGTGCAGAATGTAAGTCCGTTTGCAGGTGAATCAACAAGTTTCAGGAATCTGTCAAGATTTTCTTCATTTGTGATAATTCTCGGAAGCCCGAAAATACCCCATGGCGGATCATCAGGATGAATAGCCATTTTAACACCCGACTCCTCAGCAACAGGAATTACAGCCTCAAGGAATGTTTTTACGTTTTCCCAAAGTTTTTCTTCACCAAGATCTTCGTACTGTTTAAGAAGATCTTTAAGTTGTTCTTTAGTATAGCTTTCATCCCATCCGGGAAGCGAAAGCTCACTTGTAAGAGGATTCATTGAAAGAACAGTTTCCTCATCATACGCAAGACCATTTGAACCGTCAGCATGAATGTGTTCAAGTTCGCTTCTGAGCCAGTCAAAAACAGGCATAAAGTTATAGCAGATGCACTTAACTCCTGCTTCACCAAGTCTTCTGATGTTTTCGCAATAGTTTTCTATAAGCTGAGGTGCCTTTTCGTTACCAAGTTTAATATCTTCGGGCACGGGTACACTTTCAACAACCTCGAATTCAAGACCTTTGTCGTTTGCTTTTTTCTTAAGTTCAGCAATACTTTCTCTTGACCAGACACCACCTGCAGGCACATCATAAACTGCTGAAACAATACCTGTCATCATAGGAATTTGTCTAATATGGTCAAGTGTTACAGGATCACTATCACCATACCATCTGAATGTCATTTTCATGGTTCTTCATCTCCTTTTACTTCAATTATTCTTCAAGTTTGTCCTTAATATTATAATAACAAATTTTTTCCGCAATTTTCACAGCACTCTCTGCAGGTGCAAACTCTCCGTTTTCAACAGCTACGCCAAGAGCAGAAGAAAGAATTCTTCTGAAATAATCATGTCTTGCATATGAAAGGAAGCTTCTGCTGTCTGTAAGCATTCCGTAGAAAGTTCCTATTGCTGCAGTTTCGCTGTAAACCTCAATCTGCTTTTTAATACCGCTCAGGTTATCACAGAACCACCATGCAGCACCAAGTGAAACATTTCTGAATGAACGGATACCTGTTGCAATTTCATAGTAAACAGTAGGATTGAGTGTATAGACAATAGTGTCAGGAAGTTTATCTTCCATTTCCATTTTATCAAGCAAAGCTGTAATTGAAGACGCTTTAATAGGATTGCCGACGCAGTCACCGCCAACATCTCTGCCGAGTTTTTCAAAAAGTTTTGTGGATGCATTTCTCTTTACAGCAAGATGAAGCTGCATAACAAGCTTATACTTTTTGTAGAGATCACCGAGGAAAACATAGAGATTTGAAATGAATGCATCATATTCTTTCTCCGTAAGAAGTTCGCCTGAAAGAGCTTTTTTGAATGAACTGTCCGCTTCTGCATCACTTCCGATGTATTCAGGAAATCTTTCGATACCAACATCAGTCATTTTGCACCCCATTGAAACAAAAAACTCAACTCTGTTCTTAAGTGCCGTTTTAAGTGAAGTCAAATCAACAACTTCAATTCCTGAACACTCAGAAAGTTTCTGAATATATTCTTTATATCCGTCTGCTGTATAGAGGAATAAATTGTCAGTTCTGAATGAGGGACAAACTTTTGCAGCAATTGACTCATCTTCAGCAATAAGCTTATGGTATTCAAGTGTATCGATAATATCATCAGTTGTGGCAATATATTCAACATTGGAATCAGCAATAAGCTTTCTCGGAGACATAGAAGTTTCCTTTATTACAGTATTTGCTTTGTCCCAGATTTCTTCGGCATTTTCCGAAGTCAAAGGTTCGTTTATTCCGAAAAACTGCTTCAATTCCATATGTGACCAATGATAAAGCGGATTTCCGAGAGAGAGTTCAATTGCCTCTGCATATTTCATGAATTTTTCTTTCCATGATGCACTGCCAGTAATATACTCTTCATCAATTCCCACGCTTCTCATGAGACGCCACTTATAGTGGTCACCGCCGAGCCAGATTTCACCGATATTATCAAAGGGTTTATCTTCAAAAATTTCTTTTGGTTGAAGATGACAATGATAGTCTATAATCGGCAAATCTTTAACCTTATTATAAATCATTTCCGCCGCAGCATTTTCAATGAAAACATTTTCTCCATAGAAACTTTTATTCAATGTAAGCTCCCCTCTCTCTTAATATTTTCTGCTAAGAAGCTTTTCAGCCTCTTCGCGTGTAATTTTTTCAGCATTACAATCCGCCATAATCTGAACATCTTTATCATTAAGTTTATAGAATTTCCAGACAATGAGACCGAGTAAGCTGCCTATTGCAGGAACTATTACATAAATGAACCAAAGGACGTCAAGTGCATGAGCAGACTGTGTTACTCCTGAAGATGATAATTCCTGGAAGTTTTCAACCTCAATGCTGATCCAACCGGTTGATTTAAGACCAAGAAGGAACATACCCAAAGCACCTGAAATAGCCGCTGTAAGCTTTACCATGAATGTCTGGATCGCAAAGGTAATACCGTTGGCCTCAATACCTGATGTATATTTGCCGTACTCTGCACAGTCAGGTGTAAACATAAACATGATAACGCCATATATGCCGAGAGGTATTGCTCTGAGTGTAGACAGGACAATATACACGATAATATTCTGTTTACCCACAAGCCAGATTATAACGCTGAGAACTACATTAAGAATATTACACAGCATCATAAGCTTAGTCTTGTCAATTTTCTTAAGCATTCTGGGAACAAGAAGCGAGAAAATAAGCTGTGGAGCAACACCGATTGCACCAACAACAAGCGCAAAAAGCTCATTATTGAAAATATAGTATGATACGAAAATATTAAATGCTGCACTTACATTAAGAGCTGAATAGAAGAAGAATCCGATATAATAAATCAGCAAATATTTATTTTTAAACAGATAACTGAACATTTTTCTGATTGTGAACGCTTCTTCATCGACAGAATTATATCTTTCTTTTATAGAGAACAAAACAGGGACCATTGTCGCAACAGCAAAAATACATACAACAACTGCGACAACGCTATAGTTTGAATTAACCTTCTGACTTACAAGAACATTTGCTAAAAGTGTTGTAATCGCTGTACCTACACCGCCCCAGATGCTTTTATATGAAAGCATACTGTTTCTCTCATCCATATTTTTTGTCATTGAAGTGATAACCCCGTAAATCGGAACATCACAGAGTGTATATGCTGTATCCCAGCAGATATATGCAACTGCAAACCATACAAGCTTCAGTGTTTCACCACTGCTCTTCGGAATTAGAAACAAAAGCAGCGTTGAAATCGGAATAAGTACGGTTGATATTTTCAGCCAGGGTAAATACTTTTTACCGCTTCTGAATCTGACAGAGTCGAAAATTACACCAAAAATTGCATCATTTACAGCATCCCATATCTTTACAAGAAGCATAATTGTACCTGCTTTTGCAAGATTTACACCCTGAAACATGAGATATGTTACGAGGAAGGTTGACACAAGGCTGTAAATCATATTCTGCCCTGCAAAATAAATATAATAACTTTTTCTTTCCTTTGACTCTGTTTCCCAGCCAAGTGGAGTTTCTTTCAGTTTTTTAAACAATTTCATTCACCTCTGCATTATTATGAGGAACATTTTTCTTGATCATTTCCAGAAGTTCATCAACAGTAACAAGCACTACATCATCATCAAGACAGTTCACAAAATACTCGAGATTTTCAATACTCATTGACCACGGATGAACGTTAATAACACTGTATCCATTTATGGAATGAATGTCAGCACTGTAACTGTTCACTATCTCTGCCTGGTCCTCTATCCAATCTTTTGTAACTTCGCTCTTTTCATTACTCGGGTGCCATAAAGAAAGTCTTGCACACACAAAAGGTTTATCCTCTACAAAATAAACACTTCCTTTGCCACTCATGTATCTGTCTGGATCAAGATAAACAATACCGCCTTTTATGCTGTCATATCGCGCAAAATATTTAAAACTTTCAAGAAGTCGTGCCTCTTTGAAGGCGTTCTCAGGCAAGTCATCAAGGAAAGATACGTACTCAAGATTACTTTTAAGCATCATAGAAGCAGTTATATCAGTAAACTCCGTAAGAGCCTTGTACGGGTATTCTGAGGGATGGATATATCCTGCACCCGACACACCAGCAATAAAATAGTCATTAATTGTTGAATCTTCAATTATTCTGTTATAGGCAACAGGCGACATTTCCTGAAGTAACGGCGGAAATGTCCATGTCATGGGAAAGTCCGTTTCAAGGGCAAGTTTCTGATAATATTCCGAAAAACCGTTCTGAATCCACTGAACATTATCCCCATCACTGAAAAGCAATGCACAGTAGTGTTTACTTTCATCTGTGTATGTTTTGGCTTCATTATGTGCCTGTTTCGGCAATTCGCAATCAAAAGAAGTAATAAAACTGTTATTGTAACAATGGTCAGAGGGAATGACGGGATTGCCGTTTTGAGAGGCATTTCTTACGTACTTAACCTCATATTTCGCCCAACCAAGTACAAGGGAATTGTCACCTGATTCTTTAAACACATAGTTTCTGAACCATGTACCGTCGACATCATCATCCACAAAAAAACAAAACAGGCCTTGCTGAATTGCAAGATCTCTCAAACCTTTCATGTCATAATGAGCATGAATTACAGCACTATTGTTAAATTCATTTTTATACTTATTGTAAATTTTCAATTGAGAAATAGAATTATACCTGTCATCGGAAAAATCTTCTTTTATAGTCAGACCCGAACTGATCGCGAGATTTTCAAGACTCTCCGGCACTGCAAGATAACCATAAACAGTAGACAAATTAGTTGCCATATTAAGACCTATACCATCTTCACTCTGCCGATAAAGAACATATCCGGAATCTGCGATGTATGATTTGAATTTTTCAAGAAGAGTCTCGATAGTCCACCTGTTTCCGTCATCATCAGTATAAACAATCTCAATACCGCTTTTTTCAATCTTATCAAGATAGTAAGAATCGGTACTGTTTGTTTTAATAAAAATCTGCGGTTTATCCTTAGCAACAAGTCCCTGCAGGCAAACTGTCATGTGAAATTTATCCACGCCACCGAAGGTACCGACATCAATGACATACAATTTATTCGGAAGCTCTAATTTTTCAAAATAAGACGGAATATTTTTTAACTCTTCCTCAGGCATTGCTGAGGGAACTGATGGAGTAAAAAAACTTATAAAAAGCAAAATAACACTCGTAAAAAAAGCAGTAATTGATTCAAGCATACAACTCCCCCTTGCTATTAGATTTATTATAATATAAATGAATGATTAAATCAATAAAAATTATAATTTAATTGCATATATATCCTTAGCTGTATTTGGAAAACAAAAAATCGACAACCCTCTGCAGAAGATTGTCGATTTCTGGCTGGGATGGCTGGATTCGAACCAGCGGATAACGGAGTCAAAGTCCGGTGCCTTACCACTTGGCGACACCCCAATATATAAAAATTTTAAAAATAGACAAAAAAATGGGGTGGATGATCGGGGTCGAACCGACGACCTCCAGGGCCACAACCTGGCACTCTAACCAACTGAGCTACATCCACCAAATAAAACATATTTATTTTTTGGAATACCCGCCGACATCGTCGGAAATTATTGTGGCAATACAAATATTCCGTAAACAACGTACATAATTATAACAGAGATATTTCTTTCTGTCAATAGAAAGTTGAGATTTTTTTCTTTTATTTTTTAAAAGTTTTTTAACAGTTTTCAATTAATTTTGTGCAAACTAATATAAATTAAATTTTATCCTTATTTTGCGACTTAAACTGGAATTTTAATGTTGACTTTAATTTTTTTTCAATATAAAATGAAGCTGTACAAAATCTCGGAAAAATGGTGATAATTATGGGTATATTAGATTTTGTTGTATTTCTTGGCGGAGTAGGACTTTTCCTCTACGGTATTAAAATCATGGGTCAAGGTCTTGAGATGGCTGCCGGAAGCAAACTTAAATCAATGCTTGACAAAGTAACATCTAATAAATTCATGGCTGTACTTATTGGTGTTATTGTAACAGCGTTGATTCAGAGCTCATCCGCAACAACTGTTATGGTTGTCGGCTTTGTAAATGCAGGACTTATGAACCTTGTGCAAGCAACAGGTGTTATCATGGGTGCAAACATCGGTACTACTGTTACCAGTGTACTTATTGCGCTTGATTTATCTGAAATAGCTCCTATCTTTGTTTTTGGCGGTGCTGCGCTTCTTGTTTTTGCAAAGAAAAAATTTCTCACTCACATTGGCGAGATTATTGCAGGTTTCGGTCTGCTCTTCATAGGTATGGACACAATGTCGACAGCTATGGAGCCACTCAGGGATTCACCGTTTTTCATCGATCTCATGGTTGGAGCAAAAGAAAACCCGATGATCGGTATTCTTGTAGGTCTTGTTTTCACTGCTGTCATTCAGAGTTCATCAGCAAGTATCGGTATTTTACAGGCACTTGCTCTTAAAGGTCTTGTACCTATTGAATTTGCAGTTTTCGTTCTTTTCGGACAGAATATCGGTACATGCGTTACAGCACTCCTCTCAGCAGCAGGAAGTAAAACAAATTCAAAACGTGCCGCTGTTATACATTTCTTGTTCAATGTACTTGGCACAGTTATATTTGTTCTTATTTCTCTCTTCACTCCTTATGTGGAGCTTCTCAAGATGATAAGTGACGATACTGTGGTTCAGATTTCTGCAGCACACATTATCTTCAACGTTGTCAGCACTTTAATTCTCTTCCCCTTCTCAAACAAAATTGTTGCTCTTTCACGTCGGCTTATCCCCGACAAAGAGGACAAGCTTTCAAAAACACCTCAGCTTTCGTATCTTGATGAACGTATTCTTTCAACTCCTCCCCTTGCTGTAAAGCAAGCAGGTAACGAAGTTATCAGAATGGCTGAGCTTGCAAAAGAAAACTTCATAAAAGCAGCCAAAGCTTTTATTAATATTGATGACACGGAACTTGATGAAATTGAAAACACCGAAGAAGTAATCAACTTCCTCAACCATAGCATCACACCCTACCTTGTCAAAATCAACAACCTTGATATCAGCGAACAGGACTCAGAATATATCAGTAGCCTTTTCCATGCAGTAACTGACATTGAGCGTATCGGTGACCATGCAACAAACCTTGCAGAAGCTACAATTTACAGAAGAGACAACAAACCGGTGCTTTCTGAAGATGCTATCAGTGAATTAAATATCATGATTGATAACATTGAAAAGCTTCTTGATAAATCAATCAACATCTTCAAAAACCAGTCTGCTACTGTTGAGGAAGCAAAGGCTGCAGTTGACCTTGAGGAATATATTGACGACCTTCATGACGAAGCTAATGACAACCACATCAAGCGCATGAATAAAGGTAAATGCGATACAAAAGCAGGCATGCTCTTTATCAATACAATCACCGACTTTGAACGTGTCGCTGACCATGCTATCAACATTGCTTTCTATATTCCCAATCCCCCTCAGGTTGCTGAGGAAAAATAAAGACAAAACGGATATGTCAGATGATGTATCCGTTTTTTGCATACAGATGTTGAAAAATACACAAAAAGGTGTATAATAATATCATAAATTTTTTGAAAGGTTCTGAGGCATATGAACACCAGAGACAACAGAAATTTAACGATGCTTTTTGATTTCTATGAATTGACAATGGCAAACGGATATTTCAAAAACGGCATCGGAGACAAAACTGCATACTTTGATATGTTTTTCCGAAAAGTTCCTGACAACGGCGGTTTTGCAATTATGGCCGGCGTTGAGCAGATGGTTGAATATCTGAAAAACCTTAAGTTCACAGAAGATGATATCAGCTATCTGAGAACCAAAGGATTCGGAGAGGAATTTCTTGACTATCTCAGAAATTTTGAATTCAAATGCGATGTCTGGACTATAAGAGAAGGTACACCGATTTTCCCCGGCGAACCTATTGTTACAGTTAAAGGACCCGTTATTCAGGCGCAGTTTGTGGAAACGATGATTCTTCTTTCAATTAACCACCAGAGCCTAATTGCTACAAAAGCAAACAGAATCGTCAGAGCTTCAGAAGGCAGAGCTGTTATGGAATTCGGTTCTCGTCGTGCACAAGGCTTTGACGGTGCGATTCTCGGTGCAAGAGCCGCTTACATAGGTGGTTGTGCTGGCACTGCATGTACAATTTCCGACAGTCTTTATGGCGTTCCAGCTCTCGGCACAATGGCACACAGCTGGATTCAGATGTTTGATACTGAGCTTGAAGCGTTCTGTGCATATGCGAGAGAATATCCCGACAACTGTACTCTTCTTATCGACACCTACAACGTAATCCACTCAGGTATTCCCAATGCAATTGAAGCTTTCAAAAAAGAGGTTCTCCCCAGAGGATTCAGACCGAAGGGTGTAAGAATTGACAGCGGTGACATAACTTATCTTTCAAAGAAAGCAAGAAAGCTTCTTGATGAAGCAGGCTTTGAAGATTGCAAAATTGTAGCTTCAAACTCTCTTGATGAATATATCATCCGTGACATGCTCTTACAAGGTGCTAAAGTTGATTCTTTCGGTGTTGGCGAAAGACTTATTACTGCATCTTCTACACCTGTATTCGGCGGTGTTTATAAGCTCGTTGCAGTTGAAAACAATGATGGTGAGATTATTCCGAAAATCAAAATCAGTGAAAACGTTGCGAAAATCACAACACCGGGATTCAAAAATGTTTACAGACTTTATGATAATGAGACTGGCAAAGCTATGGCTGACCTCATCACTCTCGCTGATGAAACAATTGATGACGATAAGCCTTACGAGCTCTTTGATCCCGAGCACACATGGAAGCGCAAAACAATTGAAAACTTCACTTCCGTTCCTCTTAAAGAAAAAATATTTGAAAACGGTAAGTTTATCGGGAAAGAGAGAGATTTACGCGAAGTAAGAGACTATTGCGCTGCACAAATAGATACACTCTGGGATGAAGTAAAACGTTTTGAAAATCCGCATAATTATTATGTTGACCTTTCACAGAAGCTCTGGGAAGAGAAAAACAGGCTTCTTGAAAGTCATAAAAGAGGTTGATTTATATGTTTAAAATCGGTTGTCACCTTTCTGCTTCCTCAGGCTATGTTCATATGCTTAACGAAGCAATCAGCATCGGTGCTAACACTTTTCAGTTCTTCACAAGAAACCCGAGAGGCGGAAAAGCTAAAGCAATTGATGAAAAAGATGTTGAGGAATTCAACAAGCTTGCAAAAGAAAACTATTTTGCACAGATTCTCGCACATGCACCTTACACTTTAAATGCATGTTCAGAAACAGAAAGAACAAGAGAATTCGCTCTTGAAGTTTTTGCTGATGATTTAAAAAGGCTTGAATATACACCGAATAATCTTTACAATTTTCATCCCGGAAGTCATGTGGGACAAGGTTCGGAGAAAGGCATTGAGCTTATCGCAGAAACGCTCAACAAAGTTCTCTTTGAAGACATGACCACTACAGTTCTCCTTGAAACTATGGCAGGAAAAGGCAGTGAAGTCGGAAGAAGCTTTGAAGAAATCAGAGCCATCATTGACAAGGTTGAATTAAATGACAAACTGGGTGTATGCCTGGATACCTGTCATGTTTTCGATGGCGGTTATGATATTGTAAATGATTTAGATGGTGTTCTTGACGAATTTGATTCTGTCATAGGCTTACACAGACTAAAAGCCATTCATCTGAATGACAGTCTGCACGGATACGAAAGCCACAAGGATCGACATGCTAAAATCGGAGAGGGACATCTTGGAAACGATGCAATAATCAGAATAATAAACCATCCAAAATTGAAACATCTCCCCTTCTTCCTTGAAACCCCCAATGATGTACCGGGTTACGGAAGAGAAATCGCTTTTCTCAAAGAAAATTATACTGAATAAAAAATGCCGTGGAACAGGAAATCCTGCTCCACGGTTTTTTGATTATAAATTATTCAGCGTCTGTTGCTTCAACAGTCTCTTCAACTGCTTCTTCAGCAACTTCCTCAGCTGCTTCTTCTTTTACTTCGGGTTCAAGAAGTTCGCGGATAGAAAGGCTTACGCGATTCTTTTCAAAATCAATAGCTGTAATCTTAACCTTAACTTCTTCGCCGATTGAAAGCTCATCCTGAGGCTTTGCAACATGTTTGTTTGCAATCTGTGAAATGTGGATAAGACCTTCAACACCGGGGATAACCTGAGCAAAAGCACCGAATGTTGTCATGCCAACGATCTTTGCATCTACTACTGAACCAACAGGATAATCTCTCTTAAGGATTTCCCACGGATTGTCTTCAGCACGTTTGAAGCCGAGAGAAATTCTCTTCTTCTCTGCGTCAGCTTCTTTAACGAATACTTTAATTGTATCGCCAACTTTTACAACATCTGAAGGATGCTTGATACGTTTCCATGAAAGCTCGGAAATATGTACCATACCTTCAACTCCGGGAGCAAGTTCAACAAATGCGCCATAGTTTGTAAGAGTTTTAACAGTACCAGTGTACTCCTGTTCTGCTGCGAGCTGAGCCCAGAACTGTGAAATGATTTCTTTTCTTTCTTCACGAAGAACAGTGCGGATTGAACCTACAGCGCGTTTACGCTTGTCATCAACTTCGATAACCTTGAACTTAACTGTTGTTCTGAGAAGGTCATCAAGAGGCTGTCCCTTGGGAACACCTGTAAGTGATGCAGGAACAAATACTTTAACACCGTTTGTGAGAACACGGATACCGCCGCGTACAAGTTCTGTAACGACACCCTCAAAAACAGCATCTTCAGCCTCTGCAGCCTTAACGAATTCACCCCAAAGTCTGCCAGCGTCAGCTCTCTTCTTGGAAAGCATTACTGTACCTTCAGCGTCATTAGTTTTCATGATGATAAGTTCAAACTCGTCACCAATCTTAACTTCTTTTGAAGCATCAGCAGTAGGATCGTTGCTGTATTCGCTCATAGGAACGAAACCTGCATGTTTTCTGCCGATATCAACCTGAATTTCAGTGGGTGTGATACCCATGACTACGCCGATAACTCTCTGATCAGAGTTCATATTTGCAAGTGAAACTTCAAGAGCTTCTGTGAAATCCATATCATCGGTTATTTCTCTCGCAGCCTCGACAGTGGTCACCTCCTGTTCAGCACCGGTATCTACCTTTGCTTCAATTTCAATCGGTTCGTTAACAATTTCGGACATAATTATGTACCTCCTTTATTATTGAAGCAGGAGTCGAGGCCCCTGCAGTTATGCCGATTTTATCAAATGATGACAGGTCAATAACTTCGAGCTCTTCAGCAGTTTCAATAAGGTAAGTCGGACAATTTACCTCACAAGTGCTTTTCAGCTTCTGAGTGTTTGAACTGTGTCGTCCTCCGACAATCAGCATAGCATCGCATTCAAGAGAAAGAGTAACCGCTTCACTTTGTCTTTCATGCGTCGCACTACATATTGTATCAAATATTTTTGCATTTGTACATAGGTAATTAATATTTTTTTTACAAATTTTCCACTCTTTTGCAGAAAAAGTTGTCTGAGCGACAATTATTATTCTTTTTTCGCATAATTTTTCGTTATTTTTAAGCAGTGTAGTCAACTCATCATTGTTTTTGAAGATGAACGTTTCACCCTTTGAATAGCTTTTTATGCCAATTACTTCAGGATGATTTGAGTCTCCGGCAATCAAAACAGGAACATCATGGGAAGAATTTTCGGAAACAATTTTATGAATTTTCTTAACAAAAGGACATGTGGCATCAAGAAATTTACATCCAGATAATTCGATATCTTTCAACAAAGAACATGGTATACCGTGAGTTCTGATAATAATTGTGCTGTCACTGTCAGCATCTGACGGATTTTCAATTATTGATGCACCCTTTGAAGCCATGTCGGAAATCACCTGGATGTTATGAATGATAGGACCTAATGTTGAAACCTTTTCTCCGTTATCAAGAAGTTTATAAGCTAACTCAACTGCCCTGTTTACACCAAAACAGAAACCTGCAGATTTGGCCAGTATTACTTCTTTCAAAGTCCTTTCCTCCAAAGAGCAACTGTTTCGTCAAAAATAATTCTTGAAGCGTTTCTGATTTCAGCAGTAGAACGTCCTTCCTCAGAAAAACCGAGATCCTCAAACTTTATAAGCTTACCATATCTGATTGTTGCAGGTCTTCTGAATCCTTTTTTCTCACCTATGTGAATAGAGCAAGGCACAACATCTGCATTTGTTGCCTTCGCAATGAGAGCTACACCTGATTTTGCCTTCTGAGGTTCGCCACCCTCTTTGTTTCTTGTTCCTTCGGGGAAAATACCGATAACTTCTCCGTGTTTTATAAGCTTTATAGCATATTCAATAGAAGATTTGTCAGAAGAACCTCTTTTAACAGGGAAAGAGTTAAAATGTGTCAGGAAAAATCTTGTAAAGGGCTTTTCAAAAGTTTCATACTTAGCCATAAAGTGAATAACTCTGCCACTGTTCATAGCAAGCAAAACAGGATCAAATGATGTCAGATGATTTGCTGAAACTATGTAAGCTCCCGTTTTCGGGAGATTTTCCTTACCTTCATATTTCAGCTTATATTTCAGCGACATAATAAATTTTGCAATCGGTACAGCGATGTTGTACATCTTATAATTTTTAATTTTAGAATAATCAAAATGGTCTGTCATATTTTTTCTCCTATTAAAGCTGAAATTTCGTCAATAGACTGCTGAAGTGTATGACCTGTTGAATCAAAAATGATTGAATCTTCAGCAGGTTTTAACGGTGCGATAGGACGGTTTGAATCCTGGAAATCACGTTCCTTCATTTCACTGAGAACCTGCTCAAATGTATCACTGATACCTTTTTCCTGCAGTTCCTTATATCTTCTCATTGCTCGTTCTTCAACATCTGCAGTCATAAAAATTTTAATCTGAGCATCAGGAAGAACAACTGTTCCGATGTCTCTGCCGTCCATAAGACAATTGTTTTTGCTAGCAATATCTCTCTGCAAATCAAGCAAAAAAGCTCTTACAGCAGGAATTGCAGAAACATTTGAAGCCGCCATGGAAGCATCAGGAGTTCTGATGGCTTCAGAAACGTCTTCGCCGCAAAGAAAAACCTTTTGTACTCCATCAACAAACTTAAGTTCAACCTTGATTTCACCAAGGAGAGCACCAACACCTTCAGCATCCTTTGTGTCAACTCCTTTTCGTAATGCATGTACACCAATAGCTCTGTAAAGAGCACCTGTGTCAACATAAATGTAACCGAGTTTTTTTGCAACACCTTTTGCAACAGTGCTTTTACCTGCTCCTGCAGGTCCGTCAATAGCAATATTAATAGGTTTCATTGGCATTTACATCCTTTCTATTCTGATAAAGCGCTTTTGCCGGCAAGACGTCCTGTTGAAAAAGCAATCTGAAGATTAAATCCGCCTGTATAAGCATCAACATCAATGACTTCACCTGCAAAAAACAAATTATTTACTTTCTTAGACATCATATTTTTAGGACTGATATCCTTAACAGAAACACCGCCTGAAGTAACAATAGCTTCTTCAATCGGTCTGAAACCATTTACTGTCAGTTTAAGATTTTTAAGCAGATATACAAGGTTTTCTCTTTCTGCTCTTGTAATCTGATTCACCTTCTGAGAAGGCTTGATTCCGCTGAGTTTGACGATAATGGGAACTAATTTCTTCGGTAGAAGAGCATCAAGGGCGTTGATAAAATTCTTATTTGAATTTTCGAGAAAATCACGCTGAATTCTTTTGTCGAGTTTGTCCTCATCAAGTGCAGGTTTCAGGTCAATATAAATTTCATATTTTCCCTTTTTAATATCTTTCATATGTGAGCTTGCACTCAGAATAACAGGTCCTGATACTCCGAAATGTGTAAAGAGCATTTCACCGAAATCTTTATATACACATTTGTATTTTTCTGTATCTTCAACTCTTATTTCAATATTACGAAGAGAAAGGCCCATCACGCTGCTGCACCAGCCCTCATGAACTTCAAGAGGAACAAGAGACGGCTTCTGTTCAACAATAGTATGTCCTGTTTTCTCAGCTAAAATGTATCCGTCACCTGTTGAGCCTGTAAGTGGATACGATTTACCACCTGTAGCCACAATAACGCTTTTAGCTTCAATTACGTCGCCGTCATAAGTTTTTACTCCGGTAACTGCACCGTCGGATGTTAAAATTTCTTCCGCTCTGCCTGTGATAATTTCAGCTCCTGACCTGAGTGCATACCTTCTGAGAGCATCGACTATATCTGAGGCTTTATCACTTTCAGGAAAAACTCTGTTTCCCCTTTCAACCTTCAGAGGAACACCCATTTCCTCAAAAAAATCCATTGTATCAACAGGCATAAATTTTGAAAAAGCACTGAACAAGAATCTTCCGTTAACGGGAATATTTCTTATCAGGTCATCAAGCAGAGTGCAGTAGTTTGTAACATTGCATCTGCCTTTACCTGTTATCATAACCTTTCGTGCTACTTTTTCATTTCGTTCGAGAATTATTGTTTTCAATCCTCTTTCAGCCGCCGTACCTGCAGCCATAAGACCTGCTGCACCACCGCCGATAATGCAAACATCAACCATTGTTTGAAGTCTCCTCAAATTTATCATATACCTCGTACTGATCCCAGATTTCCTCTAATGCCTCATAATTTTCACGAAGCTCCGCACCTTTTTCAAGCGTGATTGCAGCAATAAGGGAATTCAACAAACTGAGAGGTGCAACAAGTGAATCAACAATTGATGCCATGCCGCTCTTTGCCTCAAGAACATAGTCAGACATTCTTGCTATGGGTGCATTTACATTATCTGTAATTGCAATAACATTTACTCCCCTGTCTTTCATGAAACGTACAGCACGGATAGTAAGCGCTGAGTATCTCGGCATTGAAATTGCGATGCAGACATCATCCTTATTGATTCTGAAAATCTCTTCATAAAGCTCGCTATCACTTGAAACATTAATGAGCACAACATTATCGAATATAAGTTTGAAATAATAGCTTAGAAATCCTGCAAGAAATGCGGCACTTCTGACACCAAGAATGTAAATCTTCTTGGCATTCATAATTGTTTTGACACTTGCATCAAAATGTTCTTTTGAAACAGCCTGCATGGTGTTCATGAGAAGCTGAGAGTCATTTTTCATTGTATTTTCAACAATATTTTCGCCTTTTGTGCGAGCATCAAAAACATCTATACGCTGAACACCTGTAAGCTTTGAACGGATAAGATCCTGCAAATCCTTCTGAAATTCGGGATAACCCTTATATCCAAGTTCAGTTGCGAATCGTACAACAGTAGATTCACTGACCTTAACTGTCTCACCCATTTTGGCAGCAGTCATAAAAGCCGCTGTCTCATAGTGTTCAGCAACAAACTTAGCAATTTTCTTTTGTCCCTTGGAGAAAGTATCAAACTTTGAATCAATAACGGATAATAAAGAGACTGTCATTCAAAAAACTCCTGTCTGATTATTCAGCAATAGAAATATCAATATTATTAATCACAATATCCTCGAAAGGTTTATCGAGCATATCAACTTTTACACCTGCAATTTTATCAACAACATCCATGCCTTCAAAAACTTGACCAAAAACAGAATGCTTGAAGTCGAGCCAGGGTGTACCACCGTTTTCAGCATAGGCATCAATGATATTTTCAGGGAAGGAATCAGGAATATTTCTCATCTGTGAAAGGAATCTTGAATCAATTTCCTTTGACTGAACAATAAAGAACTGGCTTCCGTTAGTATTCGGGCCTGCATTTGCCATTGAAAGAGCACCGCGCACGTTATGAAGATCTACTGCAAATTCATCCTTGAAGCTTGTACCCCAGATGCTTTCGCCGCCTCTGCCGGTACCTGTAGGGTCACCACCCTGAATCATAAAGTTGTTGATTACGCGGTGGAAAATAATTCCGTTATAGTAACCATTTTTAGCGTGAGTAACGAAGTTTTCTACTGTTTTGGGTACAAGATCAGCAAAAAGTCTTACTGAAATATCACCCATATTTGTGTGAATAACTGCTATTGTATCGCCCTTTACAGGCTTGTCCATCTGATTAAACATAATGTAACCTCCAAAAATTCCATATTATCCGATACATTATAGCACAAACAAAAAATAATTTCAACTAATAAAAAACGTCGGTTATACCGCCGTAAAAGGGACACCGAGGAATTCTGCCACTGACCGTGCTATTTCCTTCCCGATTTCTTCGAGGTTCTCTTTTATCCACATTTCGTCACTTGGGTTATCATGATACGCAACTTCAAATAAAACAGCAGGTGCTTTCGTGAATTGAAGCTCGCCGAGCTCCGTTGTATCTCTCACGTTAACAAGTCTCGGGTTGGGATATATTTCCTTTATATTGCGTTGAAGAATATCAGCAAATCTTTTTGCTTCTGTGCTGCCGGGATAGTAATAAATATCCGAACCCTGAAGTCTGCGTGCTAAGAATTCAGGTGATGCATTAGAATGGAGCGCAAGATGCAGAGGATAGTCTCCCCTATTCGATTCCTCAATGGCTGACGCAAGTGGTTCATTGGGATTATTTCTTACCACATCAATTCCGTTTCTTTCAAGGTCGCGCTGTACAATATCAGCAAGTAGATTCATGTACAATTCTTCATTACCACCTGAAAAATACTGATTGAATTCCTGTGTTGATGGGCTTAAGTAAATAGTTGGCATAGTTATTCTCCTTTAAATCACACCGAATTGTTCTCTCAGGTAGTCAATACCTTTCTTTTCAAGCCTTGAGACATATGAGCGAGAAATTTTCATCTTCTTTGCGATTTCACGTTGAGTAAGTGGTTTTTCACCACTCAGACCATATCGCAGAACAAGAATTTCATATTCCCTGCCCTTTTTCATATTTTTAAGTATCTCATGCAATTTTTCACACTTGATTTTCATGTCAATTTCATCAAGTAAATTGTCATCGCTGCATATAACATCCATTAAAGTAAGGGTATCACCGTCACTGTCGGACTCAATCGGATCTGACATAAACACTTCATGCGATGTTTTCTTTGCAGCACGAAAATGCATCAGAATTTCGTTCTCAATGCATCGTGCAGCATACGTCGCAAGACGAGCACCTTTGTCCACATCAAATGAGTTTATTCCTTTGATAAGACCGATAGTTCCGATTGAAATCAAATCCTCCTGATCACAGTAGTTAGAATAATACTTTTTAATTATATGTGCCACAAGTCGAAGATTGTGTTCAATAAGCTTTTGCTTTGCTTTTACGTCCCCTTCTTTCATCAGTTTCAGACAATCTCTCTCTTCGCTCGCAGAAAGTGGTGGCGGAAAAGAACTGGAAACATTAAGATGCAAAGTAATAAAAAGTAACTGATTCAGAAAATTTCCGAGCAATTCAGAAAACAATGCAAATCCCCCCTTTTTCGATATATCACATTATATTCAAGGTGAATTTGTCCGTTGCAAGTCCAAAAAAAATAACCACCTGCATCTCTGCAAGTGGTTATTAGCAATTATTTAATTTTCTTCATCAAAGCCGCTTGAAAGTCGGGCTAAACGATCTGAAATTGTTGCAATTGAAACTTCAATCTGTTCGGTAAGATTTTTAAAATCACCTGAAACAGCATCAAGAGAATCTTTAGCCTTGTCAATCTTTGTTTTTGTTGACATATTGATCGATGCTGAAACCTTGCGGGCATTCTGGATGCATGATTCGGAATAGCGAAGTGAATCCATCATAAGTTTGTTGATTTTTTCTTCAGCACCTTCGATATCATCAATTTTTTCGGCTTTGGCATTTAGCTCTTCAATGCGTGAGTTAAGCGAAGCGATAGTTGAATTAAGCTCTTCAATAGTTTTTGAAAGTTCAGCTTTTTCATTAACAAGCTTTCCGTTTTCTAAACGCACACTGAGTATTTCATCAGACAGTGTTGCATTTTCACTGCGAAGACGCTGATTTTCCTCAGCATTTTCAGCGTTCTGTGCACTTAATTCAGCAATATAATTAATAACTTCTTTTTTGTCAAAACCAAATGCTGAACTTTTAAAAATAATATTCTCTTCCATAAATACACCCTCCGTGTATTAATACTTGATTGTACCGTTGAAAATCATCGAAACATTACCTGAAAGAAGAATACCGTCGTCTGTATAGTTAACGATAAGCTCGCCACCCTTTGTTTTTACAGTAATGTCTTCGTTTTTGTTGCAAAGACCATTTTCAACTGCTGCTGCAACCGCTGCACAAGCACCTGTACCACTTGAAAGAGTAAGACCGTAGTCAGCTTTCCACACTCTCAGCTTCAATTCGCGTTTGTTAACAAACTGAACGAGCTCTGTATTTACACCCTTCGGGAACAGTTCGTTATTATCAAGAGCATAGCCTACTTTTTCCAGATCAAAAACATCAACATTATCACAGAAAACAACACAGTGAGGGCTGTTAAGAGAGAAACTGTTGATTTTAAGATCACTGCCTGCACATGAAATTGCATAGTCTTTAATAACTTCTTTTGTTTCTGCAGGAATTGTTTCGGGATTCCAATCAGGTTTACCCATGTTTACAGTTACGGAACGGACTTCATCGTTAAGAATGTGTACTTTGACTTTTCTTACATCCTGTGAAGTCTCAATTGTGAAGGATGACTTTTTAATCATACCTCTGTCGTAGAGATATTTAGCAACACAGTGGATACAGTTACCATAAAGGTCTGATTCCTTACCGTTAGAACCGAAAACTCTCATTTTTGCATCAGCTTTTGATGATCTTTCAACAAGAACAAGGCCGTTTGCACCGATACCATAGTTTCTGTCAACAAGGCTGATTGTAAGGGATTCCGGACAAGAGATATCATTCTTGAAATTGTTGAGAATGATAAAGTCATTACCGCAACCCTGCATTTTATAGAAATCAAGAGGCTCTTTTTCAAGACGCATGTTGTTGATATCAACAAGCTCCGTGTTGTAAAGATTATAACGGCTTGCGATTGTATCAACAAGAGCATTCGCAGTATCCATTGAAGTGATACACGTAATTGAAAGCTGAATAGCCCTTTTGTTGATGCGTATATAATCTTCAATTGTGTTCTTTTTGCCAACGCCCGTGTAAATGACATAATCAAGTTTGCCATCTTCAAGAAGCTGCATAACCTCATCATTTTCATCGTCGTGAAGTTTCTTGACAACATGAACCTTGATTCCGAGCTGTTCAATAAGCTCTGCAGTTGATTTTGTAGCGTAAATCTTAACACCGAAATCATTGAACTTTCTTGCAAGTTCCTGTACTTCAGGCTTGTCATTATCGCTTACTGAAAGGAGAACGCCGCCGCTCTTCTTGCTATAGTCATGAAGTCTGAAGCCTGCACTTGTAAGAGCTTTATAAAGAGCTTCTTCAAGGTTTTCACCAAGACCAAGAACTTCACCTGTTGATTTCATTTCAGGACCAAGAGATGAGTTAACATCTGAAAGCTTTTCAAATGAGAATACAGGTGCCTTAACTGCAAAATAAGGAGGAGTCTTGTAAAGTCCTGTGCCGTAACCAAGAGATTTCAGCGACTGACCAACCATAATTTTGGTTGCAAGTTCAACCATGGGAACACCTGTAACCTTACTGATGTAAGGAATTGTTCTTGACGCTCTGGGGTTAACCTCGATAACATAAAGTTCGTTTCTGTAAATAAGGTACTGAATGTTAACAAGACCTTTTGTGCCAAGTTCAAGTGTAAGTTTTTCTGAGCAGTCAATAAGTGTTTCAAGCATTTTGTCATTAAGATTGAAAGGCGGATAAACTGCAATTGAGTCACCGCTGTGAACACCTGCACGTTCAATATGCTGCATAACACCGGGAATAAGAACATCCTTACCGTCAGAAATAACGTCAACCTCAAGTTCGGCACCCATCATGTATTTGTCAACAAGAACAGGATTTTCAATCTTCTGCTCAAGAATAATCTGCATGTACTGTCTGATGTCATCAGGAGTGTAGCAAATCTGCATATTCTGACCGCCGATAACATATGAAGGTCTGAGAAGAACGGGATATTCAAGTTCTTCAGCTGCTTTGAGAGCATCGTCAGTGTTCATGATTGTTCTGCCCTGAGGACGTCTGATGCCGAATTTTTCAAGAAGAGCATCAAACTTTTCTCTGTCTTCAGCAATATCGATACCTTCTGCAGAAGTACCAAGAATCTGTATACCCTGCTCATCAAGGAATTTTGTAAGTTTAATAGCAGTCTGACCGCCGAACGCAACAACAACGCCGATGGGCTTTTCGACCTCAATAACGTTCATTACATCTTCTTCTGTCAGAGGTTCAAAGTAAAGTCTGTCAGCTGTATCAAAGTCAGTTGAAACAGTTTCAGGGTTGTTGTTGATAATTACAACTTCATAACCCAGTTCTTTAAGTGACCATACACAGTGAACTGATGAATAGTCAAACTCAATACCCTGACCGATTCTGATAGGACCTGAGCCGAGAACCATGATTACATCTTTACCGCTTCTCTTGAATGCACGGCTTTCGCAGTGATTGTCAAAAGTTGAATAGAAATAAGGTGTTTCAGCTTTGAATTCAGCAGCACATGTGTCAACCATTTTGTATACTGCCTTTTTGCTTTCCATTACATTTACACCTGAGATGCGTTCAATTGCAGCATCAGTGTAACCAAGTTTCTTACCTTTTTCGTAGTAGTCATCTGTAAGCTCGCCACTTTCAAGCATAAGCTCATAGTCAGCAAGATTCTTAAGCTTATAGAGGAACCACTCGTCAATTCTTGTGATTTCATGAATCTTGTCCACACTGAAGCCATTTTTAAGTGCTTTGAAGATTGTGAACATTCTCATATCATCCATGTCATGAAGTTTTGCTTCAATGTCAGTTACATCATCAAGACGTTTTGTATTGAGAGTATCCATTGAAATTTCAGCACCGCGAACAGCTTTCATGATAGCCATTTCAAATGATGTACCGATTGACATAACTTCACCTGTAGCCTTCATCTGTGTGCCGAGAGTTCTGCTTGAATTTACAAACTTATCAAAGGGCCATTTGGGGAATTTAACTACAAGATAGTCAACCGTGGGCTCAAAACAAGCACATGTCTTTTTAGTGATATCATTCTGTATTTCATCAAGTGTATAACCAAGAGCAATTTTTGAAGTAACCTTAGCGATAGGATAACCTGTTGCTTTACTTGCAAGAGCAGATGAACGTGAAACTCTGGGGTTAACTTCAATAACTGCATATTCAAAAGATTCGGGATTGAGAGCAAACTGGCAGTTACATCCACCTTCAATACCAAGCTCAGTGATGATATCAAGTGATGCTTTTCTGAGCATATCATACTCATAGCTTGAAAGAGTCACAGCAGGAGCAACAACAATACTGTCACCTGTATGAACACCAACGGGGTCAACGTTTTCCATGCTGCAGATTGCAATACAGTTACCTGCGCTGTCACGCATTGTTTCAAACTCAATTTCTTTCCAGCCGTAGATATATTTTTCAACAAGAATCTGTGAAATGGGAGACATTGTAAGACCTGTGTAAGCGATAACTTCAAGGTCTTCAGGAGTATAGCAAACACCGCCGCCTGCACCGCCAAGAGTGAAAGCGGGACGGATAATTACGGGATAACCAATATCAGATGCAATCTTTCTTGCGCCTTCCATTGTTGTTGTAATATCAGAAGGAATGCAGGGCTGACCGATTTTAACCATTGTATCACGGAAAAGCTGACGGTCTTCAGCTTTATCAATAGCTTCAGCATTAGTACCGATAAGCTTTACGCCCATTTTATCGAGGTAACCCTCTTTGTTAAGCTGCATTGCAATTGTGAGACCTGTCTGTCCGCCAAGACCAGCAAGAAGGCTATCAGGACGTTCTTTTTCGATAATTCTCTTGATTGTTTCAGCATTAAGCGGTTCTAGATAAATTTCATCAGCAAGAGCTTTATCTGTCATGATTGTAGCAGGGTTTGAGTTTACAAGAACAACATCAAGACCTGCATCTTTAAGAACACGACAAGCCTGTGCACCTGCATAGTCAAATTCAGCAGCCTGTCCGATAACGATGGGACCTGAACCGATTACAAGAACTTTTTTGATATCTTTATTAAGTGGCATCAGTTTTTACCTCCCATCATTTCTATAACATGTTCAAAAATTTTATCTGCATCTCTGTCGTTCAGACCTGATTCGGGATGGAACTGAACTGAGAAAGCATTTTTACCTTCATAATCAATACCTTCGCAAGTGCCGTCATTTACGTTGATATATGTCAACTTACCACCGCATTTTTTTACACTTTCAGTATCGACTGTATAGCCGTTATTCTGGCTCGTAATATAAGTTTTTCCTGTCTTCAGGCTCTTGACAGGCTGATTTCCACCGCGGTGACCGAATTTAAGTTTAACTGTTTCAGCACCATTTGCAAGAGCAAGAATCTGATGTCCGAGACCAACGCCAAAAACAGGAGCCTTGCCCATAATCTTTGCAACCTCACTGATTGCATATGCATTATCACAGGGATTACCGGGACCATCAGAAAGAACCACACCAGCAGGATTTCCTGAAAGAATCTCGTCAGCCGTTGCAGTAGCAGGAACAGTTTTTACAACGCATCCTTTTTCAAGAAGTGATTTCACTGCATTCTTTTTATAACCGAAATCAACTACAGTAACATTGATGCCTTTGTTTTCTTCACCAAACATCTCTGACTTTCCGTCAGACACAGCCTCAACTGCATTTACAATTTTGTAATTCTTGATTTCTTCATAGTCAATATCATCAAGGCTTGAAACGATTTTTGCGTTCATTACACCTTTTTCGCGGATAAGCTGTGTAATCTCTCTTGTGTCAACATCATAGACACCTACAACGCCCTGGCTCTTGAGATATTCATCAAGTGTTGTCTCGCATCTGAAGTTTGAGGGATTCTCACACCATTCGCGGACAATATAAGCTTTTGCCCACACTTTATCACTTTCACGCTGTGCGCTTATATAACCGTAGTTGCCGATAAGCGGAAAAGTCTGCAGAATAATCTGACCATAATAGCGAGGGTCAGTCAATGCAGCAACATAACCTACAACTGAGGTTGTAAAAACAAGTTCACCCAATGCTTCGCCTTCTGCACCGAATGATTTACCTTCAAAGATGTGACCATCTTCGAGGACGATGTAAACCTTTTTCATAGACATACTTCCCATTCTCAGATTTTTGCAATAACTGCAAATATAAAAAATGGCTGATTATTAAGATAATCAGCCAATACTTTAACAAAATTATTGGCTATAACATCATAAAAAATATAGCCTATTTCAGAAAATGATACTGCAAGAATTCAAAAGATAAGAAGGCTGACTGACCGCACTGAGCGGGGCTTGCCAGAGACTGTTCAGTTGTGAAATCAAGGTAAGAAAAAACTTGCTTCATTTCAAACATCCTTCTTATAATTTAAATCGTATAATTATATATCATAATACTATGGTTTGTCAAGAGAAAATCAAACATAAACATCAATTTTTATAAAATTTCTTCCTTTTTTCGACACACCGGAAATTTCTTTCAGGACAATCTTACCCTTTGTGCGAAAAACAATCTTATCACCGATATTTACCTTTTTATCACACTTCAGAATCTGTAATGAATTAACGAACACACTACCCGACAGAATTGCCGAAGCACTGTCCGAACGAGAAAGTCTGAAGCATGCTGAAATTATATTATCAAGACGCATCGAAGACACGTTAACCGTTTCTTCCCTGATATTCTCCGAGGAAATTACCACTTCAGAAAAATCAGTTTCTTTAGCTGATACAGTAGCTCTGCCCACAGATTTAAGCTCACTCATTATATAAGTTGCCACAGATTTCAGCACAATTAAATCAGCACCGTTATCATTCGTCAGAATATCACCTGTTGTTTCTCTTTTTATTCCAAGTCCCATCAACGCACCAAGATAGTCCCTGTGTGATACAGTTGAAAAACTGTCTTTTTTAAGATTTATGACTGTCAGAGGATTTTCTTCGGGATTTTCGGAAAAATACCTGTCCAACGAATCGAAATCATTAATTTCAAGATATTGTGGAATAAAAACCATAATGGCTCTCTCAGAAGTATCAAATCCACCATACAGCAACACTTTCGTATCGTTGTACCGTGAAAATTCAGACAAAAGCAAAGCTTGTTGTCTGACATCGAGGAAAGATGTAGAAGTAATGACATAATCCTCCATACTCTTGAGCATTTTGTCATGTGCATATGATATCAAAACGCTGTCTTCGTTCATCTTTTCCTCCAACTAAGAACTTTATTTTTCGCCGCCAATTTCTTCAATTATATCAATTACATCAAGAAGAGATTCTTTGATTGCGAAGCACTTACTTTCCATTTCTTCATCAGGTGAGACCATATCAGGAATCATAACTGGCTTCATGCCTGCAGAATAGATGGCTCTGACTCCGTTGTAACTATCTTCAAGTCCCATTGCATATTTCGGTTCTACACCGAGATCACAGCATGCTTTCAGATATATATCAGGTGCAGGCTTGCCGTTTTCCGTCATGTCACCTGTTATAATCGCATCAAAGTAATCATATACACCTGCATTTTTTATGTGTTCAACCGCAGGGTGCTGAGGTGTTGATGTTGCTACAGCACATTTAATTGAATTATTTTTCAGGTATTCAAGAAGTTCGACAAGACCTTTTTTATGAGGTATCCCCTCTTCTTCAAGGGTTTTACATGTCACCTCAACTTCTCTTTTACAAAAAGTGTCATAAGGAAAGTCCTCACCTAAAACTTCAGCAAAATATTTTCTCTTGAAATTATGGTTCGTACCAAAGCAGGTAAAAATCAAACCATCAAGTTTAGGATATCCTAATTCTTCCGAAAGAGTTTTCCATGTTCTGATACCGATTTTTTCAGTATCAAACATGAGACCGTCCATATCAAATACTACGGCTTTAATCATAAAGACACCTCTTACTACATGTTTGCCTTTTCTTCAAGGTATTCATCATAAGTCTGCTTCTTGTCATAGAAGCCTTCTTCATCAATTTTAATGATTCTGTCTGCAACCGTCTGCACAAGCTGATGGTCATGAGAAGTAAAGAGAAGTGCACCTGTAAACTTTGCAAGACCATCATTGAGTGCTGCAATTGATTCAAGATCCAGATGGTTTGTAGGCTCATCGAGAATCAGAACATTAGCACCTGAAAGCATCATTTTGCAAAGCATACAACGAACTCTCTCGCCACCTGATAAAACGCTTGCTTTTTTAGTAGCCTCTTCGCCTGAGAACATCATTCTTCCCAGCCAGCCTCTTACGTCTGTTTCAAAAACAAGGTCAGAATATCTTCTTATCCAGTCAAGGAGATTGTCTTCACAGCCATCAAAATATTTTGAGTTATCACTGGGGAAATATGACTGAGATGTTGTAACGCCCCACTTGAAAGAACCTTCATCGGGTTCTTCCTCACCTGCCAAAATCTTAAACAAAGTTGTTTTAGCAACTGCATCTGTGCCGATAAATGCAACCTTTTCATTTGGTGTTATTGTAAAGCTGATATTGTCAAGAACTTTTCTGTCACCAACAGTTTTTGAGAGATTTGAAACAGTAAGAACTTCATTGCCGATATCTCTGTCGGGTTTGAATGCAACATACGGAAAACGTCTCGACGACACGGGAATTTCTTCAAGTACAAGGTTTTCAAGAAGCTTTTTACGGCTTGTTGCCTGTTTTGATTTAGAAGCATTGGCACTGAATCGAGCAACAAACTCCTGAAGTTCCTTCATTTTGGCTTCTGTTTTCTTGTTCTGTTCACGCATCTGACGCTGTGCAAGCTGTGTATAATCATACCAGAAATCGTAGTTACCTACATACATTGTAATTTTACCATAGTCTACATCAACTGTATGAGTACAAATTTTGTTAAGGAAGTGTCTGTCATGGCTGACAACAATAACAACGCTCTCAAGTTCCATAAGGAAATCTTCAAGCCAGCGAATAGCATCAATATCAAGATGGTTGGTAGGCTCGTCCATGAGGAGAATATCAGGATTTCCGAAAAGCGCCTGAGCAAGCAGAACTTTAACCTTGATATCGTTATCAAGTTCAGCCATTTTCATATAATGATATTCGTTTGTTACGCCAAGTCCGTTGAGAAGAATTTCAGCGTCGCTCTCTGCGCTCCATCCGTCCATCTCAGCAAATTCCTCTTCAAGCTCACTGATTCTGATACCGTCTTCCTCAGTGAAATCTTCTTTTGCATATAATTCTTCTTTGGCATCAATAATTTCGCAAAGCTTTTTATTACCGAGAAGAACTGTTCTTATAACATCGCACTCGTCAAATTCAAAGTGGTCCTGTTTGAGAACAGACATTCTCTCACCGGGAGTGATAATTACTTCACCTTTATTTGGCTCAATTTCGCCTGAAAGTATTTTCAGAAACGTTGACTTACCTGCACCGTTAGCACCGATAATGCCGTAGCAGTTTCCCTGAGAAAAATTCAGGGATACGTGTTCAAAAAGTGTTCTTCCGCCATACTGCAGACCGATATTTGATGTACTTAACATTATAACTCTCCTAATTCTTTTATCTGAATAATATTTTACTATAAAATACACAACTGTGTCAACATAACTAAACACTCAAAAATGTTGACTTAACGGTGATTTAGTGGTAAAATTTAACAAATATTTTTTGGGGTGATAATATGACTTCGCTTCTGCTGAAGCTTTTTGTAAAAAACTACAAAGATACATCCGACAATACAGTCCGCGAAAAATACGGTGTTCTTGGCGGAACAGTAGGAATTGTGACAAACATAATTCTTGCCTGCGCTAAACTGATAATCGGTACATTCTCAGGCAGTATTTCAATCACAGCTGATGCAGTTAATAATTTTTCAGACGCAGGTTCGTCAATAATAACACTCATCGGCTTTAAAATGGCAAACAAACCTGCCGATACTTCACATCCGTTTGGACACGGAAGAATTGAATACATATCAGGTCTTATAGTAGCTTTTATAGTATTGATTTTCGGCGTTGAACTTATGAAATCTTCTGTGGAACGAATTATAAATCCCACTGAAATTATTTACAGCACCTGGGCAATTATAGTTCTTGCACTTTCAATTGCCGGAAAACTCTGGCTCGGCTTATTCAACAGAAAGTTGGGCAAAGCCATAAACTCAACAGCAATGACTGCTGTTTTTACAGACTGCCTCAGTGACAGTGGAGCAACACTTGTAACTATTATTTCAATGCTTCTCGCACGCTTTGCAGGTCTTAATATTGATGGTATTTTAGGTGCAATTGTTGCAGTGATTATCATCATAGCAGGTATAAACATTATAAAAGACACCCTCAGTCCCCTTCTCGGTGAAGCACCAGATAAAGAACTCGTTGAAAATCTGGCTGAAACAATTTTATCTTTTGATAAGGTAGTAGGCATTCACGATCTTATAATTCACAACTATGGTTCAGTTAAAACATTCGGCAGTGTACATGTTGAAGTGCCTGCAGATGAAGATGTACTGCTGACTCACGAAATCATGGACAACGTCGAGCTTGAAATAAATAAAAAATTCGGAATAGAATTGGTTGCTCACTGTGATCCGATAGAAACAAATAATGAATCAGTTTCTCAGCAGAAAACTATGCTCATTGAAATAATCAGAAAAATAAATGAAAAACTGACAATCCACGATTTCAGAATGGTCAGCGGTCCGACACATACAAATCTGATTTTTGATGTTGTTGTCCCCTATGATGTAAAAATGAGCGAAGAAGAAACTATCACAAAAATATCGAAAAAAGTCAAAGAACATAATCCTCAATGCAACTGTGTTATCACTGTCGACAGAGATTATTCCGGTGTATCTTGAAGCATTCAGTCAACTTTTGTAGTATCTCACAAAAGTTGACTGTTTTTTTTTATTATTTTTTTCAACGAATTTCGTTTTACCCCTTTTCAAAATGACAAAAGAATAGTACAATATATATACGAGTTTGTGTAAGATTCGACTAAATAATGTGGAGGACGATAAAAATGCCGAATACAGACGAAAAATTTGAAACCATACCTGTAGGACAGCTTGGTATCATTGCTTTACCGGGTTGTGAGGAACTTGCAGCGAAGATTGATAAATACCTTGTACAGTGGAGACATGAACGCGATAGCGAACACAAAACGACAATTGCTTTCGCAGGATATCAGAGAGAGTCCTATCTTCTTAACATGCATTTCCCCCGTTTTGGTACAGGTGAAGGCAAAGCAACAATCAGTGAAACTGTAAGAGGCTTTGATATTTTCATTGTCTGCGACATGTTCAACCACGGTCTTAGTTATAAAATTTATGGTAAAACACACTACATGAGCCCCGACGAGCACTATGCAAACCTTAAAAGAGCAATCAGTGCTATCGCAGGTAAAGCAAGAAGAATTACTGTAATTATGCCCATGCTTTATGAAGGCAGACAGCACAAGCGTTCTTCAAGAGAATCACTTGACTGCGCAAATGCTTTGCAGGAGCTTTGTAACTACATGGGCGTTGACAACATCATCACATTTGATGCTCACGATCCCAGAGTTCAGAATGCAATTCCCCTTAACGGTTTTGAAAACGTTCAGCCCACATATCAGATGATCAAGGCAATTGTCAAAAATGTTCCCGATATCAACTTTGACAAAGATCATCTTATGATCATCTCACCTGACGAAGGCGGTATGGGCAGATGCATCTATTATTCAACAGTGCTCGGTGTTGAGCTTGGCATGTTCTATAAGAGACGAGACTATTCCGTAGTTGTTAACGGAAGAAACCCCATCGTTGCTCATGAATTCCTCGGTGATAATGTTGAAGGCAAGGACGTTATCATTGTTGACGATATGATTTCATCTGGTGAATCTATGATTGAAGTCGGCAGAAAACTTAAAGCACTTAAAGCCAAAAGAATCTTTGTATGTACAAGCTTCGGTCTTTTCTGCGAAGGCCTTGAGTCATTCGATAAAGCTTATGCTGACGGCATGATCGACAAAGTGTTTACGACAAACCTCATCTACAGAACACCTGAACTTCTTGAAAGAGAATGGTACTGTGAGGTTGACCTTTCAAAATATATTTCTTATATCATCGATACACTCAACCACGACCTTTCTGTAAGCAAACTTCTCAATCCTGCAGACAGAATTTACAAGTTACTTACTTCAAAAGGATTCAATGTACCTGACCATTCAAGCAAATAATTGAATATATGAATAACCTGATTTTAAAAGAAATCAGGTTATTTTTTTATATTTATTGAAATATTTTCATAATGTGATATAATATATTAAAACCAAAAAAGGAGGTAATGTAAATGGAAATTTCTGCAGCAGCACAATGGATTAATGAAAGCTTTGCAAATTTTGACTATGCGATTATGGAATTTTTCCACAATCTCAATGTAGGTCCTCTCGGCGGATTCTTTGATTTTCTTCTCACAGCTATAACAAGATTGGGTGATGACGGAATATTCCTGATTCTTCTTTCGCTTGTACTTATAGTTTTCAAGAAAACAAGAAAAGTTGGTGCAGCAATGCTCGGTGCAATTATTGTAGGTGCACTTTTCACAAATATTTCAATTAAGCCTATTGTTGCACGTCCAAGACCCTATGTTGACGAAGCACACATTTTCCGTCAGTGGTGGATTGATGCAGGCTCTCATCTCGAAAGTGAGTTCTCATTCCCATCAGGTCATACAACATCTGCAATGGCAGCTATGACTGGTCTCTTCTTCACAACTAACAAAAAAGTGAGCTGGACAGCGTTTATATTTGCAGTAGTAATGGGTATCACAAGAATTTATCTTTGCGTCCACTATCCTTCAGATGTTCTCGGCGGTCTTGTTGTAGGCTTCCTCGCAGGTTTTATTTCTTATCTTGTTGTCAACGCAATGTATAACAGTAATGTTAAATTGTTCAAATGGATTTTCGACTTGGATTTATTCAAAAAACTTAAAAAATCATAAATCGACTTAATCTAAAAATCCCATCTGCCAATCGGTAGATGGGATTTCATTTTTATTCGGGATTGTACTCAAAGCAATCCATAAGTCTCAGTTTAAAGAGATTTCTGACATGCATTGTGTCAATTTTATTTTTGATTTCTTCATCCTCACATACACCTGTACGAATGTATTTATCGAGCGTAGCATAAGTGAAACCAAGGTTATCTTCATCAGTTTTGCCACACAAACCGTCAATCGGCACTTTTTCAACAAACCTGTCAGGAAGACCACATTCTCTTGCTATAGCTTTAACTTCCTGCACGGTGAGTCTTGAAAGCGGACTGAAGTCCCCGGCTGCATCACCGTATTTTGTAGAATAACCAACCCAATCTTCAGAAAGGTTACAGGTATTTGCTACCCTTCCGTTGAAGCTTTGTGAAACAGCATAAAGAACTGCCATTCTGATTCTTGGTGGAAGATTGGTTCTCGTAAACGGAGAAACTTCAGTCATTCCGCTGACCTGTGAAATAATTGATTCAAAAGCATCCTTAATGTTAAGTGTATAGCTTTTAATCCCAAGGAAATCTACTAAATCCTTTGAAACATCAATATCAAACTGTTCACCATTCGGCATCAGAACGCCGATTACTCTGTCTTTGCCGAGAGCTTCAACACAGAGTGCTGCAACAGCTGAACTGTCTTTTCCTCCCGAAATACCGATTATGGCATTACATCCTTTGCCGTTGTTTTCAAACCAGTCCTGTATCCATTTTATAATATCAGCTTTTACTTTTTTTGCATCAAAAGACATATTACAACACCTCAGAATTAATAAATTTCATCAAGAATTTCAATTACATTTGCTATTGCACCATTGTTGTTTGACCTGACAATATAATCTGCCGCCTTCAGAACATCTTTGTTTCCGTTTTCAGGAACGAACCCCTTGGCAGCTGCAACAATCATTTCCATATCATTCAGGCCATCGCCGACTGCATAAGCATCGCGGGGCTTCACATTTAGTTTTTTTGCCATTTTCAAAAGTCCGCTACCTTTATCAACGCCTTTTGCAAGAACTTCAATAAATTGCCCTGTCGTCTTGATATATGAAATTTCAGGTATATGCTTATCCATAAATTCATGCACAAGTTTCGGATCAGTATCACCGCAAGCAAGCATAGCCTTCTGCCACGGAACAACTGTTTCTGAAGGAGAATTGCAGACTTTATAATTTATTCCCTGACTTGAAAAATGCCTGTGTGAAGTATCGGTAAGATTTATAGCATAGGTATCATTAAAGGGATACATTTCAACAGCTATATCAGGAAATACCTTCAAAATCTTTTCCACTGCAGTTATACCCTCTTTGCCGAGACCGTCAAAAAAGATATTTTCCTTTTTTTCGTAATCATATGCGAGGGCACCGTTTGCAAGAAGAACAGGAGCATTGATATACTGCGGACTATATTTATGAAATCCCTGATAGGTTCTTCCCGTAGACACAGAGAAATAACCGCCATTTTTTGTAAAATAGAAAATCATTTCTTTATTATCATCTGTTATCTCACCTTTATCGTTGGCAAAAGTGCCGTCAAAATCGGTTAAAATCAGAACGTTGTCGAATTTACCCATCGATTTTCTCGCCTCCGAGATAGGCTTCTAAGCGATAAATCGGGAATCCCATTTCTGAAAAGCGTTTTTCATATTCAGTAATAATATTTCCTTCGAAATCACTTTTGTGCAAATCAAGTGAAATGTTTTTCATTTTATAGCCTGCAACAGAAAATTCTTCGAGCGAATATTCAAAGAAGTGCATATTATCAGTTTTCTGATGAATTTCTGCCCCGTCATCTAATATTACAGAATAAATTTTAAGAAATTTTCTGTTTGTTAATCTGTGATTTTTATATTTATTTTTAGGATAAGGACAAGAAAAATTCAGATAGATTCTTGAGATTGATTTAGGTGGAATGTACTTTTCAAGATACTCCGCAGAACATTTAAGAAACTTTACATTCTTAAGCTCATTTTTCTTTGCACCTTCACACGCTGAAACAATAACATTACCTATTTTTTCAACAGCAAGAAAATTTATATCAGGATTCTGTTTTGCTTTTTCAATCACAAAGCCACCTTTACCGCAACCGATTTCAAGCTCCACAGGATTATCATTACCGAACATTTCTTTAAAATCGAAAAATTCTTTTGTTTCAATAGCTGTTTCAAAATTAAGATCATCGCTCATGACCTTAATAAAATAATCACCACAAGCCTCAAGTCTTTCATCAAGGTGTTTCTTTTTTCTCATTCTCATAGATATAACTCCAATGCTTTATATTGATTTAATTATACATCAAAATATAAAATTTAGCAATAAAAAAACACGGTTTATCACCGTGTTTTTTTGAAAATTATAAGTCAAGTTTCAGGTCATTCTCTTTTATCCAGCCGATTTTTCTAAGCGGCCATGCCACAAGAGGAGTAATGATAGCTGGAGCAATAACAGAAACCACAATCAGACCAATCCAGTCCATAGCTGTGATTGAATCCTTAAGTCCTGCAGCAATATCGCTTACCCAACCTGTGTATACGCCAATCTGTCCTACGAGACCACATGTTCCCATACCTGAAGAAATAGCTGCACCATTCATTTCAAGTTTGAAAAGACATGTTGCAATAGGTCCGCAGATTGCAGATGCAACCGTTGGCGGAATCCAGATTTTCGGGTTTTTAACAATATTACCCATCTGAAGCATGCTTGTACCAATACCCTGAGCGAGAAGACCGCCCACTTTATTTTCTTTATAGCTCATTACTGCAAAGCCAACCATCTGTGCACAGCATCCTGCCAGTGCAGCACCACCTGCGAGACCAGTAAGACTGAGAGCTGCGCAAATAGCTGCGCTACTGATGGGAAGTGTAAGTGCGATACCAACTACCACTGCAACAATTATACCCATAACGAATGGATGAAGCTCAGTTGCCATCATTATAAGTTCACCTACAAGGCTTGCAGCTTTGCCGATATATGGTGCACAATAAATTGAAAGAAGAACACCTGAAGCAATCGTAACAAATGGCGTAACTATAATATCAACTTTTGTTTCCTTGCTTACCGCCTTACCGAGCTCAGAAGCAACAATTGCAATAAATAAAACTGCAAGAGGACCACCTGCTCCACCGCATTCATTTGCCGCGAAACCAACTGCCGCCAGTGAAAAAAGAACAAGAGGCGGACAATGAAGTGCATAACCAATAGCAATTGCCATAGCCGGACCTGAAACACCCTTTGCGTAGTTACCGATATCAACAAGAACCTGAATGCCGAACTGTGTACCTATCGTGCTGATAATAGTACCAATAAGCAACGATGCGAAAAGACCCTGTGCCATTGCACTAAGAGCATCAATGCCATAACGTTTTGCTGAAAACTTAATGTCTTTTCTATCAAGAAAAGCTTTAAGTTTTCCACTTTTTTCTTTACTCATAGAAAAATCGCCGCCTTATAAATTTTGTAATATTTTAGCACACTAAAACACTGATTTCAATCAAAAAATGACAACTTTTTAAAGATTATAAAGTATTCCCCCATCTGCCTTAGCAGTGGGGGAATTTTTATGCTGAGTGCACAATTTCGTTAAATTTTTATCGTTGTTCTACCGTTGTATTAAGAGCACCAACCTCTTCAACAAGGTCAATATCAGCCTGGTTAATAACGCCGTCTCTGTTAACATCCGCTGCAAGATTAAGTGCATTAACACTTGTATCACCTGACAAAATAATCATCCAGATGAAAATTGAATCCTGAGCATCAACGAAACTATCACCGTTAACATCACCGAAGATTACAAGTGTGTAAGTATCAACAACTGTACCCTCTTCATTAAGAACATCAACAATCGTTCCTGTACCAAGACCGTTTTCAGTTTCTGTGCATCTGATTGTGCCGTTTACAACACGAACATAATCTTCGATGTCGCTGAGTCCTTCATCAACACCGTAAATAAACTTATCTTCCTTGTTTACGGTAGCACCAACACTTTCAATTGCTTCAATCTTCGTTTCTTCTGTAAGAACAAGATTGTCAATTGCTGTGTTGATATCTTCGGCATATTTATTTACAAGTTCCTGATTAGTTACTTTAAGCTCCCAATCAACTGTATCAATCAGATCCTGAACAGCTTTGATTGAGTCATCAGTATAGATAAATCTGTCAATATTATCGAATCTCTCAATTGCTGCATTGACATCAGTGTAATCAGCTGTTTTAAGTGTCAAGGCATTGATTGCATCAAAAATTCTCTTTGCTGCTGCATCAACAACTGACTGATCTTCCTCGTCTGTGAGTTCTGACGCAAGAAGTTCTTTGCCTTCTTCTAATGCAGAAATAAACTCAGCACGTGCTTCATCATCAACGAAGTTATCGAGGTTAACAGCATTACCTGCATTTACTGCTTCTTCAAGAACTTTCTTATCAATCACAACATTGTAGCTTGCTTCCACATCTGCATAAGCCATCATAATTTCTGAAGCTTTTTCCTTAATCATTTCATTATCAAGAATTGTAAGCTCATCATTATCAGCCATAGCCTGACCTTCAGCAACGAGAGCCTGCCATGCAGCGAGAAGTTCAGCATCATAGTATTGAGTATATGAACTTGTGAGCTTCAGTTTGAGAGCATTATTAAGTGACTTTTTATCTGCCGCTTTAAGCACAAGACCATCAACTGCACTATTAAGAGCATCTGTTATTGCGTTAAGCTCTGCCTGCTGAGAAATCTTATACTCTGTGTCAGAAGCAGTAACTGCATCAGCAAGAGGTGCATCAAGAGTATCTATATTTTCATAAATATCTCTGTTAACTGCATTTGCTCTTTCAATTGCTTCACGAAGTGCAGTATAATCTGCATCAAGCTCGACAAGGTTATCAATTGCGTTATTGATATCTGCAGCATACTGATTAACAACACTCTGTTCTGATACATCAAGGTCATAATTGATTCCGTCAATTATTGTCTGTATAGCCTGGATATCATCAGCTACATAATAATCTTTATTAAGTTGATTGAATCTTGTAATAGCATCTCTTACTGCAGTGTAGTCTGCATCAACATAAACAAGCTGTTTTTCTGCATTTTCAATAAGAGCAATTGCTTCGTTTATCTGACTTGTTGTAGCATAGAATGTGTTATAGACAACTTCTGCCCGAGGAATTACTTCAGAAAGAATCGCAAATGTCTCTACAGTATAAAGTGATGAATCATAAGCCTTAGCTCTTGCAATAGCTTCAGCAAGCTTTGACTTAGCCTCTGTTGCTGTAACTATTACTTTACAACTTGCTGAGTGTCCACCCTGAACAGATGTAACAGTAATGTAACATTCACCGGAATCGATAAAGAATACTTTACCTGCAGAATTAACAGTAGCAACCGATTCATCTGATGAAGACCAGACAACATCCTTGATTGTAGGCTCTACACCCCAGATACCGGACTCAACTGTATGAGTGAGTGTAAAGCTACCACCTGAAGTACCTGAAATTTCAGAGTGACTGATTGTAACTTCCTTTACTTCAGTCGATACAAGTTTAACAAATGAAACGTAAACAGACTTCGAATACTGCACACCGTAATAATCGGTTATCGTAACAGTGATGAGAGCTGCACCAGCTTCATTCTTTGTACACTTGACAAGACCATTCTGGTCTACAGTAATGTTAGCGTTATTACTTGCCCATGCAACCGATTCATACATTGCGTTGTCCGGATTCAGTTTTAAAGTAAGCTGAACGGTCTTATTAGTAAGAATAGAACCTGTAGCTTCATATGTAACATGATCTTCATAACCGCCTGTTACATCATTTTTGATCAGAATTGACTCTACATGAATATAGGGCTGAAGTCCATCGATAGCATTAGTGAGCCATTCTGTAGCGTCATCAATTTCTTGCTGTGAAGCCTCATAATTACCATAAACAGTTATAGCATTTTCATATGCTTCAAGATATGCATTATATGTGGTTTCGATATAATCAAGTCTCTGGTAGTTTTCATCAATTGTTTTCTGAAGAACCGCCTGAAGAGCTGATTTATCTGTTGTTACATAAACTTTACAGATTGCATGATATCCGCCAACAATCGATTCTGCTTTGATTTCTGTGTAACCGCCAGCAAGGAATGTAACAAGACCATTTTCATCGACAGACGCAACACTGGGATTGCTTGAAATCCAGATAACCTCTGAAATATCAGCAGGACCACCATTTACACCGATAACATTCGCTGTGAGCTGAACAGGTTCAGCGTTTACATTAGTTTCAATAAGATCTGTATTGAGTTCGACTGAAGAAACAGGATTTCTTGCAAATGTTACATAACTTGTTGTTTTATATTCGTTTGCAAAGTCATCCTTGAGTGTAAGATAAATTCTGCCATAACAAGGTTCATTAACTGAGGGAGCTACAACACCAACTGCAGGATTATAAATAATTGTACCGTCGTATGACCACTCGGCTGTAGTATACATCGCATTTTCAGGATTTACTACAAAGCTGAGATTTGCATATGCTCCGAGATAAGGTTCACCTTCAGGAACAATGATATTAATATTCTGTGCAGTGTTACCGTCACAAGATATTTTGACATCAGAGACATAAACATACTCAACAAGATTTGAAATTGCATCAGAAAGAGCAATTCTTGCGTTATTTACCTCTTCCTGAGTGGGATCATCAGCACAGAAAACTGCATCTGCTGCCTCATATTTTTCCTGAAGAACAGCCCATGAAGCAGGAGTAAATCCTGTGTAGTCAAGTCCTTCAACATAACTCATTACTTTGTCGAGCTCTGTCTTATCAGCATAAATCTTAATTGTTGAAACAGCTTTTTTACCACCATCACAAGTTGTAGCAGTAATTTCAACAACACCTGTATTGAGGAAAGTAACAAGACCATTTGCATCAACAATTGCAAGTGATTCATCAGATGAAGACCATGTTACATTTTTGATGTTTGCTTTGTCAGGAGAAACTACGGCTGAAAGCTGTTTTGTGCCACCGACAACAGCATCAGTTACTGTTGCGGGAGAAATGCTTACACCTTCAACCTTGTTCCTTGCAAAAGCAACACAAATTGAATTAGTATACTCTCTGCCCTTCTTGTCAGTTACACAAAGAGTGATAATTGACCAGCAGGGTTCATTTTCTGTAGGTGTAACCATACCGCCTTCGTTTACAGAAATCGAACTGTTGCTTGAGGACCATGTAACTGATACAACAGATTCAAGTGCGTTTGAAGGAAGAATTCTGTAACCGAGACTGATCGACTGATTCTTGTAGTTTGCTGCGAGACCAACTTCTTTTGTAACATGAGAAGGTGCGTCTGAGCCATTATACAGGATAATTGTCTTCTGGATTTTAATATATCTGTCAAGATTATTATATGCATCCCAAAGAGCAGATGCTGCTGCATCAATATCTCTCTGCTTGGGATTGGGATTTTCAAGAACTTTTGCCGCTACTGCATAAGCTTCAGCATAAGGTTCCCATGATTCAACAGTATACTCATTCTGATTAAGATTGAGTGCTGTTGTCATAGCATAAATTTCTTCAAGAGGAGTTCTGTCTGATGTAACAGTAATCTCACAAACAGCGGTGTGACCACCCGAAAGAGTAGAAGCTATAATCTGACAAGTACCTGCCTCGACAAATGTTACAACACCATTTTCAACTATAGCAACATCAGAATCAGTTGTACGCCACACTACATCTGATATACTGGGCTTAATTACACCACCACGTGTCACTGTTGCAGTAATTGTCTGAGGCTCAGCACCATAAGGTACAGATAATTCGGATTTATCAATTGTGATTCCGTCAGGCAGGTAGTTTGCAAATGAAACATAAACTGTCTTAACAATCTTATTTCCATAATGATCTGTTGCTGTAAGAGTAATTTCCGAACCACAAGCCTGATTCTTAGTAGGCTTAATAACACCGTTTTCACATGATACCACGCTGTTGGAAGATGCCCATTCAATTGATGTAAACATTGCATCAGCAGGAGCAAAATCATATGTAAGCGTTACACTTTGTGATGTATAAGTTTTATATGTGGGAACCTGGATGGAAATATTTTCAAAATCAGAAACGACGTTACCATCACGATATATGTTAAGGTCAGTCATGTGAATGTATGGCTGAAGCGCTTCCAAAGCTGCAAGCAGATTTTCCGCTGCAGCATCAATTTCTTCCTGAGTGTAAAGAACTGACGCTTCTACTTCTTTGGCATGTTCATATGCCGCTACATAAGCCATACTTGTTTCATATGTATGGTCCTGAATGTTAACCTGTGCTTCGTCAGCTTTAGCAATTGCTTCACGGAGTTTTGACTTATCACCGGCAACTGTAACAAGACATGTAGCCTGAATACCACCGTCGGCAGCTGTTGCAGTAATAGTTGCCTGACCCGCGTTGTGATATGTAAGCTGACCGTTTTCGTCAACTGTTACAACAGTTTCATTATCAGAACTCCAATATATTTTCTGGATTGAGGCATCATGTGTAACAACATCTGTTGCCTTATGCTTACATTTAGCAGTAAGCTTTACAGGTGCCTCATCAAGGCTTGTTTCGATAACCTGAGGTGTTAATTCAATATGTGTTACAGGGTAGAGGGCAAAAGATACATGAACTTTATCTGTAACAACATTACCTCTTTCGTCAGTTACCGTAATCGTAACCCAACCATAGCCTGCTGAAGTAGAAGATTTTGGCTTAACCAAACCGTTTTCATCAACTGTTATTGATGAAGAATCGGTTGACCACTCAACTGAAACATACATTGAGTCAAGAGGAAGAATTCTTGAATAAAGCTGAAGTGTTGATGTTGTGTATTTAACAGGAATATATTCCGGTGCTTCAGCAAGCCCTTCATCAGTTTCAACCTGAATTATAACTTTTTCAGTCTCGATGAATCTTACAAGACCCTTATAAGCGTCAATAAGATCCTGTCTTGCATCATCCACCATCTTCTGTGTAGCGCTTTCGTTATTCATAACGGCTACTGCATAATCATAAGCTGACTTGTAATCAGTAAATGAAGCTCTGGTCCAATCTTCTTCCACAAGCTGGTATGCATCCATATCAGTGATTGTCTGAGCAAGAGCTGTTTTATTTACAGATACTGAAATAATACAAGTTGCAGTGTAACCGCCATCAACAGACATAGCTGTGATTACAGCTGTACCAACAGATTTGTATGAAAGATTACCATCCTGGTCAACTGAAACAACTTTTTCATTACTTGATGACCATACAACATCTTTGATGTTTGCATCACCAACACCTAAAGTGCCTTTAGGCTCAACTGTTACAGTAAGTTTATCAGTATTATAAACAAGTGCATCAGTAATTGTATATCTGTCAAGAGCAAGACCGGTTACAGGAGTGTTAGCAAATGAAACTGTAACTGAGTCAGAAACAACATTACCCATGTAGTCAACAGCAGTAAATTTGATTACCGCCCAACAAGCTTCATTCTTAACAGGTGTACATACACCATTCTGATCAACAGAAATAGCTCCGGGATTGCTTGAAGTCCACTCACACGAAGCGTACATTGCATTTTCCGGTATAAATGCATGATCAAAATCTACAGAATATGTCTGATATCTCTTAGAAGTACTTACTTTGACTGAATGATAGTCAGATGCAGTTTCTCCCGCAAGAAGAATTTCGACGCCGTAAAGAGGAACATAAGCACCTACTTTATCATACAAAGTAATAATCTGCTGAGCTGCTTTATCACATGAAGACTGATAAGCAAATTCCATGCCCTGGATTTCAAGAGCCTGCTTATATGCAGCCTCAAGTGCTGCCCAATCCTCAGGAGCACAATTTTCAGCAGTTACTTTACCTGACTCAAAAAGCTTAATTGCATAATCAAGCCTTGTTTTATCGGGACGGACTGTAATTGTAGCTTTTGCTTCATAACCACCATCACGTGTTGTTGCAACAATTTCACAAACACCCGAATCTACTGCAGTAACAACACCGTTTCCGTCAACTATAGCAACAGTATTATCAGTTGATGTCCAGTGTATTGTTTTTATACTTGCATCACCGATTTTTGCACCACTTGCACCTGTACCGAGAGGTTCAACAGTTTCCGTCAAATCTACCTTATTTCCAACAATAAGATCAGCCGATGAGGGAGAAACAGAAACACCTGTTACGGGATAGTTAGCAAAAGAAACAGTAATTGTATCAGTAAAACCACCATCATAGGATTTTGCCTGAATTACACCCCACGCTGACCTGTTCTTTGAGGGTTTAACGACACCTGAGGGAGAAACCTCAATGTTGTTTCCTTCAAGAACTGACCATCTTACGTTCTGGTTAGATGCATTGGGAGGATTAAATGTAACAGTGAGCTGAGCGCTCATGCTGTTGTATGTTTTTGTTCCGGGCACTTTAACCGACAAGAAATCACCCTGGTCAATCTCAATTCCCTCTGCAAGAGTACCTACATAAACACTGTAGCTTCTCTGACAAGTTGCAATTGTACCTGCTTTAGCAACTATTTCTACCATACCACCATTGGTAGCTGTAAAGTTACCGTTAACATCAATAGTGCCGAAATCATTTGAAGCAGGTTCATTATCCTTTGCGAAGACAACCTTGCCTTCATTATTGACGAGACCCCATCTTATTGTAGCATTTGAACGATCAGGATAAACCTCAGCCGTATACTGTGCCACTGAGCCAAGCTCAACAACAGACGGACCACTGATTTTAATATCGACAGGCTGCGTAATAAGCGCACCGGTTACTGTAACATCCGCAGATGCAGAAATTCCGTCAACTGTAGCGGTAACTGTTGTTGTTTTTTTATTAAGTCCTGTAATACCGCCTGCATCACGACCAATAAGAATACCATATCTATCAACATAAGCAATAGATTCATCAGCTACAGACCATACAACATTAGTTGAGTTAGCACCTGCAGGAACGATATCTGTTATGTAGAGCTGAGATGTTTTACCTTCAGCAACCTCAAGGTTACCACCGATTGAAAAGCTCTTTATTTCAAGAGAATCAACAATGTTGAAAGTAATCTTATCGTTGATTGAAGCCTCAAGAATCCAGTTAGCAACATATTTTGTCGCCTGTGTCAGCATGTCTGCAGTATTTGTACCTGCACCTGCAATAGCAGCAATAATATCAATTGCGAACTTAACAGTACTTGCTGATACGTTAAGACCAAGAACCTTAACTAATACATCAGCAATATCTGATGTATCAACTTCGTTGCCAAGGCTTGCAAGATCGTTAATATAACTCATAAGTTTATTAACGATTTCATCAGCATTAGGATAAACTTTAACAGTTACCTTACCTGTTTTGAGGAAAACAATCTCACCTGTTGAAGGATCAAAAGTTGCATAGTCCTCTGCTTTCTCAAGAATAGATGGTGCCTCAAGCTCCCATGTAACACCATAGCCAAGACGAAGAGGTGTAACACCGCCCTCAAGTGTAAGCTTACCGCCAACAGCAACCGTTGTCGGAAGTGAATCCTTGTTGACAATAAATGCACCATTAGGAAGAACATTCGCATACCATTTATCTGAATTAGTTACAAGAACACCAATAGTATCAGTTGCAACAACCGTACCATACTGATCATAAAGTTCTACTGTGATTTCGGTATCAAGACTGTTAAGTCTTTCTCTGAGAGAACTTGTCAGACTTTCCGCAAGAGGACCTGATGTAACACCAATGGTCTCACCAACCAGAGTAACAATTGCTTCTGTGTCCATTCTGTCAAGGTCAACATTATCACCGTAAAGCACCTTTTCAAGTGTTTTTGCAAGTGACTTACCAATGACAGGAATTGTCTTAACATCGTTGTCAAGCCAAAGACGCACAGCAGCACCTTTTGATGAGTCATGACCTCTGACTAAACCGGTCTGGTCAACAGATGCATTGAGAGGAGTATCACTCTTCCATACAACATATCCGTTATCCGGCATCGAACAGTCAACGAGTTTATAACCCAATTGCACCTGTTCACTTTCCATGACTGAAATCTGTTCAGTTATGGAATTTCCATTTGTATCGACAATGTCAATTTCATGGCTTGCAGCAAACGCATCAATGTTTGAAAACTTATTGCTGAAGCCAGGAACAAGACACGACACAACAAGAGCCAGAACAAGAATCAAGCTCTCAAAGCGAAGTGCTTTCTTTTTCATAAAAGTATTCCTCCTTCTACACCTATGCAAAAAACAATATTTCGCACAATACATACTTTTATACATATAATACTATACCATATATTGTCAAATTAATAATTCTAAAATAGAATAATAATTAAAATCTTTGTTTTTACAAAAAAAATACTGACAGGCAAGGAAATCACCTGTCAGTATAAGTAAAATATTTTTCAATGTATGAAGCTCTGCCTTTGTATTCAATTTCAATAATCTGTTCAAGTTCTTCAGGTGATTCTTTACAGCCATTAAAAAGCCACATTTTTATCAGTGCATTAAAACCGTTTCTGAAAAATTCAACATGGTAATCAATATTCTTGTTGTCAAAATATTCAGCAGCCAACCTTTTATTATAAAACCACATACTGTTATTTTTATCCGTATGGAGTTTAAAATATGTCCTGTAAAGTGACTGATTTTCCTTGACGTGATAAAAAAGCTTAAGGTAATCTCCTCTCGAACTGCCTTTAACAATTTCATCATGATAAAGAACCATTACCTCTCCATGAAGTTTATCAATAATTTTTTCAGCCAAATCATATACATCAAGATAGTTAGCATAGAATGTACTACGGTTTATGTCAGCAACCTTACAAATGTCTGAAACCGTAATCTGATGCAATTCTTTTGTCTCGAGAAAGCCGATGAAAGCTTTTTCTATTCGTTCCATTGACTCTCTTCTTCTTTTGTTGTTCTTCTTATTCATAATTCGTTCACTTTTTCTCCATAATTCCAACATTTTCAAAAAATATGTTGGTTGATACCATCGCTTATATATATTATAATACATTTGAATAAAAAAACAAGTGTTGTTTTATTCAAATCCTATTTTATTTTAATTTATTCTACACCTTTCTTTGTAACAACAGCAAAAGACGGATTGACTAACACCGGTCATCCGTCTTTTGCTGTTTTTCATGCCTTATAGAATGTTTCAATATAATTATCTATATCTTCCTTAGTGCCTCTAAATGGTCCAGGGGTTTCCATTTTAAGAGACACGGTAGCCGTGGCTACAAGCAGTGCCTCTTCAACTGATTTTTCCTGTCTCTCATTTATGTATGCTGCAAAAGTTGTATCTCCCCTGCCTGTTCTGCCGCTTAAGTTTCTTGCTTTTATAGGACATGTAAAGAATTCTTTTCCGTCATAAGCAAGAACCTCTGTATTATGCGTAATTAATATTTCTTTTGCACCCCAGGAGTGAAGAATTTCTGCAGCTTTTTTTCTATCCGATGTTCCTGTCATAATCTCTGCTTCTGCAGCGTCAGTCTTAAGATAAGTTATATATTTCAATATATCTTTCTTATCTGCCCAATCTTCAAAATACATTGAGCCATCATCATTTGCATGGCGAAGAAAACCTTGCACATCTACTGCAACTTTGCCGTATTCAGAAGCTGTTTTTATCATCTCTGTATCGTAGTCGCCATAAATCAAGCCTGCGAAATGATAAATATCAGCATCATAGCCTTTGATATCCTCGGCAGTGAACGCATCTCCCCTGCTTGTGCAAGAACATTTTCTGCGTTCTTTATCAGCAGTAAAATATATATTTACCATGTCAGTAGATTTTTCAGATTTAATACATACGATATTTTCTTTCGGCAATGTAAACTGCTCAAGCCTTGAAAAATCTTTCTCTGCAAGACGCGTAACAGCCAGGACTTTATGACCGAGAGCGTAAGCGGAAGCAGAAGAATAAACTACTGCACCACCGACTATTTCTACAGTGTTTCCGAGATGGTCTGTATTTCTGTCAAGAGTTGTATGTCCGATTATAAGTGATCTGTATTCAGCCATTGTATTTTTCCTCCAGTTTTGTTAAAAAATCATCGCGTAACTCTTCTTTTATGTTATTTTTTGAAAGATTGAGTTTGAGAATAAGTGAAGATTTCATAAAATCCTCAGTCATAAAATCACTTGCAATGATGTTAGCACGACTCAGGTATTTTTCGTTGTTTGCCACATCATCAATGATATTTTTGAAATACGGTCGCAATTTAACATCGAGTGATTTCGGCGTTTTAACACCGATTTCCGTACCTAAATTCGGTGTCTGCTGAATCTGAAACCAGTTAAGTCCCGTAGGTTTTCCAAGGTCGAAAAGCTTTGTAACTTCTTTTGAAAAACCTTCCGCTTTGAGACCATTGATACGCTTGTCCCATGGAAAATCATATTCACAGTTGACACTGAATTTATATGCCTTCTCAAAATTGTAAAGTATGTATCTTTTTCCCGATTTCCTGATGTCACCGATCGTCACATTATTAATATCATCGAAATCTGTAAAAGCATACTTTGAGGGCTGTATGTATTCTTCAAGCAAATCATTCATCTGATTTATATCCGCCTTGAATTTCAGCGTAACGGGACCGAATTTCTGATTATAATATTCTCTGATGTCAAAAATAAATATTTCGGAATCATTTTCTTCCAGCATTCTTCTCATATCGTTTAAATCCCTTTTGAAAGGACCGCCCTTTGAAACACCATGGCAGACAACTATCTCACCTTTTCTGTCAGTATCAAGGCGTATGCAAAAATGCCTGACACCATGTGAAAACTGCTCAAACAGGTCACCACTCTGACAACACCCCATAGCATTCAATTCATAGCTGCACGCATTGTGAGCACTGGGCATCACCACGTCTGTGATTTTTACGTCATCTTTAAGATACGACATCCAACTCTTAAAAATCATATCCTACACCTCACATATTATAACAAATTACAATTTTTTCCAACATAACTTTTTTAATCTCATCGATTGCCACTCTCATGTAAATTTTAGGGTCAAATACATCAGTATTCTGCTCCATACCGAGCTTTATTCCGTATGTATAGGCTTGTCTGAGTTCAGTAGCAAAATTTATCTTTGATACACCTGCTTTTATACATGCCTTCAGGATATCATCGCTGAGACCTGATGCACCATGGAGAACAAGAGGTGTTGAAACTGAAGAATGAATTTCTTCAATTCTTTTAACATTAATTTTCGGAGTACCCTTATACACACCATGAGCTGTACCTACACCGATAGCAAGTGTGCTTACACCTGTCAATTCACAAAAATCAACAGCTTCACTAACTTTTGTATAGCTTGCTTCAAGATCAGTATCCCCTTCTTCTTTGCCGCCGATTGTACCTAATTCACCTTCGACAGAAACACCCATAGCCAAAGCAAAATCGACAACCTCTTTTGTTTTTCTGATATTTTCATCAAAGGATAGCATGCTTCCGTCGAACATGACAGAGGAAAATCCGCAATTGATGCATTTTTCAGCAAGTTCCCTACTGTTTCCATGATCAAGGTGCATAGCATAGTCAACGTCATCAGCACCAATTGTCAACGATTTCATCATTGCAGGATAGACTGACATTCCACCATAAGCAAGAGTACGCGGAATAGTCTGGATTATCAGCGGTTTTTTAGTTTCCTTCATAACTTCAGCAGCCGCAATAGCTGATTCAAGGTTGTCAATATTAAAGGCCGGAATGGCATATCCTTCCCTTGAAGCTGTTTTCATCAATTTATAGCTTGAAACACAAGACATTTTTAACCTCCATTATCAATCGACTTCATATTGCTGAAGGTAATCGACAATCCCGCCTCAGGAATTCTGAAAGAAACAGGATAACCGCTTGTCTTATCCTGTACAAGCAGAAACTTTCCCCAATCTGACATTCCGGTGTAGAGCCAATTACCATTTTCCAATTTTTCATATTCTGCTGAGTTAAGAATTTTCTTAACAGATTCTGTAAAAACAGAGAGAAATTCCACATTCTCAGCAAAAGAAGAATCAATTTCATAAGAAACATCACCGAGATTAAATGTGCATATTCCTTCCTTCAAGGTCATTGTGAGACCTGAGAGCAATTCAGGCTCAATCACTGAAACTATACATTTATCTGCAATAATGTTTTCAATTTTGCAATTCATATCAAAATTATTATATGTAACACTTATGTTGCCGGTAAAATTCAAATCAGGAATTGGCGGTGTTGATTCTTTAATAACACCACAACCACCCAAGAGAATCACTAACGCCAACAACATAAGTATTTTTTTCAATTGTTACACCCCGATACATCTTTCAATTTTTGAAAGTGCAAAAGGCAAACAATCTGCCGTATCCGTAGGAGACATGGCTGTCATGGAGTATTTTTCAGCGGCTATATCACCTGCCAAGCCATGAATATAAACAGCCATCATTGCGGCATCAACGGTGCTGACTTCCTGTGCAAGAAATGCACCAACCAAACCTGCGAGTAAATCTCCACTTCCGCCCTTGGACATTCCCGCATTACCTGTTGTGTTGACAAATGCCGTCTTTTCACCGTGGGTAGCAACAACAGTATTCGCACCTTTTAAAACTACCGTCACGCCATATTCATTAGCAAAATCAACTGCCGTCTGTATACGGTCAGATTGAATCTGCTTTACAGACTTTCCTGTAAGTCTGCTCATTTCTCCTGGATGCGGCGTTAATATTATCGGCACTTTTGCAGCTTTCAATACATTTATATTACGGGAAATAATATTTATTCCGTCGGCATCAATAACCAAAGGGACTTCGGCATTTTTTATTACCTCCACCAGCAGTGAAGCTGTATCTTTATTAACACCAAGACCACATCCGATAACAATTGACGAAGCCTTTTTCATTGCATCATTAATTTTGTCAACAGACTGAGAAGAAAAAGTACCCTCCTCATTATTTTTCACGGGAAGCAGAAGTGGAGATGTAAGTTTTGAAGAAATGGCAGGATACGCGCACTCAGGAAAAGCAGCTGTAACCAAACCTGCACCACCTCTTACCGCACCTGTTGCGGCAAGTACAGCAGCACCTGCCATACATTTACTTCCGCAAATGGAAAGCACATGACCATAGTCACCTTTGTTTGAAACAGGATTCCGGTGAGGAAAACGCTCTCTCACACTTTCACTGTCAACAGAATAAAAATACGGATCACCTGAAACCCTTTGCTCATCTTCTGTTATACCAATAGAAACAACCTTTATTTTTCCGCAATATTTACTGCCCGGCAAAAGAATGTGGCAAGGTTTCGCAGTACATACCGCAACCGTGAAATCAGCCTTTACAGCCTCGCCCATTATTTCGCCTGTATCTGCGTTCAATCCACCGGGTATATCGATGCTGACTGTTTTAGCAGAAGATGAGTTGATATATCGGAAGAGCTCCGCATAAATATCAGTCACATCTCTTTCAAGACCGATGCCAAAAACCGCCTCGACAATAACGTCAGCATTCAGAAGTGCATCAAGAGCTGAATTTTTGTTTGTATCAAAGGTAATCATGTTCACAGGCATCTGCTCAACACGTGAAAACATTTCCTTTGCATGCTCTGAATGAGGAGTACCGCCTGCAAGAATTATAGAAACTCTGCAACCGATTTCACAAAGCTTTCTTGCAATTACATAACCATCTCCGCCATTATTTCCTCTACCGCAGACAACGGTAATTTTTTTTGTTTTTTCCGCTGTGATGCCGTATTCTTCACGTATTGCTCTTGCACAGGCGGCACCGGCGTTTTCCATAAGTCTCAGATAGCTCGTGCCGTTTGCATTGGCAGCTGCCTCTGCCATTCTCATCTGCAGTGTTGTTAAAACTTTCATCTCAAGCACCACCATTCAAAACTTTTTTCAGGAATTCGCCTGTATATGAGCCTTTGGTTTGTGCGACTTCTTCAGGTGTACCTTCAGCGACGATAAGACCGCCGCCTGAGCCACCTTCGGGACCTAAATCAATAACATGGTCCGCTGACTTTATGACATCAAGGTTGTGTTCAATAACGAGAACAGTATTTCCTGCATCAACAAGTCGTTGAAGAACATCAATAAGTCTGTGAACATCAGCAGTGTGAAGACCTGTTGTAGGCTCATCGAGAATATAAATCGTCTTGCCTGTTGAAACCCTTGAAAGTTCAGTTGAAAGTTTAACTCTCTGTGCTTCACCGCCTGAAAGAGTAGTTGCAGGCTGACCGATTTTCACATAACCAAGACCAACATCATAAAGTGTCTGAAGCTTTCTTTTAATTTTAGGAATTGCTGAGAAAAATTCAAGACCTTCTTCAACTGTCATTTCAAGAACATCACTGATGCTCTTGCCTTTGTATTTGATTTCTAATGTCTCTCTGTTATATCTCTGGCCTTTGCACACCTCGCAAGGTACGTAAATATCTGCAAGAAAATGCATTTCTATCTTCACAATGCCGTCACCCTGACATGCCTCACAGCGACCGCCTTTAACATTAAAAGAAAATCTGCTTGCGCTGAAACCATGCTTCTTTGAATCAGCAGTAGAAGCAAATAATTCTCTGATATCATTGAAAACTCCTGTATATGTTGCAGGGTTAGAACGTGGTGTTCTGCCGATTGGTGACTGGTCAATGTCAATTACTTTATCAAGCAAATCAATGCCCTCAATTCTGTCATGCTTACCTACTATCTTCCTTGCACCGTTAAGTTCATTTGCAAGCTTTTTATAAAGTATTTCATTGATAAGCGATGATTTTCCTGAACCTGAAACGCCTGTAACGCAGACGAATTTTCCCAAGGGAATTTCAACATCGACATTCTGTAAATTATTCTGACTTGCACTGATAATTTTCAGTGAAGTGCCGTTACCCTTCCTTCTGTTTTCCGGAATTGGAATTTGTTTCTTACCGCTGAGATACTGGCCTGTAAGAGAATCTTCACAATCAAGAATATCTTTATATTCACCCGCAAAAATCACATTACCTCCGTGTATACCTGCACCGGGACCGATATCAACAAGGAAGTCGGATTGCTCCATTGTTTCTTCATCATGCTCAACAACAATCAGTGTGTTACCAAGGTCACGAAGCTGTTTCAATGTAGCAAGAAGTTTCTGATTATCCCTCTGATGCAAGCCTATACTCGGCTCATCGAGAACATAAAGAACGCCTGTCAGTGAAGAGCCAATCTGTGTAGCAAGTCTTATTCTCTGACTTTCACCGCCTGAAAGAGTGCCTGACTGTCTTGAAAGCGTAAGATAGGAAAGTCCAACTGAATTAAGGAAATTCAATCTGTCCCTAATTTCTCTTATAATAAGTGTGGCGATTGATTTATCTCTGTCGGACAATTTGAGATTGTCAATAAAGTCAATAGCCTCAACAATAGTTTTCTGTGTAAATTCGTCTATATTTATTCCGCCGACAGTAACTGCAAGAGACTCTTTTTTCAATCTCGCACCACCGCAATCAGGACAAGTGCTGTCATCCATGTACTGTTCAATGTCTGCTCTCGACCATTCACTTGTTGTACTGTCATATCTTCTCTGAAGATTGTTTATGACGCCCTCAAAATCAGTAAAATAAGAACCTGTACCATATTCGTTTTTGCGTGTCATCTTAATTTTTTCACCGTTTGTTCCGAAAAGAAGAGCGTCAAGACCTTCAGCAGGAATATCCTTCACAGGAGTATCAAGCGTAAATCCGTATTTATTCGCTATTCCTTCATAGTACATTTCAGCAATAGTGCCTTTATCTGCATTGCTCCAGCCTGTACCTTTAATAGCTCCCCCACGGATTGAGAGAGTTTTATCCGGAATCACAAGATCAGGATTTATCTTCTTGGAAACACCGAGACCCGAACACGTAGGACACGCACCGAACGGATTGTTAAACGAAAACATTCTCGGTGTCAGTTCGTCGATTGAACTTCCATGTTCAGGACAAGCAAAATTCTGTGAAAACAGAAGTTCCTCTTTACCTATAACATCAACAAGAACAATGCCGTCTGAAAGGCTTGCAGCTGTTTCAATTGAATCAGCAAGTCTTCCTTTAATGTCATCTTTCATAACAAGTCTGTCAACCACAACATCTATATTATGCTTTTTATTCTTTTCAAGCTTGATTTCTTCAGAAAGATCATAAATTATTCCGTCAATCCTGACTCTTACAAAACCTGATTTTCTCGCACTGTCAAGTTCCTTGACATGTTCACCTTTTTTACCTTTGATAATCGGTGACATGATCTGAATTTTAGTTGACGTCTCAAGCTGCATTACCTTATCGACAATTTGATCAACTGTCTGTCTTGAAATTTCTTTTCCGCATACGGGACAATGAGGCACACCAATTCTTGCGTATAAAAGTCTCAGATAGTCATAAATTTCTGTTACTGTGCCTACGGTCGAACGTGGATTTTTTGAAGTTGTTTTCTGATCGATAGATATAGCCGGAGACAAGCCTTCAATGTAGTCAACATTTGGCTTTTCCATCTGACCGAGAAACTGTCTTGCATAAGACGAAAGAGATTCAACGTATCTGCGCTGACCTTCAGCGTAAATAGTGTCAAAAGCAAGAGATGACTTACCTGAACCTGAAAGTCCGGTAAAAACTATAAGCTTGTCTCTCGGCAATTCGATATCAACATTTTTGAGATTGTGTTCTTTTGCACCTTTAATCACAATATTTTTCTGCAATTTATTTTCCCTGCCTTAGCTTTTCAATTCTGTCTCTGAGTGCCGCAGCGTGTTCAAATTCAAGTATTTTAGCTGCCGCTTTCATTTCTCTTGTCAAGCGTTCGATTAACTCTTCACGCTCTTTTCTGCTCATGTGTTTGGAGGATTTTTTATCTTTGGTATCTTTACTTGAAATCTCAAGAATTTCTCTTACATCCTTCTTGATTGTTGTCGGAATTATACCATTTTCCTCGTTATATTTCATCTGTTTTTCGCGTCTGCGATAAGTTTCATTAATTGCCCTTTCCATTGATGGAGTAAGCTCGTCTGCATACATAATAACCTGACCGTTTGCATTTCTTGCTGCCCTGCCGATAGTCTGAATAAGTGAAGTTTCAGAACGTAGAAATCCTTCCTTATCAGCGTCAAGAATCGCAACCAGAGAAACTTCGGGAATATCAAGACCTTCACGCAAAAGATTAATGCCCACAAGCACATCAAACTCACCTGTTCTCAGGTCTCTGATGATTTCCATTCTCTCGATTGTATCAACGTCATAATGCATATATCTGACCTTGATTGAAAGATTTTCAAAGTAATCAGTTAAATCCTCTGCCATCTTCTTTGTGAGAGTGGTAACAAGTGTTCTCTCACCTTTTTCTGCTCTTAAATTGATTTCAGAAACAAGGTCATCAATCTGACCTTCAACAGGTCTGACAGAAATTTCAGGATCAAGAAGTCCTGTTGGTCTGATAACCTGTTCAGCAATCTGCATGCTTTTTTCTTTTTCAAAATCACCTGGTGTTGCACTTACAAATATTTTCTGTCCAACCTTTTCATAGAATTCATCGAATTTCAAAGGTCTGTTGTCAAAAGCTGATGGAAGTCTGAAACCGAATTCCACAAGGTTTTCTTTTCTCGCTCTGTCACCTGCAAACATTGCTCTGACCTGAGGTAACATTACGTGGGATTCATCAACGAACAAAAGAAAATCATCCGGAAAATAATCAAGCAATGTATTAGGAACAGAACCGGGTTCTCTGCGCGACATAATTCTTGAATAGTTTTCAATACCCTTACAGAAACCTGTTTCACGGAGCATTTCGATATCATATTCTGTTCTTTGTTTGATTCTCTGCGCCTCAAGAAGTTTTCCCTGCTCTTCAAATTCAGCATATCTCTGAACCATTTCTTCAAAAATTTCTTTTATTGATTCTTCAAGTCTGTCCTTTGAAACAACGTAGTGTGATGCAGGGTAAATTGCAACGTGTGACAAAGTTGCCAACACTGTTCCCGTTAAAGCATTTATCTCACAAATTCTGTCGATTTCATCGCCGAAGAACTCAACTCTGATTGCCTTATCATTTGAATAAACTGGATAAATCTCAACAACATCTCCACGCACTCGGAATTTATTTCTGATGAAATTGACATCATTTCTTTCATATTGAAGTTCAACAAGTTTGCTGATTAAATCATCACGGTTTTTCTCCATTCCTGTTCTGAGAGAAATGACCATATTTCTATAATCTATAGGGTCACCGAGAGTGTAAATACAAGACACACTGGCAACGATTATAACATCTCTTCGTTCACTGAGAGCTGCAGTTGCAGAATGACGAAGTTTTTCAATTTCTTCATTAATTGAGGAATCCTTTTCGATATAGGTATCAGTTGAAGGCACATATGCTTCAGGCTGATAGTAATCGTAATAAGAAACAAAATATTCAACTGCATTATTTGGAAAAAATTCCCTGAATTCTGAGCAAAGCTGTGCAGCAAGAGTTTTGTTATGGGCCAGTACCAATGTTGGTCTGTTGAGCTCTGCAATTATATTTGCCATTGTAAAGGTTTTACCCGAACCGGTAACACCGAGAAGCGTCTGCTCGTTATACCCTTTGTTCACGCCGTCAACTAAAACTTTAATAGCCTGTGGCTGGTCACCTGTAGGTTTATACGGTGAGTGTAATTCAAACTTATCCATAGCTGCACCTCCTTAACTATTTAATTATAAACTATAAAATTTTAATTGTAAATAGTTAAACAAAATTTTCCGAACAAATGTTTACCATTTTTTCAAAAATTAACCGACTGTTTCCAGTCGGTTAAAATAAATCAGATTGAAATTTTAACTGTTTTGATTTCCCAAGGTCTGAAACTGAGTTTACCGTCTGAAACATCAGAAGTCACATTACCTAACAAATCAGTTTCAACCATGTTTTTACTGTCAGCAAGATTGAAAGTTGCAGTTGCTGAAGAGTCTGAGAAATTGCAGAAACGAGCAAAAATCGCACCATCTTCAGGATAGAATGTTGTAAGAATAACTTCGCCACTATCTGCACTGAAATCAGCAATATTCATTTCATTCATATCACCCTCACCCTTTTCAAGAGAAAGGACTGTAGGCTGATAAGCATAAGACATAGCGTTTCTGTGAATATCAGCATCTGAAACTGTTCCGTCGTACGGGAAGAGTGCAAACTCATCTTCAAAAATACCTTCAAGAATTCTGTCACCACACATATATTTACCTGAATATAAAAGCGGGATTTCAAGTCGGTTTCCCTGAATGAGTGAACCCATACAACCACGGTTGAATACGGCAATACCGTTATTTTTATCATTCATGCCAAGCCAGTAAATACCCTGCATATAAGTTGTGCTTGCAAAAGATTCTTCAGCTGACACTTCTTCATCATATCTGATATCATCTTCAGGATACCAGTATGACTCATTTTTGCGTACAGCACCATTCCAGTCAGAAATTGAGAAAGGCAGATCTCGTACCATTCTTCTGTTTTCGTCAAGACACATATTCATAATGAAATTCATTTTTTCTTCATGTCTGTGACCATCAATAGTAATGGATTTTTTTAGTCCTTCTGAAAGATCTGTATGACCTACCGTTTCGCCGTGAAGTTCAAATTTTGCTTTACAATCAATTCGTGTCTGTTTGCCATAGAAGTTCATTTCAAAGCGGCATGGGATAGTGCTTACGTTACCTTCAAACACTGCTTTTGCACTGTGAGATGAAACAAATACATTCCATTTACCGAAAGAAGAATAATTACCGTCCACAACATACGCTGTGAAAAGCTCACCCTCACCATTATCAAAAATACGTTTATTCCGGGCTGCATCTTCAATATAAGCGATACCCTTGTCTGTCAGTTTTACATTATAAACAGGTGTTTTAAGCACGCCTGCGCTCTCATCCCATGAAAATGCAGAAGTATTTTTCTCCGTCGTAGGTTGTAAAGTGATTTTCTTTACAGTGAAAGGTTCTCCCTTTACATTGATACGTATCGATTTTTTATCCTCTGACATTTCACATACAAGTTCTTTATCACCGTCAAATGCTGTAACATCACCATTTACGGGTGCTTCTATCCATTCATCAATTTCGAAAGAATGTGAGTTAATTACAAGAAGTGAATCATCATTCTTGTCTGCGAAACGTTTCTTAATAACTTCAAGAGAAGCATCCTTAACTTCAGATGAAAGTTTGAGTGAATCAGGAATAAATCTTCTTGACAAATCAAGAAGGCCGCAGATTGTAACATCATGATGTTGTGCTACAAGTGCGTACTTCCATGCTTGTTCAAGTTTTTCCTGCATAGGAGTACCACCAAGCATTACTGCAAGGGCGTTAAGTTTTTCAGCCTGTACAGCAGCAACTTCTGACTCACGGCAACCATTGAAAATTTCATTGCCGCAGTAACCCCAAGGCATCTGTACATGGAAATCGTTATCGTTTGTACGCATTTCTTCTTTTGCTTCGCCGTAAAGTTCAGGCAAATCTTCAAGAAGAACATATTTATAATCATCTTTAGTTTCAATGTATTCAGTAATATCCTGTACTTCCTGTGTAAGGTCATCATATCTTGATGCAAGCAGCGGAGAAATATGCTTGAACTTTTCTTCAAATTCTTCAAGAGACCAATAACAACCCTCTCTCGGCCAACGAGACATAATCCAGTTATCAAGAGTTGTGCAGTTGAAACCTCTTCCCTGCTCCTCGTATGTGGGAACAGCCGGGATTTCCGACAAATCTTTACCGATCCAGCGGCCCCAGGGTAAATCAAAGTTCTTAGTGTAACCGTAACCCATAACGTGTGAACGGAGAATAGCACCTTTATATCCGCAAAGTTTTGCCATCTGAGGAGTCTGATTGTTAAGTGCAAATTCAGAAATAGCATAAACACTCGGTGTCTGACCAAAATGCTTAAGATTTGTACGGATAGCATATGTAAGCTGACGGATATTGGATTCTTCAGAAATGAACAGTGACAAGGGCTGACCATATGTTGTTGCACCGAGACCAACTCTGTCAGGATATTTCTCAAGCAAATAAGTAATGAGCTCCATTATTTCAGGATCAACCTTTGAATATTCATCAAAAGTAAAGGATTCATAATCAAGACCAACTTTGAGTTTCGGATATTTTTCCATCCACTCAACAAGTTCCTTAAGACGCGGTTTTACTGCATTACCCCACAGCACAAAGCCACCGTGGTCGTAAGATAAAATGTATAAAGGTTTGTTTTCCATTTTATTTTGCCTCCTCCTGATTACATCAGGTATTTTACATCAGTATAACACCCTCTTTTTAATATTGTCAAGCATAAAAAATACCGCAGAGCAAGCTCTGCAGTATGTACCGTTAACTGTTTGAAAAATCCTGCTTTTTAATTCCGAAAATCATTCTGAGTAAACCGCTGATAACTTTTGGATTCTTGAAAACAATTACTTTCATACCGCTTACCTCCAATTAATTTCTGCAAATGGCAATACCAATCAGAACAATTGCCAGAGCTATAACAGCTACAAGAAATGATGATGGAAAGCAGCAGGCAATAAAAAGCCCTATTCCAAAAGCTACAAGAATAATTCCTAAGCCACAGTTTCTACGCCTTCTCATACACTCACCCCACTAATTCACTGTCATTTTTATTATATTCATGTGTAAAATAAGTGTGAAAGGCTGATTCAGATTGAATCAGCCTTCAAAATTATAATTCCCATTCTTTTAAATCTTTAACTTCATTATACATAGCAACATAGTTTTCATGTCTTGAGGGATGTATTTTGCCTTCATTCACAGCCTCAATAATTTTGCATCCTTTATCATAGGTGTGTGAACAAGTAGAAAACTTGCATGTGCCGAGATACTCCTCAAACTCACGGAAACAGAAAGGAAGCTCGTCTTTTAAAATCTTTTCTGCATTCTGAAAATCAAGTGAGGAAAATCCCGGTGTATCAGCGATATAACCGCCACAGATTTTGAAAAGTTCTATGTGTCTTGTTGTATGTCTGCCTCTGCCAAGCTTATCACTGATTTCACCCGTCTGTAAAGAAAGAGAAGAATCCACGCTGTTAAGCAAAGAAGATTTACCGACACCTGTGTTACCTGCAAAAGCACTGATATGACCTTCGATCAGCTCTTTTATTTTCTCCCCACCCTCACCTGTTTCAGCAGATGTCACAACAGTTTCAAAACCTGCTGTTGTGTAGATATTCTGAAGTTCAGATGAATCTCCAAGGTCATTTTTTGTAATAACGAGTATTGGCTCAATGTTATTTTTCTCTGCGACAGCAATAAGCTTATCTATAACCAAAGTGTTCGGCTTTGGCTCGCAGACAGAAGTAACAACAAAAAGCCTGTCAATGTTTGCTATAGGAGGTCTTACAAGAACATTTCTCCTGGAAAGAATTTCATCAATTGTATTCTCAGCACCGTTATTGACCGTGAATTTCACTCTGTCTCCCGGCAAAGGAGAAATTTTATTCTTGCGGAATACACCTCTTGCCTTGCATTCGTATATGTCATCAGCGACTTCCACATAGTAGAAGCCGCCGATACCTTTTATTATTGTTCCTTCAAGTTGCTGCAAAAAAGTCAACTCCTAAAATCAATATAAGGTTCCGTAATCAATAGTACCTGTGTAGTCTGTTGCATTTGATACAGTAGGCGGTGTTGAAGTAAAGTCAACATAGCACGAGAAATAAAGGTTATCATTTACATAAACCTCAACTGCATCGGAAGCACCCACACCTGTGACAGAAGTTGTGTACATCTGTCCGTAGAATGTATATGACGGCACTGTATGAACAGTATTGCCATTAAGCTTATAAACAATCGAGCCCATACCTGATGAAGGCAACATAATACTTATATCTCTTGTGGTCGCTTTCTGACCGAGACTGAGAACAACCTTGATTGCTGTTCCCTCTGCAACAGGAGCACCTACAACGGGTTCACATCTGACAATGTATCCTTCGGGCACGGTCATGCTTGCCTCTGAAGTGTAGTTTGTGTCAAGTGTGAGACCAACTGATTCAAGCTCAAGTTTTGCCATTTCAGGAGACATTGTAACAATGTCGGGAACCTGAACTGTTGCGTTATCTTTTTCGCAGATGTAAATAGTAACAGTGTCACCCACATTTACACTTGAACCTGCAGCAGGCTCTGTTCTGATAACATTGCCATCATCAACAGTTTCGCTGTTCTCCTTAAGTTCAACAAACTTAAGTCCCATAGCATTAAGCTGTTCACGGACAGTGAATATATCTTCATTTTCAAAATCGGGCATCATTGATTCTGTTTCAAGCACAGCAACTGTTAAAACGATCTCATCATCACCTTTAACCTTAGTACCCTGTTCAGGTGTCTGTGCAATAACCTCGCCATCATCATGGGCACTTGACTGTGTTTCAACAATTTCAATGTTGAATTTTTCGTATTCTGACTTACCCTTGATTTCGTTGTAATAATTCATGCCTACAAAATCAGGAACAGTTCTGCTGAATGAGAAAATTCCCTTTATATCATCCTGGAAGAAAATGAAACCAACTGCAAGCAGAAGAGCAACGAGTACACCTGCAAGAACTCCAACAACAATGGGCAGAGCTGACTTTTTCTTCTTAGTTTTGGGATGAGGCAGACGCATCTCATCAGCACCGGGAATTGGATCCTCTTCCGATACGGAAGAAAATCCCGAAAATGCTCTTACGTCATCTGTTGAAACAAACTTTGTAGGATTATCGTCTACAAAATATGAATAGTCAAATACGACTGCAGGATTGCGCTTATATTCCTCGATATCAAGGAGCATTTCTGCAGCAGACTGATATCTTTCACGAAGATTTTTCTGCATAGCGCGCATTGTAATCTGTTCAAGACCTGTAGGAATATCCTCATTGATTGAACTGGGAGGAACGGCATCTTCATTAACCTGCATGAGAGCAACAGAAATTGCATTATCACTCTGGAAAGGAAGTTCTCCCGTCAGCATCTCATACATAAGCACGCCCACAGAATAAATATCTGTCTTCTCGTCTGTCATTTCGCCTCTTGCCTGTTCAGGACTTACATAATGAACGGAGCCGATTGCCGATTCTGTCATTGTGCGTGTTTCACTTCTGCTGAAGCGAGCAATGCCGAAATCCGTAACTTTAATATTACCGTTCTGAAGCAAAATTATGTTCTGAGGCTTGATGTCACGATGTACAATTCCTTTGTCATGTGCATGCTGAAGTGCTCTGAGAATCTGTGTAGTAAAATGAACAACCTCTTTGCTGTTGATTACACGCTGCTGTTCAATATATTCCTTGAGAGTAATACCTTCAACATATTCCATAACAATGTACTGTAATCTGTCGCCGAAGCTGACGTCAAAAACCTTTACAATGTTAGGATGTGAAAGCACTGCAATAGCCTTTGATTCGTTTTTGAATCTGCGGCGGAACTCCTCATTCGCAAGGAATTCTTCTTTAAGAATTTTTACTGCAACGATTCTGTCATCGATGTTATCGTACGCCTTGTAAACTACAGCCATACCGCCCACACCGATAATTTCTCTTATTTCGTATCTGCCGTCTATTCTCTTTCCAACATAACTATCCATATCTTAATCTCCTTAATTTCTTCAATAAGAAGCAATAACTACCGTTATATTATCTTTTCCACCGTTTGAATTTGCTGTATCAACCAGTTTTTTGCATGTATCATCATCAGCACACTTAATCAATTCTTTAAGTGAATCTGATTCTATCATATTTGAAAAACCATCTGAACACATCAACAAAATATCATCTTCACCAAAATCTTCAGTTGTAAAGTCTACACTGATTCTGTCTTTTACTCCCAGAGCCCTTGTAATGTAGTTCTTTATGGGGTGATGCTTTGCTTCCTCTTCAGTGATTTCTCCTCTGTCAAGCATTTCCTGAACTATAGAGTGATCGGTTGTGACCTGTCTGATATCTTCTCCGATTATGTAGGCTCTGCTGTCACCAGCATGAGAAATCATCGCTTCACCATCTCTTATAACTGCGGCAACAACCGTTGTTCCCATGCCTGAAAGTGTTTCATCCTCGCGGGCAATATCAAAAATTTTAATGCTTGCAAAATTAATCGCAGATTCGAGCAAATTAGCTACAGATGAAGTTTTCATGTTGTCGTTATAATTACTGAGAATTCTTTCAGCAATTAAATCTACTGCCATTTTACTTGCTATATCACCGCCTGAGGCACCGCCCATGCCATCGCACAGAACCGCCCAAACTGTACCGCTGTCAAATTTTCCGATTCTGAAAGCATCCTGATTAGACGAACGGACAAGTCCTATATCTGTCTTACCAAAGATTTTCAACTTTCATCTCTCCCTTCAGAGGCAATGTGCTTTTTTCTCAACTGTCCGCAGGATGCCTCAATATCCTTGCCAAGAGTCCTTCTGACAGTAACATTTACAGAATTCTTCTCAAGTATAGATACAAATTTTTTTAATTGCTTATCATTACTTTTCACAAAATTATTTTCTCGTACATTATTCACAGGAATCAGATTCACATGACAAAGCATACCCTTCAAAAGCTTCGAAAGCTCTTCTGCACACTCGTCACTATCATTGACTCCTGAAATCATAGAATACTCAAAAGATATTCTTCTTGAGGTTTTGTTTACATAATCTCTGCAAGCTTTAATAAGTTCAGAAACATTGTATTTTTTATTTATGGGCATAAGTGCCGAGCGGATTTTGTCATTCGGCGCATGAAGAGAAACAGACAAAGTAAGCTGTAAATTCATGTCCATAAGTTCATAAATCTTCGGAACAATTCCGCATGTGGACAGTGAAATATTCCGCATTGAAAGACCAAGAGCATCCTCGGAATTTGCAAGAAAAAGAAATCTTTTAACATTTTCAAAATTATCAAAGGGTTCGCCCATTCCCATAAGAACAACATGAGAAACTCTGACATTTTCATCGTTCTGAGCCACATGAATCTGTGATAATATTTCTGATGCTGAAAGGTCTCTTATAACGCCGCCCAGAGTCGATGCACAGAACTTACATCCCATTCGACAACCGACCTGAGTGGAAACACAGAGTGAATAGCCGTACTTATATTTCATAAGAACGCTTTCAATATATTCACCATCAAAAAGTCTGAACAGATACTTGATAGTTCCATCTTCTTTTGAAACTCTTTTTGTTTCAATCGCACAGGAACGTATCTCGAACTTCTTACTGAGAGCCTGTCTCAGGTCTTTAGAGATATTTGTCATTTCATCAAAGGACGAAACACCTTTCTGATGAAGCCATGAAAATACCTGATCAGCTCTGAATTTAGGTAAATTAATTTCTGACAGAGCAAGACGCAATTCATCTTTTGTCATTGATTTAATATCAATCCTGCTCAAAATTACTCACCTTTTCTTTCAAACTTTGCTATAAAAAATCCGTCGGTATTATTTTTGTGCGGTAGAACCGTTAACGTTTTATCATCAACCATTCCGAAAGCTTCTGCATTCGGAATATCACACAAAACAAAATCTTTGTTTTCTGCTAAAAATCTGCGGCAAACTTCAATGTTTTCTTCGGGATTAAGACTACACGTTGAATAAACAAGAGTACCCTTTCTCTTTACATATCTTGAGGTTACACACAGTATAAGATACTGCAAATTGTATAATTTGTCAATATCATCAGGAGACTTATACTTGATTTCAGGTTTTCTCCTTATAATACCGAGGCCTGAACAAGGCACATCACAAAGCACCTTATCAAACTCGCCTAATTTTGTGTTAAACACTGTTGCATCATTGACTATCGGAGAAACTGAAGTAAGACACAATCTCTCAGCTCCGTCATTGATTAGCTTTACACGTGAAGAATAAATATCACACGCTGTAACAGCACCCATATTTTCCATTATCTCACAAATGGTAAAGGTTTTGCCACCCGGTGCTGAACAAACATCAAGAATTTTTTCACCTTTCTTCGCACAGAGAGCACTACAACAAAGCTGCGAAGACAAATCCTGAACATGGAATAATCCATTTTTGAAAGCTTTGAGATTTTCAACTGAGCCCTGCTTATTAAGCATAAGAGCATTTTCAATACAGTCAACTTTCTCTGCGATAATGTTTTCCTCTGCAAGTGTTGAAATAAGTTCATCACTTGTGGTTTTAGTTGTGTTGACTCTGATATATACAGGAACCTCACCCAAGGAAGAATTAAGAATTTCTTCTGCGTTTTCCTTGCCGTATGATTTAGTATACATGTCAACTAACCACTGCGGACAAGAATACTTCACTGACAGATAATTCCTGCTGTTCTCCTGAGGTAAAACAAGACCATTCTGCATTACTTTACGCAAAACAGCATTCACAAGGCCTGATGCAAACGCTGACTTGTTGGATTTCGTGAGATTTACGCTCTCATTTACCGCCGCTGATGACGGAATTTTATCCATAAACAAAAGCTGATATGCACCTAACCTCAAGGCAATTAAAACCTCGGGCTTCAATTTTTTTATAGGTTGTTTGAGATACTGTGACAGATTAAAATCAAGTGTCAACTGTCTTTCACAAACACCGTAAACAAGCGCACTGACAAAAGCTTTATCACGATTTTCCATATTATCTTTTTGTAAATATGTATCTATCGTCAGATTTGAATAAGCGTTTGCTGTATGGATTCTAAGAAGAATTTCAAACGCCTTCTGACGTGGTGAATTTTTCAAACTCATTATCGCCTTCTGCCTCTACCAAACAAAATAATAAATCTTAAAAGGTTAGCAATTGATGTTGCGAGTGCTGCAACATATGTCATTGCAGCTGCCGACAAAACTTTCTTCGTGCCAACAATTTCATCTTCACTGAGAATATTTGTCTGACCGATAACATCAACTGCTCTTCTGCTCGCATTAAACTCAACAGGAAGCGTTATAAACTGAAAAACTGCAATAAGAGCGTAAAGAGCAAGACCGATGTCAATAAGAACACCAAAATTAAGGAAAACACCTATGAGTGCAATAGGAATACCAAGAGTTGAACCTATATTACAAACCGGAACAATTGCATTACGTATTTTAATCGGTTTGTAACCTTGTGCGTGCTGGGCAGCATGCCCTGCCTCGTGACACGCAACACCAATGGCAGCCACAGAAGTTGAACTGAAGACCTCATCTGAAAGTCTGATAACGTTGGTTTTAGGGTCATAATGGTCACTGAGTTTACCTGAAACACGTTCAATCTTCACATCATGTATTCCGTAGAAATTAAGCACCTGCAAAGCTGCATTTGCACCAGTAAGCCCTCTTGATGACATAACACGGGAATACTTATTGAAATTGCTTTTCACCTTAATCTGTGCACCGATTGCGAACAAAAGTGCAGGACCGACTATTACCAGATAAAGCCAATAGCTCTCGAGGTAATACCACATCATAAAAAACACCTACCCGATAATTTTTCCTGTCTCTAACTTGTTGCCTGCAAGAAAGGAAACAATATCCATCTGTTTTTTTCCGTCAGGCTGAATTGTTTTAATTGAAACACCGTTGCCATCGCCACAGGCAATTAAAAGCTTTTTCTTATTTTCAACAATTTCGCCCGGTTGGCCATTTACATTCTCAACATATTCTGATTCATAAACTTTGTATTTTATGCCGTCAATATATGTCACTGCTACAGGCCATGGATTGAGACCTCTGATTTTATTGTAAACATCCAGAGCTGATTCATTCCAGTCAATATTTGAGATTTCTTTACTGAGAAGAGGTGCGTATGTTGACTCCTCATCATTCTGAGGTATTCTGACAAGTGTACCGTCTTCAAGTTTTTTCAAAGTTTCTTCAAGAACCTCAGCACCGACAAATGAAAGTCTGTCATAAAGTTCTCCAGAAGTTTCTGTAAAATCAATTTTAACTTTTCTTTCAACAAGCATGTCGCCCGTATCAAGTCCCTCGTTCATCATCATTGATGTAACACCTGAATATTCATCGCCATTAATGACAGACCACTGAATCGGTGCTGCACCTCTGAGTTTAGGAAGAAGTGAGCCATGAATATTGATGCATCCGAGAGGTGCACTTTCAAGAATTTCTTTTGGTAAAATTTTACCATAAGCTACAACAACAATGAGGTCAGGCTTTAATCCGTTTATTATTTCAAGTGCTGTACCATCTCTCATTTTTTCAGGCTGATAAACATCAATACCATGTTCGAGAGCACAAACCTTTACTGCCGGCGGTGTGATTATGCGCTTTCTGCCAACAGGCTTGTCAGGCTGAGTGAAAACACCCACAACTTCACAACCATATTCAATCAGTTTTTCAAGACACGGCACTGCAAAATCAGGTGTGCCCATAAAAACTACTCTCATTTTTTACCCTCCGTATCAGGAATCACTTTATCAATATACAAAATGCCGTCAAGATGGTCTATTTCATGACAGAAAGCCTTTGCCTTGAGACCTGTACCTTTATGAATATACCATTTGCCGTTTCTATCCTGAGCTTTTACTTTAACAGTCATTGGACGGACTGTGTTTCCCGATTGTCCCGGCAAGGACAGACATCCCTCCGGAGTAATCTGTTTTTCCTTTGATTCCTCTATAATTTCCGGATTTACAAGTTCAATAGGACCTTCACCAACATCAACAATAACAACTCTTTTCAGAATCCCCACCTGCACTGCTGCAAGACCTACACCTTCAGCGTTGTTCATAGTCTGAATCATATCTTCAATGAGATCCGAAAGCTTATTGTCGAATTTTTCAACTACCCTGCTCTTTTTTCTGAGAACAGGATCGCCGTATTTTACAATATTTCTCAATGCCATATTCTTCACCACGTTATATCATATTTTCGGGATTGATATCCGCAAAAACAGTAACATCAAATTTTTTACTTTTTTCGTCAAACTCACTGAGCAATTCAGAAATCATGTTTCTGAATGACTTAGTGTTATGACATTTTAAAATCAATCTGTATCTGTATTTATTGCTGACCTTTGCCACTTTAAGAGGAACAGGTCCAAGAGCAATAATCTGTTCATCTTTGAATTTTATGGAAGTTTTTTCTTTCAGTAGTTGCAGAAAACCTCTTGATGCCTGTGACACATTCAGCTCGTTGTCTCCTACAAAACCTATTACACATAAATCACAGAAAGGAGGATAAACCATCATTTTTCTGATTTTAATTTCAAAATCAAAGAAGGAATCATAGTCCTGATTCTGTGCAAACCTGATTATTTCATTGTCAGGAGTAAATGTCTGGACAACGGCTTTACCTGCAAAATTTCCTCTGCCTGAACGGCCGATAACCTGCGTGAGAAGAGAAAATGTTCTCTCGCTGCTTCTGAAATCATCATTGTACAACTGCATATCAGCGCAAATTATACCTACAAGGGTAACATTTTCAAAATCAAGACCTTTTGCAACCATCTGGGTGCCGATCATTATATCATATTCACCCTTGCCGAATTTCTCAAAATTATCCTCATATGCAAAACGGGACATAGTAGAGTCAGCATCCATTCTGAGAACTTTAGCATCAGGAAGAAGAAATTTAAGCTCTTCTTCAATTTTCTGAGTACCCACACCGTTATACCGCAGTTCTTCACTGCCACATACGGAACATTTTACTTTACCCGACATGCTGTGACCGCAGTAATGACACATGAGTTTTCCGTTTTTTGAATGATATGTCATTGAAATACTGCAATTCGGACAAGTAACAACGCTGCTACATTTTTTACAAGCAACAAAAGTATTATAACCACGTCTGTTAAGCAAGATAATTGACTGATGACCATTTCTGAAATTTTCCTGCAGTTCTTCAGCAAGAAAACTACTGATAACAGTTTTTTCTCCGAATTTTGTTTCCTGAGTCAGGTCAACTGTAACAACTTCAGGCAACACAGAATCTCCGTACCGTTCTTTCATGGTAAAGAGTTTATATCTGCCTTTTTTTGCATTTGCAAAAGATTCCACACTTGGTGTTGCAGAAGCCATAAGAAACAAAGCGTTATTGTGAGCACATCTGAACTTTGCAACATCTCTTGCATGAAATCGCGGATTATTTTCAGCTTTATATGTATGCTCCTGCTCTTCGTCCATAATAATCAGTCCGATATTTTCAAGTGGAGCAAAAACTGCTGAACGTGTTCCGATAGCTATTGTAGCCTCTTTATTTTTCACACGTTTATATTCATCAACTCTCTCACCCATGGAGAGACCGCTGTGAAATACTGCAATTTTTTTACCATATCTTTTTTTGAAAATTCTGATAGTCTGTGGAGTAAGAGAAATTTCAGGAACCATAACAATGACACCTTTTCCCTGCTTCACAGCTTCATCAATGAGTCTGAGAAAAACCTGAGTTTTACCACTGCCTGTTACACCGTAAAGAAGTGCTGCAGCACTCTCACCATTATACAAAAGGTCGCTGAGTCCTGAAAAAGCTTTTTCCTGCTCTTCTGACAAAAAAATTTCTGTCATTTCACCATCTGTTGCTGTAAACGGCATTCTGTAAATTTCTTTATCATAAAATTCGCAGACACCTTTTGAAACAAGAGCATTTACAACAGCAGATGTTACGCCTGTATAATAACAAACCTCTTTAACAGAAGCTGTTCCTACATCTGTAAGCAGATCTAAAACAGACTTTTGCTTCTGAGACAGTTTCATATCATTATCAGACGGAACTACCCTTATCATTTTCTGAAGATTATCGCCGACTTTCCGCGAAGCATCGACATTTCTGAAAAGCATGTTCCTTTCATACAGGTCTTTAAAAGCACTGCTGTCTTCAGAAATACCCACTGCTTTGCAAATCTTTTGTTTGTCGACAAAGCCTCTTTTCTTTCCTGAAAAAAATTCCAAAACCTTTTTCTCGTCATCCGTCAACAACAAATTATCAACTTCTGCCTCATCATTCAAGGAATATGACACAACAGTTTTGTAGTTGATTCCTGACGGAAGCATTGCTTTAACAGCCTCATAAACAGTACAGAAAGTTCTGTCTTTAAGCCAGAAAGCAACTTTCAGCATTTCTTCAGTGATAATCGGTTCCTCATCAACAGCACGCATAATGGCTTTGATTTTTTTTGCATCAGGTCTTATATCAGTAATACCTGTTACTATTGCCATTTTAGGTTTATTACCCATACCAAATGGTACAAGAACACGCATACCGACTCTGATTTCTCCTGAATTCTCTTTTATGAGGTATGCGTATGTCTTATCAAATGACGGCAAAACACCGTCAACTGATGTTTCTGCATAAAGTTGAGACATACGTTTTTACCTCCAAAAATTAAAGATCTCTGATATCTTCCGGTTCTTCAATAAGATACTTACCGTCAATAAATTCGTTAACTGCAAGTGTTACGGGCTTTTCAACAATAATTTCACCCTTCTGTTCTGCCTCATCAGCAATAACTCTTGCTCTTTTTGCAGTAGCAAGAACAAGTGAATAACGGCTTGTTTTACCTTTAAGTACATTTCTCAAATCGGGATTAAGCATTTTTAATTACCTCTCTTACTTTATTTTTCATTCTTAATGATTTGAATTTTTCTGACTTGATAATTGAACAGACATCATCAACAACATCTTCAAGAACATCGTTGAAAACTATGTAATCATATTTTTCAGCACTCTGCATTTCGCCGACTGCTGCCTCAAGACGCATAAGTATAGCTTCTTCGGAATCTGTGTTTCTTCCGCGAAGTCGTTCTTCAAGAACTTTAAGTGACGGCGGCATAATAAAGATACTGACGCAATCAGGATAAAGTTTTCTGATTTTTTCAGCACCCTGCACTTCAATTTTCAAAACTACAGTTTTGTCATCCTCAAGCCACTTATCAACAGGTGCTTTCGGAGTTCCGTAATAATTTGAACTGTAAACGGCACTTTCAAGCATATTTTTTGCACTTATCTGTTTTTCAAAATATTCTTTGCTGACAAAATAGTAGTCTCTTCCATCAACTTCATTTTCACGGATTTCACGGGTTGTCATTGAAATTGATTTCTGAAGCTGTGGTTCTTTTTTGAAGACCTGCTCAAGAACTGTATCTTTACCTGATCCTGAAGGACCGGATAAAATAACAAGTAAACCCTTAGTGCTCATTTTCATCCTCCTCTTCAGAAATAATATCAAGCTCATCCTCAACATCGTTGAGTCTGTTTGCAACAGTTTCAGACTGCAGATATGTCAGAATTACGTGACCGCAATCAGTTATAATCACAGCACGTGTTCTTCTGCCATGAGTTGCATCAATGAGAGTGCCTTTTTCCTTGCACTCCTGAATAATTCTTTTTATCGGTGCAGATTCGGGACTCACAATCGCTACCAATCGAGAAGCATTGACCATATTACCGAATCCGATGTTAATAAGTTTCATATTTATACCTCTTATTCGATATTCTGAATCTGTTCTCTGATTTTTTCGATTTCAGCCTTTATATCAAGCACTGCACGGGCAATATCAACATCCTGAGCCTTTGAACCGATAGTATTGGCTTCTCTGTTCATTTCCTGCACAAGAAAATCCATTTTTCTGCCGATTGCCTCATCAGATACGAGGAAAGTTTTAAGCTGAGACATATGACTTGAAAGTCTCACTGTTTCTTCTGCAACAGCAACTTTGTCTGCGTAAATTGCAGCCTCCGTGAGGATTCTCTGCTCATCTATATGAATATTGTCACCGAGTGCTTCTTTCATTCTTGTGAGAAGCTTCTGAGAATACTCACGCACTGTTTCGGGAGAGCGTGATTCAATCATCGCTACCTTCTCAGCAATAAAATCAAGCCTTGATAAAACGTCATTCTTAAGCTTTTCGCCTTCTGTACGTCTCATAACAAGAATTCCGTTCAGAGCTTCTTCTGCTGCGAGTTTTACAGTGTTCCACACCTTTTCCTCGTCAACTTCAGCTTTCTTGATTTCAAGAACATCATTGTATCTTGCAAGAGCATTTGCTGAAACATCGGCAGAAACACCGAGGTTTTCCGAAATATCTTTAAGAGCTGCAAGATAACTCTTAGCGAGAGGAATATTTGCGCTGACATTCACATTTTCATCATCAAGTGAAGCAATCTGAACAAAACATTCAACCTTACCTCTTGCTATTGAGCCTGAAAAAAAGTTTTTGAGCTTTTCCTCAAGAAACAGATAATTTCTGGGAGTTCTCGCAGAAAACTCAAAATATCTGTGATTTACACTTTTGATTTCAACGGTAACATCCATACCGTCTACTGTGCACTGACCTCTGCCGTAGCCTGTCATGCTGCTAATCATTTTTTCACAACCTTATATTTATACTAAATTCTGACGACAGCAACCGCAGCTTCCTCCCAGTAAAGTAGGAATATCGCCGCTGTATACACCATCATTTTCTTCAAAACCCATCAGTTTCATAATATCAACTGCGTTCTCGCATTCACAATATGCGTAATATGCATTTCTGTTTGCGCCGAAATTCAGTGCCGCACGCATAAGACCTTCGCCGATATCCGGCTTGTCCTTATCAAACTCTATGGTTTTCACAAAAACCTTTGAGCCGTCAACAGAAAAACTGCATTTTCCTATTATTTCATCGCCTTCAAAACCAATGTAGCCTCCGCTTACATCATCAGAGAAAAGCTTTGAAAGCTCACTTTTATCAGTTATTGGTTTAAAAATATACATAAATTACCACTTCTTTTTACCAACTGCACCGCTTGAAGCCATCAACTTATGAACTTCATCTGCAGTAAGTTCTCTATATTTACCCTGTGCCAGCATGCCAAGCTTGATTGAACCGTACTGTGTTCTCTTAAGTCTTATAACATCAAGACCTAAGCTTTCGCACATTTTTCTGATTTCTCGGTTTCTACCTTCATAGAGAATGATTTCCAGCACCGTTCTTGTTTCCTCTTTAAGAAGCACTCTGACTTCAGCAGGAGCAGTTTTTCTGCCCTCAATAACGATACCAACTGCCAACTGGTCAACCATATCTTCTGTTACTTTCTGTCTTACAGTAACACGGTAAGTCTTGGGCACATGATGCTTAGGATGCATCATTGCATTTGCAAACTCACCGTCGTTTGTCATGAGAAGTAAACCTTCTGAATCCTTATCAAGACGTCCTACAGGATAAATTCTTTCGGGAATGTCCTTGACAAGCTCTGCAACACATTTTCTGTCCATTTCATCGCTGAGAGTTGTAATAAATCCTCTTGGCTTATGAAGCATTATATAATATTTTGTCTTGGAGCTGACAATCTTTTTACCGCTGACAGTTACAGTATCTCTTTTAGGATTAATCTTATCTCCAATCTGAGCTACTCTGCCGTTCACTTTAACTTTACCTTGGGAAATCAACTCCTCAGACTTTCTTCTGGATGCTACACCGCATTCAGAAAGAAACTTCTGAAGTCTTACTGAACCTCCAGCCATATTTTCCTCCGTTTAATTTTTAAAAATACTTTTCAAAAAATTCAACAATTTCTGACACACACTGATTTTTTTCGGCAAATCCACAGACGATACATTTCCGTCAGCAACAATAATTGACTCTGAAACTTTACGGGAACCGAGATAATAAACAATCCGCCCTGCAGCATCACCTTTTTTCACAGGTGCATAGAGAAAACTGTCTATTAAATATTCAGTCGAAATTCCGTCCATACCTTCGCTGACATCAACAAACGCTTTTTCCTGAACTGCAAGCTTAACTGACTTTGCTTTTCCGCCTACAACGGGAATACTGTATGTAATCTCGTCACTCAACTGCCTGTTTTTCGTTTTTTCAAAGCCATAATCAAGCAGAATTTTATGGTCGTTCCAATCATTGGGGGCATTAAGCGTAACTGCCACGACTGTAACAGAATCCCTTTCTGCTGCACTCACAAGACAACGCCCGCTCTTTTTAGTAAACCCTGTTTTCACTCCGATACAGCCATTATAATAACTGAGTAATTTATTGTGATTTGTAAGTGTTCGTCTGTATGGCGGATTACCATAATAAACTACCGCCTGCTTTTGTGAAGAAATACTTCTGAAATCGGGATTTTTTATCGCCTCGCAAGCAAGAAGTGCCATATCATAAGCTGTTGAATAATGTTCAGACGCATCAAGACCTGAAGGAGTCACAAAATTTGTGTTACTCATACCGATTTCTGATGCACGCTCATTCATCAGCTTCACAAAATTTTCAACGCTTCCGCCAAGTTCTACGGCAGTAACATTTGCAGCATCATTACCTGACTGCAGAAGCATACCGTAAACCAAGCCTTCAAAAGTCACTTTGTCATCAGGCAATAATCCCATTGAAGTGCCTTCAACAGCAACTTCTTTTTCAGACACTGTTATTTCCTTCTTCAGGTCAGCATTTTCAAGTGCAAGTAGGGCGGTCATAATTTTAGTAGTGCTCGCCATTGACCTTTGTGCATGAGCGTTATGCTCATACAGAACTTCACCTGTATCTGCAACCATTACAACTGCAGAAGATGCAGAAATCCCTAAGGATACCGAAGAAACACTCAGCGGACAACTTACCGCTATTATAACAATGCACAAAATGACAGAAAAGTATTTTTTCATTCAGATGTCACCGCCATACAAAGAAATCTATTAATAAATTTCTATGCAAACGGCAGACATTTAATTATCAGTTTTCTGCAGTTTCTGTGCCTTCTGTCTGCTCAGCAGCGGGTGCATCATCTTTCTTTGCGAACTTATTAACAAGGCTTGAAACTGTATTTACAACCTCAGGTACTGCTGAAATTGCTTTTTCAACAGGGTTATCTGTGTTGCTGATAGTTTTGATTGTAACGATGTCATCATTTACAACAAGGAATGCAACAGGTGTAACCGTGATGCCTGCACCACCTGCACCGCCAAAAAGCTCCACATTGTTCTTTGAGGGGAAATCAGAGCCGCCTGAAGCAAAACCGTATGTTACCTTTGAAATCGGAATTACAGTTACTTTTTCAGAAATTTTCATCGGTTCACCGATGATTGTGCTTGTGTCGACAAGATTCTTGATCTTATCAATTGTTGTGCCGAGAATTCCTGATGCTGATTGTTCTTTCATAGTTTATCTCTCCTTAATAGCTTTTTTAACTTGTTTCTCAAAGCTCTTTTTATCTTTATTATCTGCATTCTGTGATTTAATAAGCTTAAGAAGAACATTCTTAAACAGTTTAAATCCTGCAGCAATAACCGAATTAGTTACGAAAATCGGACTGAGGCCGAACTTAAGATGAAACATTGCTTCATCTTTGACAGCGAGAAAATCAGGTGAAATATCAATGTTATATTTTTTCACTCTGGCTTTTGAACACAAATAACCCATAGCGGGGAAAACAGCAGAACTGATTTTACCATATTTTATAGCTGTTTCCGCTGCATCAGATCCTGAAACTTTCATTTCCAGATACAACTCTCTGAAAACAAAGTGTTTGAATATGCCGCCAAACATTCCGCCTACCGCATTCATAGTATCGGCGATAAGCTGAAGCACACCTTCAAAGCCCTGGTTATTATAAAAGGTCAGGAAAATATTGTCGCCTTTCTCTTTCGGCTTCTTGTTCTGTTTCTTTTTATCGTCCTTCTCTTTTGTTTCTTTCTCTTTTTTCGGCTGCTTTTCTTTTTCTTCTTTCGGGAACAATCTGATTTTCAAAAATAAGTACTGCACATACATTTCAAATGTGCCTTCATAATGTGCAGTTACTCTCACGGGGATGAGAAAAAGCACTATTATGAACAAAATTATACCGAGCAAGGTATAAAGAAACGGCATTTTCTCACCTCCTGAAAATTATTCTTCGCTATCTGCTGTTTCTTTTATTTCAGCTTCCATTTTCTCAAGTTCTACCTCTGCTTCCTGCTCCTCAATGGGCTTTTCATTAAGTTCAGGAATATCGGGTAAATCATCAAGAGAATTTATACAGAAGCATTTTAAAAACTCTGCTGTTGTACCGTAAATAAGCGGTCTGCCGGGAAGTTCAAGTCTTCCGACCTCTTCAATAAGGCCTTTCTGACAAAGTGTTGAAATAACGCCTGAGCAGTCAACACCTCTGACCTGCTCTATGTAAGCCTTTGTAATAGGCTGGTTATATGCAACTACAGCCAGAACCTCAAACGCTGCCTGAGAAAGCGGAGCATTCTTTTTCATATCAAGAATATCTCTCACCTGCTCTGCATACTCTTTGCGGGTACAGATCTGGTATTTTTTATCCATCTTTACGATTTTTATGCCACTGTTACTTTCGTCATATTTTGCAGCAATATTCAGAACGAGACTTTCCGCGTTTTCTACATCAATTTCGAGAATTTCAGCAATTCTGTCAATTTCAACAGGCTCACCGCAAGCAAAAAGCATCGCTTCAGCTGCAGCCTGCATTTCATTTACATTCATTCTGTATCGCCTCCTTCTGTAAGTTCAATTTCCATATCATCAGCGTCACCAACAAGTTTTACTCTTTTAGTTTTTGCAAGTTCAAGGATTGCAAGAAACGTTGCAACAAGTTCGGATTTTGATTCAGCGTTCATAAAGAAAGAGACGAATTTATCTTTTTTTCTTTCAAAAAGTCTGTGCATTACAGCATTGATACGCGAACTGACAGATACAATTTTGTGTGCAACAATTTTTGTAAACGCTTCAACAGGTGGCGGAAGTTTTCTTTTACCTTTGCCGACTGCAGAAATATACGCCTTCAATATATCTGATACAGGATGTAATCTTCTGTATGTCTTATCAGGCTCAAAATCCTGTTGCGGACGAGAATAAAGCTCAAAACCATCGGCATGTTCAGATAATTCCTTAGCAATCGCCTGACATTCTTTGTATTCAAGAAGTTCACCCACAAGCTCCATTTTAAGCTGTTCTGCTTCTTCATGAACAGGAAGAAGTGAAACGGATTTGATGTAAACGAGTCTTGCTGCCATTTCAAGAAATTCACTGGCAACCTCCATATCATCCTCCTGCATCTGACGGACATAATCAAGATACTGCTCAACAAGAGTGAAAATCGGTATATCATTAATATTCAGTTTATGTTTGTTAATCAGATGAAGCAAGAGATCAAGAGGACCTTCAAATGCCTCAAGCTTGTAAGAAATTTTTTCCAATTGAATCAACCTTATCCTATTAATCTGAATGGAAGTGAAATCAAAGTATTGAGCCCATTATAAATCAGGTCAGACAGTAACGATATGGGTGTTGAGAAAATGCCTGTCAGTAGCAATACAAGCATAACAATCATTATCTGACGCTCATATTTCATTATTGTATAGTAATACTTGTCAGGAATTAATGCAAAAAGTATTCTTGAGCCGTCAAGTGGCGGTACAGGAATAAGATTGAATACTGCGAGTGAAACATTTATGCTTGCTGCAAAATAGAAAAAGTATGCAATAATTGTAGCAAGTAATTCTGGCATTGCAGTATGAACATAAATCACTGAGCAGATGTTATTGAGAAGCATAAAAACTGCCGCCATAATCAGGTTTGAAACAGGACCTGCAAGAGCTACAAGAGCCATGCCAAGCTTCTTGTTTTTTGTTTTAAGGTTATACATATTTACAGGGACGGGTTTTGCATAACCGACACCTGAAATAAAAATCATAATAGCACCGAAAATATCAATATGTGCAAGGGGCGAAAGAGTAAGTCTTCCGCTGAGTCTTGCAGTCTGATCTCCGAGTTTTGTGGCAATAAGCGCATGAGCGTATTCATGTACGGGAAGTGTACAGAAAACAACAAAGGCTGTTGATAACAACTGCATTATAATTACTATAGGTTCTCCACCTGAGAACAATGCTCTGAGCATTTAAAACACCTCAATTCTTTGTAAACGATACAACTCGTTCGATTCCGTTAAGATCATTATGAATATTAATCTGTGATGAAAAATCAGCATAAATTTCAGACAAATCTTTTGCTTGTGTTTCACCACATTCGAAAGCTGAAAAACAACCTTTTTTCAGAAATTTCAACCATTTTTCAGCAAGTATACGATAAAAATACAAACCATCCTTACCACCATCAAGTGCCATATGCGGCTCATTCTGGACTTCTTGGCTGAGAGTTGCAATTTCATCAGTTTCGATATACGGCGGGTTTGAAACCAAAACATCAATGTCGTCAAAATCAAAAGATTCAACGCCTTTTGTAATATCGCCTTTTACAGCTTTCACATTGGTCACATTATTGTGTTTTACGTTCTTTTCAAGATACTGAAAAGCTTTATCGGAAAGTTCAACACAGTAAACCTGAACATCAGGAAAAAGCATTCCTATTGAAATTCCTATACAGCCACTGCCTGCACACAAATCACATACAACTTTTATATTTTCATGTTTTCTGATAAAATCAGCAACTGCCTCAACAAGAGTTTCAGTATCAGATCTTGGAATGAGCACACCCTCACCTACGAAAAACTCACCATCCATAAAGGACCATTTTCCGATTATATACTGAAGTGGCTCCCCTTTTTTCCGTCTGTCAATAAGTGATAAAAACAAATTTTTTTTACCTTCATCAGCTTCTTCGGGACGATTCAGATAAAGCTTGTTCTTGTCAAAATTAAAGACATGCATCAACAGACATTCAGCATCAAAATCAGAATCTTCAACTCCGCTTTCTTCTAAAATCTGTCTGCCGTATTTTAAAAGTTCAAAAATTTTCATCAGTTATCGGATTTCTTTTCTGAAAGAATTTCTGCAAACAGATCATCAACAATGTTCTGTGCCTTCTGATATGTGTCTTCTTCTTTTTCTTCAGCAACAGGAGTTTCTTCAACTGCAACAGTTTCTTCAGCCTCTTCATTTTCAGATTCTACAGTTTCTTCAGCAGTACTTTCCGCCTGTTCCTCAGTTTCAACTTCAGGCTGTGTTTCTTCTTTCTCTTCAACACCGTAGAGAGCAGCTTTAAGTGCAGCAATACCAACCTCAATGATATCGTCTGTCGGCTCGTTTGTTGTAATTCTCTGCATCCAGAGACCAGGAGCTGAAACAATCTTTACAAAGAAATTATCATGACAGCCTGCGAACTTGATAAACTCAAATCCAAGTCCCATTACAACTGGAAGAAGGAGAATTTTTATTGCCATCCAGAGGATTCTGATATTTCTCAATGACGGAAAAGCAATCGAAATTACAGATGAAATAACGATACTGATAAGTATCATAACGAACATAAAGCTCGTTCCGCATCTGGGATGAAGTCTGCTCATCTCTCTAACGTTTTCGACCGTAAGCTCCTTACCTGCTTCAAAACAGAAGATAGATTTATGCTCTGCACCATGGTACATAAACATCCTCTTTATATCCTTCATCTGTGAAACAAGAAGCATGTATGCAACAAAGATAATAATTCTTACAACACCTTCGATAAGTGCTCTGAAATTGGCAACTGCACCATCAGTTACCTTATTGAGAAGGTCAGCCGCAAGCGTAGGAAGATAGAAGAAAAGAGCAAATGCTAGACCAAAACCGAGAATCATAGAAATCACAGAAATTACAGTCATCATTTTCTCGCCAAAATGCTCGGTAATCCATCTGTCAACCTTCGACATATTCTCGATATCATCGTCATTCTTGATATCCTCAAAGCTCACCTTTTCAGCTGATTCCATGAGGGCTTTATAACCTTGAATCATGCTTTCAACAAAAGAAACAACACCTCTTACAATAGGAAAGGCAAAAAATTTATTCTTATCTCTCAGAGAAGTCATTTTCTTTTCTTCTACTTCAATTGTACCGTCAGGAAGTCTCAGTGCCATCGCTGAGCACTTAGGACCTTTCATAAGAATACCTTCAATAAGTGCCTGACCGCCTACTGAAACTCTTTTAACCTTTGCCATTTCTATTACTCCTTTTCAGTTAAATTCATAGCTGTCTGTACTCTTTCAAGTGGCAACAGAATTCTTACATTCGTACCCTCACCAAGTGTACTTGTTATCTGGATCTCGCCGTCATGAAGCTTGATTATTTCGTCGGCAACAGCAAGACCGATACCTGAACCTCTGTAGTTAATACTCGTTTTATAAAATTTTTCCTTGACTTTCGGAAGATCTTCCGGAGAAATACCACAGCCTGTATCAACAAAATATATATTAAGATATCCGTCAGGGGCAATCACAGCGTTTACCGTAACCTTTCCGCCCTGCTCGGTATATTTAAGTGCATTATCAAGAATGTTAGTAAAAACCTGCTTTATTCTGTTAGGATCACCAAACATAGGCGCAGGCTCTTCAGGAGCCGTATAAACAAAATCAATACCTTCACGCACCGATCTGTCTCTGAACACAAAAACAGTTTCATCAAGCTCAGCAAGAATATCAATTTTTTCTTTTTTCATCTTAAGAGCGCCGTTCTGCATACGTGAGAAATCAAGAAGTTCTTCAACAAGTTCAGAAAGTCTTGCAGATTCACTGATAATTACTTCAAGACCCTTCTGAAGCATTACAGGGTCTTTCTCACCGATCTGAAGAAGAGTTTCGCCCCAGCCTTTTACTGCAGTCAGCGGTGTTCTGATTTCGTGTGAAATAGTTGAAATGAAATCGTTTTTCATTCTGTCCATTCCACTGATTTCTTCAAGCATCGAGTTGATGTTATTACAAAGGCTGCTTATCTCATCGTTACCTTCGCTATATCTGACTCGGGCTGTATAATCTCCGCTTGCCACCTTATTTACTGTTTTACTCAGTTCTTCCATGGGAACAACAATCGAACGGATAAAATACATACCCGAAACAAAAACAAGCAAAATGATAACAACTGCGGCAATAAAAATGTAAAAATACAAAACAAGAAGCTGACTTTCAATTGCTTCGAGAGAAACAATATATCTCACCGCAGCCTGTGATGAATATTCACCACTCACTTTTGTTCCCAGTGGAACAGACAGAGCCATAACCTTTTCGCCGTAATCATTCTTTCCTATCCATTGACCGATATCTTTATTTGAACTGAAAATCTCAGCATAATCAGGCATTACGGGATTTTCCGAGATTCCGAAACCGCTTGAAGACGCGATGGGCTTTCCGTTTTCATTGATGATCCAGACTTCCATCTTATCTTTTTCGGAAAACTCATCAATAAATTTCAAGGCACCATTTCTGAATTGTTCGTCTGTTGTGTTGAGATAAGAACTGAAATAGTTACGCACAAGATTTGTGTCCATGGATTCAAGAGACACGGAAACCGAATTGTAGTAATACCACCTGACAAGCAATCCTACAACAAGTGACACAACTGAAACTATAATAACCGAAACCATAACAAAGTTTTTCAGCCATTTTGCTGTTATACCACTGACCTTACTCTTTGCCAACAGTTTTTTCAGCTTCAATTCTATCACCTGCCTTAACTAAGATAAATTATAAATTAGACTACCCACTTATAACCAAGTCCCCAGACAGTTACAAGATGTCTGGGATTTGAGGGTTCATCTTCAACCTTCATTCTGAGTCTTCTGATATTAACGTCTACTACTTTTTCTTCACCGTAGTATTTTTTACCCCAGACTCTTTCCAGAATTTCTGTTCTGCTCAGAGCTGCACCAACATCAGAGAAGAAATATTCAATAATCTGGAATTCAACCTGAGTAAGTTCAATATTCACACCATTTTTTGTCAGCGTATGGTCACGAAGATTAAGTACAAATTCACCAAGTTCGATAACGCTTTTCTGCGGTTCTTCACGATTCTTATTCATTTCAACGCGTCTGTAAATCGCATCAACCCTTGCCATGAGCTCTGAAGGTGAAAAAGGCTTTGAAACATAGTCATCAGCACCTACAAGCAAACCGGTTACCCTGTCAATTTCCTGTGTTTTTGCAGTAAGCATTATGATTCCGACTGTCTGGCTCATGCTGCGAAGTCTTTTGCAAACCTCAAGGCCATCCATTTCAGGCATCATAATATCAAGCAATACCACGTCAAAATCTCCGCCTGCTGCTTCATACATTTCAAGTGCCGCTCTTCCGTTATCAGCCTGACTTACTTCATATCCTGAACGCTGCAGATTAATCACAATAAACTCTCTTATAGATGTCTCATCTTCTGCTACCAGAACTCTTTTCATATCAAAAATTAACTCCTTTCTCAGTTAACAATGTTTGTATTTACAAAATCACTGTCACTAAAGCCAAAGCTTCTGCCTTTTTCCGTTATCTTGTATACCGTCGCTTTATTATCTGCTGTTGATGACAGTTGTTTATATCCGTCCGTCAGATATTTATCTGTGTTTTCATGTGTAACGCTTCTCACAACTGCAAGAACTTCCGTGCTTTTAAGGTCTTCGGGGTTATATGTTACAATATACCATACGTCATCTTTAGTGTTTCTCGAAACGGTAATTTGCGATACAAGAGATTTTTCTATTTCGAGATAATCACTTGCTGTGAAATATAACCTGTAGTTCTTTGCTTCATCAAGTTTAAGACCTTCACCCGACGGAACAAGTCTGCACCATTTAGTATAAGTCAAAGCTGACGTATACATTTTTTCATTTACAGATGATCCTACAATAGGCTCCTGTACGGGTATTTCAACAAAAGTATCAGCATTGACGTCGCAGCTTAAAACAGGTGTTGATCTCAATGTTGAGAAAGCAGAGTTTGTCGCACTATCCACATGTAAAAGATTGAGGGATGCTTTACGCGAATCCCAATATACAACATCAGTTCCGTACATTCCATCAGCATTGACATAATCATAAACCGAAATCATCGGAATGTTTTCATCATTGGTTTCCTGACAGTATGAATTTACAAAACCTACAATTTCTCTTGAAAGCGAAATCATACCTATGTTAAGCACATCATACTTTTCAATTTTGACTACCTTAGCAGTAGGCACTTTTGTCCTGTCAGAAAAATCTCCGTTAATGAGGAAAAGCTCATAGTAACCATCTTTATCAACATCTACGTAGCCCATAGATTCATAGGATTCATCGCAAATGAGACGCAGATCAGCACGTCTTCCCTCGCCGACAACCTTATGAATAGTCAGAACTTTACTGTCGATATAACTCCATGTTGTAACGATATCAAACTGTTTCATGCCTTTTGAAAGGTTTCTGAAAGAAAGAGAATCAATGTTACTACCGTATCCGGAAAAATCTCCGATAGTTACCCATTCATCACCTATATGTTTGAGAACATTTATATGAACATCAGTTTCATTTGAAGCCACGGTATAAAAAGCAACAGCCTCTTCAGTTCCGTCATAATCAAGGTCAATAAGGTTCAGAGACGATGTGAATTCTGATGATGCATTAACAGGATTTTTCAGAATTACACTCTCACCGGCATAATCCTCAATTGCCTCTTCAACTTCTGCTCCTGACTTTGGTGGTCTGAGTAGCTTTTCAGCGGACATTACTGCCATCTTACATCCGGCCATTGAAAAAACTGCTATTATCATCGAAATCAATGCTAAAAATCTGATTGCATTTTTCATACTCAAACCTCCTTTAAATTATTCATAACAAGAAATATGCATACTTACACGCATACTTTTCTTTATACCAATGAATTATAACACAACATATGCTGATTTGGCAACAGTAAACAGGGTATTTTTTAATAATTTTTAATAAATACATAGTTTATTAATAATATATACTTTTTTACACTCGTTTCTATTGACAAAAAAGTGACAAAGTAATAAAATAGAGATTGTTAAAATTTTAAACAACTCTTAAGAAAAACTCGGAGGTAAGAAAATGGGTTACACGATCAGTGAAAAAATCATTAAAAACCACATCGTTGACGGCGAACTTATAAAGGGTACAGAAGCCGGAATACGCATTGACCAGACATTGACACAAGATGCTACAGGTACAATGGCATACCTTGAATTTGAAGCTATGGGAGTTAAGAGAGTTAAAACAGAACTCTCAGTTGCATATGTTGACCACAATACTCTTCAGACAGGTTTTGAAAATGCTGATGACCATCGTTTCATTCAGTCCTGTGCTAAAAAGAGAGGCGTAAGATATTCACGTCCCGGTAACGGTATCTGCCATCAGGTACATCTTGAAAGGTTTGGTATTCCCGGCAAGACACTTATCGGCTCTGACAGCCACACACCCACAGGCGGCGGTATCGGTATGCTTGCAATCGGTGCAGGCGGCCTTGACGTTGCTGTTGCAATGGGCGGCGGTGCATATTATATCACAATCCCCAAAACAGTTAAGATTGAGCTTAAGGGCAAACTTTCTCCCTGGGTTGCGGCTAAAGACATCATTCTTGAAGTTCTCAGAATCATGTCAGTTAAAGGCGGCGTAGGCAAAATCATCGAATATTGTGGTGAAGGCGTTAAAACACTTTCTGTTCCCGAAAGAGCAACTATAACAAACATGGGTGCTGAACTTGGTGCTACAACATCAGTGTTCCCCTCTGACGAAATCACAAGAGAATTTCTTAAAGCACAGGGAAGAGAAGAAGATTACATCGAACTTTCTGCTGACGAAGATGCAGTATACGATGAAGAAATTGTTATTGACCTTTCTTCACTCAAACCTATGGCTGCATGTCCTCACATGCCCGACCTTGTTAAGACTGTTGAAGAAATCGGCGAAATCAAGGTTGACCAGGTTTGTATCGGTTCATGCACAAACTCATCATATGTTGACATGATGAAGGTTGCTGCGATCCTCAAAGGCAGAAAAGTTCATCCCGATGTGAGCCTTGCAATTGCTCCCGGTTCAATGCAGGTTCTTCACATGCTCGCAACTAACGGTGCTCTTGCTGATATGCTTGCTGCAGGTGCAAGAATTCTTGAAAGTGCTTGCGGTCCCTGTATCGGCATGGGACAGTCTCCCAACTCAAATGGTGTTTCTCTCAGAACATTCAACAGAAACTTCGAAGGCAGAAGCGGTACAGCAGATGCAGGCATCTACCTTGTAAGCCCTGAGGTTGCTGCTGCGAGTGCAATTACCGGCGTATTTACTGATCCCAGAAAGCTTGGCGAAGCTCCTGTTATCGAAATGCCCGAAAAATTCGATATCAATGACAGCATGGTTCTCCTCCCCGCAAGAGAAGAAGAAGCAGATGCAGTTGAAGTAAAATACGGTCCCAACATCAAACCCTTCCCTGTTGGTGAAGCACTCGGTGAGAAAATTGAAGCCAAGGCAATTCTTAAAGTTGGTGACAACATCACAACTGACCACATCATGCCTGCAGGTGCAAAGATTCTCCCCTATCGTTCAAACATTCCCTTCCTTTCAAACTTCTGCTTCAAACAGTGCGATGAACACTTCGCAGAAAACTGTAAAAAAGAAGGCAAAGGCATCATCATCGGTGGTGCAAACTATGGACAGGGCTCATCAAGAGAACACGCAGCCCTTGTTCCTCTTTACCTCGGCATCAAGAGCGTAGTTGCTAAATCATTCGCAAGAATCCATCAGGCAAATCTTATCAACGCAGGTATCGTTCCCTTTACTTTTGCAAATGCAGATGACTACGATAAGATTGAACAGGGCGATGAACTTGCAATCGAAAACATCAGAGATTCCATCAGTGGTAAAAAGGACATTACTCTCAAAAACCTTACAAAGAACGAAGAGTATCCCCTTTCATATGAATTCTCAGAACGTCAGACTGACATGATTCTTGCAGGCGGACTTCTGAACTATACAAGAGAAAAAGTTTAATTAATTTAAGGAGATTATTAAAATGACAGAACAGCAGATCAAAGCAGCAACAGAAAAATTTGAAGCCCTTATCAGAGAGCAGTCAGAACGTTCAGATAAAATCAAACAGCAGGGCGATTTTGTTGATTACGAAAAACTTGATAAAATCATCATCGGTGTCTGCGGTGGTGATGGCATCGGCCCAATTATTACAAAAGAAAGTGCAAGGGTTCTTGAATTCATGCTTGCAGACGAAGTCAAAGCAGGTAAAGTTGAATTCAAAGTAATCGATGGTCTTACAATCGAAAACCGTGTTGCAACAAATAAGGCAATTCCAGACGATGTTCTTGAAGAACTCAAATCATGCCACGTTATTCTCAAAGGACCGACAACTACTCCTCAGGCAGGCGATCCCTGGCCCAACATTGAAAGTGCAAACGTTGCAATGAGAAAGGCGCTTGACCTTTTTGCAAACCTTCGTCCTGTTAAAGTACCTTCAGAAGGTATCGACTGGACATTCTTCAGAGAAAACACTGAAGGTGCTTATGCTGTAGGTTCAAAGGGTGTTAACGTAACAGATGACCTCGCTATGGACTTCGTTGTTACAACAACAGAAGGCTGCGAAAGAATCGCTAAACTTGCATATGACTACGCTCGCAGAAATAAAAAAGAAAGAGTTTCAATCATTACAAAAGCAAACATCATCAAAACAACTGACGGTAAATTCCTCAACCTCTGCAAAAACATCGGTAAGGATTATCCCGAAATCATAACTGATGAATGGTACATTGATATCACAACAGCAAAGCTTATCGACCCCAAGAGAAGAACAGACTTCAAAGTTTTCATTCTTCCCAACCTTTACGGAGATATCATTACTGACGAAGCTGCTGAATTCCAGGGCGGCGTAGGCACTGCAGGTAGTGCAAACATCGGTAAGAAATATGCAATGTTTGAAGCTATCCACGGCTCAGCTCCCAGAATGATTAAGGAAGGCAGAGGCAAATATGCTGACCCCTGTTCAATGCTCAGAGCTTCTGTTATGCTCCTTTCACACATCGGCAAACAGGATAAGGCTGATGCACTTGAAAGAGCACTTGACTACTGCATGTATGAAGATGCAAAACTCAAAATTACAGGACGTGAAAACGGTTGCACATGTGAAGAATTCGGCAACTATGTTATGGAAACAGTTAAGAGCGGAAAATAATTACAGACGAGGTGTTAAATATGCCTAAAAGTGATAACATTTCTATGTCTGTCATCAAAAGAATGCCGAGGTATTACAGATTTCTCGGCAAGCTTAAAGATGACGGAGTCATAAGGATATCTTCCCGTGAACTTTCAAAAATGATGGGATTCACCGCTTCACAGATACGTCAGGATTTAAACTGCTTCGGCGGTTTCGGTCAACAGGGATATGGTTACAATGTTGAACAGCTCTATGATGAAATCGGAGCAATCCTCGGTGTAAACACAACACTTAACGTAATTCTTGTGGGCGCAGGTAATCTCGGTCATGCTATCGCAAGTCACATGGAATTTGAACGCCGCGGTTTCAGACTTATCGGTGCTTTTGACGAAAACCCGAAGCTTATCGGCGGTAAAATAAAAAACACAGAAATTTTTGCTATTTCTTCTTTGGAGGATTTCTGTGCACAGCATAAACCCACGGTAGCAATCGTCTGTGTTCCAACAGGTCCTGCTGCCAGAATTGTGGAAAGACTTTACAATTGCGGGATCAGAGGTTTCTGGAACTATTCACATTACGATATACTTTCAGCATTCCCTGATGCTATCGTCGAAAATGTTCATCTTTCCGACAGTCTTCTCACACTCAGCTATCAGATAAAAAGCTCAGCTAAAAATGAGGAATAAATTATGTCTGTTAAATTAGGTTGTTGTATTCCGGGAGCTTCCTTTATGCCGGAAGCTCCTGATAAAAAAGCTTACTCCCCTTTTGAGGTTTTACTTTGGGGAGAAAAAGAAATCATTAATTCAGGCTATGATTTTGTCGAGTGCAGCGTTGGACTTATTATGGATATTTCCGATGATGAATTCGAAAAAGTTGTAGAAAACAATGTTAAAATTAAAATCTGCAATTCTTTTATTCCATCTACATATAAAATTGTGGAGGACTCGCCTGAATTATGGGAAAGAGTAGAAAAATCTCTTTGGAGAATGGAAAAACTTTCAACTGAAATTGTAGTTCTCGGCAGTGGCGGTGCAAGGTCAATACCTGACAGTATGGATTATGAAATCGGTTTCAAAAAGATTGAAAATTTCCTGATCAAATGCAATGAACTTGCAAAAAAATACAATATTACAATTGCTCTTGAACCGCTTAATCACAAAGAAAGCAACTTCATTCCCACAGTACAATCAGCTTACGAACTTGCAAAAAAACTGAATCTGAGTAATCTGAAAATTCTCGCTGACATATTTCATATGTATGTTGAAAATGAGGATTTTTCAGTAATTTCAAAAACTGTAGATGAGATTTGTCATACACACATTAACAACCCGTTAACAAGAACCTGCCCGACTTCGGAGACAAATGAGCAGATCGAGGCTTTTGCTTCTGCTTTGAAAAAAGCAGGATACAACAGGACGGTTACAATTGAAAGTACTTTTGAAGATTTCAGTTCTGAAATCAGGGCTGCAATTGTATATCTCAGAAAGGTTTTTAGCAATGAATGTAACAGTTAAAGCTATCAGAGACTGTAAAGATGAACCACTTTACATCAGAATTGAGGACAACATAGAAGAAAAAATTTCCTGTGCAATTGATAAAGACGGAAATATCTTCCCTGCTCAGAAAACAGAAGGCGGCGTTGTTGTAATCCTGACAGCAAAACAGAGTGATAATATTGAACTTGAATTATCTGATAAAAAAGTTTTTAATACTATCGCTTTAAGATCCGGAAGCGAAAAACTTGACATTCTTTTTGATAACAAGCTTTTTACATCATATCAGTATCTTTCAGATTTGAAGAAACCTTTTCTCGGGCCGGTTTACACAAAAACAGGTAACACTTTTACAAGGCCTGATTTGCACCATAAAGAACATCCTCATCAGCGTTCAGTTTTCATCGGAGTCGGAGACGTAAATGGCGTTGATCTGTGGAATGAACCGGAAAACAGTGGTTTCCTGAAAAAGGGTGCTCCTGAAAATATAATCTGCGGCTCAGCTTTTGCATCATTTGAATCAAACAATGTATGGTGCGATAAAGATGGTAAGCCACTCATGGATGAAACCCGTAAAACCATTGTATATAGCCAAAGTGAAGAGTGCAGATATGTGGACCTTGAAGTTACATTCAAGGCAAATTACGGCGATGTATTTTTCGGTAACACAAAAGAGGCAGGTCCTCTCGGTGTACGAGTGAACGAAGCAATTGATGTCACACATGGCGGATATATGAAAAATTCCTATGGTGCCTGCGGAGAAGAAGAATGCTGGAGTAAAAGCGCACAATGGTGTATTTATGGTGGCCAACTCGATGGAGAAGATTGTGCAATAGCAATTTTTGATAACGAAGACAATGAACGATACCCAACTTGTTGGCATATCAGAAACTATGGACTTTTCGCAGCAAACAATCTCTTTTTCAGAGGCGGATTAACAATCATGGAAAATAAAACTCTTACATATTCATACAGACTATGTTTTTTCAACAATAATGCAAACGATGTAAAAGAGAGATTTCTTATATATAACCTCAATAACAAATAATATTTTGAGCGACAGAGAACTCTGTCGCTTTTATTTAAACAAAAATCTTGTATATGTCTTATTAAAGCTCTTTTATTAAAAAAGCTAAAAATATATTGCAATTTATTATAAAAAATGTTAAAATATTTTTGTATTATTATGTATGATGAAAGGGGCAATAATAATGTCTAAGAAAACCGTATTTTTGACTGGTTCATCCGGTAACATGGGATGGGCAGGCTTCAAAGAACTCTACGCAAAGAAAGACAAGTATAACATTGTTCTTCTTAACAGAGGCAGCAAGAAAAACCGTGAAAAATTTGCAGCGTATGAAGGAGACCCTGCAGTTAAGCTCGTATGGGGTGACCTTACAAAGTATGAGGATGTTCTCAAATGTGTTGAAGGTGCAGACTACGTTCTTCATGTTGGCGGCATGGTTTCTCCCAGCGCTGACTACTATCCCACAAAAACAGTTGTTACAAACACAACTGCTGCAAGAAACATTGTAAACGCAGTCAAGGCTCAACCTAATGCTGATGATATCAAAGTTGTATACATCGGTACTGTTGCTGAAACCGGCGACAGAAACGCTC
>SVPP01000028.1 GCA_015065765.1 Oscillospiraceae bacterium | reverse complement strand
CAAATTGTGTTGAAAATGATGAAACTCGACTGTGATAATTTTATTTATATCAGAGTTTTTTGATATGATTTTTTGGTTCCAATCCGGCAAGAATAGCCACAGGTAACGAATCCGAACTTTTCATTCTTTGGTGAAACGTTCGGATTTGCCCTTTATATATGACAAAAAAGCAGGGAAGAAATTCCCTGCTTTCTCTCTTGTGTCAAGAGATTGTTTTGTTATTACCATTATTTTTCTTCCAATCTTCAAATACTTGTTTTCCTTCGTCGCTTTCATAGAAAGCTATTATTTCGGGCAAAAAAGCATCTGCAAGAGCTTTTATTGCCACATCCGATATATCTTCATTACCAAATTTATTTTCAATTACAATCTCTCGACAACATCATTTAATTTGATAAATGGCAATGGAGATGTCGTGTTATCAGGGGATAATATTTCCGGAATTGCTGACGCAAATGCGGATGTTATATCCTTCCTAAAAGAAGTAAAAAACATAGAAGATACATATGATGTAATGTTTAAATGTCCCGACAACAACTCTGAATCTCATAAAGTAGAAATTTTAAACAGAATCATTAAAGAGGGTTTTTCGGATGATTTTTTACCTTTTGAAACGGCCACAGTTGATCTGTGTGACGAAGAGAAACTTAGAAAACTATGTGAATGTGCAAAAGATAAAAAGTCTTTTGATATAATTTGTGAAACCGAGTTTGAAAGTAAGCACAGATTTGATCAGTGCGGTATTGTAATGTATCTTGACAGTGAAAACTGGATAAAAGAGGATATTCTTGGGATTTATATGGAAAAACAATTCGGTTGCGATTATATCGTCGCTGACAATGGCGCTGTCATTATGAAGCCTGATGGAGAAATTGTGTGCGATACAAGGTGTGAAAAAGACATCATAAAGCCATTACTTAATCTTCTCTTTGAAGAAAATTGTCCTTGGGGAGAGGTTCATGCAGGTTCTCCGTTCACGGTGTATGCAGAAAAAACAGACGAGGGCTTCACTCTTGAGGAAATGCCTGAAATCAGTTATTTTACTCAGGTAAGCACAATGCTTGATGACTTTGAATCAGCAGAAAAAGTAACAAGAAGCATCAGAGACAAGTTCGGTGATAAGCTTAACCCTTTGCAGAACGGAAGATGCATCGACATCGTAAGAAACGATATGAACAAAGCAAAGGGATTGTATCTTCTGGCTGAAATTATCGGTGCAGAATATGATGATATTATCTCCGTGGGTGACAATATAAACGACATGGACATGATAAAAGAATTCAGGTCATATGCCATGGAAAACGGTGTTGATTGCGTCAAAGAAAAAGCGACTTATATAACAAAAGGAATTACCGAGCTGATTGAGAAAGAATTGTCCTGATTGGGGTGTTCAGATATGGAAAACAAAGACATACTTGAAATAATTTTTATAAGACACGCGGAAACTGAGTATACGAACATCGGAGACCGCGACAACTGTGACGGAGAGCTGACGCAATACGGCGAAGAACAGTGCAGAATTCTTGGCGAAAAACTCAAAGAAACTCCCATTGATGCGTACATCACAAGCTCGCTTCTTCGTGCGTTTAAAACAGCTACAGGTGTCTGCAAAGCAAAGGAAGATGAGCCTCTTCTTGAAATATGCCCAGAGCTTATTGAGTGCGGATGTACTCCCGGATATTTCGGATGCAGCGAAGAATATCTGAATAAATACTATAAAAACACAAAAATGTGTGAAAGTCTTTATGAAAAAGAAAAGCATGATTTTCCCTGTGAGGGGAAAGAGGTAAACGATATCCGTGCAAAAAAGGTTATTGATTATTTGAAAAATCGTTTTACCTTTGGTGAACGTGTAGCGGTTTTCAGCCATCACGGGTTTCTTGAGCATCTTATTCCTACGGCATTAGGAGTAGAGCCTCATGTGTTCAGATTTGCACTTGACAATATTTCTATGACAGTTGTGCAGTTCTGCCGCGATGGTAATATCGTTCTGAGATATGTGAATAAATAACATGAAAATCTGTGCTCTTTTAAAAGTGAGAAGAGCACGGATTTTTTTTGAAAAAGTATTGACTCTCAAGTTAAGTTAAGGTTTATAATGTGAGCATAAGGTACCTTAGATTATGCAGAGGAGAACTGTTTTATGAAAATCGGAGAATTTGCAAAGATGTGCGGAACTAAAATTTCTGTGCTGCGTCACTATGATAAGGAAAAATTGCTTGTTCCTGAACATACAGATAAGTTTTCGGGCTACAGATATTATACCTCAGAACAAATTCTGATTTTTCACAGAATTAATGCTTTGAAAAAAGCAGGCTTTTCCTTGCAGGAAATCAAAGAAATTATTTCCGGAATAAAGTCAAACAAAGAAATTGAAACCATTTTTTTGCAAAAGGAAAATGAGTTTCTCGATGCATTGAAAAATCTTAAGGAGGCAAAGCTTATAATGACAAAACTCAATATAATTTTTGAAGATGGAAAGGCGATTATCAGAGTTTCTTCTGACAGCAATACTATGGAAATTTGTACAATTGCCGAAGCAGAACTGAAATCAGCCGATTATCAGCGTGTTTCTCAGTATAAAAGAAAGGGTGACGAAATAAGCTGTGAAGTTGTAAAGCTTGACAAGGAAATTAGCCCGCCTGAAGAACATCTGCCTTTTGTAAATGATGAAAAAGTTGTCGGTAAGTGGGAAATTATCGGAATTTACGCAGTAAGAGAAGATTTTTACGATAATCTTTTCCCCGTTAAGAATTTCTACGGAGAAGAACAGAAATATTTGTATTTTCTCCCCGACGGTGAAAGATATTGGTCTTTCAGTTGGACTAAAGGCTATCTCTGCACTCCTGTCAACAACGAATATGAAACTGAAGAAATCGGAGACAAGCTGTATATGTTTGTGCGTCTTAAGGAGTACGAATACACAAGAGGCGGAAAACCTTCCTGTCTTGTGTTAAAAAAGGTTGACAGCAAAAAATACACACCGAAAGAACTTGCAAGAAAAGATGATACCGATATGCCCTTTGTTAATGATGAAAGAGTAATCGGCAAGTGGGTTGCTCATTCGTTTTTAGGCTATCAGTGGGACAAAAATGATTTTTCTACTGAAAGAGAGCCAATGGAAGAACTTTATTTCAAGGAACTTGAATTTTTTTCCTCCGGTGGTGCAAGATGTGTTTACGAGGATGATGTTTTTGAGGGTGAAGATATGGTCACATGGACTAAGGACTATCTGCTTCGCAAATGGAACTGGTCAGCTTGTGAATATGAAATCAGAACCATTGACGGAAAAGATTATATGATAATCGAATGGAAAAGCGGTGACTGGCGTTACGGCGGATATGATACAAACTACTACGTTTTTGTAAGAGCATAACATGAAAAGGACACAGGACGAAAACTCTGTGTCCTTTTTGTAATTTATGATTGTATTTGTTTTCTGATAGTAGTATAATTAAACTGCAATTTTAATATCCGAGGAGAAACCATTATGAACAAAACGGCCAAAAACGCAGGTGCAGATGAATTTACACCATCTGTCCCTCAGTATTTTTCATGGATAAACAACACAAACGAAGGCTCAACTGAGGAGCACACTCTGATCAATCTCGATTTCTTTAGATATCTTAAAGATACATACGGCATGGAAATCAAAATCTATGCATGGGATGCAGGTAACTTTGACGGAGCAAGTGAAGGCTACGGAAATCTTCAGAGTGCAAAATTTCGCAGTCAATATCCCGAAGAATACAATAACGTAGTTGCCAAAGCCAAAGAGCTTGGCATCCGCATGGGACTCTGGGGAAGCCCTGACGGCTACGGAGATACTGAGGAAAGTCAGAAGGAGCGTTTTGACTTTTTTGTTCATCTTTGTCGTGACCATGATTTTGCTCTTTTCAAACTTGACGGTGTCTGCGGACATCTTCGTCCTGAAAAAGCAGGAGTTTTTGCAGATATGCTGAAAGAATGCAGAAAGTATTCTTCCGATCTTATTGTTCTCAATCACCGCCTTGAATTCTACGAGGCAGAAGAGTTTGTAACAACATATCTCTGGAACGGAACGGAAACTTATGTTGATATTCTTTCCTGTAATCAGAATACGGCTATGCATAACAGAGCGTTTATGTTCACAAGAGGTCATACCGATAATCTTGAAAGACTTGCAGAAGACCATGGTGTTTGCATATCTTCATCGATAGATTATTTCGAGGACGAGCTTATCTATCAGGCGTTTAACCGTTCGCTCATTCTTGCACCGGAAATTTACGGTAACCCCTGGCTCATGCGTGATGATGAGTTGTCCCGCCTTGCAAGAGTATACAATCTTCACAGAAGAAATGCAGAAATTCTTGTAAGCGGTAAAGTCCTTCCTGAATATTACGGAGAAAATGCCGTATCCAGAGGCAGTGCTACAAAGCGTTTTATTTCCACAGGTAATAATTCATGGGGAACAAAGACAATTGCAATTAAAATCGGTGAAGAAACAGGTATCGATACAGAAAAGACGGTTGCCGTAAACATCCATCATCCTTACGAAAAACATCTTGGATTTTTCAAAGTGGGTGATATAGTAGAAATTGAACTTATGCCTTTCAGAGCTTGTCTTGTTGAACTCGCAGTTTCGGAAGAATCCGAGCCCATGCTTACAAACTGTGAATATGAAATTGTGAGAGAAGACAAAGACGGAACACCGATTGAAGTGAAATACCTGAAATCTCAGGGTGGTAAAATTACTCTTCTTTCAAAGGGAGAGGAAATACCTTTTGCAGAAATTGAAAAAATTGATGTGAAAGAAAAAGCACCTGTTTTTATCGGTTCTCTTGAAAACGAGGAGAAAAATCCTGAAAACGGAGAGCTTCTTTATGAGTCTGCAATGTATGCAATCACCAACGATTCCTTAGAGATAAGGAGTCTCAGACGCTCAGGTGACACTAAAATTCCTGAAGTAAAGAAAGCAAGAGATGCCTTCTTCGGACAGAAGCATTACAAGCTGAGAGGCTGTGAGGCAAAAAATATGTTTGACGGAAAAGAGGATACATTCTATGATTCTCAGTCAAAAACATATTGCGATGAAAACAGACGTATCTGTGGCGGTTGTCTCAGAGTAGATTTCGGAAAAGAAATTGACTGTGACAGCGTAGAAATTGAGTTTTTCTCAGGAGATTATGCAACAAGAGAAGTTGAAACTCAGAAAGTGCCTCTGCTTGCAGAATTTTCAAGTGACCTTGCAGAATGGAAAAATTCTGACCTTGTAAATTTGAGCGTAAAAGATAATGATTTTACATCAGAGATTATAAGATTTACCGCTCATACTCTCTATGACCTTCACGGAAAAAAGGTTGTTGCAAGCTACGGCATAAAGAATAAAATCCGTTATTTAAGAATAGAAAATCCCGTTGACAGAATTTACTCTGTCAGACTTATAAAAGACGGCAAAATCATCGAAACAAAAGATGCCTTTGCAAACAATATGCAGTCTCATTATTGCCACAAGAAAACAGCCGTTCATAAGTGGCAGGATTTTATTCTTCCTGAATACAAAGCGGGCTCATATGTGGCAGTGGCAGTTGAAGGTGTTCATGGTGAGGAAGGCGTTTACTGTGTGGCAGAAATTGACGGATGCCTTTGCGGTTTCCCGAGGAGAGCACCTGATTACAAAGCCAATCAGTGGGAACATGCAGTCTGCGGTAGCGACAAAAACAACACATTTTTCTTTGACCTTCCAGAAAACATGGCAGGAAAAAAACTTACGCTTCACGCAGTTTTTTCAGACAGAAGAAAAGCAGATGCTGAGTGTAATGTCTATATCTGCGAAAAACACTGAAAATATAACGGAGTGATTATATGAAGGCTATGAAAGCTTTGCCGGAAAACTACAAGAAAATTCTCGTGATAGACCTTAAAAAGAACAAGAAGCTTTTGTTTCTTGTGAATTTTATAGCGATTGTTATTGCTGTGGTTATGATAATTCCCGCACATTTTATCGTACCGATAAGTGTTTTGTTTGACATGGAACAGAGGTTGGGTAATTATGCACTTCGATTCGGGGTGCTGGCAGTATCTGCTGTTGCTTACATAATTCTTCATGAATTAGTTCACGTAATCGCAATGAAAATCTGTGGTACACAAAAGGTAAAATATGGTTTTACAGGTCTTTATGCCTTCGCAGGAAGCGAGGATTATTATGATAAAAGGAGCTATATTTTTATAGCACTTGCTCCTGTAGTTCTTTGGGGTGTTTTACTGGCAGTGTTAACTGTGGTTGTGCCTGATGAATGGTTTTGGATAGCTTACTTTATTCAGATAACAAATATTTCAGGTGCCGCAGGTGATTTTTATGTTACTGCAAAGTTTTCCAAGCTGTCTCCCGACATCCTTATCAAAGATTATGGTCTCGGAATGACGGTTTATTCACGGGGTTAATCAGTTATAACTCTTTACAATTAATTTGTTATATGATAAAATAACGTGACACAAAACTTTTCAGGAGGTCTTATGAAATTACCGATACCTTATCAAGGCGACCAAAAATACATATTCATCAGTTATTCTCACAAAGATATCTCCAAGGTTGATGAAATTATCTGCAAACTTTCCGAAAGTGGCTATAATGTATGGTTTGACAGCGGAATTGTTCCCGGCTCAGAGTGGGATGAGAATATTGCGCAGCATATTGAAAAATGCGGATGCTTTATTGCTTTTATGTCCGAGAATTATCTTGAATCCAACAATTGTAAGGACGAGCTTAATTACGCAAGAGATCTTGAAAAAGACCGTCTTGTTGTGTATCTTGAGGAGGTTACCCTTCCTTCAGGTTTGGCAATGAGAATCAATCGTTTGCAATCAGTTTTTAAATATGCATATAAATCAGAGAATGATTTTTATGAAAAGCTTTTTTCTGCTGACTGTCTTGCTCAGTGCAAGGTAAAAAAGTCTGAAGAAAAAATAAGACCTGTGTTACAGTCTGTTGAGAATATTGAAGCGGAAAAAACGTCTGTTGTCAGTGTTATGTCTGATGAAGAAGCTTTGAGTTATCTGACAGATGGGATGCAATCTGCAAAACTAGGCAAGAAAAAGACAAAAACTCGGAAGGTACGCAAACTGGACGTGAAGACTATTCTGCTAGTGAATGTTTTATTCTGGGTTATTACTCTTTGTTTATTACCATCAGGCTTCGCTTTTGTGATGTTGCCTGCACTAATAGCTTTGATAGTTTTTAATGCAACGACAATAAAGGTGTCTGTAGGAAAAAAGGAGAAAATCAGTGCAATTACCAGCATTGTTTTCAATGTGATTTTTATCGTGCTTTCTTGTTTGTTCTTATAAGGTTGATATATATTTTGGAGGTGTATCTATGGCTGCAAAAATTCTTAAATTTTTCGTTGCGATACTTATGTTTATTTCACCTGAGCTTCCCCATCTTCTTGATTTGCCTGCGGTTCCGAGAGGTCAGGAACTGAAGCTTGACGAGCGTTTTGAGCTTGTGTGGCAGGATGAGTTTGAGGGAGATGAGCTTGATACAGAAAAATGGGATGATAACCAGTCTGTTGACACTCTTCATTGGGGACCAATTCGTAAAGGCGGATATTGGCACAAGGATATGATAGATGTCAGAGACGGTTGCCTTGTGATTTCTACTGAGTATAAGGAAGAGCCTCTTGAAGGAGAAACCTTCGGCTCACCTGATGAATACGGTGAAGGCTATTATACGGGAATGGTTGCAACCCACGGTAAAAAGGATTTCCTTTACGGATATTTTGAATGCAGAGCGATTCTTCCCAAGTCAACGGGAATGTGGTCTGCCTTCTGGATGATGAATGGTGGAGTTTATAACCAGGACGGCTCAGGTCAGGACGGCACTGAGGTTGATATCTTTGAATCTATGTATTATAAAGATGCATGGTGGGGAGCAGGCGACAGTGTTGTTTGCGGAATCCATTTTGACGGCTATGACGGAATGCACCAGGGCTATTCAATCGGCAGATTCTTTGCAAATAATCCTTATGAAGAATTCAATACATACGGTCTTGAATGGAATAAAGATGAATATATTTTCTACATAAACGGCATCGAGTGCGGAAGACTTTCTCAGGGCGGTGTAAGTCAGAATCCCGAATACCTTATTCTTTCCTGCGAAGTTGCAGGTGAAAACGGCGTAGCATATGCAGACCGCCACGGCACCGGCCCTATCAGCCTTGAAAAAGGTGAAACGGCAGAATTTATCGTTGACTATGTAAGAGCGTACAGTTATAAATAATTTTATAAACAGCAGAGAGACTTTAATAGTTTCTCTGCTGCTTTTTACATTGCTTTAATTTATAATAAATTTTGTTATATTAACTTTTCATAATAAATTAAAGATAATTAAGAATGATGCTTTTTCCTTGCTTTGCTTCTGTTTGTATGCTAAAATCTAATTGTTAACAAATTGTTACAAAGAAAAAAATTACGGAGGCAGAAAATGAAAAAGACAATGAAAAAAATCGTAGCATTTGTTCTTTCTCTTGCGTTGGTTGCAAGTTTTTCAGTATGCTTTGCTCAGGACGACGGAAAAGAATATTTTGACTACGGCACTTATGTTCTTCTCGGCGACAGTGTAGCCAGCGGTTACAATGACCTTGAGTATGTTTTCAGTGAGTTTACAAGGGTTGAAAATTCTTACTCGGATTTTGTTGCAGATGATCTTGGCGTGGATTTTATCCCTCTTGCTTGTCCCGGCTTCAGAACACTTGAACTTCGTCATCTTCTTGAGGATGATTTCCCTGTAGAAGACGGATATCTTTTCCACGGCTCACACACTCCCAATGAGGAAATCGAGGCTATGGCTCCTTATTTCCGCGAGTCAATTGCAAATGCTGGACTTATCACCCTCGGCATCGGCGGTAACGATTTCGGTGCATATCTTGGCTGGGTAATTGCTGATATTATGGAAGAGGACGGACTTCTCACTGATTTCGTCAATAAGGCAAAAGCTCTTCTTGCTGAAAAAGGTGTTGAGAATGATGCTCTTGACGATTTCCTTGACCTTGCAGACACAATGGGTGTACTTCCAAATGTTATCTCAGCTCTTCCTGAGGCTCTTGATTATGGCATCAGTTCACTTTTCAACAACTGGGACCCCATGATTGAGGATATCTACAGACTTAATCCGGATGTTACACTTCTTGTTATCGGTATGTTTGATACAGGTGTGAAAACTGAGGAAGACGTAGCTAAAAACGAAAAAGCTCTTATCAAACTTAACATTGCACAGGCAATCGTTGATTTTGCAAATGGTCCTATGAAGAAGGGTGCAGAAAAATATGGTTACACATTTGTTGATGTAACAGGTACAACATGTGATGAAACACATCCCAATGTTGCAGGTCACAGATTTATTGCAGACAAAATCCTCGAAGCACTTCCTGATGCAAGATTTCCTTACGCTGATGTGAAGCATGGTGCTACATATTATCAGGCTGTAGCTTATATGTATGAAAACGGCATTATGGACGGCACAGGTGCTACTCGTTTCAGCCCTGATGGTGCATTTACAAAGTCACAGCTGGCAGAAGCTCTTTATGCAATTGCAGATAAACCTGAGGTGACATCAACTAAAGAAATTGCCGATGTGGCAGAAGATGATGATGCGAAGAATGCAATTATATGGGCACTTGATGAAGGCATTCTTTCACTTGATGTGAACGGAAACTTCCATCCTGACGAACAGCTTACAGAAATGAGACTTGCAATCACGCTTTTCCACGCAGCAATTGCAGAAGATGCAAGCTTTGGTTCAATCATCAAAGCGATATTCTTCGTGTTTGAACATGCACTTCCCGTTCCCACTCAGTCAGTTACAAGAGGGGAAGCAGCAATGACACTTCTTGATTATATCAATCTTTAACTTTGAAAAAAGTCACTCAGCAGAGTGGCTTTTTTTGTTTTTATGTGATATAATATCGCATGAAAAAAATTAAAGGGTGAAATTATGGCGTATTATATCGGACAAATCGTAGGAATATTAGTGACAATCGGTGCGATAGTCAATCTGCAATTGAAAAACAAAAAGCATATGTTTATTTTGTCGATTGTAGTAAATCTTCTGTCGGCGCTTAATATTTATTTGCTGGGCGGTGCAGGCTCTGGGGCAATAATATGTGTTGTTGCCGTTTTTCAGCTCTTTGTATCTCTGTGGCATGATAAAAAGGGGACGGATGTTCATCTTGCAGAGCAGATAATATTTTTTGTTCTCTACGTTACGGCGGGTGTTATTACATTCAAATCACCCATTGATATATTGTCAATTGCGGCGGCAATTCTGTATATGCTGGCAATGTTCCAGAAAAAGGAACAGAATATCCGACTTTTTCTTCTGGGCAATATGACCTGCTGGACAGTCTATCACGCAGTTCTCGGCTCTACAGCAATTTTCGCACAGATAGCAGGCATTATCTCATCTCTTATTGCGATGTACAGATACAGAAAAAAATAAAAGGCAGAGGATTTCCTCTGCCTTCAACTTTGTTTTGATTATTTGTTGCCACCGATAAGGTCTTTGATAGGACCGAAGTCAAGACCGCCGATTACGATATCAATTGCAGCCTGAATTACCTGACGGAGAATCTGGAACCAGTTAGCAAGTGAGAATTTAACCTGAACATCAACTGTGTCAGTAACTGTATTGCCGTACTGGTCTGTTACTGTGCATGTGATAACTGTATTGCCCATGCCTTTGCCTGTAACATTACCGTTTTCGTCAACTGTTGCAACGTTTTCAGCGGCTGATGCATATGCAACTGTGTATGTAACAGTGCCGCCCATTGCAACTACAGGGGAGAGCTGACCGATTTCGCCGTATTTGATAACAAGCTTTTCGCCAAGTTCAACTGCTTCAACTCTGCCGTCAAGTGCAGCTGTGAAAGAATCCTTGTAGTTATCGCCGCATACTGAGCAAGTGTGGAGAGTGTGGCCACCTTTTTCGTATGTGGGAGCAATAACTTCAGTTTCGTAAGCGTGACCGAGAGCGGGGAGTGCTTCTGTGAGAACGTGACCTTCTGCCGTGTCGTGGCAGACAGAGCAAACCTTTTCTTTTAAGCCTGCTTCTGTACATGTGGGAGCAAGTGTTTCTGTCCATTCACCATATGTATGCTGGAGTGCGGGAACTTCGTTATCAGTTTTCACTTCGCCACAATTTTCGCATGTATAGGAAGTGTAGCCAACACCACCGCATGTGGGCTCAGTCACAACACCTTCACCGAATGAATGACCGAGAGCCTTGACAAAGCCTGTTTCAATGTGACCTTTTACAGATGAATCGCATTTTGTACATTCTCTGTATTTGATTCCGTCCTCAGTGCATGTTTCGTCCTGGCTGATAATCCATTTGCCGTATTCGTGTTCACATGTGATTTCTGCCTCTTCTGCACTTACTGCAACTGATGCCATGGAAAGAGTCATCATGACAGCAAGAATTACAGAAAGGAATTTTTTCATCTTATTCAATTTTAACATCTCCTTTTTGCTTTTATTTTACAATCAAATTATAACATAAAAGTCTTAAAATGCAATATTATAAATACTTTGTTTACAATTAAAAATTATTAAAGACCATGCCCTTTTGAGCATGGTCTTTAAAGTGTGTTTCTTAGAAAAGTTTGTCGGGATTGATTTCGTATTTATCAGTAAGGATTCTTACAAAATCAATGAGAGCAAGAATAGCACCGATGCCGAAGCAAAGCGACATAACAATCTTGAAAATACCTTTCTTTGATTCGCCCATCATAAAGTTGTGAACACCGATTCCACCGAGGAAGAAGCAAAGAAGAGCCATTGTGATTTTATCATGACCTGCAAGGTTACCAGCTTTTTTCTGTGCAACACCGCAAGCAAGACAAATATCTGCGCCCGGATTCATGGGATTACCGCAGTTCTGGCAGAAGTTTGAGCCTTCACCTGTTTTAACGCCACATTTTACGCAGATAGCCTGATTGTCATTCATCATTTCTCCACAATTTTTACAATACATAAAATCACCCTCCTGAAGTGATAATTTTTACAGTTCGATTATAGCATTAATGTCGATTTATGTCAATAAAATTTTAACAAATTATAAACCCAATTGATTCCAAAACCTACAACTATCAGAATGAAAACGGTTTTATTTACCTTCTTGTTTCTGAAAAGGTTTCCGTCAAAGAGAAAATACAGATACAAAAGAGGCATGGACCAGAACATTGCGTGATAATGAAAAGCACTGACAAAATCAAATTTAAAGACAGAAAGGAGCGCTCTTGTCATTCCGCAACCGGGGCAGGGGAAGTGAAGAAAACGCAGAAATATGCAGCTCGCCCCCAATTTGTAAAGAACAAAAAGCAGGGCGAGATACAGACAAGTGAAGATGATTTTATTCGCAGGGCTTTTAATTTTCATGTACATCATCTCTTTTTTGCTTATTTTATATCAATATTAACCCCGTTAACTTCAACGCCTGTATTGGCTTTTATCATTATATATCTTACTCCGTCAATAACCTGTGTAGAAACAAGGTCTGTTCTTTCGGGGTTTACTTTGATCTGCACATCGGGGGTAATAAGCTCAAATTTTTTCAGGTTTACAACGGCTTTCGGCGGAATTTCAGCATCTTCACCGAATTGTTCATCGAACTTGTCTTCAAAGCTTACTACTCTTTCCTCGTCAACACCGCATGTTTCAAGAACTTCTCTGAAAGTTTCCTTTGAAAGGAGAAGAGGCTCTTCAACCTTTGCCAGCTTATGCTCCTGCACCATAACCGAAACATGGTCGTGTACTGTTTTCATAACCTCGAAGTCACATTCATCTTCAAGTGTTTCTTTAAGACAGCTACCTAAGTTATCTTTCTTTTCCTGAGAGGAAACAGGCACATCAACGCCGAAAATATTTTCTACAAAAGCGGGATGCACGTCTGACGAATCACGTGTGTAAAAAAGAACATTGTAAATGTTTGTTGCTCTGTCATCAAAGGTGGGGAACATGAAGCCTAAATCGGGGTTTGAAAGTACAGAATAGTTGTCAAATTCCCTGAATGAGCCGTCATACTCACGGAAGTAAAGACCTGCCTTAAGCTCTTTTACAGGGCAGATGCTGCACACGATGTAAGAAAACTGTGTTGAAGCTTCCTCTTCTTTTTCTCCGTCCTCAGTGTAGTAAAAAACATCGTATGTATCGTGAACGAGTAAAATTGCAAAATTGCCTTCAAAAGAAACGCTCTGAATAACCGTTTCATAAAAGCTGTTGAGAAGCTCATCGTCCTTAAGCTGAGAATCTCTCAGTGCAAGAAGCATTTTGTGCTGCTCGCTTTCCATAGCTTCTCTTGCACTGTATTCAAGGTCATGGAGATTGATTCCTGCAGAGCCTGAAAGTGATTTTCTCATAACGGATAAAAGCTTTTCGCTCTCGCCGCCTGCAGACTGTGCAATTGACTGGCTGAATTGTGAAATGATAGTTTTTTCTGAGTTGACTATGCACCCTTTAAGGCTGATAATATTGTTTTTATCGGGACGGAAGCGTCTCCTGATTTCTCTTATTTCTTTGTCTGTCATGTGTATTTCTCCTTGGGATAGTGTAAGAAAATTATATCACTTTCCGGGGGCAAAAATCAACACCGCAGAAATTAAAATTTCCACGGTGTTCGGTGTCTGTCAGAAGAATATTCCTAAAATGCTTACAAACAGTGCACAGATAAATTCCCAGAGATTCTCTGCATCTGAGAGCTTTGCCTCAAAGCGGAAGGAGGTATTCTCTTCTTCGGGAGCAAAACGGAAATTATCAAGGTCAATGTCAGCTTCGCCATCGCTTGTAAAGCAGAAATCAGCTCCCAATAAATATGTTATCATGTTGTTGGGACTGATTATTCCGCACTCGTTTCCGTTAAGGTAAAGTGTGTTAAGATCAAGTGTGATTTTATGCCACTCTCCGTCAGCGGGGATAATGACCGAGCTGTTTACTTCAGGTGAATACCACATGAAGGTTTCTCTGTAGAGCTTGACCTTTTCTAAGGTGACATCTTTTTCACCATTGTTCCGCACAGAGAAAACAAGCGTTCCGTAATCGGACAAATCTTTCTGCATATCATACTGGTAAGCTGTTTCGCCGTCCGCTTCACGCGCGATTGCAGGACTGACTGTAAATTTATTCTGACCTTTTACGTTCATATAAGAGCCGTTAAATGTGAGAGATGCGTTTTCGCTTTCCCATGTGTTATAAAAGCCACTGTAGGGGTCTGCATTGTTGAACCATGCTTTTTCTTCATCACAGTCCATCCAAGGCTGGTCACGCCACGCTCTTGTCATGTAATTTCCGTCTGTTACAAAGGGACCTATCGGAAGTGCAAGCTTTCCGTTTTCCGTGGCATAAAGGTTTGAACGCATGTTAGAGGGACAGTAACCGTAGCTTGCCGATTTGGGATTTTCAATGCAGTCTGCGTAAATTCTTACGGTATTTTCTGAAATGATTTCCGCATCAGCCTGAACATAAATTCCTTTTTCGTCACAGATTGCGAAGCCTTTTATTTTTTCACCCTTTGCGATAATGCCGTCACCGATGTTTTCAAAGGTAACATAAATACTTCCGTCCCGGATTTCTGTGCTTTTAATTGTTGAAACAGTATATGTTTGTTTCTTGCCGTAAACAAGACCTTCGGCGGCAAAGAACATTCTTTGTCCCACATCCTCTTTGCACTGGGGATGAATAACACCTGAGGCCATGATGTAAGTCAGCGGTAAATCATGGATTGAAATTACTGCACGGGAGGTCGGAAACTCCTGCTGCATTTTTGTGTAATAGTAATTTCTTGCGGGGAGAATTGTGTCATCTCCGTAATTGTAGGGAGCAAGCTGAGTGTAAATTACGGGCATCATTTCGTTCTCAAAGCCGAAAAGCTTACTGTAAGATTTCTGCATGAGAGTAAATGCTCTGCCGTAAATTTCATGTGTCCATGAGATATCAGTTTCGCCCTGATACCAGAGCATACCTGTGGGGCGGAAATGTTTAAGAGGATGAATTTTCTGATTGTAGTTTGCAGTAACATCAGTGTAAACATCCTGACCGTTTTCTTTCCACTTTGAAGCGGGAACATACTGCTCTCTGTCTGCAAGATATGCCGTAAGGTCAGTGTCACTTTCGCATGTTTCACGGCTGAGCCAAGAAGCGATTGATGAGCCACCAAGAGAAGAATTGAGAATACCTACAGGCATATCAAGCTTCTTCATCAGTTGTTCTGCGAAAAAGTAAGCAACCGCACTGACATTGTAAACATTCATGTTTTCTCCTGTAACCCATGTGGCATCAGTAATATCATCCTGTGCTTCGAGGGGAAGGCGGGTAAGGGAGTTTTCACCCTTGTATTCAGGATAACCGGGAACGAGGAGAACTCTGAGATATGGAGAAAGCTTCTGTTGATTCTGCCACATTTCAGTACCTGTTATTGATTGAGCGAGGGGGAACATCATATTGCTCTGTCCTGAGGCAAGCCACAACTCACCGAAAACGATATTTTTAAGAGTTCTGATAATTTCATCGTTTTCTTTAATCATAATTACATACTGCGTGTAAGAGCCTTTGGGGGCTTTGAAGGACACTGCAAATTTTCCGTCAGTGCCTACTATGCATTCACCTGAGGTTACAAGCTTTTTGCCAAGGTAAAGCTCAGCGGTAATTTTGTCACCTGATTTACCTGTGCCGGCAAGAATAGCTTCCTTATTCTGCTGAAAAAGCATATCGTCAGCATAAATTGTGTAAAGACTTGTGCTTGCTTTTTCTTCAGCATTTGCAAAAACTGCAAAGCTGAGGAGAAGTGAGATTACAAGCAAAATTGATAAAAGTTTTTTAGTCATGATTTACCAACTCCTTCTGAAAAAATTATATCATAATAATTTTTTAACTTCAACATGAATGTTGACTTTTTCAGGATATGATGATAGAATAATAAAAAATAAATATTTACTGCCACCGGGTAGTTGCATTTTTGCATTCGTTCACATCGTTAGGTCTTTGAAGATGTGAAGCGGGTGCTTATTTTTTTTGAGGTGTTAAAATGAACATTATCCAATCGGTAAAATCTCTGACAAAGTTTGAAAAGATCTTGTGGCTCTCATCAGTAGCTGTTGTTCTTAGTACATTTTTTATCTTTAAGAGCGAAGATTATCTGACTCTCATCGCATCACTTATCGGTGTCACAGCACTTATATTTCTTGCCAAAGGTCATTCGATAGGACAGATTCTGATAATTGTTTTTGCTTTGTTTTACGGATATATTTCATATCATTTCCGGTATTACGGAGAGATGATAACGTATCTGGGAATGACAGTGCCTATGGCAGTTGTGGCTCTTGTTTCATGGCTCAGACATCCTTATAAAGAGACAGCAGAGGTGGAAATCAGTAAACTCAGTAAAAAGCAGGTTGTGCCCATGCTCATTTTCACTGTTCTTGTAACTGTAGCTTTTTATTTTATTCTGAAAGCACTCGGAAACGCAAGCCTTCTTGTGAGTACTGTTTCTGTTACAACAAGCTTTCTTGCCGCATATCTTACAGCACTGAGAAGTCCATATTTTGCACTGGGTTATGCCATGAACGATTTGGTTCTTGTTTGTCTGTGGATAATTGCCGTAAAGGAAGATATAAGCTCACTTTCCATGGTTGCTTGTTTTGTAACTTTTTTCATCAATGATATGTACGGTTTTGTCAGCTGGAAACGAATGGAAAAAAGACAGAAAAAATCCCCGTCGTGTTAAAACGAAAGGGATTGTAGGGCAGGGGCTTGCTCCTGCCGTTTTAATGATGTTAACGATTGACTTTTTTCTCATAGTTTATTTTGTAAACAAACGCCGCAACAACTGCTGCACATACTGCAGAAATCAGCTTGCCCAGAATCATAGCTCCTACAAAAGATTTGTCAAAAGCCATGGTAAATGCAAGATGGTCACCGAAAACGAATGAGCCTGAAACAACAAATGCCATGTTCATGATAATACCCTTTTTATCCATTTTCTCCGCCATTTCGAATGTGGGAATGCTGTTTGCAAGGGAAGAAATAAATCCCATGACAGAAACATCATTGATTTTAAGAACACTGCCGAGCTTTGCAAAAACTTTGCCCAGAACCTTTGAAACAACAAAAATAAGAGGGAAAACGCCTGCAAGGATTATTCCGATATTTGCAACTATCTCAAAGCCCTCGAGAATATTTGTCATGCCGGGGATAAGAGTTTTACCTGTGAGAGATTCAAAAATTCCGCCCACCAGACCTACAGTCACAAGGCATACAATGAGATGACCGAGGATTTTGAAAATTTTAACTGAAAGGTCAGGCGCTTTAGCAATTCCGAGACACACGATAACGGCAATTACAATAACAGGAGCTAAATTCAGCATAAGCTGACCGAAGGGAATACCAATCATAAGTCCCGATGCAATACATCCAATGGGAATCGTGCCAATACCGCAGAGAATGCCGAGAAGAACTTCCTTGTGAAGTTCTTTTTTTATTGAACGAAGTGCAACGGGTATTGTGAAGGAGATTGTAGCACCGAGCATGGAAGCTACAATAAGTCCGTTGAAACCGCCTACGAGGGAATCGTTTGCAAGACTTTCTGCAAGGCTTGCACCGCCAAGGTCATTTGCAAGAATTGAGCCGATTATAACTGAGGGGTCAAAGTGAAAAAAGTTTGCCACAGGAGTTATAACTGGAACAAGAATTTTTGTGAAAGCAGGCGCAATACAAATCATACCCACCATGGAAAGAGCAAGGGAGCCTGTTGCCATAATTCCTTTTTCAAACTCCTTGCCGATTCCGAAACGATTGCCGATGATTCTGTCAACAGCGCCCAGAATTGCAAATACTGCAAAAATAAACATAAGTACGGTCATTTAAATCTCTCCAAAAAACAATATGAAGTATTATACCATGTTTTTCCTTTCACTTCAAGCATAAAACGAAAGCACCCTGTTGTGGGGACAGGATGCTTTCAAAAAAGAGAGTGTGTTGGTGTTCACCAACAAGAAAGGGGGTAAAAGGAAAACAATGAAAACAAACACAATACGTTGTTTGTGATTTTATTATATATGAAAGAGGGGATATTTTCAATAAAACAAAAAAAACAAAGTCCCAAAAGTGGGACTTTGCTGAAATAACTTGAGAAAATTAAAGTCAGAAACTGAAAACTGAAATAATTGCTTCGAAAAGTGTTCCAAAGAATTCTGCAAGGGACATGAGTGCAATCATGTTGTCAGTTGATGAAATGTTGTCAAGGTTTCCCATGCCGTCAATGGGCTTTCCGTCATAATCAGATTTGAAAGAAGAAAGCCATGAAATCATGCCGTCGGGATAGGTGAGCGTAATTTCTTCACCTGTGGCGTCAATAGTTGTCATGTAGTGGTAATCAGTGTTTTCTGTTGTGAACATATCGTAGTTGACGCTGAACCATGCATGATGGCTGCTCGGTGTTTTTTCGCCTGTTGCATAGCAGACTTTAGTCAATTGTGAGAATCTTAAGTTTTCAGGCATTTCGGAAATTTCTCTCAGCTTTTCCCATGCAGGATTTACTGCGAAATAGAAGTTTACAAGGGGATCACGTTTGCTTGATGTGAGCCATACGGGTGTATTTTTTATGTACTCAAGTGCTTCTGCGTCAGGTGACCATGCAGGACAGATGGGGAAAATTGCCGCGAACATTTCAGGGTAAGCTACTGCCATTTTCAGTGTCATTTTACCGCCCATTGAATAACCGCCGATGTAAATTCTTTTAACATCAATATTTTCTTTGTGATTGATGATAAAATCATCAATTGCTGCACGAAGGGGTTCAACCATTTCATTTGTCCATGTATGTCCGATTTCTTCGCGTGAGCGTGCAGCGATAACGAAAGCACCGCCTGAATTTTTAAAACGAGATTGGAATTCGTCACTTGCCCAGAAAGCGATTTCGCTTTTGTTCACCTGAACACCATCTTTTGAGCCATCACCGAGACCATGAAGCCATACAACCAAAGGATATTTTGTCTTGTCATTTTCTCCTACAGGTGAAAAATATCTGTAGTCAATTGAGAATCCGTTTTCTTCAGGACCTTCGCCGAAAATGAATTCTTCTTTCAGGGCATCAATGCCGTCATCAAGGGAAAGTGCGTTTGTGCTTACGGGTAAAACCAACATAAAGGAAAGTGCCAGAATAAATGCGATAATCTTTTTCATTACAGTTACCTCTTTTCTGTGATGTTTTTATTTATCAGAACATGAAGGGCTTATCATATTCTTTAACCCATTTAAGAATTGCCTGTCTGTTATATGTTTTCGGCATGGCTGCAGTTATTGCAACTGCTCTTGCAAGGTCATAGCCAAGTCTTGCGATTTTTACTAAAACTGTTTTATTTTTTGCAAGACCGTAAAGCTTTGTAGGAATGACTGTTGCGTCTGTGACTTTCATCATTGAAACGAGACTGTTAGAATCAGCGCCGATTGTCATGTCATCGGCATTGAGAATTTTGTTTTTGAAAACGTAGTCAAGGTCTTCACCCGTGAAGCGTGCAAGCATCATCTTGACGCAAGCAAGGGGGGCAAGACCGTTGCCAAGCTCTTTGAAAAATTTTCTCTGATATTGCCAGAGAACCTCGCCACTGTAAGCGCAGGTAGTATCAGCAATTACAGTATCAGCAAGAATTTTTGCAGCTTTCAGACTGTTTGCTATACCTGAGCCGATAACGGGGACTGTCATAAAAGCACTGTCTCCGATTGCGGCATAGCCGTCAGCGACCATTATTCCGAGAGGCTGACGAAGCGGTATAGTAGCAAACTGACCGCCACGGACCTTTTCGGCTCCGATAGACGGATTGGATTTTCTCATTCTTTCAACTGTAGCATTTGCCTCTTCAAGGGTGAAGGGATGGAATCTGCCTATAAGAATGTCTGTGTGGTCTTCTTCCGTAGCCACCCATGAAATTCCTTCGCCTCCTTCCGGAAGCAAAAGAACCTTGTATTTGTCAACGTCATCAACCTCACATACCTTATTGTAAAAGGCTCTGTAAACAAAGAACTGCTCATAATCCTTGGGCTTTTTCTGAATTCCGAAATAAGGAGGGAGATTCATTCTTACAGGTGAGTGCATACCGCAGGCATCAATAACAAGGTCGCCGATTTGCTCGCCCATAGAGGTTTTTATACCTACGATACGGTTGCCGATAATCACAGGACCTTCCACGTTGCATTCGCATACAAATTTTACTCCTGCTTTTTCAGCATGATGAATAAGATGGTTGTAGATATCTTTTCTTTCCATCTGGATTTCAAGCTGGTCCTCAGGTACATTCTGAGTAAGAGGAGTGTCCATTGAGGGGCTGTAGAATGTCATATCATGCTTTAAGTTATAAAGCTCTTTTTCGGGCATAGGGAGTCCCAGACATGTAAAGCCTTTTCTGTCAAAAATATCTGTCCAGTCATAGCCCATGTCTTCTCTCTTGTTTCTTTCGAAAACAGTAACATCAAAGCCGTGCTGAGCAAGACGCATAGCAGTCGCAATACCGCCGTGACCGCCGCCTGCAACAATAATTTTTCTGCTCATCAGGTATATCATCTCCTTTTCGGATTTTTACATAGAAACATTATATCACGTGAATTTATATTCTTCAACAATTTGTGTGACTTTGTCACAGAAAAAAGTGATATAAAAGGATATACTAAGGATGTAAATTAAAGAAAGGATGTGACAGAAATGTCAGCAATCAGTATAAATAAAAATAATTTTGACGAAGCTTTAAAAAGTGAAAAAACAGTTCTTCTTGATTTCTATGCGTCATGGTGCGGACCTTGCAGAATGTTATCACCTGTTGTTGATAAAATAGCAAAGGAAAATCCTCAGTACCTTGTAGGTAAAATCAATGTTGATGAAGAAGAGGATTTAGCGATGCAGTTCGGTGTAACGAGCATACCGGCACTATTTGTTCTTAAAGAGGGAAAGATTATAAATCAGTCTCTGGGAGCAATTCCTGAACAGAAAATTCTTGAATTACTGGAAGGCTAATTCTTTCAGCTTTTCTTTATCGAGAATTTTAACGCCTTTACGTGAAAGCTCTACGATGCCCTCGTTTGCGAAATATTTAAGCATTCTTGTTACAACCTCTCTTGCCGAGCCCATGTATTTTGCGATGAGGGCATGAGTGAGTCTTACGATGTCGGTGTCGATTCTTGTGATTTCTTCATAGAGAAAGATTGCAAGGCGTTTGTCCATGCTCATGAAGTGAATCTGCTCCATAACCCACATGACATCTGAAAAACGGCTTACGGCAGTTTCAAGAGCGAAGATTTTAATTGATGAATATTTTTCGGAAACATCTGCGAAGGCAGGACCGCTGATAACAAAACATTCGCTGTCCTCTTCTGCGTCAACGAAAACATCAAAGGTGATTGTTTTCAGAACGCAGGAGGCAGAGAGCATACACATGTCACCGCGATGAAGTCGGTAAAGAGTAATGTCCTTGCCATCATCGGACATAATGTAAACTCTGAGAGAGCCTGTCCTGATATAAATTACACCGGAGCATGAGCTTGAATCGTGAATGTTCGTGCCGGCTTTGAAAAGAACGGAAGAAGAATTTCCGCATATGTAATTTTTATCCTCATCTGAAATTTCATCCCAGAAGGGGAAAACCTCGCGGTATGTGCTTTCAAACATAATTTCACCCCATTATATAAGTATACTGTCACCGCAGGATAAATATGAAAGCTTTTTCATATGTTCTTTCATAAAATTGAATTGCTCAACGCCTGTGCAGTGGCAAGTGTAAAAGTGAGTTTTATGTGAACCAAGAATTTTTGCGTAAGAGATAAGTGTGTCATCAAGGGGAAGCTTTGAAAAATGAAAACCGCCGATAAGAACATCAGGCTTAAACCAATCGGTGATGTCAAGTATTCCCTTGTGTGAGCAGCCGCTGATGAGAAGTTTTTTCCCGCTCTCTTCAATAAGAAGATACTGTTCATGTCTGAATGAATCGGGGAAAAATTCTCCGTTTTCAAAGCATGTTAGACCGAAGGAGCCAAGGTTATATTTCTTATCTTTCCTGTTACATGAGAAAAGCTTTAGGTTTCCAGAAATTGAAAATTCATCTTCTGTGAAAACAATTCTGTCACTGTCTTTGAGAGACACATCAAGACCGATATATTTTTCAGTGCCGTTGTAATGTGGCTCAAAAGCAAATTCGTTTATATAAACCGGAGCAGTTTTGTTAATTTCAAGGAACTTTTTAAGTCCGCCTCCGTGGTCATAGTGGCCGTGAGATAAAACGGCGAAATCCACATTTTTCAGATCAATTCCCAGAGATAAAGCGTTTTCATAAAACAAATCAGTCTGTCCCATATCGAAAAGGATTTTATGTTTTCCCGTTTCAATATAAAGGGACAAGCCGTGTTCGTTTCTCACTTTTTCGGAAGAGGCTGTATTTTCAAGCAGTGATGTGATTTTCATTTTCTGCATCTCCAACAAGTTTAGTTGCTTTTATTTTACTTCTCATTTACACATATGTCAAGAAAATCAGAGGAGGATTCCTATGGAACACATTTTTGATATGATAATTCTCGGCGGAGGCCCTGCAGGGTATACTGCCGCACTCTACGCATCAAGAGCGGGGCTTGACACAGTTCTGCTTGAAAAAATGTCACCCGGCGGTCAGATGGCACTGACAGATGTTATTGACAATTACCCGGGGTTTGAAGAGGGAGTGGACGGCTTTACTCTCGGTATGAAAATGCAGACGGGAGCAGAGCGTTTCGGTACAAAAACAGAATATGCGGAAGTGACAGATGTTGACTTTTCTGATATAATAAAGAAAGTTTACACAACAAACGGCACGTATTACGGTAAAACCGTTGTCGTCGCCACAGGCGCAAATCCACGCAATTTAGGGCTTGATAAGGAAATTGATCTGACAGGAAAAGGTGTTCATTACTGCGCTCACTGTGACGGCAGATTCTATAAAGGAAAAACAGTTGCAGTTGTGGGTGGCGGAAACTCAGCCGTTTCAGATGCACTTTATCTGTCACGTCTTGCTGAAAAGGTTTACGTGATTCACAGAAGAGATACTCTCAGAGCAGAAAAGATTTATCATGAGCCGCTATTGAAAGCAGAGAATGTGGAATTCTTGTGGCATAATACAGTATCTGAAATTCTGTCCGATGACAGACTGACAGGTGTTATAATAAAAAATGTAAATACGCAAGAAGAAAAGGAAATAGAGCTTGATGCACTTTTTGTCAGCATCGGCAGAGAGCCGGTGACAGATTTTCTGAAAGGTAAAGTTGATATTGATAAAGCGGGTTATGTTGTTGCTGACGAAAGCACAAAAACAAGTGCAGAGGGAGTTTTTGCGGCAGGCGATGTGAGAACGAAGCCGCTGAGACAGGTTGTGACAGCTGTTGCAGACGGAGCTGTTGCAGTACATTTTGCGGAAGAATATATTGAAAGAACGGAGACATGAATTATGTTGGAAATCGGAATGAAAGCACCTGAATTTACATTAAAGGATAAATCAGAGAAAGAAGTTTCTCTCTCTGATTTTCTCGGCAAAAAGGTTGTTCTCTATTTTTACCCCAAGGACAACACTCCCGGATGCACAAGACAGGCGTGTGCATTTGCAGGACTTTACAAGGAGTTTAAGAAAAAGAATGTTGAGGTTATTGGAATAAGTAAAGACAGTGTGTCCTCACATCAGAAGTTTTCTGAGAAACACGGGCTTGATTTTGTCCTTCTTTCAGACCCTGAGCTTGATGCAATACAGAAATACGGTGTCTGGCAGGAAAAGAAGCTTTACGGAAAAGTGAGCATGGGAGTTGTGAGAACAACATTCATAATCGACGAAGCGGGCAATATCGCCAAAATTATGCCAAAGGTAAAGCCTGATACAAATGCACAGGAAATCTTAGCGGAAATATAAAAATTAAAGTCCTCGCTTGCGAGGACTTCTTCTTAGTATTTCGGATACATTTCAATTTTGTACAGACAGTTTTTTTCGATTTTTGCCAAGAAATCTTTAATATCTATATCGTCAATATGAACGTTTTCTTCTTTGGTATTTATTTCCTGAATCCAGTTTTTACTCAAGAAGATATGTTTGATTCCGCGTACGGATTTTAAGTTTATAAGAAATTGTTCAATATCTTTTAATTCTTTATTGCTTACATCACCGGAACCGATAGGGGAGTCGCAATCGCAGTGATTGAGCGTGATCCTGTAATCTTTCAGACAGTTTTTTACGCTGTTGTTTACATCATCTTTTCTGCCTGTTTTAAAATGATAAGAGAAGTTTTTTGATGCTCTTTCAAAATCTGCTTCATTTATTTCGTCATTGATGGCACCGTAAAGGAAATAACACATAATCTCACCTCATATTTCACACGATAAAATAGGATTAAAAATTTTAAGTATGGTAGCATGTCCCACAATGCGTGAACCTTCTTGAATACTGATTTTTTTACCTATCCACAGACAGTGCGTATAAGCTTCGGGAGTAATGAATGTTATTGTGCCTTTTGCTGTACCGCAAGGTGGAACGTTTTGAACATCATAGTAGTGATGAACACCGGTTGTTAAATAGTTATCTGCTATCAGATGATGAGGACGATAGCCATCTGCAGCAGGATTTTTTCTGATTTCGTTGAATTCAAACAGAACTTCAACATCAGGGCTGTTATTCATGTTCTCACCGCCTTTTTTGATTATACCATAGAAGGAAAACAACTGCAACCTTGTAGTGGGAATTAAAGAGTAAAAAGTAAAATCGACAGGCTTTTGCTTAAACCTGTCGATTGTGGCGGAGATGGCGAGATTCGAACTCGCGGGGGATTGCTCCCTAACTGATTTCGAGTCCGTTCGGTAACTTGGAAGTTATCGAACAATACTATCCCAAACTCGCCATATTTCAGTAGTTGTTTTACAACTCATAAATGCTTCCGCTATTGTGAGTTCTCTCCTTGAATTTTGGAGAGAGAGTTTAACACATTGGCGTTATTATAGCACAAAAACGCCCGAAAATCAAGGGGTTTTGAG